>NZ_JBSZCK010000040.1:0-573315 GCF_054166905.1 Mongoliitalea sp. | reverse complement strand
GATGGGGGTATTCCTTAACATTATTTTCTTTAGCGTAATTAAATTGAAAACATCTTCGTGGGTTAAAACCCACATTTCGTTACTTGCTTCGAATTAGCTCAGCACAGGTACTTCGACTGCGCTCAGCACAAGCATTGCTAACTGTTCACTGCTCCTCCAATGCCGGGGCTTAAAAGCCACGGCAATTGATGGGGGTATTCCTTAAAATTATTTTCTTTACCGTAATTTAATTGAAAATATCTTCGTGGGTTAAAACCCACATTTCATTACTTGCTTCGAATTAGCTCAGCACAGGTACTTCGACTGCGCTCAGCACGAGCATTCCTCATTCATCATTCTTAATTATTCATTGCTAACTGTTCACTGCTCACTACTAACTCTTTACATTCTCCAACTACTCTCGAAAGTCCACAATAAGACCTCATGGTACCTAAAAATAATTATCGTCGTATCGGCTCGTATGGCGTGGGTGGCTCGACGATAATTACCCTGCGAGCCTCTGGTTTCAGGAGGAGATTCTTCTCCCCGAGTTGCGGTGCATGAAAGTAATCGTAAATAACCTAATTCACCAAGCACCTTACTCGGGGTTATTCAATATTTAAGCCTTTCAGGCTTATAAGGAGACACTAGAGTTCATCGCAGGAAGAAAATTGCTACAATTTAGAGGCAAGAAATTCTTTCATTTTTAATTCCTTGCTTCGACAAGCTCAGCACAAGCATTTTCCATTCTTAATTCCTAATTCTTCATTCCTAATTCCTAATTCCTAATTCCTAATTCCCTACCCACTGTTCACTAAAACAGCCCCAGCTGTTCTTCGTCGTCTTTTTTGACTTTGAACTCAACCGTAGAGCCTACGTCGAAGCCTTCGTTGGTGCTGCTTTCTTCGGAGGTGGCATCAGCTTCTTCGGGTTCGGTGATTTCGGATGCTTCCTCTTCGGTAGATTCTGCAACAGCACTGATCAATTGGATATCTAGAATTGGATGTGAGGATAGTTTGTTGCCTATGGCCTTCCAGCCTTTGACATCAATCAACATATCCAAATCGTATTCTATCTCCTCTTGTTCTTTGCCTTTTTGTAGCTGCACTTTCACCTGTGGTTGTTTGGCAGTGGAAACTACTTTCAAGGAGGATTGCTTATGATCGGAAACTACTGAGAATTTTTTGTTGATGGTGGTGGTTTCGATCAAGAAGCGTTTCACAAAATAGGTTTTGCTAGCTCCATCATAGTAAATGCAGGAAATAACCCCCTCCGGATTAAATTTCTCTATCAACAATACATCCGCAGACTCATAGCGATTGGTTAATTCAAAGGTGGTCAACTCGTATTCTCCGGATTTGTAGAAAACCAAAATACGGTCATCTCCCAGAAAATTACCGATTTTTTTGCCCCGCTGATCGGTATTTAAGCGGCCAACCGAACTATCGTAATAAATATCCAAGCCTCCGAGGGTAGAAACACCCTGCATCTTTAATTGAATCTTCCGAACCGGATATTTGGTCAAAATATTTCCACCTGCAGCACGTCCTTTGATTTCTATTGAACTAAAGTCAAAATCAAAAACCTTGATTTTTGCTTTAGCGCCTTGTGTCAAATAAACGGTTACGATTTCTGCTTCTCCATTGGGATTGGCAGTCATATACAGCACTTTGGAGCCTTTGCTTCCCTTGGTCAAATCATACTCTCTATCCCGTGTAACTGCTAACACTTGGAATCGCTTAACCATAGCCCTGCCACTGCCTCCGTCGAGATAAATCAAATTGTACACCATGCGCTCATCTCCTTTGCGGAAAACAGCCACATGAATTATATCTTTTCCGACAAATCCCTTCTCCTGTATTTTCGTCACTACACAAACACCATCTCTTCTAAAGACGATGATATCATCCAAATCGGAACAATCGCAGACAAATTCATCCTTCTTCAATCCAAAACCCACAAAACCATCAGCTCTATTGACATACAATTTCGCATTGTTGGCAGCCACCACAGTAGCTTCAATCTGATCGAAGGTGCGGATTTCGGTCTTTCGCTCCCTACCTTTCCCGTATTTGGTCAATAGATTTTCGTAGTACTTGATGGCATAAGCAGTCAGATGCTTCAAATTGTAATTCACTTCCTTCAGCTCTTCCTGCAATTTGCGCATCAACTCATCTGCTTTGAAGGCATCAAACTTGGAAATTCGCTTAATCTTGATTTCTGTTAAGCGAACAATGTCTTCTGTGATGATTTCTCGGTAAAAGTCCGGCTTAAATGGATCCAAACCTCGATCGATGGTTTCAATGACTGCATCCCAAGTTTCGCATTCCTCAATATCCCGATAGATTCTATTTTCGATGAAGATCTTTTCCAGAGAAGAAAAGAGTAATTTCTCCATCAATTCAGCCTTTCGGATCTCCAACTCCCGCTTCAGCAATTGCTTGGTTTGGTTGGTATTGTATGCTAGGATATCATTGACCGACAAGAAAACCGGTCTATCCTCGATAATAACGCAGGCATTTGGTGAGATGCTGACCTCACAATCGGTAAAAGCATATAAGGCATCTATGGTCATATCGGGAGATTGCCCCGGTGCCAATTGAATCTGAATCTCTACATCTTTGGCTGTATTATCGACTACTTTCTTGATTTTGATTTTCCCTTTATCATTGGCTTTGATAATGGAATCAATCAGAGAATTAGTGGTAGTTCCAAAAGGTATATCCTTGATTAAAAGTGTTTTATTATCCTCCTCTTCAATTCTTGCTCGAACTTTAACTCTACCACCTCTGAGGCCTTCATTATATTCAGAAAAGTCTGCTAAGCCTCCCGTAGGAAAGTCCGGTAGTATATTGGTTCGCTCCCCATTGAGGATGGCGATGGAGCCATGAATCAATTCAACAAAGTTGTGAGGAAGAATTTTGGTAGACAAACCCACGGCAATTCCTTCCACCCCCTGAGCCAATAGCAAAGGAAATTTGACAGGCAAAGTGACCGGTTCCCGCTTTCTTCCATCGTAGGACAACTGCCACTCGGTGGTTTGGGGATTGAACACCACCTCCAAAGCAAATTTTGAAAGACGTGCCTCGATGTATCGGGATGCTGCCGCACCATCACCGGTACGGATATCACCCCAATTTCCTTGGGTTTCGATCAATAAATCCTTTTGGCCCAAATTGACGATGGCGTCTCCAATAGAAGCATCTCCATGCGGGTGATACTGCATGGATTGACCGATGATATTGGCTACTTTGTTGAAGCGCCCATCATCCATTTCTTTCATGGCATGGAGAATCCTGCGCTGTACAGGCTTCAAACCATCTTCAATGGCTGGTACCGCCCGCTCTAAGATTACATAGGAGGCGTAGTCCAAAAACCAGTCTTTATACATCCCTGTAACAGGAACGGAATCATGTAAGCGTGCGTCTTCTTCGTTTGGGTTGGGTGTATTGGTATCGCTCATGCTTGTGTACTAAGTTGAAATCTGTTTGGGTAATCCAAGAAATTATGCAGCTTCGGAATCTTCATCTGACTCTTTCTTTGAAGGATCATCAAAAACCAAGTCTTTTTCGATTTTCAAATTATCAATGATGAAATTCTGTCGGTCAGGTGTATTTTTCCCCATATAGAAACTCAACAGATCTGCAATTTTGGTCTCTTTGTTTAAGATAATGGGGTCCAAACGAATATCTTCTCCTATAAATTTTCCGAATTCCTCCGGAGAAATCTCTCCTAAGCCCTTGAATCGGGTGATTTCTGCGGTCTTCCCTAATTTATGAATGGCTCGTTGACGCTCCTCATCGGTGTAGCAATAGATGGTTTCCTTTTTATTTCGGACACGGAATAAAGGTGTATCCAATATAAAGAGGTGTCCGTTTCTTACCAAATCCGGGAAGAATTGTAAGAAATAGGTCATAATCAACAAACGAATGTGCATACCATCTACATCCGCATCGGTGGCAATGACTATTTTTCTAAAGCGCAAACCTTCAATACCATCTTCAATATTTAGGGCGTGTTGCAAAAGATTAAATTCCTCATTTTCATAGACCACCTTCTTGGTCATACCGTAGCAATTCAGAGGCTTTCCACGCAAGGAGAATACCGCCTGAGTTTGCACGTTTCTGGACTTGGTAATGGAACCGGAAGCTGAGTCGCCTTCCGTGATAAACAACATGGTATTGTTTCTCAACTCCTCATCCCCTTTAGCATCATCGTAGTGCAAGCGGCAATCGCGCAGCTTCTTATTGTGCAAATTGGCTTTTTTAGCCCGCTCATTAGCCAATTTCTTGATACCGGATATTTCCTTACGCTCCCGCTCGGATTGCAAAATCCTTTTCAAAATAGCATCCGCCACCGCAGGGTTTTTATGTAGGTAATTATCCAATTCTGTCTTGACAAAGTCATTGACAAACGTACGGAGCGTTGGTCCATCAGGTCCTACCGATTGAGAGCCTAGTTTGGTTTTGGTTTGAGATTCAAAGACAGGTTCCTGTACCCTAACTGCAATAGCCGCCACAATGGATTGACGGATATCAGAGGCATCAAAATCTTTTTTATAAAACTCTCGCAAGGTTTTTACCACCGCTTCACGAAATGCTGCCAAGTGAGTACCTCCCTGGGTGGTATACTGTCCATTCACAAAAGAATAATATTCCTCCCCATACTGATTGGCATGGGTCATAGCAAATTCAATATCATTCCCCTTCAGATGAAGAATGGGATAACGAATGGAATCCTCATCTACTTTTCTGGTCAATAGGTCGTACAAGCCTTTTTCAGAAAAATACTTTTTCCCGTTATAATTGATGGTTAACCCAGCATTCAAAAAGGCATAATTCCAAATCTGATTTTCAAGGTATTCGGGAATGAAATGGTAATTTTTGAAAATGCTCGCATCAGGTGTAAAAATTACTTTCGTTCCATTTCGGTCCGAAGTCTTTTCAATCAATTCCTCATGTTTCAAAATTCCTTTTTCAAATTCCGCCACTTTGGACTGTCCATCTCTGTAGGATTGCACTTTAAAGTAATCCGAAAGGGCGTTTACGGCTTTGGTACCCACTCCATTTAATCCTACGGATTTCTGAAAGGCTCCTGAGTCGTATTTACCACCGGTATTGATTTTGGATACGCAGTCAATTACTTTTCCCAAAGGAATTCCGCGACCGTAATCTCGAACTTCCACCCGGTGCTCGGAGATTTTGATATCAATCGTGCGACCATGTCCCATCATGTGTTCATCGATGGAGTTATCCACCACCTCTTTTACCAAGACATAAATCCCATCATCTTGGGCACTTCCATCTCCTAACTTTCCGATGTACATCCCTGGACGTAAGCGGATATGTTCCCGCCAATCAAGGGATCGAATACTATCTTCGGTATATTGTACGTTTTCCGCCATGGACTATTTTGAATATTTATGAGGGTGAGTTTTCTTTAATATCCTGAAATTTTTTGAATAAAATCCAGAAAAGGGCCAAAATCCAGATAAAGAAAAAGATCGGCACCATGTAAAAGAAGAAGCTAAAGCTATCTGCTGAAATTTCATTTTGATTGTTGATACTATGTACAAATAGCGTCAGGATGGATAGAGAAACATTGATGATTCCAATGAAGCTATAAATCCATAGTAAAATGTATTCTCTGAAAATATCTCCCACGGGAAATAAGCGTTTCAAACTGGCAATACTTCCATTTTCAATCATTTTGCCCGGCACAGCCAAGATTACATTTAATAGACCAAAGATGATCAACCCTGTATAAAAGAAGGTTCCTTTGGTGATGGTTTTCAACCAACCTCCATCCTCATCCACTGCATAAGCAATTCTATCTGAGAGTGCTGCATAGAAATACAGGAATACAAAGAGAAACAAGAAAATGGTCAGACCATGAAATACTTTTCCAAATCGAATATACATACCACACAATTTTAGCCTGCTAATATAGCTATTTAAAGGAAATTGGAACGCTGTAAATGCTAGCAACCCACAAAATGCGGCAGCAATTGTCACACAATCTGCTGGAATTTAATACCCTAGCAGGTTTAAGTAATTTTAGAAAGCCCAGGATTTTTGTAGAAGTGCACATTCGTTTATTTCATGGAAGTAATTTAAAATGCTTAAATAGGCAATTTGGAAACAAAGCTGCAGGCATCTAGTTTCTTTGCTTGAGGATAATTATAGATATTCTTTTACTTTTGCATTCAAATCAACACCCATGAAAAATCAACTCTTTTCTAAGCGTTCAGTAGTAACTTTCCTTGTTATTTTGGGCTTAACAGCAGCATGTTCATCCAAATTGGAAATGGAAGGCGTAGATTTTGAGGCTTGGAAAAATGACCGAGGAGGTTGCAAAGGAGATCGTTTGGCTTCCGTGGAGACATTTCGCCCTTTGAAAGATGAATTATTGGGAAAAGATAATCAGGCATTGATGAAGACCTTTGGGAGACCTGACCAAGTGGAATTGGCGGATCGCTCGCAATCCTTTTTCATTTATTTTGCTGAGCCGGGACCTGAATGTGAGCAATTTGTGAAAAAAGAGGAAGAGCCCTTAAAAATTATTTTGCGTTTAAACGCTTTAAACAGGGTCAGTGAGGTTACGATTACCCGCACTAACCCTTGGTAAGCTGGACTAATCCATATTTTTTCGTTGTCTAAACTTGGACTGCTTCGTATTGGCTTCCGATGAACTTGCTTTAGGTTGTTCATTTTGCCTTGGAATAGCAGGTTTGGCTACAGGAGAAACTCTTGGTTTTTTTGCTGTTGCCGTCTCACTACTGCCTTCTGAAGAAGCTTTTGTTTGTTCTCCTCGTTCTTCCTTAGGACGGTTGCTCTTCTTCTTGAAGGGTTTTTTTCCAGTTTTTTTCTGAGATGAACCTGCATTTGAACGTTGTTTAAGAACAGGGCCTGCCTCCAATCCTTCTGGAAGTGGACACTTTTCAATCTCCATTCCAATCAATTGCTCGATTCGGAAATATTTGTAGGCATCCTTGTCAGAAACAAAAGTAATAGCCTCCCCTTTGGAGTCTGCACGAGCTGTTCTACCTACTCTGTGTACATAGTCTTCCGGATCATTGGGAGTATCAAAATTGACTACCAATTCAATTCCTACCACATCAATCCCTCTGGAAATGATATCAGTTCCGATAAGGATTTTCAATTGCCTATTTTTAAAGCGAGACATAATCTGTTCACGCTCCACTTGCTCCAAGTCAGAATGAAAAGCTTCCACTTCAAAGTCTTTACGCAGGAGTTTATGTAAGCTCTTGACCTTATCCTTGGTGGATGCGAAAATAATAACTGCTTCGTAATCTTTGCTTGTCAAAATAGAGCGGATAAGTGCTTCTTTCTGTCCGTCATAGACAGCATATACTTTTTGCGTTACGCCAGCTGCTGTTTTTCCCAAAGCCAAACTAATCTCTTCCGGACTGTTTAGAATCTGCTTGGAGAACGAGCGGATTTTTGGAGGCATAGTAGCCGAGAACAGGATGGTTTGACGCTCTTTGGGCAGGTAGTTAATGATGGTCAGGATATCATCTGAAAAACCCATATCCATCATTCGGTCTGCTTCATCTAAGATCAAATGTTCTAGGGAACTGAGGTCAATTTTCTTACCCTGTAATAGGGCAATCAAACGCCCGGGAGTAGCTACGATGATTTCTGCCCCCATTTCCATGGCTTTTTTCTGCTGTTCCCAAGCAATCCCATCTCCACCTCCGTAAATCGGAATGGAGCTGATGCCTGCGAAATAGGCGAAACCCTGAATCTGTTGATCAATTTGTATGGCCAACTCTCTCGTTGGTGCCAGCACGAGGGTATTTAAGCAGCTTTTTCCCGATTTGACGATTTTATCAATTACGGGTAAAATAAATGCGGCTGTTTTCCCTGTGCCTGTTTGTGCACATGCGATTAAGTCTTTTCCTGCTTGAATTACTGGAACGGCTGCTTCTTGTATAGGTGTTGGCTTGTCGAAGCCCATGGCATCCAGCCCATCTTGGAGGCTGCTGTCAAATTTAAACTGTTGAAATCCCAATTTTTAAAAGATTTTGCAAATCAATACTTATATTACTGATAAAATTACACTCGAACTCAATTAAACCAAAACAATTGTTGATATTTTGATTTCACTAAATAAAAATACCGATTTGCCGATGAATATTCTAATACGACTACAAGGTACGCTATTTTTTGCCTTTTGCCTGCTTTTAACTCCTATTTTATCTTATGCGCAAACATTTCAGATCAGTGGAAGCCTCAAACATGGAATAAGCGAGGAGCCCATTGTCAATGCTACCATAACCATCCGAGAAACAGCTTTCTATGCGATCAGTGGACAAACGGGAAAGTTTGAGATCTCTAATGTGTATGAAGGAAGGTTTGTGATTCAAGTGCTCATTCCTGGTTTTGAACCTTACCAAAATCAGATCAATGTCAAAAACAACCTGAATTTAGGAACGATTCTTATCTATCCTTTGGGGATGGAAGAAAAGTCAGGTGATGTCTTACAAAAAACCATCCGAGCTACCAATGTAGCCCAATTGTTTACCTCCCGTCCTAATTTGGTAGGTGGAAATGCTGTTTTTGGGATTCCTCCGGAGCCGAAGCAATTGATTGGAGACTACTATTTGGATGCGAATTGGAACAAGGCTTCTATCTTACTCTACAAGAATTCGGAAGTGATGGAAGGCTATATGGTCCGCTATCAGATCAATTCAAACACCTTTGAAATTAAAGCTGAGGATTCGGATGAGGTCAGCGCCATTCCCGGATTGCGTATACAAAATGTCGTGTGGGTGGATAAGGATTTTAATATTCCCCGATTTTTTGTCAACGGTATGGATTTTAAAGATGAAGGCTCACCAATTTCCGGGTTCTTTGAGGTATTGGTGGATGGACAAAAGCCTTTACTCCGTAGAACCGTTGCCAGCATCCGAGCTTCCAATTATAACGAAGCATTGATGGTTGGTGAAAAAGATGATAAAATCGTTAAGAGAAATCAGTATTATTATGCTGTTGGAAAAGACATCTTCCTCATCCCAAAAAAGAAAAAACAATTCCTGGAAATCTTTGGAGATCAAGCAACAATGATTTCCACCTTTGTCAGTGATAATAAATTGAGATACAATGACCCCTCTTCCTGGTATAGTATTTTCACATATTACAATAGTCAATTTGAAGGTTTCGAACCCATCAGTAACCAATTGATGGAGAATTAAAATTCAGTCCTTACATGTTTTAAAAACTTATCAAATTATCACCAAAAGAACAATTACATAGTCATGTTCAAACGATTCCGCTTAATCATTATCGCCCTTATCTTAGTAGTCGCCCACAACACATTTGCCCAAACAACTCAAAAGCCACCTCTTCACGGGAAGGAGTGGATGGCAATCACTGGAAAGCCTCTCGGGGCTACCGCTGGCTCCATGATTTTCCAGCAAGGAGGCAATGCCGTAGATGCTGCCTGTGGTATGTTGGCAGCGGTGGCCACAATGTGGGATGTATTGAATTGGGGTGGTGAAACACAAGCGCTTATTTATCATCCCGAACTCAAAAAAGTAATAGCCATCAATGCCATGGGTGTAGCCCCAACAGGTGCGACCATAGAATTTTATAAATCTCAGGGAATGGATTACCCACCAGCTTTTGGCCCCTTAGCGGCCACCACCCCCGGAACACCCGGAGGTTTGATGACCATGCTGGCAGAATATGGAACCATGAGTTTGGAACAAGTGCTCAAGCCAGCCATGCAGTTAGCTAAAGGCTATCCCATTGAAGCACAAACAGCCAATTCCATCGAGAGTAATAAAGCACGAATCAAAGAATGGCCCTATTCCCAAAAGGTTTTCCTACCCCATTTAGGTGAAGAGCGAGAAGCTCCGCATGCAGGTGAAATCTTTGTTCAGGAAGATTTATATCAAACTTTGGCAAAGCTAGTGGAAGCAGAACGGACTGCATTGGCTAGTGGCAAAAACCGTAAAGAAGCGATTTATGCAGCTTATGAGAGATTCTACACAGGTGATATTGCGGAGGAAATTGTTCGCTCTACACGTGAACAAGGGGGATTGTTTACCATGGAAGATCTATCCAAGTGGAAGGTGAAGATCGAAGAACCCCTTTCGGTTAACTACAAAGGTATAGATGTGTATAAGTTGCAAGAGTGGACCCAAGGTCCTGCCCTCCTGCAGTCATTGAATATTTTGGAGAATTTTGACTTAAAATCCATGGGTTACAATTCAGCCAACTACATCAACACAGTTTATCAAGCCATGTCCTTAGCTTTTGCTGATCGGGACTTTTATTATGGAGATCCTGCTTTCGAGCCAAAGAGCCCCATGAGAGGTTTATTGTCCAAGGAATATGCGAAAGAGCGTGCGAAGTTGATTCAGGAGAAGAATGACCCTACGATCGGTCCTGGTGACCCCTATCCTTTCCAAGGAGGTAAAAATCCTTTCTTGCATTTGTTGGAAAAACGTTCGGAAGCTTTGGCTTACCATGCACCTGAACAACCAATTTCAGGCCCCGAAGATCCTTTTTTATTGGAGTTCCAATCCGGCACTACTTCCATTCAGGCTGCCGATGCGGAAGGATGGGTGGTTTCCATTACACCTTCTGGTGGCTGGGTTCCTGCGGTGATTGCAGGAAATACGGGGGTTGGCTTAAGTCAGCGCATGCAATCTTGGGTTTTGGATGAACGTATGAATCCATACAATTTACTAGAGCCTGGCAAGCGTCCTCGGGTAACGCTTACTCCTTCGATGGCTTTGAAAGATGGAAAGCCCTATTTATCCTTTGCTGTACAAGGGGGTGATACCCAAGATCAGGACTTGTTGCAACTATTCTTGAATATCGTAGAGTTTGGAATGACGGTACAGGAAGCCTCTGAAGCAGCCAATATTCACAGTTATCAGATGCAATCCTCTTTCGGTGCCCATGAAATTAAACCCGGTTCAATAACGCTCAACAATGCCATTCCATCTTGGATTCGCAACGATTTAAGAAAGCGAGGCTACAAAATGGACTTTCAAGAGCGCACTTCTGGTCCGTTGAATGCCATTTGGTTTGATTGGAAACACGGCACCCTCTGGGGCGGCTCAAGCAATCATGGAGAGGATTATGGAATAGCGTGGTAGGGTGAACAGTGGGCAGTGCTTGTGCTGAGCGAAGTCGAAGCAAGCAGTGAAAAGTGAGTAGTTAGCAGTGAACAGTTGGGAATGAAGAATGAAGAATGAGGAATGAGGAATGCCCATCCAGAGCGTAATCGAAGCAAGGAGTGAGCAGTGAAAAGTGAGTAGTGAACAGTTAGCAATGCCTGTGCTGAGCTTGTCGAAGCAAGGAATGAGCTCATAGCCACTAGTGCCATAGGCACGCCCCACATCTAAGCCTTGGATTTCTATCCCCGGCATTGGAAAATAATTGAAAGTGATTTGGAGGTAAATAAATCTAGATTTTAATAAAATTAAGGTTTTACCTAAAAATCCCGATAGGGGTTAAATCCCGAAGGGTATTAGCCCCGAGTGACAACTCGGGGTTAAATATGTAATCAATCTACCAGCACTCCCAACCCCTGAAAGGGGTTGAACTGTTAGAAGAATCTTCTTTCTTTTAGGATAAAATTTAATCAAAACTTCTATTAACAATCAATTCCGATAAAATTCAACTCCTATCGGAGTTGGGAAATAGGGGATGCTTTATCATTTTTTCCCCGAGTGGCGACTCGGGGCTAATACCCTGCGGTAGTAGACTCCTGCCGGAGTCTTGAGGAGGTAACAGAAAGAAATTAGGAATGCCTGTGTTGAGCATAGTCCAAGCACTTGTACTGAGCTTGTCGAAGCAAGGAGTTAAAAATGAAAGAATTTCTTGTCTCTAAGTAGTAGTACTTTGCTTCCTGCTATGATCTCTAGTGTCTCCTTATAAGCCTGAAAGGCTTAAATCTTGAATATTCCCTTGTAAGGTGCTTGGTCAATTAAGTTATTTACGATTATTTCTTTCATCTATCCAAATTCCCACAAAAAATGAGACCAGGCAGGTTTTAAAAACCTGCCTGGTCTTTTCAAACTATCGCTAAGTGTTCAATCCCAAATGTAAACTGTTTACTTCAACTGACCTCATCAATAGCACTGTGCACTTTTAACTACCACTGTTCACTAGGCACTGTTCACTACTCACTGCTCACTATGCACTGTTCACTACGCTCTATTCACTACTCACTACTCACTATGCACTGCTAACTGCTTACTGTCAACTTGCCAAAATAATCTTCCCATTTCTACCCCCTGTTTCGTAGGCCTGGATGGCTTCTGCAAATTGCTCTAATGGATAGACTGCATCCACATCTACTTTCATTTGCTGGGATAGCAACATACCAAAAACAGTTTTAAAGGCGGTGTTTCGCTCCTCCGTAGTCAAGCTTTCCATCCAGGTAGTCAGCCAAAATCCTTCCACTTTCAAGTCTTTGAAAATTAATAAGCCTGAATTCAAGGGAATGTTTTCTAAACTCAATAATCCAAACACCATCATCCGTCCTCCGGCTTTCAAACTTGCCAATGCCCGGGCACCTAAGGTTCCCCCTACTGCATCGAATACCACTGAAACTCCTCCATCAGTTTTCTCCATAATCACTTTTTGGAGCTTTTCCTTTTCAGTATTGATAACTAAATCAGCTCCTAATCCTTCCAATAAGGCTTTCTGTTCATCCCTTCTGACGGTACAGGCTACTTTAATTCCCTTTTTACTGGCCAATTGGATCACCAACTTTCCAAAAGCAGATGCGCCAGCCGTCACCAACAACCAGTCACCAGTCTTTAGACCGGATTTCTCTAACATACCATAGGCTGTCAATGGATTGACAAAAGCCTGACAAGCTACCTCATCCGAAATTCCAGACGGCGTAGGAATGACCATCATAGCAGGCACACAGACAAATTCCTTCCAAGTGCCGATAGCTGTAAAAATCACCCGTGTTCCTACAGGAATTTTATTTTCCGCATCGGCGGTCTCCACCACGCCTGCGGCTTCAAAACCGGCAGAACTTGGTAGCTTAGGGGTAATCCCATACATCCCACGAATAAACATGATGTCCGATGGATTGATATTACGGGCAGTTACGCGAATACGTACTTCATGAGGTTTGGGAGTTGGCATTTCTGCTTCCTCCATCTTCAATACATCCAGGGGCATGCCCGTTTCCTTAAATACTACTTGTTTCATTTGTTAATAGCTTTTTAATGTACTTGGCTTGAGGGTTAGCTACCTGAACAAACCAGCACTTTGTTTGAGTTTAAAGGTTAATTTCTGAATCTTGAAGTTATAAAAAATACTCGGTATGCAGAATATTTTTGAAAGAAGGTTTATAAAAAAGCTAGCTTTTCTTATCTTAGGGCATATGTTCAAATATAAACCCAAGCAGAAATGGACCTATCCTCCCTTTTTTCACTAGCAGATAAAGTTGCCTTGATTACCGGTGCCAGTAAAGGTATTGGTTTTGCTATAGCTGAAGCTTTTGCAGCAGCCGGCGCCAAAGTAGTCATCTCTAGCAGAAAGCAAGAATCCTTAGATGAAATGACCGCACTCCTTAAAAGCAAAGGCTACGAAGCCACCGGCATTGCCTGTAATGTGGGCAAAATGGAGGAATTGGAAAATTTGGTTAAGAAGACAGTCGATGCTTATGGACAGATAGACGTGTTGGTAAATAATGCTGCGTCCAATCCCG
This sequence comes from Mongoliitalea sp., assembly GCF_054166905.1. NCBI lineage: Bacteria > Pseudomonadati > Bacteroidota > Cytophagia > Cytophagales > Cyclobacteriaceae > Mongoliitalea > Mongoliitalea sp. The sequence goes on along the minus strand of NZ_JBSZCK010000040.1, from coordinate 559,623 downwards.
TTTTCGGACCTGTTCATGAGACATCCTTGGATGCTTTCGATAAAATCATGGATGTCAATGTCAAGGCACCTTTTCACTTAATGAATCTTTGTTTTCCTTACCTCAGACAATCCTCACACCCATCAGTCATCAATATAAGTTCTGTGGGGGGTATTTCCCCTGAAACTGGTTTGGGGATCTATTCGGTCAGTAAAGCAGCCTTGATCTCTCTTTCGAAAGTGTATGCCAAGGAATGGGGAGTTGCCAATATCCGTGTAAATACCATTTGTCCGGGATTGATTCAAACAAAATTCTCCGAAGCATTGTGGAGCAATGATAAAATCATGTCCCACATGATGAAAGCTCTTCCAATCAAACGCGTAGGAACCAGTGAAGAAATTGCTGCGATGAGTTTGTTTTTAGCTTCCCCGGCAGCTGCTTATTCTACTGGTGGGGTATTCACCGCTGATGGAGGATTTACGATTTAAGGCTATGGATTTACGCTATTTAAGTAACTCAACACGCGTGCATGAGTTAGTTCCTGCTTACCAAAGCTTTGTGCAGGAACACCTATATCCCTTAGAACAGGAGGCTGTCTATGGCTCCTTCAAAGCAGCACTTCCCAAACTCCATGCGCTCCGTGTGTTGGCCAAAGAAAAAGGACTCTTTGCTCCCCATCTTTCCAAGGAAGAAGGTGGATTGGGATTATCCTTGGTAGAATTTGCCTTTGTATCAGAGGTCTTGGGAATGTCTCCTTTGGGTCATTTTGTATTCAATTGCCAAGCACCGGATATTGGTAATATGGAGCTGATGCATCAGTTTGCGTCTAAGGAATTGAAAGAAAAATATCTAAAGCCCTTACAGGAAGGCGATATCCGAAGTTGCTTTGCCATGACGGAACCACAGAATCCGGGCAGCAATCCCGTTCATCTTTCCACAACGGCGGTGCGAGATGGAGATGAATATGTCATCAATGGTCATAAATGGTTTACCACTGCTGCGGATGGGGCAAGTTTCACCATTGTGATGGCCTTGACTGATCCTGAAAATGTGAATCCCTACCTTCGGGCAAGCATGATTTTGGTTCCACTGGATAATCCGGGCTATCAATTGCTTCGAAATATCCCTATCATGGGTGATGTAGGAGAAGATTATATGTCACATGGAGAGGTGAAATTTACAGATTGTCGGGTTCCTGTAAGTAATCTCATAGGTAAAGAAGGAGCTGGGTTTGCGTTGGCACAAGAACGTTTAGGGCCTGGAAGAATCCATCATTGCATGCGTTGGATTGGTATTTGTGAGCGGGCAATAGATCTGATGTGTACACGTGCTTTGGCTAGAAATTTGGATCCTGGAAGAAATCTGGCTTCCCAACAAACTGTCCAAAATTGGATTGCAGAGGCCGTTGCTTCGGTCAAAGCAGCTAGGCTGATGGTCTTGCAAACTGCCGAGAAAATCGAAAAGGAAGGTGCAAAGGCTGCCAAAATCGATATTTCAACCATCAAATTTTATGTATCTGATATCTTGATGAAAACGCTTGATCGCGCTATACAGGTTCATGGTGCTTTGGGGGTGACAGATGATACGATTCTTTCCTTCTGGTACAGGCATGAGCGTGGTGCGCGTATTTATGATGGACCTGATGAAGTCCATAAGTCTGTTTTGGCCCGTCAAATTCTCAAAAAATATGCAAGCCATGAATAAGCTGCCTGTTGGAATTGAAGGTATAGCAGGCTATTTGAAAGAGAAATTTGAAATCGATCCTGCTGACTTGACAATTAAGCAATTCAAAGGAGGATATTCTAATCTGACCTACCTCATTCAAAGTCCAAGTAAAAATTTGGTCTTGAGAAGGCCGCCCTTAGGACTAAAGATAGCCAAAGCGCATGACATGCTACGGGAGTATACCATTTTACAGGCACTTGAAAAGGCAGGTTATTCCAAAATTCCCAAAGTGTTGGATGCGAGCGAAGATGAAGGTATAATAGGAGCGCCTTTTTTCATCATGGAAGAAGTTAGTGGACCTATTTTAAGGAACTGCTTATCTACTGAAATTCAAGATCCCATATCCTTTTTTTCTATACTTTCCAAAAATGCCATTGACTGCCTAGTTGAGTTGCATCAGTTGGAATTGGAAAAATCAGGTTTGATTCAATTGGGCAAACCTGAGGGCTATGTTGGCAGGCAGGTACATGGATGGGTCGAGCGCTATTTTAAATCAGAGACGGATGATTTACCCGCAATGAAAGCAGTGGCAGCTTGGTTAGGCAATAATATCCCTACTCGGGAAGATGTGGCTTTCATTCATAATGATTTCAAATATGACAACCTTATCCTCTCCTCCTATGAAAACCCAACTATCAAAGCTGTCTTGGATTGGGAGATGGCAACTGTGGGAGACCCCTTGATGGATTTAGGTACGAGTTTGGCATATTGGGCGGAAGATGGGGATGACACCATCCTCAAACAATTCAATATCAGTCATGTAGCTGGAAATATGACCCGCAAAGAAGTCATTGCCTATTATTTTGAAAAGAAAAACCAAACACCTGTTGACATGGTATTTTACTATGCCTTTGGCTTATTTAAAGTTGGGGTAATTGCACAACAGATTTATAAACGCTACACCTTAGGATTTGCTCAGGATGAGCGATTTGCAGGCTTGATCCATGTGGTCAAAGCTGCTGGAAGAAAAGCATTGAACAGTATTCAAACTCACACCATATGACAATCAAAAATGTATGCATTTTAGGTGCCGGGACCTTAGGCACCCGAGTGGCATTACAATCAGCGCTTTCAGGATATAAGGTTCGGATCTATGATATCCATCCCAAAGCATTGGAGCAATCCAAAAGAGTGATGGAGAAAATAGTCCATCAGCTAGCGAAAACAGCGAATTTGGAGGCAGATGCAGGTTTAAATGCCATTGAAGGAATTATATTCACCGATATGCCTGCCAATGCTGTCATGGATGCAGATATCATCAATGAAAGTGTCTTAGAAGATTATGCAGTCAAAAAAGAAGTTTGGACATTATTTGGTCAAATAGCGCCTGAGAAAACCATTTTCACGACCAACACTTCCTACATGCTTCCTTCCATGTTTGCTGAGTTCAGCGGCAGACCTGATAAATTCTGTGCCCTGCATTTCCATGATGTATTTTATTCCAAGGTGGTAGATATTATGCCTCATACAGGAACAGATCCTGATTTGATTCCTCTTTTGATGGATTTTGGCAGAAGTTTGGAGCAAGTACCGGTATTTGTGAAAAAAGAAAATCCGGGATACATCTTCAATAGTATGCTGATGGCCTTTATTGGGGCAGCAGGCAAATTAATCACTAATGATGTGGGCAGTATTGAAGATATAGATCGCTCTTGGATGGTCAATTTTCACATGCCCATGGGGCCATTCGGTATTTTGGACAGCATTGGTTTGGATACTGCCTGGCATGTGACGAGTAGCCAAAAGGATTCTGCCTCGCAAAAATTTGCAGCATTTCTCAAGACTTATTTGGATGCAGGAAAATTAGGAGAAAAAACGGGTGAAGGTTTTTATACCTACCCTAATCCCGCCTACAGATCCAAAGACTTCGTGGAATGATTACGGCTTAAATCTCCCAACCATAATACCGGATTGAGATTTGGACCCTTGGAGATATTCGTGAATAGGTTTTTCGGATATCTCCACTTTTTTTGAAACAGAACTGGCATGCAGCAAATGCATGCGCCCATTTTTCTCTATAGCAAAGCCCACATGTACCATATCCAAATTCCCTAAACTTGATGTAATGGCAATCAAATCTCCGTTTTGGAGTTTATCTTCTATTCCTTTGACAGCTGCTTTTGGGATATAGTGATACTGCCTTTTGGCTATTCCTTGCTCTATCACACGCATGGCATTTAAATTGTAAGCATTGGCCAATTGAGGATAGTATTGTGGATTTTCGGTCATAAAGGTTGGTTTATTTTCATATGGTACCCCTCCTAGATCTTTCGTAACATCTATCAAAAATCCTTTCCCAACTGCATCACTGATCCAATCGGAAAAATAATGCAGTCGAGAAGGATACCCATCCCGAACACCATTTCTATACCGCACAAAAGTCAGGGAATTTTCAAAAGGACCGATTCCGTGTTTGAGTAAATCCTTGCTTCTGTTTAGAGCAATCACCGATTCCACAAAAGTCGTACAATCCAGTCCCAAGACGTTGATGACCAATGACTCATCATCCGTGATTTCCAGTGTTTTTTCAACATAAGGAGTATTCAAAAATAGCTTCCCCAATTGAATATTCCGTTCGGAAAAGGAATCTGCCAATTTTTCATCAGCCAAAATTTCCATAATTATTCCTTCCATAGCTTCCCTATTCTCGGGGGTACAAATAGTTTGAGCAAATGATTTTTGGGTCAAGCCAAGTAAAGAAAGGACGATAATTTTCAGAAAAAGACTAGAAATTTTCATAGATGACAACTAATATCGATAACCTTAAGCCATTTTATAGGCAAATATGTACAGTTTTTTACATTTTTTAAGAAACCTTTATGATAAAGCTCCGTTGTAATACATTGAATGCAATGACGGGAGGACTTCCTACTGCTCATAAGGAGAGTAAGGCTTTTCTCTTTAGTTTAGTTGATGATTGTCATTGTTCAAACGGACCCCTTTACTCAAGGGGTCCGCTTTTTTTATACCCTTTTGAAAACTAAGGACGTTCTATTCGGAAGGTAAATATGAATCTTTTTATTTTTATCCGAAGGAAAGGTCAATTTTTCCTCAATCCGTTCAAATCCTCCAAATTGTTTATCATCCGAATTAAGTACCAATTCGTAAGTTCCATTGCTGGTTACAGGTAACTCAAATCCAAAAATGGATTCGGAAATATTCCAATTGTGAATAAAAACTAAATCTGCCCGTTCATAAGCCAAGATCTTTTTTTCTGCATCGAGGTATAACTGTTTTGCGGGTTCCGCTGCACAGATTTGATACTCATTCACCAAAGCGATCATAGCTTTATCCCATAAATCCAAATCTCTATACCTCAGGTGTTCTGTGTCCACGAGTGACCATTGTCTGCGAGCATATTGATAGCTCCAATTGTTTCCCTCTCTTGGAAAATCTACCCATTCCGGATGACCAAATTCATTACCAATGAAATTCAGATACCCTTCCCCACCCAAGCTGATGGTAATCATTCGGATCATTTTATGTAGGGCAATTCCTCGATCCACTACCAAACTTTGCTGTAACTTGGACATGGAAAAATACATTTCCTTATCCATCAGCCAAAATGCAATGGACTTATCTCCTACCAAAGCCTGATCGTGTGATTCAGCGTAAGCAATGGTTTTTTCTCCTTTAGGTCTATTGGTCAACTCATGCCACATCTCAAACATATCCCAATGCTCGTCTGGTTTATGCTTCAAGGTTTTGATCCAAAAATCCGGAATTCCCATGCCTAATCTGAAATCAAAGCCTATTCCTCCCTCCTCTTGTGGTCTACATAATCCCGGCATGCCTGAAACCTCTTCAGCTATAGATAAAGCCTGTGCAGAAAAATCATGGATCAGCTTGTTGGCTAGTTGTAAGTAAACCACTGCTTCATCATCCACTCCCTCCCCAAAATAAGCTGAAGGATCACCAAAGCTTACATGGCCATGATGCTCGTAAATCATGGAAGTCACACCATCCCAACGGAATCCATCAAAGTGAAACTCTTCCAACCAATAGCGAATGTTGGAAAGCAAAAATTGCAATACATTGAATTTACCGTAATTGAACAATTTGGAATCCCAGCCTTCATGGTAGCCTTTAGAACCGGGATGAAAATACTGATCAAATGAACCATCAAACTCGTTGAGTCCTTCCAATACATTTTTTACTGCATGAGAATGTACTAAGTCCATGATGACAGAAATACCCATTTGATGGCACTTGTTAATCAAATATTTCAACTCTTCAGGTGTACCAAATCTGGAAGTTGGCGCAAAAAAGTTGGATACATGGTATCCAAAAGAACCGTAGTAAGGGTGTTCCATGATAGCCATCATCTGTATGGTATTGTAGCCCCCGGCTTTAATTCTTGGCAGAATAGTATCTGCAAACTCCACATAGGTCCCCACACCTTCTTTCTCTTGCGCCATCCCTATGTGGCACTCATAGATGATTGGCTGTTGTAAATTTTTCTGCGGATCAAATGTATGGTCTGTCCAAGTGAATGACTTCTCAGGCATCCAAAGTTGTCCCGCAAAGTCATGTGAACGCTCATCTTGGATTACCCTTCGGATGTAAGCGGGGATTCTATCCAATTCATGTCTGGAAGAAATCACGTGCACTTTCACTTTTCCTTGGTGAACTAAGGAGTTTTTGTAATCAGCAAAGGGCAGGAAAATCTCCCAATCTCCTCTATGGTTTTTTTTCATAGGATGGGAGTAGCGATTCCATCCATTGAAATCTCCCATAAAAAACAATTGCTGTGCTTCTGGTGCCCATTCACGGTAAATCCATCCATTACGAATTTTATCAAAATGAATACCGTAATACTCATGGATTCTCGCAAATTCCAAAATACTCCCAAAATGACTTTCGAGTTGGCTCAAGCTATTTTTAAAACGTGTATGCCTTGCTTCAAGCTCTTTAGCATAAGGTTTTAGCCAGTCCTCATCCTGCAAAATTTTTAATGTTTGTTTCTTGCTCACAAAAAGTTACGATTAGTACTCATCCAAGATAAAGAAATGCACACAAAAAAACCTGCAACTTTGAAAAAATCTTTATTGCCTACGACTTTTTGACTCCTGAACTCCTAATAATCTAGATAAAACCGTAGGAGAAGTAATTATCCAACAATGAAATATAACATGGTGGATGCTAGTGTATACCCTATCAATAAGGAAAAAAATATGGGTCCAGATAGGGAGACTTTTTGATAACCTGGACTTTTTTGGTGTGAGTAATAGTGACTAAGTTTCTTTGAGTATTTCTCGGGAAAGAAAGACAATATTACTGCAGCGTAAATCACCGTCAGTAAAATCAATGAAAATGCTGTTTCCATAACTTGTAATCTACGCTACAAAGATACATAAGGTCCCGATATTCCCCTACAAATGTTAAGAAATCTTTACCTGAATTTTATCATGAATTAATATGGAGCGTATCAGCAATTGCCTAAGCGAATTATCCCATTTATCTGTTCGAGGATTCCCTGACAATCAGCCGTGTTTTCAACTCTAAGGTATCCGGGATTTCGAAACTTTTATCCTCTAACTTCTGTATCAACATCCGGACAGCTTCCACGCCCATTTGATAGCCATGTTGATCAATCGATGTCAAACTTGGACTTACAATTTCAGCTAGTTTCCAATTGCTAAAGCCTACAATTGCTAGTTGATCCGGAATAGATATACCCTTGCTTTTCAATGTTTTAATAACCCCCAATGCAACTAGATCTGTAATACAAAAAACAGCATCCGGAGGATAAGGTAAGGCTAAAAATTCCTCCATAAATTGCTCCCCCTCTTCTTCTGTAATGGATTCACAATACCGTATATACTCCTCATGAAAGGGTATTTGATGATCTTCTAAAGCTTTTTTATATCCCTTCATACGCTCACAGGCATTTAGCACATCTTTTCTGCCTGCAATATGTGCGATCCGCTTACAGCCTTGTTCTATTAAATGCTTGGTAGCGGTATACCCCCCTTCAAAATCGTCTACGATTACTTTAGGAACTGGAAGCTTTTCCAAGATTTTATCAAACTGAATAACGGGCTTACCTTCGTCAATAAATTCTAAAATATGGTCTCCATCATAGGTTTCATTGGAGATGGAAATTAAAAGGCCATCTACACTACTTGCCATCATTGTTCTGCAAGCTACGATTTCATCCGCAAGAAAATCATTGGACTGACTCACCAAAATATTATAACCCGACTTTTTGGCTTCATCAATGGAACCACTGATGACCGTGGAGAAAAAATGATGGACTAATTCAGGAACAATTAGCCCAATATTTTTAGTGCGACTTTTCCGGAAATTAACAGCAATGATATTGGGAACATAATTATGCTTTGCTGCATAATCTTTGACCATCTGTATGGTTTCCTGCGCTATATCCGGATGGGCTTTCAATGCCCTTGATGCAGTAGATACAGAAATCCCCAAATCCTTCGCAATATCCTTCAACGTTAATTTTCTTCGCTCAGTCATGACACTACACCTTTATGCTAGCGTCCAAGATACTGGTAATCTATAAAAAACGAATACATCAACAGAGAAAAATCTCTTGACTAGCCTATTGCTCAATTAACATTTCAACCCGGCGGTTAAGCTTTCTGCCTTCTTCTGTGCTATTATCGGCTATTGGACGGGTTCCTCCCCAACCTGAAATCCGTATTCTTTCAAACTCCACCCCATGTAAGGTTAAGTAAGCCCTGATCTTAGAGGCACGTTTTAAAGATAAGTCTTTGTTCAACATGGGATCTCCATAATTATCCGTATGTCCTTCAAAACGAATTTTCAACGCAGGATTTTCTTTTAGGAATTCTAATAGATTATCTAATACTTGTATGGATCGGGCATCTGCAAAATCAGCAGTACCCACATTGAATTGAATATTGTTCAAGACCAATGAACTGCCAGCTTCTGCCTTACTCAAATAAAAAGTATAATCTCCCAATTCAGCCCAACTAGCCGCCGCAACTTCTCTCGGAATATAGTTTGGAGATTGAATCAAAACTCCTTCAAATCCGTCGGTAGCCAACAAAGAATCAATTGCATAAACATTTTCTAAGGTCAACCGGTCACCTCGCTTACTTAATAAAGTTACTTGATAAGGAATGGCTGTACGATCCTTTAAATCCAATACCTCTATAACTTTTCTTTCTAGTGGCTTTTCACTTGGTTGAACTGAATCCTTTGCATTTAAAACCAATGTTTCATCTGTCTTATCTAGAGAAACTACAACATCATCACGCACCACAGTTGAATCTACTTCCTCAATTGCGCTAGCCTCTGCTACGAGATGGGAGGCTTTCACTTCTTCTTTTTTGAAAATGGTCTCATCCATTTCTAAAGAAACCAAAACAAAGTCTCCGAAGCCTTCAGAGTTTTGGGTGGTAGAAAAAAGCGCCAGTTGATTTACCGGATCTATTGGCAAATAATATAAGTCAGAGCCTTGGGTGCTTGCTTTGCTTAGTGCACGAGGAGAAGACCATTGAGTCCAGGTACTATCCAGTCGTTGGGTGACATAAATATCCTTCCCTCTACCATTACCGGATTTATTGGAAGAAAAAAACAAATACTCCTGATTTGCAGCTAAATATGGTCCCTGTTCTTGAGCAAAGGTATTTATCTCTTCACCCAAATTCATCGGATGGGACCATACTCCTTCTCTAATTTGTCGGATGATGTAAATATCCTCATTGCCGTACCCTCCTTGCTGTTGGAAAGAAAGTAGCATCTTGGTTCCTGAGGCATCAAGCCTGCCACTGAAGTAGTTCCCTTCCGGTCGGAAGTTTTCAATGGACAAACGTCTCACATGATTCCATGAACTACCAAATCTAGCATATTGATGGATACCTCTTCCATAAGTTCCCTCACTATGATAGACAAAAACAGTAATAGCATCCGGGAAACCTACAATAACATCATTTCCTTCCGTACTTAAGGCATTGACGCGGGTGGGACGGGTCCATTCTCCCAAGGGATTTTGTGAAGACATCCAAATATCTCCATAATCCTTAAAGCCTCCCACGTTATCCGGATGAAAGCCTACCGAGAAAAAAAGTGAGCCATCCGGTGCGATTACAGGATGCTTTTCATCATAGGGTGAATTAAGCACTTTTAAGTGCTCCAATTCTTGGGCAATGGCTAGGTTTGAAAATAGGAAAGCAAGGGAAAGAACTCCCCTTGCTTTCGAAATAAGATAAGAATAGTTAATTTTAATCATTTTATTGGTCCAGTACAATCGCAAACACAAGTGGCGCAACGATTGTGGCATCGGATTCAATGATGTATTTTGGTGTTTCGAGACCTAATTTACCCCAAGTGATTTTCTCATTTGGGACAGCTCCTGAATACGAACCATAGGATGTAGTAGAGTCAGAAATCTGACAGAAATATCCCCATAACGGCACATTATCACGCTGTAAGTCTTGGTGTAACATAGGCACGACACAAATCGGGAAATCTCCTGCAATACCACCACCGATTTGGAAGAAACCAACAGTGCTATCGTTAGTAGCATTTTCCGTGTACCACTCTGCCAAGAACATCATGTATTCAATACCACTTCTCACTGTGTGAACATTTTTCACATCGCCTGAAATCACGTGCCCTGCATACATGTTACCCAAGGTAGAGTCTTCCCAGCCTGGTACGATGATCGGAAGGTTTTTCTTAGCAGCTTCCAATAGCCAGGAGTTTTTAGGATCAATTTGGAAAGATTCATCCATTTTTCCTGAGAGAAGAATTTTATAGAAAAACTCGTGAGGAAAATAGCGCTCACCTTTCGCATCGGCGGCCATCCACTCCTCCAAGATCACATTTTCAATCCTTCTCATCGCTTCCATTTCCGGAATACAGGTATCAGTCACGCGATTCAAATGTCTATCTAACAAATCTTGTTCCTGTTCTGCTGAAAGCTCCCGATAATTTGGAATTCTTTCATAATAATTGTGTGCAACAAGGTTAAACACATCCTCTTCTAAGTTTGCACCTGTACAGGAAATGATCTGAACCTTATCCTGACGGATCATTTCAGCTAATGAAATCCCCAACTCGGCTGTGGACATGGCACCTGCTAAGGTTACCATCATTTTTCCTCCATTATCCAAATGGGCTTTGTATCCTTCTGCGGCGTCAATCAAAGCTGCCGCATTGAAATGCCTGTAGTTGTGTTTCAGAAACTCCGTAATTTTCATTTGTCAGTTTTTTAATTTGCTTGCAAAAGTACCAAATTATAAGGGACAAAAAAAGCCCCACTTAAAAAGCGGGGCTGCTGATTTCTTTAGATCGGAAATTACTTTGCAGCTGTTTTGCTAGCTACATATTTTTTATTTAATCCTTCGATCACGACATCTGTGATATCCAAGGCTTTGTTAGCATACCACATGGCACCACCACGTGTGTAAGAAAGGATCATTTCAAAACCATTCTCTTCCGCATAAACACTTAAAAATTCTTGGATCTGATCGTAGACATCGCTGTATAGCTTAGCTTCATCAGCAGAAAGTTCCTGCATCAAATTGTCACGGAAAGTCATCAAATTACGTTCCTTCTTCATCAAGTCTTCTTGTCTGGCTCTTGCCTGATTTTGAGTCATGGAACCGGCAGTTTGCTCAAAGTTGGCTACTTCTTGCTCAAAACCTCTCGCTCTGGAGCTTAGATCACTTTCAAATTTTCTACCTTTTTCGGTGATCTCTTCAGACTTCTCTTTGAAAAATTCATACTTGGCAATCAAACTGTCAGTCAACACATAAGCAACTTTGATGTCAGTCATGGCTGTTTCAGATGGAGTGCCTTCTTCTGAAGCAGGAGCGGAAGATGTTCCGGAACCTTGGTTACAACTTACTAGCGCAACTGCCATTATTGTCAGCAGGCCAAATGCAGATACTAATTTTCTCACGATTTTTTGATTAATTGTCAATAGGACGCAAATATAAACAAAGTAATTGTTTGTCAAAGTTTACAAACTTTCATTCTTGTTAAAATGCGTTAACTCATTTTTTCTTGTTGAATTTCTTTTTCCAATCGATTAGTGTTTTGAAAACTACGGCTTGGCCAAATACGGATAAACCTGCCATGATGATGGATAAAGCCAAGGTACCCAATCCAAACCAATTCCAGAATGGTTCTCCGGAAATTTTCCAACTTAAGGATTCACCCATTAAGCTAAATCCAAATCCCAGCAGTAAAATACCACCAACGGCATAGCTGAGCCATTTTTTTTTCAATGCTTTCATCTCTAGAAATAAATTTCTTGTGCTAATCTATACGTATTTGCATGTGCTTCAATGATATGGGAGATTTTTTCTGAGTACCCTCCTCCCATGCAGCACATGACGGGGATCTTATGTCGGTAAGCAGCTTCTAGTACTATTCTGTCTCGCTCCTTGCAACCTTGCATACTCATACCCAACCTACCCAATTTATCTGTTGCCAATACATCCACACCCGATTGGAAAATTAGGAAATCAGGTTCAAACTTGTCCAATAATGGATAAAAATTATCCTTTAATAGCTTAAGGTAATTGGAATCATCGATTTTATCCGGCAGTGCTATATCTAAATCGGATTGTTCTTTGTGCATGGGATAATTAGCAGCACCATGCATGCTGAATGTAAATATATTGGGATTATTGGCACATATTTCTGCTGTACCATTTCCTTGATGTACATCTAGGTCAACTACCAAGATTTTCTTGGCCAATTGTTTATCCAATAAATAGTTGGCAGCAATTGCAATGTCATTGAGCAGGCAAAAACCCTCTCCCCTGTTTGTAAAAGCATGATGAGTTCCTCCGGCTATGTTCATAGCAACCCCAAACTGTTTTGCATAAATTGCAGCTTGAACAGAACCATTCATAATATGGATTTCACGATCTACTAATTGCCTGCTCAATGGAAAGCCTGTTTTGCGGATTTCTGATTTGGTCAGTTCTAGATTGAAGAGGCGGTCTACATAGGATTTATCATGCGTCTGATAGATCCAGTCCATGGCCATATTTTCGGGAATAAAGAAATTATCAGAAGAAACGGTACCCTCGTAAAGCAATTGCTCGGGTAATAGCGTGTATTTCTCCATCGGAAAACGATGTCCATCTGGTAAGGGATGACAATATAATTCTGAATAGGCGATCTTAAGCATATATAAAAAAAGCTTGTTGGTTAACAAGCTCGAAAATTAAAATGTTTGAAACAATAAGGTTTATGGGGTATCAATGTCCTCTTCCTCTTCTGTCTGGAAAGAATATAAGGTCTCATCCAGGACTAATGAATCCTCATTGAATTGTTTAACAAATTTATTGACTACTTTTTCATCGATGTACTCCACATTCAAGGCTGCATCTAAGCCAATTCCATAATCATGATTGGTGTCGATATCTACAAATTCCTGAACTTTCACCGTTTCCTCATCCTCTATTTCCATGATGATTTCTGTGATAAACCAGCCAATTTCTTCCTCTTCACTGCTCAAAGGCTTCAGATTCCCATTTTCATCTTCTTCATACTTGATAGCTTTAAAATTTGGGAATTTTTTGGCAGCTTCATGTTCAGCCAATTCATACACCTCTGATGCATGATGCAATCTTAGGGTGTACAAGGCAGCATCATAAATGACTTCTCTTCCTTCATGCATTCCTATAAAGTAAAAGTTAACAAACTCGTCTGTATTCTCTTCTGAGTCTGCAAGTTTAAATAATGCATTGGTTTCTTTTAATTCCTGCTTTAATGCAGCAATCACTTTTGGATCAAAACCTTCATTCGGTATTTTCATAACATTTCGCACTCGGTTGGTGTCTTTATTTGGGTTGGTTAGGATTAAAAACTATGAAACGCCAAAATAAATTCCGCTTTTCACAATCAATACATTAATATAGCTACAAATTGTAAATAAAAAATGCTTTTACCAAAAAAAAATCTCGAATTTATTGAAAGTTTACTTAGAAGAAAGGAAGGCTTAACACTTGATTTTAAGCTACATATCAGTAGTTCAGAGAAAATAGCAAAAACTTTAGTCGCATTTGCCAATACCAATGGAGGAATGATTCTTATCGGAGTATCCGATTCCGGTAAGATAAAAGGGATTGATGGAGAAGAAGAACATTATATGTTGGAGAGAGCGAGTGAAAGGTTTTGCAATCCTCCCATCCCACTTTCGTATGAATTATTTGAAATCGAAAACTGGGATGGGGATTTAGAATTGGAAGAAAGTTATGTATTATTAGTAAAAGTCCCTAAGACGGGGTTTCAGCATACACATATCAGCAGTGATGGAAAAGCGACTGTTTATAAAAGAGAAGGCGATCAAACCATTCCCATTTAATTAGCGCTTTTCTCCCAGCGAAACTCCTAATAAAGAATTCACTAAACTGAGAATCAATGCAAAAGCTAAAGCCCACCAAAACCCATCCACATGAAAACCCCCAATTATTTCAGAAGCTAGTAGGATTAAAATAGCATTGATTGCCAATAAAAATAAGCCCAAGGTAACAATGGTGATTGGAATGGTTAATACGATTAAAATTGGTTTAACAGTAATATTTAACAAGGCTAATAAGGCTGTTAAAATCACGGCAGTCAAAAATCCATCCACATGCACGCCCGGTAAGAGATACGCTGTAATGATTACAGATACACCCCCCAAAACAAGTTGAGCTAGGATACCCAAAGCTTCAGATGACTTACTCATATATCAATAGTTTGTGGTTTAATACACTAAATTAGGAAACTTGTCACAGAATCGTACCATTTCAGGAAATATATTTATAAAATCAACCCTAAGGCCGTATATTTGTAGTAAGTATTCATTTATAAATTAGTTACAAGTGATTTTAATTGCGTTCTTTCTACTGCATTGGTATTTCTCCTTGTTTTGCCAAAGCTTCTTCTTGCACCGTTATGCCGCTCATCAGATGTTTTCAATGAATAAATTTTGGGAACGATTCTTTTACGTATTTACATGGATTTGTCAAGGTAGTTCTTATTTGTCCCCTAGAGCTTATGCCGTTCTCCACAGAATGCACCATGCATATAGTGATACGCCCAAAGATCCACACAGTCCTCATCATACCGAAAACCTATTCACTATGATGTGGAAGACAAAAAATATTTACAACGATTATTTTACTTTCAGATTAAAGCCCGAAGAGCGCTTTTCCAAAGATGTTCCAGATTGGAACAAATTTGATTTATTTGCCGACTCTATGATGGCACGCTTAGGCTGGGGTGTTGTTTATGTCTTAATATATGTATTAAGCATTTCAGTGTTTGAATTACCAGGTACGCATGTTTGGATGTATGTATTACTTCCATTACACTTTCTAATGGGTCCTGTCCACGGTGCTATTGTCAATTGGAGTGGCCATAAATATGGATATGCTAATTTTGACAATAATGATAAATCTAAAAACAGTTTGTTACTCGATGTATTGATGTTAGGAGAATTATTCCAAAATAATCATCACAAATTACCTAATAGACCTAATTTCGCTGTAAAGTGGTATGAGTTTGATCCTACCTATCCAATGGTGAAATTACTACATGGTATGGGTATCATACGACTCAAATCAGTCTAATTCATTGAAGCTCTTATACTAACCTCCTTTCGGAGGTTTTTTTTTATGAAAAATAAACTAACAAATATTTTGCGAAACTAAAATAAATTTACTAATTTTATCCATGCCAATAGAAAGATTTACAACCTACGCTTGCTTTTATGAAACTAAATGGATAAGTTCGGACATTATTAAACTTAAACGCCAATATGAGAGAGTTAACACGTGCTGAAGAGCAAATCATGCAAATCCTGTGGGACCTAGAGAAAGGTTTTGTAAAGGATATCTTAGAAAAAATGTCAGAGCCAAAGCCGGCATACAACACCGTTTCCACAATTGTAAGGATTTTGGAAAGAAAGGGTTTTGTTAGCCACAAAGCTTACGGTAAGTCACATGAGTACTTCCCTATTGTATCGAAAGATGAATACAGAAGTTTCTCCATCAAAAATTTACTATCAGGTTATTTCGGAGGTTCTTTCTCAAGACTAGCTTCTTTCTTTGCCAAAGATAAAAATTTGGATGTGAAAGATTTGGAGCAAATCTTAAGTGAAGTCAAAGATGAAGTGAAGTAATTCATGGCTATCCTTCTAGACTATATCTGGCAAAGCACTTTCTGCATGCTGTTTTTCTTTGGGGTATATGCAGTATTCCTTAGAAATGAGAAAAGTTTTACGTTTACTAGGATTTACTTATTGGTAACTCCTTTACTCGCATTCACTTTTCCACTTATACAGATCCCCGTTGAATTTGCCAAGCCAGATATATCGCTAGAACAAACAGCATTCTTCAAGGCCCTTACTACACAAGAGGGCCCTGAAGAAGTTGTTGCTACATTTGGATTACCAGAAGTCACTGTAAGCAGCACTAAGTTGCCAATCCTATGGACTTGGCTAGATACCCTGTTCGTTGTTTACCTTATAGCGGTTGCACTGGGTATTTTACGGATCTTTTGGAGTTATATTCAACTTAGATTATTAAAAGAACGTGGTTGGTACCAAACACGCTTCAACCTCAAAGACAATTATTTTTTTATACCCACCTTTGGACTCGCCCCTGTTTTTTCATACTTCAATAAATTATTTTGGGATGATTCCCAACAGCTTTCTAAAGAAGAAGAAGCTCAGATTATCAAACATGAATTGATACATATTCGACAGTATCATTCTTACGACATTCTCTATTACCAAGTATTGAGTATTATTTTTTGGTTTAATCCTGTCATTCACTTGATGCGCTCAGCCTTAGTAGACGTACATGAATACCTTGCAGATGAAGGGGTATTAAAAGAAACTTCATCTAAAGAAAACTATCCGAAATTAGTCGTGAAAATGGCATTTAAGGGTGTAGATCTTCCTATTGGCAATTATTTCATTCGATCTACCACACTTAAAAGAATTGTCATGATGAAGAAATCAGGAAAGAAAAATTGGATTAAAACCCTCATGGTGCTACCCCTCACAGCTATGCTCTTGGGCTTAGTGGCTATGAAAACGAGAACCAACTTGAGTTTCCCTACTGAAGTTTGGGTAAGTAAAACAGAGGATATCAGCCAACAGTTAACCTTGGCTCAGGACTCTATTAACTTCAGTGTAAAGGTGAAAAAAATCACTAATCCACAGCATTATGAGTTAATTGGCCCCCTGAGAGGTGATAAGCTTACGGCCCAACTGGGGGAATTACAATATGAATTCTCAGACATTCAATCCACGGAGGATTATATTAAAGTCAGAGGCTTGATACAAACCCTTCGTAATAATTCCCGTATCACCAAAACCTACAATGGCGTCAGTACCCGATTCCAAGCAGGTGTCAAATTAGCAGAACCTTTGATTGCTTTTAGTGATTGGCAAAAAGAGTTTTTAGATGCTTTAGATATTCCTGAGCAAGAGCAAAGCTTAGGTCTTTTAGATCGTTTGACCTTAGAATTACTTGTTGATGAGACAGGAAAAGTTACTGAAGCAATCATTAAAAATAGCATTGGAGCTGGTATAGATCAGCAGGCATTGGATTTATTGAAAAATGAGCGTTTCAATCGTTGGAAGCCTGGAACCTTAAATGAAAAACCTGTAGTTTCTTTGGCCACCGTAAGTTTCAATTTTCATTCGGAAATTCCTGCCGAAACACGTGCCTCTTTAAATTTTTTCAATCCCTCTGTTGCGAATAGAGGTGTGACTGAATACGGACCTTTAGACCTGTCAGATCCTAACGCAGTATTTGATGTGGTAGAAAACCCACCTAGTTTTGAAGGAGGCATGGAAGCTTGGCAAGCTTATGTGAAAGAAAATCTCCGTTACTCAGAAGCTGCTCAGCGAATGGGAATTGAAGGAAATGTGTATGTCGTTTTTGTAATCGACAGTGAAGGAAAAGTAAGAAATCCTGAGTTATTACGTGGGGTAATGAGTGAATTGGACAATGAAGCGCTGAGATTAGTTGAAAACTCTCCCAATTGGATACCCGGTACACAAAAAAATCAGCCGGTTAATGTACGCATGAGACTTCCTATCCGCTTCAAATTGGATCAGGCTAGTGCTCAACAGCTCAAAGGGTCAGTCGTCTCATCCAATCAGATACCTGTTGGCAATAAGATAGCGGAAATTAAACCAAGTGATGAATTCACCCATTTTCTAAAGCGTAATCTGAAATATCCGATTGAATCAAGAAGAAAAGGAATTTCAGGAGTTGTTCAAACCGAATTGACCTTAGACAAAGATGGATTTGTCAAATCCATTACCATCCGGGAAGCACCGAATAAAGAATTGTACTCAGAAGTTATGTGGACCATGGGTCAAAATCGAGAACGATGGATTATCAACGGGGGCGATCAAGAAGAATATACAGTTCAAGTTCCAATTGCTTTTAATTTGCCGGATTTGCAACAAACAGTATCCACAGGAAATCCTTTTGAAATCAGAGTTGTAGGCTATGGCAGCACTGGGGAAGAGCGAAAGACAGAACAAAAAGAGGCTGTTTTGCTTATGAATGGCCAAGTTACAGGAACACTTAATACCACTCATGGAATTAAATTCCAGTCGGCTTCTGCTACCCCTCCTGTTTATGTGATTGATGGCGCAGTTAAATCTCAGGAATTTCTAAATAAAAAGATAGACCCCAAAAATATTGAATCGATTAGAATTGTGAAGGGTGAGGAAGCTGCTGCCATGAATAACCTATATGGTTCGGCTGCTAGCAATGGTATCGTATTCATAGAAACTAAGAAGGATTAACCCGAGAACTACAAACAAAAAACTCCCATCTGATTGATCAAATGGGAGTTTTTTTGTGCTTTGTTTATTAGGATTTGAATTTACTTGAGATTCAACTTTCCTTGAGAAGCCCCAAATAGGTTAGCCATTCGATACAATACACGTGCAGCAACATTACCGTCCCACTCATCACCTTCGGGACCAGGTGCTACTTCTACGATGTCGAAACCAATGATTTTTCTTCCAGAACGAACTACTTGTTTCATGAGGTACAATACCTGCTCCATTTCAAATCCACCTGCTACAGGGGTTCCTGTATGCGGGCATAGTTTTGGGTCCAATCCATCGATATCAATAGTAATGTAAACATCTTGAGGAAGCTGATCAATGATATCATCACAAATAATTTTCCAAGCCTTTCCTTCATACATATCTTCTTTGATATCCTTATCATAGAATGTATGAATACGGTTATTTTCTTTGGCCATAATAGCTTCTGATTGGCAATAATCACGGATACCAACCTGTACCAAACGGCTGATTTGAGGAAGCTTCAATGCATTGTAAGCAATGGATGCGTGTGAATATTCAAAATCCTCATACGCCTTACGTAAATCCGCATGTGCATCAATCTGAAGAATACCAAAGCTATTGTACTCTTCAGAAAGAGCTTTGATCATACCCAAAGGCGTACTGTGATCACCTCCGACCAAAGCAACCAATTTTCCTTGAGATCTGTAATGTTTTACTTGCTCATATACCCACTGATTCATCTCTTCACAAGCTTGATTAATCAGTTGTGGAATTGCAACAAAACGTTCCTTATCTGCTTCATCCATTCCACCCTCCAACCAAGAAATATAGTTTCTGGCCATGATTCGGTAATTGGATGATTTGGTAGCAATATCATCTGGAAGGGGCAACATGTATACACCCATTTTCCAGGCATCATGGATATCATCTTGGAATAAATCCACCTGATAGGAGGCGTTCAGTATAGCTTCTGGACCTTCGGCAGTACCTGATGAATACGACACGGTAACTTCCCAAGGAACAGGTATTAAAATTAGGTCTGCAGTAGCTTCGTCAAACGGGAGTCCAAAAATTCCCTCATGAGCCCCTACTCCGTTTGGATCGAAGGACTCGATTAATTGATGTTTTAATGACATAATGAAATAAATTTGATTTTTGGGTTTGTAGATTTCGGAAGTCCGAAATTATCTTAAAATATCTGAAATAATAGCAATATCTTGGGTCAAAAAGTTCCATTCCTCAATTTCCAAAGACAAAATGACCAAATCCCCTGGGCTCATGGATAAAAAGAACTCTCCGGAGAAATAACTTACTAATGCACTTACTCCGGGATTATGTCCGACCAAAAGTAAATGATCCACATCCTTCCCTATTTTTTGAAGCTCTTCAATTAACTCCATCAGATCACATTCATACAAACTATCTTTATATTCAACCTTAGCTACCGGAATTTCTTTCAAAATATAATCACACGTTTGTTTTGTTCTTTTGGCGCTACTGCATAATACTTGATCAAAATTAATTGCCCTTTTTGCTAAACGTTCAGCTAAAATTTGAATCTGATTTTTTCCATAAATTGTTAGCACACGCTGAAAATCACCTTCATAATGGGAGTGTTCACTTTCACCATGCCTCAGTACGTACAAAAATTTCATAACTAAAAAAGAATTTGTCAGGAAATCAAATATGCAAAATATACTTGTAAAATCCACTTGATTACTTGTTAAATTTGGAATAGAGTAGAATGCCATCTATTTTTAGGATTTTAAAGTACTTCCAAGTGAGGTAACAACAACAAATAGAATATGCCAAAAAATTTAGTAATCGTTGAGTCCCCGGCTAAAGCAAAAACTATAGAAGGATATTTGGGCAAAGATTTTAAAGTAGCATCGAGCTATGGGCACGTACGTGACCTCCCAAAAGGTGATAAGGCAATTGACATTCAAAACAAGTTTAAGCCAACGTATGAAATCACTCCTGATAAACGCGATGTTATCAAGCAGCTCAAAAGTTTAGTGAAGGATTCGGAAACGATTTACTTAGCAAGTGATGATGACCGCGAGGGAGAAGCTATTTCATGGCATTTAAAAGAAGTGTTAAATCTCAAGGAATCTAACACTAAGCGTATTGTTTTTAGAGAAATAACGAAGTCAGCTATCACCAAGGCCATAGAAAATCCACGTGGAATAGATTATGACTTAGTCAATGCACAACAAGCCAGAAGAATTTTAGACAGATTGGTGGGTTTTGAGCTATCCCCAATCCTTTGGAAAAAAATAAAAACAGGTTTATCCGCTGGTCGGGTACAATCGGTCGCCGTACGATTGATTGTAGAACGTGAGCGCGAAATAGAAAAGTTTAATTCGAAGTCTTCCTTCAAAATTACTGCACAATTTGACGTCAGCGGAAAAACCCTACAAGCCGAACTTCCTAAGAAATTTGATACCAAAGAGGAAGCTGAAAAATTCCTAAAAGATTGTTTGGGGGCAAGTTTCAGTATTGAAAATCTCGAAACAAAACCTGGTAAAAAATCTCCTGCAGCGCCATTTACCACATCAACCTTGCAACAAGAGGCGAGTAGAAAGCTTTATTTCTCTGTAGCTCAGACGATGTCTGTTGCACAAAAGCTGTACGAATCGGGAAAAATCACCTATATGCGTACGGATAGTGTCAATCTTTCAGATGATGCCCGTGCAGCTGCTAAAAATGAAATCTATAGTGCCTACGGTCCAGAGTACCATCAGGAAAGAAAATTTGCCACGAAATCGGAGGGGGCACAAGAAGCTCACGAGGCTATACGCCCTACGGACTTTTCCAAGCATGAAACCTCTGGTGATAGAAATGAACAAAGGCTTTATGAGTTGATCTGGAAAAGGGCTATCGCATCTCAAATGTCCGAGGCTCAATTGGAAAAAACAGTAGCTACCATTGCTATTGATACCCGAGATGAGAAATTAACCGCTAGCGGTGAGGTGATCAAGTTTGATGGATTTTTGAAAGTCTATCTGGAAAGTACAGATGATGAACCAGAAGATGAGGAAAGCAACGAAAAAGGGCTACTACCCCCTTTGAACATCGGTCAAGTTCTTAACCTGATTGAATTGAAAGGAAGGGAAACATTTAGCAGGCCTGCTCCTCGGTATACGGAAGCATCTTTAGTGAAGAAATTAGAAGAAATGGGTATTGGACGGCCATCAACTTATGCTCCAACGATTTCCACGATTCAAAAGCGGGAATATGTTCTGAAAGAATCCAGAGAAGGTACCGAAAGGCCCTATATTGAGATGAAAGTTGCTTCTGGCAAGTTCTCAGAAAATCAGAAAAAAGAAATTACCGGAGCGGATAAAAACAAACTTTTCCCCACCAATATTGCCATGGTGGTGAATGATTTCCTTGTGGAGCATTTCCCTAATGTGATCGATTTCTCTTTTACTGCCAAAGTAGAAAAAGAATTTGATGATATCGCACATGGTGGACAAAACTGGGAAGATATGATCCAAAACTTCTACGGAAAATTTCATACTCGCGTAGAAGAAACCGCCAACGTCGCAAGAGCAGATATCAATAGTTCTAGAGAGTTGGGTATCGATCCAAAATCAGGCAAACCTATTATTGCACGCTTAGGGAAATTTGGTCCCTTGGTCCAAATCGGCGATCAAGAGGATGAAGAAAAGCAGTTTGCCAGCATGAAAAAAGGTCAATTCATCGAAAATATCACCTTGGAAGATGCATTGGAACTGTTCAAACTACCAAGAGAAGTTGGGGAGTTTGAGGGTAAAAATATGGTTGTGGGTGTTGGAAGATTCGGTCCATACGTACGCCATGACGGAAAGTTTGTATCCCTCAAAAAAGAGCAAGACCCTTTAAGCATTACAGAAGCTGAAGCGATTGAATTGATTCAAGAAAAGCGGGAAGCTGACGAGAAAAAGCATATCAAAACTTTTGAAGAAAATCCTGAAATCCAAATTCTCAATGGGCGTTGGGGTCCATATATCAAATTCGGTAAAAACAACTTCAAAATTCCCAAAGACAAAGAAGCAGAAAAATTGACCTATGCCGAAACCATAGAAATCATCGAAGCTCCACAAGAGAAAAAGAAAAGCAGGTTTACGAAGAAAAAGTAAACGATAGGGAGATTGGAATGAGGAATTAAGAATGAGGAATTAGGAATGAGGAATTAAGAATGAGGAATTAAGAATGAGGAATTAAGAATGAGGAATGCTTGTGCTGAGCTTGTCGAAGCACTTGTGCTGAGCTTGTCGAAGCAAACAGTATATCTTGATTCTTGTTTCTTGTCTCTTGATTCTAGCCTCTTGACTAGTAAACATGTAAAGAGACTCACTCTATCTCCCTCAACTCTACTCTCACAGCTTCATCCTTAGGAATAATACTACCTCCGACATTTTCAGCAATGTAATACGTGATTTGTGCACCGAATAGGAAGATAACAATGGAATAATAGGTCCAGACCAAAAGAATTACCAAGGAACCTGCTGCGCCATAGGTGCTTCCCAAGTCTGAATTTCCCATATAAATACCAATCATGTACTTCCCTATTCCAATCAATACCATGGTAATAAAGGCACCTAACCAAGTATCTCTCCAGCGAACTTTGGCATCAGGCAAAATCTTATACATCAAGGCGAAAATCAGTACAAAGAATGCCTGAGCAGTAAAAAAATGTGCCATGGCTGCCAAATCAAAAGGAATATCCACTATCAGAAATTGGGCTAAGTAATTGTTAATAATCACAAAAGCCGCATCCAAGATCAAGGAAACTACCAGAATCAACCCAATCGATGCTATCAGAGAAAAACTCAACAAGCGATTGATGGCAAACTTCAATAAGCCTTTTTCTGGTTTAGGTTTGATATGCCAAATATGATTGATCGCATTTTGTAAGCTTACAAAGACTGTTGTGGCACTAAACGCCAAGATCAGAACTGCTACAAAATTGGGGATCCCTTTACTATCCCCAATTTCAAAATTATTAAAGATTTCTTCAATCGAAGCTTTGCTTTCAGCACCTGCCAATACCTCAATCTGATGAAGGATTTCGGCTTGCATTTCAGATTCCGAAAAAATAGCCGTTCCTATGTTTAGGATAATGATGGCAAAAGCAGGCAAACTGAAAATGGTATAAAAAGCCGTTCCAGCTGCCAAACCCATGGATTCTCCAGAAATAAAATCTTTAATGGAGTCCCGAAGTATAATGTAGGCTGTTAACTTTTTAATCGTTTGAATCATTCTTTATTCTTTTTCCCAAAGGTCATCCAAGGTATATGGACTTCTCGGACCTGTGTAAAATGTACCATCAATAAATCGATACTTGGTACCAATATTTTTCAATGCTAGCATATCCTCAGCAGTTAAATAAATGTTTCCAGCTTGGAGGTTTTGTTGGATACGCTCTTGATTGATGGACTTAGGTATTACCGAAATATCTCTTGCCACCGAGTAGGCTATCAAAATTTGAGCAGCCGTACAGCCATGCTTTTCTGCTAATGACTGAATCAAAGGATCTTGCATCATGGCAGGTTCATCTGCTTTTTTAATGGCAGAAGACCGATCACCTGAACCCAAAGGAGAGTATGCCGTCATAAGCATGCCGTGTTCTTTGCAAAAGTCTACCAGTTTTTCCTGTGGTAGATAAGGATGCATTTCAACCTGATTCATTTCAGGTTTGATGGTACAGGTTTCAAAGATCTCGGTCAATTTAGCACTATTGAAATTGGAAACTCCGATGTGTTTGACAAGTCCTTTTGCATGACAAGCCTCCATACCCTCCCAGGTTTGTGCAAGTGGAACATCCTGATAGGTGTAATACTCCTCTCTATTTTGAGCAAATTCCACGCCTTTTTTAAAACTAACAGGCCAATGAACCAAATATAAGTCTAAATAACCTAATCGTAAATCCCTTAAGGTTTGGGATAAGCCTTCTTCCACATCCTCCAATCGGTGGTTGGAGTTCCATAATTTAGACGTCACGAAAAGATCTTCCCTTCTTACCAATCCATCACCAAATGCTTTGGTAAAGGCCTCTCCTACCTCTGCCTGATTATTATAAATTGCCGCACAGTCGATGTGTCTGTAACCAGCTTCCAAAGCCCATAAAACCGCCTGATATACTTGACCAGGTTTGGATTTCCATGTTCCTAGTCCTATGATGGGTAATTGATCTCCGTTTTTAAACTGTAATGTTTTCATTGGTGTAGTCGTGTGACAGTAAAGTTAGCATATTAAAAACAAATGCTTGTTTGCAATTTCTGCGAGTGGTTATTTCCCATCAAATTTGAATTTCTCCAAATATTTCTTGAAGCGGTTCATTACCCACAAATGAATCCTCGCTTGGGTATTTACGTAAATAAACCAAGGTAAACGAGGCACAAACTCATGTATGGCTGAAATCATATATTTTCCTCCAAGCACCTCTCTAAATTCCAACCATCCATAATCAAAGCGCTTCACCAGCCATCCACCTGTAATGTAAAAGAGCTGCCGCTTCATATCACTACGATCGGGAATCAGTGTAAGTTGTAACATAGGTTTGGGAAAATTAAGCAAATGAAAGCCAATATCCCCTCTGCTGTTTTCTTTGGCATTGATCAAAAAGCTAAAAAAGGTAGGTAACCACACTTTGTACCGATTGGCAACCCATAATGCGGACTGATGACGGGTATTAGGTAGTCGTTGGATACTTCTTACCGTATTTTCCTCACCCATTGAGGCCTTAAATTTTGGTAGTTTTGGTAATTTAACATGTGGGTCTAAGGCTTTCTGTGCCGCAGTTTTATAATCCAAATAAGCGATTTCCTTTTCCTTAAACGCCAATTCGGGAGAGACTGTCAGGGTATGTTTGAGGCTTTCTACCAAGGGAGAAACCAGTGTCATAGGTGTCTTGCCAAAATAGGAGACCCACAATTTGGAAAATCCTACAGAGAAAACAGGCACTGAAATAATCCAACGTTTTTTCCCCATCGCCCGGGCCGTCTCTTCCAACATACCCTTATAAGTCAATATCTCTGGTGAACCTAATTCAATTGCCTTTCCGAAGACATTAGCATTTCCAATACAGCTATCCATAATGGTCAGGGTATCCTCTAAGGAAATGGCTTGGGTTTCTGATAAGGTCCATTGAGGACAAATCAGCACAGGTAGCTTTCTTACCAAATGGTACATCATTTCAAATGAAGAACCACCGGGGCCTACAATAATTCCTGCCCGAAGAGCCGTGACTGGAACTCCTTTGGAGGCTAAGGTTTCCTCTACTTCCAATCGGCTTCTAAGATGAAGAGAAATTGATTCTGTAGCCACCTCTTTTGGAAGAATCCCTCCCAAATATAATATTTGCTTGATTCCATTAGCAGCAGCTGCACGTGCAAAATTATCTGCTAATAATAAATCTGTATCTTGAAAGCTTCCTTGATTCAATCGCGTGGATGCAGACATGGAGTGGATTAAATAGATGGCATAATCTACCCCCTCCAAAGCATCGGTTGTAGATGTAATTGAGAATAATTCCACTTGTTTCCAAGTAACATCAGCATCTTCAGCTTTCGAAGCAGTCCTTCTACTCAAGGCAATGATGTCATAACGGTCTTTAAACCGATCGATAAACCATCTTCCGATGTATCCACCTGCTCCTGCTATGGCGATCTTTTTCTTCAATTTACATGGGTGCTTGGTCTGATAAAATCAAGGCTTCCGCTGCTCTTCTTCCCGAGGTCATCGCTGCATTGATCGATGCATTCAGCATGTGATCTCCTGCCAAATAAACTCCATCCATTAATTTTGATTGGGTAGGCGTGATGTCTCCTTTCATATCCTGCACATCAGGTAAGGCATCTATAATCTCATAGGTGGCAATATGCTCAAAATGAGCAGCAGAAATACCTGTCAACGCCTCCAATTCGATACCTATCATGGAGATTAATTTATCATCCACCGTTACCGGCTTAATAATAGAAACAGAAAGTAAAGCCTTTCCAGCAGGTGCATAAGCTTTACTCACATCGGTCATGAAGACTAAGTTATTGATGATAAATTGAGGATCGGGAATCAAGGAAATCATCGGGCTGGCCGTAAAGGAATGATCCAATGAAAAATACACATTTACAACTTTTCGATAAGGATTTACCTGTCCCTGCATCTGAGGAATCACCAAATCGGGTCTACAAGTTACTATTACCTTTCTTGCATCTAAGATTTCGCCATTTTGAAGATGAATAGTCGTTCCCTGAATAGATGCAACCGGAGTATTGAATCGAATCTCCGTTTTCTTAAGCTTATTTTTCAATTGTTCAGAAATCTGCCCCATTCCTTTGGAAGGCACAGCTGCATGTCCTAAAGCAAACATTCTAAAGACAAATTTGAACATGCGCGAAGAAGTTCTCAACTCGTTTTCCAAGAAAATACCTTTGAAAAATGGTTTGAAGAAATTATTCATAATGATGTCAGAAAAGCCATACTCTTTCAAGAACTGAATTGTCGGTATAGATTCTTCTACGAATATTGCCTCATCTGTTTGCGA
Organism: Mongoliitalea sp.; assembly: GCF_054166905.1. Lineage (NCBI taxonomy): Bacteria > Pseudomonadati > Bacteroidota > Cytophagia > Cytophagales > Cyclobacteriaceae > Mongoliitalea > Mongoliitalea sp. The sequence goes on along the minus strand of NZ_JBSZCK010000040.1, from coordinate 532,603 downwards.
TTTTAACTTATTCGTAAGCGTGAAGATTTTCACCTTGTCAGACAAGCTTCCCACTTCGGAAAATGCCATTCCAAAAAGCTTCATAGGGTCACGCAATGGATCATGAATGGCAAAGCTATTTCCCGGTTTCAGCACAATGGCGCCGGGAGAAAACTTTTTTAATTCTAAGGCATCATAATCTAAATAGCGTTGAGCCTCAGGATAGGCTGTATTCAATACCTGAAAACCTCTATCGCAAAGAAATCCTTTGACTTCATCTGTTTTAACCCTTCCTCCTACGCTATTGGATGATTCAATAATGATCGGGCTATATCCAGCCATTTCCAATTCATACGCTGCAATCAATCCAGATAGTCCAGCGCCAATAATACAAACAGGTTTTTGTTCGTGCATGAGTATTAAGTAATGTAGATAAGACCAAAATTAATCTAAATTGTTTGATATCATACGGGAACAAGCAGTAAACCGATTAAATAATCTTTGCTTTTGGTCCTGTAATTTTTGAAGGGAATCCTTCAATCTTGCTTACTTTCGGTTTCAAGATAACAGCATCAGCCATGAGAAAACCCCTGACTTTGATTTTATTCATAACTTTTTTTATACAGCAAGTGAGCTTTACACAGACCTATTTCCCATCTTCCTCTAAATGGGAGGAAAAGCAAGCTCAAGAATTAGGTGTATCGGCTTCCAAACTCAATGAGGCTATCCAATTTGCTAAGGCAATTGAGAGTGCGGAAGACAAAAATTTAAAACTAGCTCATTACCAATCCGCTTTTGGTCGAGAGCCATTCGGGTACCCTATTGGACCAATGAAAGACCGTGGTGAATCAACCGGACTGATTATTTATAAAGGATATATTATCGGCAAGTGGGGAGATCCCGAACGTGTGGATTTGACTTTCTCGGTGGCAAAAAGCATATTATCTACTACTGCTGGATTGGCAGTTGATGCGGGATTAATAAAATCCGAAAAGGATTTGGTCTATCCCTACATGGCACCAATCATTCCGTATGTTCCTCACCAATTGATTCAAAATAAAGCAGATCACCTGATGCAAGAAGATGTATTTGATCTTTTTGATGGTCCTCATAACCGAAAAATCACCTGGGAACACTTGCTTCGCCAAACGTCTGATTGGGAGGGCAGCTTGTGGGGCAAGCCTGACTGGGCGGATAGACCTCAGGGAAATTCCAGAGATTGGCTGACTCGAGAAAGGCATGAACCAGGTACGGTTTACAAATACAACGATACCCGAGTCAATGTATTAGCGCTTGCTTTGCTAAATGTTTGGAGGAAACCATTGCCAGTAGTTTTAAAAGAGCGATTGATGGATAAGATTGGTGCTAGTCCTACCTGGAGATGGACTGGTTATGAAAACTCCTTTGTAATCATCGATGGACAAATTATGCAGTCCGTCAGCGGTGGTTCCCATTGGGGAGGAGGATTATTTATTTCTGCTTATGATCAGGCAAGATTTGGGTATCTAACGCTTCGGAATGGCAATTGGAACGGAGAGCAGATTATCTCCCAAGAGTGGATCAAGAAATCCAAGACCCCTACCAGCGTGCAGACCAATTATGGTTTCATGAACTACTTCCTGAATACCGACAAAAAAGAAATTCCTGCTGCACCAGAATCTGCATTTTTCCACTTAGGCGCCGGCACTAATATGGTCTATGTAGATCCCGAAAATGACTTGGTCATCGTAGCCCGATGGATTAAAAATAACGAAAAAGCTGCTTTGGTGGAAAAAGTCCTTCAGGCAATGCCGAAGAAATAGCCAACTAGAAAAAAACAGGTTAAATCATTCAAAGTCAAAGAGCAAAAATGACAAGTAGCAAACGGTTACCTGCTCAATTCCTTTCCAATGCCGGGGGGTTAATACCCACGGCTATTGATGGGTGTTTTCCTTAAACATTCAACACATTAAAGCCCTACTAATTACGATTCTTGTAGTGGGTTAAAACCCAAAGTTGGGAAGTGGAGATTTGCCAATATCCCCATGGGTTAAAACCCAAGGCTAGTATGTCTTATGTGCCTTTGGCACTAGGGTCTCTGATTTCATTCCTTGCTTCGACAAGCTCAGCACAAGCATGCTTCATTACAAATTTTCCACGGTTCACTACTCACTTCTCAATGTTAACTTTTCACTGCCCACTACACAACTGTTCACTGTTCACTACTCACTACCCACTACTAACCCCCTAACTACCCTGACCGCTTCTTGCACCTCCTCCATCGTTGTTGGCGATCCAAAGGAAAATCGAATGGAAGCTTTCCCTTGCTCATCCGTAAGTCCCATAGCTTTGAGAACGTGAGAAGCTTTGGGTGTGATGGAAGTACAGGCCGAGCCTGAACTGCATGCTACAAATTTGTTAACCTGAGAAAGGAGGTCTTCTCCTTGCACTCCCTCAAATTGTAGATTGCTCACATGAGGCAAGCGGTTTGCTATATCCCCATTAACAGATACTCCATCTATTGCTGTCAATGCTTGTTCAAAGTAATCCCGAAGTTGAGCCATACGGATTTGACTCTTGTTCAAGCTTTTTTTGGAGATTTCTGCCGCTTTACCCATCCCCACAATACCAGGTATATTGAGTGTACCACTGCGAAACCCTTTTTCATGGTTTCCTCCATCCATCATTGGATGTGGCTTGAGAAATGTATCATTATGCCGGATGTAAAGCGCTCCTACTCCTTTTGGTCCATAAAATTTATGTGCAGAAAGCGCCATTAGATGGCAATGGATGGTATGGACAGGGATTTTCCCAACAGCTTGTACAGCATCCGTAAAGAAAATCACCCCCATTCTTTCGGCAATGGAAAAGATTTCTTCTACTGGATGGATGACCCCAGTTTCATTATTTGCCCACATGAGAGCAATCATTCGGGTGTGTGCTTGGATGGAGGATTCTAAGTGTTTTAAATCAATTTTACCTTTGTTATCTACAGGTAAATAAGTGACTTCTGCACCCCATGATTCCAACGTTGAAAAGGTATCTAAAACTGCTTTATGTTCCGTTACACATGTAATATAATGTTGCTTTTCTCCTTGATACCGATAAAAAATACCTTTGATAGCCAAATTTATAGCTTCTGTAGCGCCTGAGGTAAAGATAATTTCCTTTGGTTTGGCCTGAATCAATTGAGCTACCCGAGCGCGTGCAAGATCCACCGCTTCTTCTGCCATCCAACCATATGGGTGACTTTTACTTGCTGCATTCCCAAATTGTTCAGTGAAAAAGGGCAGCATTTCTTCCACTACAGCTTGATGACAAGGAGTAGTTGCATTATAATCCAGGTAAATGGGGGCTTTCATTTCAATACTCACTTCTCCATTTTTTCTTTTCCGATTGAGCTTTTTTTGCCTTCAAACGCTCTTCGATAGCGGATTTGGATGGTTTGGTAGCCACTCTGATCTTTTTTTTCTCATAAGCCCTTCCTAATAGCTCATAAAACTTCCGTAAGACCAATTCCTTATTTTGAAGCTGAGATCGTTTTTCCTGACTTTGGATCATGATAGCGCCGGAGGAATCCAGTTTACTTGCCCATTTCTTCTGTAAAAGTGCCTTTTCCTCTTCAGAAAGCAAAGTAGATTCAACTACATTGAATTTCAACTGGACTTTGGAATTCACTTTATTGACATTTTGCCCACCTGGACCGGAAGATCGGCTCATACTAAACTCGAATTCTGAGTCTAATAGTCTCAACTTTATTTTTTTCCGGATATCCATCGTGTGAAGTCTTTTTGCGCTAGTTTTATTTTAAACAAGCAATTTGGAAGAATGGTTTGCGCTACATACCATGTACAATTTGCATCAATAGACCACAGATATATGCCCCATAAGTACCCACAGCATATCCCAATACTGCCATCAAGACACCAACAGGTGCTAAGGATGGATTAAATGCTGAGGCTACAATGGGTGCTGAAGCTGCACCGCCAACATTGGCTTGTGAACCAACGGCAACAAAAAAGAAGGGTGCTTTAATCAGATAAGCCACCAATAGCATGATCATCACATGGAAAACCATCCAAGTTATCCCGATCAAGAAGAAAACGGGATTATCAAAAATAGCTCCCAAATCCATCTTCATGCCAATAGTTGCTACCAGTACATACAATAAAAGAGACCCCATTCTTGATGCCCCCACACCTTCGAGCTCTCTACTTTTTGTAAATGATAGAATTAAACCACCGGTAGTCGAAATTACAACAATCCAGAAAAAGGTTGAATCTAAGGAATAAGCACTTAAAGCAGGGAAATTCTCACCTATGTAAGGAGCTACATAATCCGCAATTAAATGGGATAATCCCGTAATGGCAAAACCAATCCCGAAGATTTTCATGGTATCAGCCAATGTAGGCAGTTTCATGATGCTTGCCCTGTACTTCTCCACTTTTTCTTGTAACTCGGTAATGGCAGAAGCATCCGCCTTGAAGATTTTATCGATTTTTCCAGGTTTGGCAGCCCAATAGAGCAATACGGCCATCCACACATTGGCAACCAATACGTCAACCGCTATCATCTGAGAAAACAAAGTTGGGCTTGCTCCAAATACTTCCAGCATAGCTGTCTGATTAGCTCCCCCTCCTATCCAACTACCGGCAATAGTTGCCAAACCTCTCCAGATTTCATCTGGGCCAACACCGCCTAAAATCTCCGGATATATAGCCGAAATGGTCAACAAAGCCAATGGACCACCTAATATAATCCCTAGAGAGCCTGCAAGGAACATAATCAAAGCCTTCGGGCCTAATTTCAAAATCCCTTTAAAATCAATCCCCAAGGTCAGTAATACCAATGAAGTTGGTAATAAATAACGGGAGGCAACTTTGTACAAACTGGAACTATCCCCTGAAATCACTCCCAAGGAGTTAAATACTGCTGGTATAAAATAGCAAAGCAATACCGATGGGATGTATTTATAGAATTTTTGCCAAAATGGAGCTTTGCTTGCCGAGGTGCTAAATACGAATGCCAAGATCAGCATCAATAATCCTAATACGGTAGCGTCGTTTGTCAATAAAGGCGCTTGTTCTGTCATGAGATAATCCTTAATAGAAGCGTAAATGGGATAAATTAACGCTCGAAGATAGGAAAATTGTGGAAAGTACCAAGTGCCGCAAACCAAGTAGGGATCTAAGACCTAAAAGAGAATTTGATTTTTTACTTGGGCCATAGGTAAATTTCTAAAACCAATTATCCTAAAAAAAAAGACCTTCAGGGTTCTTTAAAACCCCAAAGGTCCTTAATTCCAAGGCTTGAGTGCCTTACCTACCTAAGGCATTTGCACCAAGACCTACATATGCACACTTACCATTTTATATTTTATCGGCAGTCTTTAGAATCCACTCATTCATTTTCAATTCTACATTCACAAATCTCTGCCAACTGTTCACTTATCAACTGTTAACTGTTTAACTGCCAACTGCTCACTACAAGTTCCCTCTCAGCTCCTGTTCCCGCTCGATTGCTTCGAAAAGGGCCTTGAAGTTTCCTTTCCCGAAGGATTTAGCCCCTTTTCGTTGAATGATTTCGAAGAATAGAGTTGGTCTGTCCTGAACTGGTTTGGTAAAGATTTGAAGAAGATAACCCTCTTCGTCTCTATCAACTAAGATATTTAGATCTTTTAAAGGTTGTAAATCCTCATCAATTTCTCCTACTCGCTCGAACAAATCATCATAATAGGAACTAGGAACTTCCAAGAATTCCACCCCTCTTTTTCTAAGTTCAGATACCGTATGAATGATATCATCCGTTGCAATAGCCATGTGCTGCACACCTGCACCATTGTAAAAATCTAAGTACTCTTCGATTTGAGACTTCTTTTTACCTTCGGCAGGTTCGTTAATAGGAAATTTGATGTACCCATTTCCATTGGAAACCACTTTAGACATTAAAGCTGAGTATTCGGTTGAAATATCCTTATCATCAAAAGTAATCAACAAATTAAAGCCCATTACTTTCTCATAGAAATCTACCCACTTGTTCATCTCTCCCCAACCAACATTACCCACACAGTGGTCGATGAATTTCAAACCTATGGGAGTAGCCTGATACAAACTTTTTTTCGGTTTGAAGCCAGGCAAAAATACACCTGTGTAATTTTTACGCTCAACGAAGGTGTGGATAGTTTCACCATAAGTACGGATAGAAGCTACTTTTACCTCTCCAAACTCATCTGTCAATATTTGTGGTTCTGCATAAGAAACAGCACCTCTTGAAGTGGTTTCTTTCCAAGATTGCTCGGCATCGTCTACCCAAAGGGCCAATACTTTTACTCCATCTCCATGTTTTTTGATATGGTCAGCGATTGGATGATTTTCTTGCAATGGAGTCGTTAATACCAAACGAATTTTATCTTGCTTCAAGACATATGAAGCACGGTCACGAACACCTGTTTCAGGTCCTGAATAAGCTACAAGCTCGTAACCAAATGCATATTGGTAGTAAAGAGCAGATTGTTTGGCATTGCCTACATACAATTCTACATAGTCAGTCCCGTTGATGGGAAGGAAATCCTGTTGCATATCCTAAGTTTTTGGGTTTATAATTCTTCTGCAAAGATAGGAAAAAATTATGCGTTAGGGAAGGAACACAGAAGCGAGAATTGCTTTTAGCAGAAAGTAGTAAGGCCACAAAAAATAAAAAAGGTAACCGTATGCAACTACGGTTACCTAATAATTCTCAACTATTTTAAATTTCAAAATTAAAGGGTAAAGTACTCTGGACTTATAGACTAGTAGTTGAAACTTAACACTTGATTCATTTTTAATTCCTCATTTATCATTCTTCACTGTTCATGCCTCCCTTTCCTAGTGTACCCTAGTTTCTATTCAAACTCATCATATTTAAGGTTTCATGGGCCACTTTGATATTGTATTCATAGGCCAAACTCTTATAGTTGACCAAGTCCACAATCGTACCGATAAAACAAAGACCTACTGTTACAAAGTATAGAATCCCTAACCCTATTTGACCCAAGATAAATCGATGTAAACCTGCGAAGCCTACAAAACCCAAGAGGCATAAAATCAGCACCATTTGGTTGTCTTTTCTACGGGCACGGTATACAGTGGAGAATAAGCTAGCTTGCTCGTCATCCATTTCTTTCATGATTCCTTGGATATACCCCAATTCCATGCCTTCCAATTCCGGAAGATGTCTCAATACATTAGCCATGATTTCTAGTTGTTTTTAAGTTTCTGATTAATTGAATGATTCGATAAGATATGACAGCAAAGGCAAACATTGCCAAAGGATGCATGGACCAAGAGGCCTTGAAATCACCATGCGTTAACAAACTCATGGACCTGCCCAATCCACAGCCTGGACACCATTGGAATCCTAGGTTATCCAAAGGGCAAAGTGTGAAATGTTGTGGTCCATAAGGATCGATTAGTAAAATGCCAATGATAGCACCTATCCAAAAGATCAATTCGAGCGGTAACTTAGATACATACTTGCTGATAGCTTTCATATACTTGCTCAAATTACCAAAAGAATGCCATCTTTAAAAATAGGCTCAAATAGAGCGTTTAATGGCTTTTCGGTATAGAAACCTACTGAAATCGGACAAAAAATGTACGATTATGAACGCTTTATCACAGGTACGGACAATTCAGGATGCTTGCCCATACGTATGATGCTTTGGCGCAAAAACTCTTTTCGCGTATTTTCATAAGTTATAGGTGCATTGGATTCTCGCTGCGAAGCAAAACTCCAGTCTAATAAGACTCTGTATGCAAGTCCGGGAACTTGGTCCGAATAAGGTAAATCCAAAGCTCTTGAGGCTTCCTTGCCTACAAAAAAAGCAATAATCCTTTTCAACGAGGCAGTCATAGCTGGTTCAGGGAAGGTTTGTTCGTAATAGCGCATCAAAGAGTTGATCAGCTGAATCCCAGCCTCTGACCGCTTCAAATGACGCTTACGAATCAAACGTTCCAATTCAAAGGCTTCTTTGGAGGTCTCGGGCCAGTATTCCACAGCTAGACCTAAGTACTGCCCCAGCAGTTTCCAGTAATACAAAACGGCTTCGTAAACCTCCAAACCCGGATATTTCCCTAACTTATCCAAACCTCGGATGACCAGCATGCTAAAGGCAAGATTAGTCCCTATCATATCCTCTTGATTGATGGGGACGCCCCACTCAGACTTCCAGTCTTTTACATAGTGCTTGACAAAATAACGGCTAAAGGCATGGATCAACCGAACCTTAGCCAGAGTCAATAAACTCTCATTGACCTGTAAAAATGTACCCGGCTTAAAAGCATCGAGCAGAAATAAAGCAGTTTCCATTAAGCGCTGTCCAACTTCTTCGGTAATCCGCTTTGAACGGACCAATACCTGAGCCCCATCTGCAAATGCATAGCAATAAGGTAAAGAGTATAGGCCTAAAAGAGATAAATAATCATTTCCCTGAGAGCCAAAAAAATCTTGAGCAAGCTTCACTTTTTGATAATCTATTTGATTTGGAACTTCTTTGTACTCAGCAAAAAAATTCTGAAAGTTTGGACTAAACGTACCTAAGTCAGCACCAACAGGGATAAATCCTCGCCAAGAATTGATGGAAGCGGCCCAATCAGGATTCGCTAATAGTTCAAGCACAAGAGCGTCAGCCAAAGGATCTCCTTGACCACGGAGTCCATCTAGATAAGAATTTGAATAGTAAGCTAAGTTTTTCACAAGAATTTAACTCCGAATTGCTACTTTAGTTTCCTGAAATTGACACAAATTCCTTATGAGATTTTTAACACTTGCTATTTATTTCACAGGTATTGCATGCAGTGGGCTTTTTGCCCAACAGTCCACTGATTTGATTCTACTCGATGCAAAAGTAAAAGGAGGAAGTCTCCATGTACAAAACGAATCTCTCAAATTACTGACTGACCGAAACTTGTACGATAATCAACCCTTTTTTATCAACGACAAACAATTAGCTTTCTCAGCTGCGGACGAAAAAGGGAATCACGATATTATCATATACACCATTGCTTCGGGTAAGTTTGTAAACCTCACCCAAACTCGAGATTTCAATGAGTTTTCTCCAGCGACTACTGATTGTGGACTGTATGTTTCCGCCATTACTGTAGAACCTACAGGGAAACAGCGTTTGTGGCTTTATCCCAATAACTTTGGGGAACCGGAATTATTGTATGATGACATCGAGCCGGTAGGTTACTATGCTTGGTATGATAACCGAGCAGCCATGTTTGTTTTAGGTTCTCCAAATAAATTGGTCTATCCCTATTCTCGGGAGGAAGTGCTTACCATTTCCGAAAATGTTGGTCGAAGCATCCATTTGAAACCAAAAAGCGCTATCATCAGCTATGTAGATAAAAACGATGTACAAGAAACTCCTGATGGTAAAACTTACGCTATCAAGGGTTTTGATATTGCCAATAGAATCTACCATGATTTTGGAAGAACTATACCCGGATCGGAGGATATGATTTGGTTAGGTAAAGATATCTTACTGATGGGGTCAGCCAATAACCTCTACACCAGAAAAATCACTCACGCTAACTGGAAGCTCGCCACTACTGTTAACTTAGATTCTCATACCAAAATCTCCAGACTAGCTTATTCTCCAAAGATGAAGAAAATAGCGGTTGTGATGGAGCGAAAGAATTAGAACTGAGCCCTTTGACAGGCTCAGGGACCGTGTAGTGAAGAAAGAGACAAGAGACAAGAATCAAGAATCAAGAATCAAGATATACTGCTTGCTTCGACAAGCTCAGCACAGATACTGCTTACTTACTATGGTATTTATTATAATATTCCATAGCTATCGGCATTTGTTTTTTGAGTTCTTCTTTTCTCCTATTTGGACCTGGATGAGTAGAAAGGAATTCCGGAGGTGCTCCACCACCTCCAAGGTTGGCCATTCTATCCCAGAAATCTGGAGCAACTCTTGGGTCATAGCCCGCCATGGCCATAAAATTAAGTCCTAATTGATCAGCTTCCAATTCATGTCTTCTACTGAAGGACAACATACCTAATTGCCCTCCTACTCCAAAAGACTGTAAAAATATCTGCTGGGTCAAAGTTGGATTTTGCCCCATAGCCACTTGTGCACCACCAATCAAACCATTCAACAGCAAACCGTTAGACATACGCTCTCTACCATGGTTGGCAATCGCATGTGCAACTTCGTGTCCCATCACCACAGCAACTCCCGCCTCATCTTGGCAAACTGGCATAATTCCAGTATAAAAAGCAACTTTACCACCTGGCATACACCAAGCATTAACAATATCTTCCTGAATCAAATTGAATTCCCAATCAAAACCCTGTAGCTGTCTTTCCATTCCATTTTCTCTCATATACATTTCTACAGCTTCAGCAATCTTTTTTCCGACTCGTACTACCATTTGACCTTCAGGGGTATTGGTTACTAATCTCCCTTCCATCAATACCTGACCATACTGATCAAAAGACATTGGCAGCAATTCAGCGTTACTAACTAAGGCCAACTGATTTCGATTAGACATTGGAACCTTAGCACAACCATAGGCAACCAAGCCAACTGTTAATAAAAAGAATATTTTTTTCAACATGGGAATTAACTTTTTTACAAAATTGGCCAAAAAACATGCCAGTTCAAAATCATTTTCAAATATAACTACAATTAAAGCACCTTTCTAGTAATCCAATTAATTAGACCTTGCTTGTATGCATCCTTTGGCTGTAGTAGCAAATCATCCACCTTTTTGAGGCTTCCACCTAGCATTAAGTTTTCATATTGAGGGAGACGGATCAACTTAAATCCATGTAATCTGCTTAATAAATCATATTGAGCATCATTATAGGCTGTCAATTTCCAACCAGAAGATCCTGTCCCACTGAGGTCTCCTGCATCTTGAGAAAGACCAAAAACCTTTTTTGCGATAGGCGGACCATTCCAGATTCTTTCTTGAATACCTGCTTTCAAACACTCCTTTTCATAAGTTCTACAAAGGCGTTTGTAACTTTCTACCCAGTCAAATGAAAAGGTTTCGTACAAATTAGTTTTTAGGGTATTCAAGCGATACCTATTGAAATGAACCTCATCGTCATAAATAAACAGGTAGCGTTGAATTTTAAAGTCAAAACGTAGTTTTTCCAATAATGGCATATTCCCATTTCCTTCTAAAGAATCAAAAACTCCCTTTAGTAATTCCTCTCCTTTACCTTTGAGGTAAGCAGGGTTCACTTCTAATGAAAAAGATGCTTCAAGCTCCAAATCTGAGTCCTGCAAAATTTTAACCAGGTTTGTTATTTTTAATTGATGCATAGACATTATAAAAATTAGTCCTCTTGGACATCCTGACTATTCTCACCTTCCCGAAGTATTTCCCAAGTATGGTCAGCCAGTAATTTGATTTCTGCTACAAAAATGAATTTCTTGGATCTCCCCCACTCTTCTGGACCTACCATGCTAAGAAAGTCGGTTCCATCTTCTTTTTCGTACAAATAATACACATGATTAATCAAGGGCTCAAAAGACATGGAAGACTGATAAATGCGCTCAGAAACTTCTACTCGCTTTTGAATTAGCTTCGCTTGCTCTGCCAACAAGGACATTTGCTGATAAATCTGCGCCATCTGCATATCAGTCTGAGAATGCATTGCAGCAACCGCCCTACCAGTAATTTTACCTTTATCTTCAGGCTTGATGATGGCACTTCCAGATTGATGCGCATAAGGAAGTAACCCCGGCTGATCCGTGGTCTTTTCCTTCATTTTTTCTAAATCAATCCTTTCAATATCTATCTTATTGTTCTTCACTCGATGAATTACTTTGGTTGGTTTCAGAGGGTGCAATACGCTCCTTCAAATTGCCTTTAGAGCCAGGAAATGTAGTGCGGGTAGAAATATCATAACTTACCCAAAGTATAATCACCATGAAGATACCCGCTAAGATTAGGAAAAGCAGCTTATTTCTATTCATTGTTTTGTAAACAAGATTTTGAGGTAATGGGTTTAACGCTTCGCAAAATTACCACGAAAATAAAATCATGGGTTATAAAATCATGACTTTCTTTACCGCTTCTTATGACTCATGGCAAATCCTGCAACAATTCCCACAGCAGCACCAGCCAGATGTGTTTCCCAAGAAACTTTTCTATCTGTAGGAAGTACTCCGTAAATTAAGCTTCCATATAAAAAGATCGTAATTCCAGATATTAGCAAAGATTTCAGAGTGCCTCTGAAAATACCAAAAGCAATCATAAAAAAAGCCAAAGCGTACACCATACCCGAAGACCCAATATGGAAATAAGGCCTCCCAACAATCCATACAATAAGATAAGGAATAAAGTAGGCATAAAACATTACCTGATTGGCGATATTGCTATAAAAGAAATAAAGTGCAATACCCAAAATAAGAAAAGGAACTACGTTTGACAAAAAGTGAAAAAAAGAACCATGGACCAAAGGTGCTGTAAATAATCCCAAAAGATGTGGCAGGCTTAAAGGTTTGACACCCAAAAAACCTAAATCTACCGAAAAAGAAAGTTGAATCATTAAAAGAAGAAACATCAATATTGATAGCCTAATTGGGACTTGTAGACTTTCTTTGATATGCCTAAAAAAACTTTTCATCATTTTAAAATTTGTTGATTATTTTTTGTCTAAAGACTTGAATTTTGTTACGAAATACATAATTTTGCATAATAAGTACATATTTATACTAACTTTTGTTTTAATGTACCAGCTTATAAGTCCTCAAACAATCTACCAATACTTTGGAGATGATGATAAAGAAATGCTTTTAGAGATGATCCAGATCATTTTGGACACTAATTTGCATGACCTAAAATCATTAGATAAAGCCTTTACCGATGAAGATTATCCAATCATCAAGAAGAGTTGCCATAAATCTAAACCTTCCCTAAGCTACATAGGAGCGATCAAAACGCGGAAACTTGTGGAGCAAATCGAGAGCGATATTCCTGCTTCTCAAAGCTTGTATCAAGATTTGAAAGAGCAAATCCTAACGATTGAAAATGAGCTGCACAAATTTCTAGCTTCGGTGGAATAACACATTTTCCGACCGCTGGTTTAGTTTTTTTATTGGCTTTCATTTTTTTTCCGATCTTTAGCTACCCAAATAAACGGTAGTTATGAAACAAAGATTATTAATTCTGTTTTTCCTGCTGACAGGAAGCCATTACCTTTTTTCGCAACAATTATCTGTAGAATACATTATGAGAGATCCTGTTTGGATGGGACATTTTCCATCCAATCTACGCTGGTCAGATGATTCACAGACTATTTACTTCAATTATAACCCTGAAAACAATCCGGGTGACTCTCTCTATAAAATAGAGCTTTCTGACCCTCAACGATACCTAAAAGTTTCAAGGGCCGAACGTCAAAGTTTCGCCCCTATCAATGCACGTAGTAATGCAGCCAAAACACAAAAAGTATATGCAGATGGAAATGAACTGATGCTTTACACAGTTCAGACCAAAGAAAAAAAATCTCTTCTAGAATGGCCTGAACGGCTTAGTAACCCAACTTTTCTCTATGGAGATAAAAAAATCGCGTTTGAATCTAGGTCAAATATTTTTATCTATGACTTAGAGTCTGGAAAAACCCGAAAAGTCACCAACATTCAAAGTGGAAGTAAATCAGAAAACCGTTCTGCAAAACTTAGCGAGCGGGATGAATGGTTAAAAGAAGATAATTTACAATTACTTCAAGTGGTACGGGAACGGGAAGAAGCCCGTGAAAAAAGAAAAGTATACAGTGAGTCTTTTGTAAAACCTGAACCTTTTACCTTTTATACTGGAAACAAGCAACTTTCAAATCTACAAATCAGTCCTGATGGTTCTTATGTCACTTTTTCTCTCATTACCAGAGCAGAAAATAAGAATACTATTGTACCTGATTATACACATCTAAGCGGATACACCACCAATCTTAATACCAGAAGCAAAGTTGGCGATCAGCCAGCAAAAGTAGAAATGGGAATCTATAATCTGCTTAAAGATACTGTTTACATCGTAAATACATCCAATCTTCCAGGTTTAAAAGATTTACCGGATTATGTAAAGGATTATCCAAACAAAAAATGGGAAGCCAAAGAGCGCGACTTGTTAGTTTCAGGACCTTATTTTTCCAATGACGGCAAACAAGCAGTGATCAATGTTCGCTCTTTTGACAATAAAGATAGATGGATTGCATTGTTGAATCTAGAAAACGGAACCGTGAAAAGCTTGGACCGTCAGCGGGATGAAGCATGGATAGCAGGTCCAGGAATTGGCTGGAATATGAGTGGAGGTACCCTGGGATGGCTTCCTGACAACAAGCATATTTACTTCCAATCGGAAGAAAGCGGATATTCTCATTTGTATATTTTGGATGTTAACAAAGGCTCGAAAAAGCAATTAACTTCAGGAACCTTTGAAGTCTTTGACCCAAAAATATCGAATAACGGTAAATATTGGTTTTTGACTACTTCTGCGGTGGATCCCAGTGAACGTCACTTGTATATGATGCCGCTGATGGGTGGAAAAATGGAGCAACTAACCACAATGACGGGTAATAATGATGTGGCTATCTCACCTGATGAGAAAAACTTTGCAATTCTTTATTCCTATTCAAACAAGCCTTGGGAAATTTACATGCAAGCCAATGAAGTGGGGGCTGAACCCAAACAATTGACTTTTGGTCAAAGTGAAGAATTCAAAGCTTATACATGGAGAGACCCTGAAATTGTCCGTTTCAAAGCCGAAGATGGGGCAAGAGTACCTGCTCGTCTGTATAAACCTGATCCAGCAAAAAGCAATGGTGCTGCCGTCATTTTTGTTCATGGAGCAGGATACCTGCAAAATGTTCACAAATGGTGGTCGACCTATTTCCGTGAATATATGTTCCACAATTTATTAACAGATTTAGGCTATACTGTCTTGGATATTGATTACCGGGCTTCTGCTGGATATGGTAGGGATTGGAGAACGGGGATCTATCGTCATATGGGAGGGAAAGATCTATCCGACCAAGTGGATGGTGCAAAATACTTAATAGCTGAACATGGTGTACAACCTGGAAAAATTGGAATTTATGGGGGAAGCTATGGAGGCTTCATTACCTTAATGGCCTTGTTTAACGCCTCCGAAGTGTTTACTTCCGGTGCAGCATTACGTTCGGTGACAGACTGGGCGCATTATAATCATGGATATACCAGTAATATTTTGAATGAGCCATTCAATGATCCCATCGCTTACCGAAGATCCTCTCCTATTTATTTTGCTGAAGGATTGAAAGGTCATTTATTGATTGCTCATGGCATGCTTGATGTGAATGTGCATTTCCAAGATGTAGTCAGACTCGCACAGCGATTGATTGAACTAGGAAAAGAAAATTGGGAATTTGCCGTATACCCAGTAGAAGACCATGGCTTTGTCGAACCAAGCAGTTGGACTGATGAGTACAAGCGGATTTTAAAACTATTCAATGACACCTTATTAAAATAATCATGTTCAACTCATCCAGTACTTCCTATTCTTTTTTATTAGGCTTAGTATTTCTCTTCTACTCTTGTCAATCCAAAGAAAGTTTTGATTCAAGTTCAAGAGGTTTGATAGCGGATAAAGCCATGGTCGTATCAGCCCGTGTGGAAGCTTCGGCTATTGGTCTGCAAGTATTACAGCAAGGTGGTAATGCCTTCGATGCCATGGCGGCAACAGAATTAGCCTTGGCAGTCGCATTCCCATTTGCAGGAAACTTGGGAGGTGGTGGGTTTATGGTATATCGCTTGTCAGATGGGCAAATTGGCTCCATCGATTATCGGGAAAAAGCACCCCTCGCTGCTCATCGAGACATGTATTTAGATGAAGAAGGAAATGTCATTCCAGGATTAAGCACCAAAGGAGCTCTTGCAGTAGGTGTACCGGGTACTATTGCTGGGATCTATGAAGTTCATCAAAAGTTTGGAATTCTTCCTTGGTCTGAAATCCTTCAACCTGTCATTCAACTCGCTGAAAAAGGGGTAGTAGTGACTGAAAAGCAAGCACAACGATTGGCTAATAGCAGACAGGATATTATTGAGATAAGTGGTGAACAAACCTTGTTTGCAAAAGAATTTCAACCAGGAGATACGATCAAGTATCCTGCCTTAGCTAAGACTTTGCGAAGAATTGCGGTAAACGGAGCGGATGAATTTTACAAAGGAGAAACCGCACAACGTCTGGTAAATTTCTTGCAGGCCAAAGGTGGTATCATAACTGTGGAAGATTTGGCTTCTTACCGTGCCCAATGGAGAGATCCAATACGATTTGACTATAGAGGATATACTATCATTTCCATGGCTCCACCGAGCTCAGGAGGTGTTACGCTAGCTCAAATCATGGGAATGTTAGAACCATTTAATTTGGCGGCTATGCGCCATAATTCTTCGAATTATATTCAGGTGTTGACTGAAGCAGAAAGACGAGCTTACGCAGATCGAAATTATTACTTGGGAGATCCTGATTTTGTGGAGGTTCCGATAGCGCAACTTATGGATAAGAAATATCTTAAGGCCCGAATGGCATCCTATGATCCAGATAAGGCTACACTTTCATCAAATGTTAGAAAAGGAGAAATTAGCATTTATGAAAGTGACGAGACAACCCATTATTCCATTGTAGATCAGTTTGGTAATGGATTATCCATCACCACTACCCTAAATGGTGCTTATGGATCAAAATTATATGTTGATGAATTGGGATTCTTTCTAAATAATGAAATGGATGATTTCAGTGCCAAAACAGGTGTTCCCAATATGTTTGGTTTGATAGGGGCTGATGCCAATGCAATCGCTCCTGGTAAACGGATGTTGAGTTCTATGACTCCTACTATTGTAGAGAAAGATGGAAAACTGTTGATGGTAGTGGGTACTCCAGGCGGATCCACTATCATCACATCGGTCTTACAAACTATTCTCAATGTGGTTGAATTTGGAATGAACATGCAGGAAGCTGTAGATGCCCCCCGGTTTCATCATCAATGGCTTCCAGACCATATCAACTTCGAACCGGAAGGATTTTCTTCGAGTGATAAAGAAATATTAAAAGCCAAAGGATATAAAATCAATGAGGGCTACACGCCTATTATTGGAAAAGTGGATGCCATATTGGTTTTAAAAGATGGACGTTTAGAAGGTGGAGCAGATAAAAGAGGGGACGATACAGCAGTAGGTTTTTGATATGGATCCACAGATTTTAAAAGATTTAGTAAAAGAGCGTATGCCATTTGGTAAATACAAAGGGAAAATATTGGCCGATATACCTGAATATTACTTAGTATGGTATCACAGGCAAGGTTTCCCTCCTGGCAAGCTCGGCATGTATCTCTCCACCCTCTACGAAATTCGGCTGAATGGGCTGGAAGGGATTTTGGATGAATTGAGAAGGGGTATTAAATGAACAATGTGTCATGATAAAAGAAGAATGCAGGAGTCTGCGAAATAGAAATAAGAAATTATAAAAGTTAATACCAAACTTACGACACTACTATAGTTTAAATTACCGTTTGTATTCATTTAATTACATTTCATACCATAAATTATAATTTTCTCTGCCTTTTTTTTAGAACTCTTGGTTTTATACAATACTTTTTTTAACTTTCATATGAAACCCTGAACAAATACACAAGATTTCTTCTTTACCATTCGTGCTTATTTTAACTTTTCCCTGAAATCAGAGTTAAAATTTGCTATGAAACATATTATTGTGTTAACCGCTATTGCTATGGCTACAGCAACGTCAATTATTACTGATCCGCTTGTCTTCGATTTCGGAGAAGGTAAAATCTTTGGTCGATGGACCATCATCAATGATCCAGTCATGGGAGGTCTCTCCGATGCAAATGCGCTCGTCAATAAAAACTCTGTTTTTTTAAATGGGTATGTCTCATTAAAAAACAATGGCGGATTCGTTTCCCTTAGAGGCCCTATAGGCAAGTATGACCTGTCTAAGTATTCCTTATGTGAAATTAGATACAAGGCAACTAACGGTCGGATCTTTGAAGTCCTCCTAGAGAGGGAAACACCTTTCTATCTCCCAAAATTTCGAGCAAAATTCTCCTCAACAAAAGATGACTGGGAAACCATCATTATCCCACTCAAAGATTTTGAAATCAGCCGTATGGGAAATACTGTGCAAGAGGGTATCGATATTTCTGAGTTAAAAGCCATTCAACGCATAGGTTTTATCCTAGCGGATAAAATAGAAGGAGATTTTACACTAGAAATTGATTATCTAAAATTCTATTAATCTGTTTGCTCGCAGAAATCAAGGAGATCACTCCAAAATAAATAGTTTTGGAATAAAGGATCGAGTAGGTTGTGATTTTAGTTAAAAGTGAAATGTCAGATTGTAAGAGATAGAAAATCAAATATTTACTTCTACAAGCTTATGAAGAGATCCCAATTTAAATTGATATCCGTCATGGGAATCAAGTTTTGCTTATTGGAGATATATAGACGGCGTTTTAATAAGGAAATTTCTCAAAAATTAATCAGGTAGTTTCAAGACAAGTCATTCACGTGTACTCTTTAAACCTTCAATTGCCAGCTGTTTACAAATCACTCTTCACCACCAAGACCACTTTTTTAAAATCTTCTGGTTTTTCTAGCTTTAGTTTTTCTTTTTTGATCAATTCCTGAACTTCCTTTTCCTTAGGACCAGCGAAAGCTTTAAGGGCTTGCTTAGAGGTTTTGATTTCGGTTGCTGTCAGCCCTTTCATATGAAAATAATTGATATCATACCTGAATTCATCATATTGAGGGCCTGAATAGCCATCTCGCTGTACATATGGCTGAATAAATGTTTTCCGATGAACAGCCACAATTTTCTGATTTTCTCCTTTCCATAATAGCTCAGTTATCTCTTGTTTAGTGCCTATTCGTTCACGAGAAAACAAACGCTTTTGCTCTTGACCTGTTTCCACAATTACCCAATTATTCACTGAAAAAGGATCTGAATCAACACCATCAGTTTGGATAAATAAATCCCCCCTATCCAAATTGATATTAAAAGGGATATTATCATATGTCTTTCCATTTGTTAAGACGATTGTACCCAATTGTGCTTTTTCAAAAAGTAAAGGAGTTCCTTTAATCCCCACCGAAATGGCATTTAACCTGAAGCTTCTAGAGGCATCTAGAGTATACTCTTGAATTGGTGTTTGTGCTTCAGCAAACTTTACAAATCCTATTAAAACCAAACAAACAGCTACTATTCTTCTCCCTAACATGTTTTGAACCAGTAATTAATTTGATAAATTTATTGATAGCGTTAAAATCGGAAAGAAATATCAATTTTAAAACCAAGTTGGTGAAGTTCTAGGATAAAATATCCGGTCATCATTAAGGATTGCTTACTTTTGCAGGATGAAAGAAAGTATACTCTCCTTGTGCCCCTCCCATTGGACTGACTATGAATTGATCGATACGGGAGGATTTGAAAAACTGGAAAGATTTGGCAAGTTTATCTTAAGTAGACCAGAACCACAGGCTATCTGGGATAAAAGCATGCCAGAGTCCGAATGGAGAGCCATGGCGCATGCACATTTTGCCAAAGAAAAAAATAATCCTGAAAAAGGACAATGGCAAGAATTTAGACGTATCCCGCACAACTGGCAGGTAGCTTATAAAAATCCTCATGGACTAGATTTAACACTCAATCTTGCCATGACTTCTTTCAAACATATTGGACTTTTTCCTGAACAAGCGGTTAATTGGGACTATATCAGCGAAACCCTAAAGAACTTTCCTATTGCTAAGCCAAAAATATTGAATCTTTTCGC
The DNA here is from genome assembly GCF_054166905.1 of Mongoliitalea sp. Taxonomy (NCBI): domain Bacteria; kingdom Pseudomonadati; phylum Bacteroidota; class Cytophagia; order Cytophagales; family Cyclobacteriaceae; genus Mongoliitalea; species Mongoliitalea sp. The sequence goes on along the minus strand of NZ_JBSZCK010000040.1, from coordinate 512,818 downwards.
CTATACAGGGGCAGCTAGTGTTGCTGCACGTGCTTGTGGAGCAGATGTAACTCATTTGGATTCTGTGAAGCAAGTAGTCACTTGGTCCAAACATAATATGGAAAGTTCCAAACTCGATGGCATCCGATGGATTGTGGATGACGCCATGAAATTCATCAAACGGGAACAAAGAAGAGGAAATACCTATCATGGAATAATCTTGGATCCACCTGCATACGGAAGAGGTCCTGATGGTGAAAAATGGATTTTGGAAGAACAGATCAATGAAATGCTCAAAGTATGTGCAGATATCTTAGATCCTACGCATCATTTTCTCATTCTCAACATGTATTCATTGAGCTTTAGCTCTATGATTGCAGCCAATTTAATCCGCTCCAATTTTCCTAAAGTGGAAAACGCTGAACATGGGGAGCTATATTTGGTTGATAAATTTGAAAAGAAACTACCCTTAGGCATCTTTTTTAGATTCAGAAGTTACATATGAACAATAGACAACTATTTCTTAGCCATTTGGCTCAAACCACTGATTTTCCCTTGATGATAGAAATCGAGCGCGCTGAGGGGATTTACATGTATGGGCCAGATGGTAAACGTTATATTGATTTAATTTCCGGCATAGGCGTCAGTAATATCGGACATAGACATCCGAAGGTTTTGAATGCCATTCAAGAACAATTGGATAAGTATCTTCACTTGATGGTTTATGGGGAATATGTGCAAAGTCCACAGGTTCAATTAGCTCATGCCTTGTGCCAAACACTTCCTGATTCATTGAATAATGTCTATTTAGTCAATTCAGGTTCCGAAGCAGTTGAGGGTGCTCTTAAACTTTCCAAACGCTATACCAACAGACGGGAAATCATCTCCTGTATCAACGCCTACCATGGGTCGAGTCACGGTTCCTTATCCGTTGGAGGAAATGAAGTCTTCAAGCGCGCCTACCGTCCCCTACTCCCTGGCATTCGCAATATTCTTTATGGGAGCTATTATCAGTTGGATCAGATAACTGAGCAAACAGCTGCTGTAATTATTGAAACTATTCAAGGGGAAGCAGGTATCAGAGTTGCTTGTAAGCAGTACTTTCAAGCCTTGAGAAAACGTTGTGATGAAACAGGCACTTTACTTATCTTGGACGAAATACAAGCTGGATTTGGCCGTACGGGTAAATTTTGGGCTTTTGAGCATTTTGAGATTGTGCCAGATATATTAGTTTGTGCCAAAGGTATGGGCGGAGGTATGCCAATTGGAGCATTTATTGCCAATCAAGAGGTAATGGCAGCCTTTAAAAACAATCCTTTGCTGGGACATATCACTACTTTTGGAGGACATCCGGTTTCTTCGGCAGCGTCTTTGGCTACCTTAAAAGTTATTCAGGAATGCAGTTTATTGGAGCAAGTAGAGACAAAAGCAAATTTATTTAAAGAGCTATTGGTACATCCCAAAATCAAAGGCATACGAAATAAAGGGTTGATGATGGCAGTGGAATTTGATTCTTTTGATGTATTGAAACCCATCATTGATCGAGCCATAGAGATGGGTGTGATTACGGATTGGTTTCTATTTTGCGATGATAGTATGCGGATAGCTCCACCTTTGATCATTACAGAGGAAGAAATCCGTGAAGCTTGCTTGATTATCTTGCAAGCAATCGGATAAGCGGCTTTTAATTTCAGAAGGAAAGAATTAAATTTCCTTCATCAAAGCCCAAACTTATCCATGAAAAAATTTCTCTACGTACTCTTCAGCCTACTAATAGCCTTATTAGTAGGTTTTTTATTGCTTAAAAATGCGCATTCTCCACAATATTCAGGACAGCTATCCTTGGATGGGTTGAATGAGGAAGTAACCGTCTATTTCGATGCACACGGTGTACCGCACATTTATGGTCAAAATGCTGAAGATACCTACCAAGCGCTCGGGTTTTTGCATGCCCAAGACCGAATCTTTCAAATGGATATGATGCGAAGAGTGGGGACTGGAACTTTAGCAGAGTTTCTAGGGGAAGATGTTCTAGATATCGATAAATTCTTTAGAACCTTAGGGATTCCACAACATGCTGCCTGGAGTACGGAAATCTGGAATCAAGAAGGTTTTTCCGAATGGAAATCAGCGACAGAAGCGTATATCAAAGGAGTCAATCAATTTATTCAAGAAGGTAATTTACCCATTGAATATACCTTGCTTGGGTCCCAACCTCGTGAATTTACTATAAACGATATGCACGGAGTAGCTGGCTATATGGCATTTTCTTTTGCCATGGCTGTTCGTACGGATCCTTTGGTGACCAAAATTGTCAGGAATTTAGGCCCTGATTACACCAAATCCCTTTCTATTCACACGCTTCCGGAGCATTTTGTTATCCCCAATCATTATCCCGAGAGAGATGCTGAATCGGGAACCATTGTCCGCAGCAAACAAACCATCGCTTTCTTGGATAAATTACCTGTTCCCATGTTGGATGGTTCCAATGCTTGGGTGATAGCTCCAGAGCGTACGGCTTCGGGCCAAGTCTTATTTTGTAACGATACGCATATTGGATTTGCTCAACCATCTGTTTGGTTTGAAGCGCATTTAGAATATCCTGGCTTTAGCTTTTATGGGAATCATTTAGCTGGACTCCCATTTGGTTTGGTAGGGCATAGCAGACATCATAGTATTGGATTGACCATGTTTGAAAATGATGATCAGGATTTTTTTGAAGAGCAAATAAACCCTGACAATCCTTTGGAAACAAAGTATGGAGATGGTTTCGTGCCTATGACTGTCAGAGAAGAATTGATTCCTGTCAAAGGAAAAGAACCTGTAGCCATTACCATCCGAGAGTCTATTCACGGTCCAATCATGAATGAGGTAGTTCCTGAAATCGCCCGCTTAACCTCTAATCCTGTGGCTTCTTGGTGGGTATATGTATTGGAGCCTTCAAAGGCTATGGAAGCGTTGTGGAAATTGAATCATGCAAAAACCATTGATGATGTAGAAGCGGCGGCTCCTTTGATTCATGCGCCTGGTCTGAACATCATGTATGGAGATAAGGAAGGAAATATTGCTTGGTGGGCAGTAGCTCGTTTACCTATCCGTCCATCACATGTCAATTCCAAAGTATTTTTGGATGGAAGTAATCCTGAGGACGAACCACAAGGTTGGATGCCATTCTCAGAAAACCCTATGAGTATTAATCCTCCCTCAGGTTTTGTAGCCTCAGCAAATAATCAGCCAGATACTTTGAGTAATGGTACATTTTTCCCAGGTTATTATTATCCAGGAGACCGTTGGAACAGAATTGCTAAAACAGTAACATCCCGTAATGACTGGACAACGGAAAGTATCCAAAAGCTGCAATTGGAAGCCATCAATGAAAATCATCCTTTAAATGCTCAGTCGATGATTGCAGCTGTAGGAAAAGAAGCTTTTGGACCTTATACGGATGCGCTCAAAGCACTTGAACGCTGGTCAGGTAATCATGACTTGGATATTATAGCCCCCACTGTTTATTACAAATGGCTGTATCACACGCTTCATGGCATGATGGCTGATGAATTGGGAGAAGAGGATTTTAGTACTTTTTTGACCACCTTTCTCTATATCCGCAGCGTACCAACCCTAATTCGTTCAGAAGATTCTAAATGGTGGGATAATGTCGAAACAGACGTCATAGAAACGAAAAAGGATATTGTTGCAGCGGCTTTGGAAAAAACACTCCAGGAATTAGCTGAACAGTTAGGGAAAAAAGATTCGGAGTGGTTGTGGAAAAAAGTGGTAACGTTAGAACACCCTCATCCCTTAGGTTCTAAAAAACCTCTGGATAAAATCTTTAATGTAAAAACGGTTCCAGTAACAGCTAATGAGGAGTCCGTGAACAAATTACCGTTCAAATTGAATGGAGATGGAATATATCAGGTAAACTCAGGTCCTGCGATGCGGATCATTTTGGATTTTGCAGATGTGGACGCAGCTATTTCCGTGCTTCCAACAGGACAAAGTGGAAACATCTTCAGCAAATACTACAAAGACCAAGCACACATGTATGCCACTGGTAACTACCGTCCAATGTTAATGAACACAAAAGAAATTGAGGAAAAGGCTGTTTCTGAGTTAGTGTTTAAGAGACGCTAGGCTTGGTTTATCGCAAAGGCTCAAAGGAGCAAAAAATATGGCGTGGGTTGAAACCCGCGCCTTTTGATTTTTGGATTCCCAGCTAGAATTTTGGGTTCATAACTTTATATCCAGTGTCAAATCAAGATTCAGGACCCGAAAAAGAAGAATCGTATTTGAACCACACCTTAAACACATTGTTAACGATTCACTTTTCACTAACCACTAAATCAACCAATCACTTAATTAACTAATAACACACTGCACACTGCTAACTATTCATTAGCACTAAATCCGCGGCTTTCTCTCCAATCATGATGCAGGCGGCGTTGGTATTTCCAGTGATGATAGTGGGCATGATAGAGGCGTCGGCTATCCGGAGCTTTTGTATGCCATACACACGAAGTTGATCATCCACCACGGCCATAGCGTCTTTGCCCATTTTGCAAGTCCCGACGGGATGATAGAGTGTTTCCAGACTCCTCTTGATATGTTTTTCTAAAGTCTCATCATCGAAGCTCGACGGAAGATAAATCCCATCTTTTTGAAAAGCTTGTAATTCCTTGGTTTCCATTACTTGCTTAGCCAGATACATGCCTTTTTTGAGAGTTTCTAAATCATCGGGATGTGAGAAAATATTAGGCTGTATTTTGGGAGAATCCAAGGGATTAGCAGAATTCAATCCTACAAATCCTTTGCTTTTTGGCCGTACTAAGATACACATAATGGAAAAACCAGACTCCTTTGGAAATGTTGCAACATCATACAAATCCGTACTGTAATCTTTCTTTACACCTGTCGGTGCAAAATGGAATTGTATATCGGGTCGGTCTAATGATTGATCAGTTTTGATAAAGGCATTAGCAGTCAAGGGACTATTGCCTAAGACTCCTTTTTTGAACAATATATAATTAGCCAATTCACGAAATTTCACTAAGGGCTTTAAGGTATCGTTATTTGTTGGAACTGTAGATTTAGCAGAGACTCCTGACCATACATGCTCTAGTAAATTCTGCCCTACTCCTTTTAACTCATGTTCACAAGCAATCCCAAAAGAGTTTAAATATGCAGCATCTCCGATTCCCGATAGCAATAAAATTTGAGGACTTTGAAAGGCTCCTGCGCTTAGGATTACTTCCTTGGAACAGAAGATTTCCCGAATTTTACCATCTCCATTGATCGCTTGCACACCTTTGACAACCTTGTTTTCAAGGATAATTTTTGTCACTTGTATTCGAGTCATTACTGTCAGATTACTTCGCTTCAAAGCAGGTTTCAAAAAGGCAGCAGCGGTACTTTGTCGCTCATTATTTTTGATTGTAAATTGGAGTAAGGAAGCACCCTCTTGTTGAGCTGCGTTATATTCAGGGTTTTCGGGAATACCTATTTGTGTACAAGCCTTGATGAAGTACTTTCCCAAGGGATGTGGCTGCTGACTGTGAGCTACATGCAAAAAGCCATCATTTCCATAAAATTCACCAGAAAAATTTTCATTATATTCGGATTTTTTGAAGTAGGGCAATACATCTTGATAACTCCAACCATCATTCTCTAAAGCGGCCCATTCGTCAAAATCTTTTGGATTTCCTCTAACGTAGGCCATAGCGTTGGTACTGCTGCTACCTCCCAACACTTTTCCACGGGGAATATAAATCTTTCTACCATCTACATGTTCCTGAGGTTCTGTCCAAAACGACCAATCCACAGCAGTCCTATTCAACTGACTATAGGCGCCAGGAATGTGAATATCTGTTTGACTGTCGGGTCCCCCTGCTTCTAGAAGTAAAACTTGGTTTCTTGGGTTTTCAGATAAACGATTGGCCAAGACACAGCCCGCCGAACCTGCTCCTACAATAATGTAATCAAAAATCATTTGGTATTTTGGGTTTTTAAGAAACAAAAAGTATGAAAAAAATGAGATTTGCACAAGTTTTTTTTGATTAGAGGTAGGAATGGGGAATTCTTTATTATACAAAGTACCATAGCCTATCCCGTATTTGGATACCAAGTCAGGATTTCAGTCTGAAAGCGAGATTTGATTTTTTAATTAGGTAAAAGGCAACTTTTCCAAAGTTCCAAACTTTGAAAAAGTTTTTCCCTTGAGGTTCAATAAACCCCTAAAGGTCAATTATTCCAAAAAAAATACCCTGTTGGTTTTTAAAACCAACAGGGTATTTCTCTTACAAATTTGCATTTTAATTAACTTCAGTGCTCATTGTTCTCAACTCACTCCTTCTTCTCGTGCATTTCCTTGATTTTTCTACGAAGGATTTTTCCCACGTTAGTCTTAGGAAGTTCATCAGTAAAGTAAACTTCCCGAGGAACCTTATAATTGGTCAAATTCTCACGACAGTGCGAGATAACTTCTTCAGCCGTCAAAGATTTATCTTTAGCAACTACATAAGCAACGACTTTCTCCGTAGATTTATCATCAGGCATGCCAATTACTCCAGTCTCTAATACCTTTGGATGTAAAGCAATTGCATTTTCCACTTCATTTGGATAGACATTAAAACCTGATACCAAGATCATTTCTTTTTTACGGTCTACTATTTTCACAAAACCGTCTTTATCAATTACCGCAATATCTCCAGTCTTAAACCAATCGCCATCCATTACTTTTTCCGTTTCCTCGGGTCTATTCCAGTAGCCTTTCATCACTTGAGGTCCTTTAATGCACAATTCTCCTCGTTCTCCCACAGGTAGATCAGCTCCGTTATCATCGATTATTTTTACATCCGTGTTAGGTAGCGGAATCCCGATGGTACCAATTCGTTCCGTACCATCGATTGGGTTACAAGTAGCCACAGGTGAAGTTTCCGTAAGACCATAGCCTTCCGCTAAAGGAGTTCCTGTTACTTTTTCCCACTTTTCGGCTGTAGCCTGCTGCACGGCCATGCCACCACCTACGGATATTTTAAGAGAAGAGAAGTCCAGCTTAGTAAATGCTTCTTGGTTCAATAATCCATTGAACAAGGTATTCACACCTGTCATTACAGTGAATTTCTTCTTGCTTAATTCCTTGATAAAACCTGGCATATCTCGAGGATTGGTAATCAGTACATTATGTGCACCGATTTTCATCATAGCCAAACAATTAACTGTTAATGCAAAAATGTGATACAAAGGCAAAGCAGTGATGACAATTTCTTCTTTATCCACCAATTTTGGTTTCATCCAAGCAGAGATTTGCTGCATATTTGCTACGATGTTTCCGTGGGTCAATTCAGCACCTTTAGAAACTCCGGTAGTGCCGCCTGTATATTGCAAGAAAGCGGTATCTGCCAAAGTCATATCCTGACGCTTAAATTTGGAAACATCCGCCTTCCCCATCATCGTTTTCCAACGGATAGCTCTTGGAAGGTTGAAAGCAGGCACCATCTTTTTGACATGCTTCACTACAAAATTCACAATCGTGCCTTTCAAGCCACCCAGCATATCACCCAATTCAGTAACAATAATATGCTTGGTATTTAGTTCATGGCGGATTTTTTCCAGATTGGAGGCAAAGTTGGCTACAATAACGATGGCTTCAACCCCTGCATCTTGAAACTGATGTTTCATCTCTGGGGCAGTATATAAAGGGTTGGTGTTGACCACCACCATTCCTGCTCGGAGGGTACCAAAAAGCGCTACAGGATATTGCAGACAGTTGGGCATTTGAATGGCCACACGGTCCCCCTTCTTCATATTTAAATCATTTTGAAGGTAGGAGGCAAACTTTTTGGAAAGCTCATCCACCTCGTTGAAAGAGATGGTTTTACCCATACATTCATAGGCAATCGCATTTCCAAATTTCTTCACACTCTCTTCGAACAAGTTGACGACCGAACTGTATTGGGTGACGTTTACCTCGGTATCTACTGCTGATGGATAAAATTTAAACCACGGGAAATTATGCATAAGTAGTTTTTTGATTTTGGGTTTACAACATTAGAAGGACTAAATATAAAGCATAAAAGTTTTAAAGCCACAAAAAATGTCTCGTAGAAGGAGCAGAATGCACAGAAAAATTTACTGAAAAGATGTATGGAATAGATTCAAACTATTGAAAACAATTTCTAAGGGTGTTTAATCCCTCAGGGTATAAGCAATGAGTTGTCAATCGGAGTGTCAAAAGATTTACTGAACAACAGTTTTCCAACTCAAGAAGGAGTTGAATTCGGAGAATAATTTATTTCTACACAAAAAAGCCAACCCTTTAGGAGGATTGGCTTGAATAGAAATCTTACTTCAAAATTTTTCTGGCAATCAACTCTTTCATGATTTCGTTGGTACCTGCGTATATCCGTTGTACACGAGCATCAGCGAAGGCACGGGCAACAGAGTATTCCCACATGTAGCCATAGCCACCATGTAACTGTACGCACTCATCGGAAACCCAACATTGCAATTCTGTTAATAGATACTTAGCAGCAGAAGACATGGCGGAATCTAATTTTCCTTCATTATGCAACGCGACCAATTGATCTGCATATATTCTTCCTTGTTCTAATTTGGCAGCCATTTCAGCGATTTTAAAACGCGTATTCTGGAAATCTGAAACCATCTTTCCAAAAGCAGGCCTACTTTTAACATAGTCAACTGTACTTAAAAATGTAGATTCAGCCAAGGCAATAGCTGCCAAACCAACTACCAATCGCTCCTGTGCCAATTCTGTCATCAAATACTTGAAACCCTCTCCTACTTTACCTAATAGATTTTCTTTCGGAACTTTTACATCCTCAAAAAACAATTCACAAGTATCCTGTGCGTGTAAACCGACTTTTTCAAAAGGCACTCCTTTGGAAAATCCAGCCATATCCTTGTCAACAAGAAACAAACTGATTCCTTTAGCACCTAAGCTAGGATCGGTTTTGGCAGCGACCACCACGACATCGCAAAGGTATCCATTGGTGATAAAGGTTTTAGAGCCATTGATTAGGTAATAATCCCCTTTATCCTCGGCTGTGGACCGAATAGCCTGCAAATCAGATCCAGCTCCAGGTTCCGTCATGGCTACAGCAGCTATCAATTCACCAGAAATCATACCCGGTATATACTTTGCCTTAGCGGCTTCGGTTCCATAATGCATGATATAAGGAAACACAATATCTGAATGCAATGGATACCCTATCGCTGGACCAGAACAACCAGAAAGCCCTAATTCTTCGGTGAAAATGGCATTATATCGAAAATCAGACAAGCCCAATCCGCCAAATTCCTCTGGAGCTTGCATGCAAAGAAATCCGTTTTCGCCCAGTTTCTTCCAAGACTCACGACTAACCATTTTATTTTTCTCCCATTCAGCGTTATTGGGAGTAATTTCTTTGGAAATAAAATCTCTTACGGATTGGCGAAAGAGTTCATGCTCCTCCGTAAAAATCATTCTTGGGACTTTGTACATATCTATTTGGGTTTATAATTCAGAATTTTAAGAAAACTATCGTAGATTAAACGATAAAAATCTCCCGAAAGTTAAAAAATTAAGCCTGTTTAACCAATCAAAATTTGGTATTCGGTATAAATGCAATAAAAAAAAGCCATGAACGAATTGTTCATGGCTTCCTTTCAATGAGTGGTAAATTTTACCAAGGTTTTCTTGGCAATTTTTCTGTTCTCTCAGACGTGTTATACACCATCGCTGCTATAATGATGGCAGCTTGGGTCATATCTCCAAATTGCATGCGCTCATAAACATCCATATTGGTGTGATAGCCTTTACCATAGTCAATTGGGTCTTGTATAAACTGAAAACCTGGAACACCCACCGCATCAAATGCTACGTGGTCTGTGGAACCTGTGCTTCTTCTTGTAATGGTATTTGCTCCCATCTCATGGAATGGCTCAAACCATTTTTCAAAAATAGGAACCAGCATATCATTTCCTTCCAGATAAATCCCTCTGATTTTACCGGAACCATTATCTAGGTTGTAGTAAGCGGAAATTTTATCCCACTCTGCTTTTTTCTCTTTCGTACTTCTGTCAGCCACATATTTCTGAACATAACCTCTGGAGCCATACAATCCCTGCTCCTCTTCACCCCATAATGCGATACGGATGGTTCTTTTTGGTTGAACATCCAAGGCTTTCAAAATACGAATCGCTTCCATCATTACGACAACACCAGCGGCATTGTCATTGGCACCTGTACCGGCATGCCAACTATCCAAGTGTCCACCTAACATGACAATTTCAGGCTTAAGAGTTCTATCAGTACCAGGAATCTCTGCAATAACATTATAACCTGCATAATCATCATCCAACCATTGAACATCAATTTCAGCCTCTATACTTACCTTTTTACCGTTTTTGATCAGGCGATAAATACGGCCATAGTGTTCGGCAGCAATTTCCATTTCTGGGACTGTTACTTTTTTATCAGTAGAGAATGAACCTGAACGGGTGTGGAATACTGTTCCGAAGCTACCTCGGGTACCTGTCAAACGTAAGCCTACCTGCTCTTCCAATAGGAAGGCATTTAACTTGGCATCCAATTCTCGGGCAGTTCTCATTTGTGCCATCTGCTCAGGAGTCCATCTTGATGGCATATTGCCCACAGGAATTGTTTTTCTATTTTCTAATTCCTCATCTGTCCAACGTCTTGCTTCCGCTTCAAATGCTGGATTGACAGTCAAATTTGCAGGAGTCATCACAACTTTGCCTTTCAACTTCCCTCTATACTTATCAAAGTCTGCATCCGAAGAAATTTCTATCAACATCACTTCATCAGAAACCAAGCCATTGGTTCCGTCTGTCCAAGCTTTCGGATATCCAATGATCTGTGCATAATAAGGCTCTTTCATGGCAATGTAGGCTTTCTTCACATCCCATCCACGACCAAACTCACCATAAGTATCGATTTTCACATTGCTTAAACCCCATTCCTTGAATTTTTCTGCTGTCCAATTTCTTGCATTGCGAAGATTAGTAGATCCAGACAAACGTGGACCTAGGAAGTCTGTTAAATGAAAGGAAAGATCTTGAATTTGGGAATTGCGCATTCCTTCATTTTTGATGCGATGCATCATTTCCAAATTAACCGTCTCTTGAGCAAATACTTGCCCCATGGCCAAAAGCCATACCAAAATCAGGCTTGATATCTTGGTTTTGTAATTCATAAGCTGTTGATTTTTATTTTCAGCCCTAAAAATGTAGAAAAATATGGATTGAGAGATAACCGATGATGTAATTTTCATTCAATGCACGTATTAATTAGAATGATTGATTTTATTGAAAAGAAACTTACACGAAAAGTCTCAAGTTTGTCATTTTTAATATATTTGTCCAAAAGACCGATTTAAACATGAAAAGAGTTCCCTTATTATTAACTAGTTCAATCATCACTTTCTTTACCATTGCTTGTTCTTCTGGGAAAAATGAGGAAGACAATTCGGAGATTTACATCGAAGCAAATGTATATCATCAAAGCAGCCTTGATGCCCGTGAGGAAATTATGGAAATCGAAAAATTATTAAAAGAACAAGATGTTGATTTCTCTAAGTTAAAAGAAGAATTAAAAATTTGGGATAAGGAGATTATCGAAGTACCTGGATTCGAGCATTCCCATGACGATGAATTTCAACGAAAATACCATGTGCATAACCGTATGAAGCCATTTTCCGCAGAGGAACACTTAGAATACCAAAAGGTAATGAATGCAGAAATCAAGACCTTGCTTGACAGTTTCAAATTGTTGACAATTGAAAAAATAATGGATGAGGGTGAGGATTAAATCAATCCAACCCTCTCATATCAGGAGCACACAAGCTGATATTATTTCGATCAAATGCTGCACGACTGTTGTCATTCGACCCTACGTTTCCAACAGTTAGATAAACATTATATTCAGGTCCTGAATCTGCTAAGTGAATTTTAATGTGTCCATCAAAGTTTTTGAAATCTTCGAAATTCAACACCCGTCCATCAGATAGCACATCCATTTTAGTTACACTTTTCAATGTACGGATATCTATTGGGTTAAATAAAAAGGCAATGGGTGAATCAGCTTGGTCATAACTTCCAAAATGTAAATGTACCGGAAAGAAGTAAGGGGTAGCATCTTTAGGTCCTTCTAAAGTTATTTCCATTTCCAACTCTCCTGTATTCAATTCCCTTAAGGTGGCTATTCCCGTGTAGGCAAAATCTGAACTTTGGAATAATTGATAAGTCACTTCATTTCGGGTATATCTTCTATCCTCATCTTTGTTGCAAGCAAAGAAAATTGAACTTAAAAGAAGGATGCTTAGTAACTTTTTCATTGGTGTCTGGTTTTATCAATAATACGCCGAAAAAGGCTATTTTGTTGAACATTTACAAGTTAATTAATTCTCATGGAAGGAATTGTGACTTGATTCACATTTCTGAGAAATAACCCAACTATGAAAGATTTTGTTGCGCTTTTTAATCGCCTAGACCAAAGTAATAAAACAAGCGATAAATTGCAGGCATTGAAGACTTATTTTTTAACTGCCAATGATCAGGATAAACTTTGGACGCTGGCACTATTTACCCATAGGCGTCCCAAAAGACAGGTCAATACACGTTTGCTACGGGAATGGTGCTGCGAGTTAGCTGAAATACCTGCATGGCTATTTGAAGAATCTTATCAAACTGTAGGCGATTTAGCGGAAACCATTTCATTACTCTTACCTCCTCCAACTAAATCATCCCAGCAAACCTTGAGTCAATGGATTTCTTTTTTAATGAATTTGCAAGGTTTGGAGGAGGAAGAAAAAAAGGAACAAATCATGACTGCCTGGACCAGTTTGGACAAAGAAGAGCGGTTCATTTTCACTAAATTGATCACGGGAGGTTTTCGAGTTGGGGTTAGTCAGCAATTGGTGATTCAGGCATTAGCAGATGTACTACAGCTAGAGAAAACCGATGTTACCCACCGTTTAATGGGTGATTGGAATCCTTTAAATGATAGCTTTGAAAATTTACTTCTAACATCCAGTCTATCAGATGATTTATCGAGACCTTATCCGTTTTATTTAGCGCATCCTGTAGAAACAACTTTAATGGAAACAGAGCATCCGCAGGATTGGCAGGTGGAGTGGAAATGGGATGGTATACGGGGGCAATTAATCAAACGAAGAGGAGAGATTTTCATTTGGTCACGAGGAGAGGAATTGGTCACGGATAAGTTTCCGGAGTTGGTAGAAGCCGCTGCCTTTCTCCCAGACAACGCAGTATTGGATGGAGAAATTCTTTGTTTTGAGGGAACACTACCCCTACCCTTTGCCATGCTTCAAACACGTATTGGAAGAAAAACACTTACTAAAAAAATACTTCAGCAGGCACCTGTTTCTTTTTTTGCTTACGACCTGTTGGAACTGGAAGGCAAAGATTTTCGCTCACAGGCATTGACCGTTAGAAGAGCACATTTGGAAGAACTATTGCTAGGGATTCAAACCGACCGACTGCACCTATCTCCAACAGTAGAAGCAGAAAGCTGGGCAGCATTGGAGAAAATCAGAGAACGTTCCAGAAAGCAAATGGCTGAAGGTTTTATGTTGAAACGTAAAAACTCAGTCTATGAAGTAGGAAGAAAGCGTGGGAATTGGTGGAAGTGGAAAATTGAACCATTGACCATAGATGGAGTACTGATATATGCACAAAAAGGGCATGGACGTAGAGCAGATTTATTTACCGACTTTACCTTGGCAGTTTGGGAGGGTGAAAAATTGATTCCATTTACCAAAGCCTATTCAGGTCTCACAGATGCGGAATTGAAAGAAGCGGATCAGTACATCAAAAAGAATACGCTTGAAAAATTTGGGCCTGTGCGTACCGTCAAACCAGGATTAGTATTTGAAATTGCATTTGAGGGGATTCAAGAAAGCCCACGTCATAAGTCCGGCATTGCTTTGCGTTTCCCCAGGATCAATCGATGGAGAACGGATAAAAGCATTGAAGAAGCAAATACCTTATCTGATTTAAAAGATTTACTTTCGCTGTATGGAGGATAAAGAGTTAGGTATTGGCTTTTCCTATTTTGAGAATAAAGGTTGGAAACCATTTGATTTTCAAACACAAACATGGAAAGATTTCTTAGCAGGCAAATCAGGAATCTTAAATGCACCTACAGGAAGTGGTAAAACCTTTGCCTTATGGTTCCCTCCTATTCTCGATTACATACGCAAGCATCCGGATAACTGGCAAAAACCAAAAAAGATGGGTATCCAAGTCATTTGGATAACGCCTTTGCGTGCCTTAGCTCAGGACATACACCACGCCATGCAGGAGGTATGCGACAGTATTGGGCTTCCATGGAAAGTGGCTGTAAGAAATGGAGATACTGACACCAAAACCCGTAACCAGCAGAAACGTAACCCACCCCAGTGCTTAGTAACCACACCTGAAACTTTACAAATTCTCCTGGCTCAAAAGGAAAATGCAAGCATCTTCCAGGAAGTCAAGTGCATCATTGTAGATGAATGGCATGAATTGATGGGAAATAAACGCGGGGTGCAAGTTCAATTGGCCCTTGCCTACATTCAAAGCATCCTACAAAAGGATATACAATTGTGGGGAATCTCTGCCACTATTGGGAATTTGGAAGAAGCCAATCGGATTTTGCTGGGAATCCATGCTCCTATCCATATCGTCAAAGCAGATATTCACAAAGAGATAGCGGTTCATACCGTCTACCCTGATGAACTCGAAAAATACCCCTGGTCGGGACACCTAGGGTTGAAATTGCTGGATAAAATCATCCCCATTATCGAGCATCACAACAGCTTGCTATTGTTTACCAATACCCGGGCACAAACAGAAATCTGGTATCAAAAAATCATGGAGGCAAGACCTGACTGGGCTGGATGGGTTGCCATGCATCACGGTTCCTTGGATATGGCTGTACGTACATGGGTAGAAGAAGCACTCCATCAAAACAAATTGAAGTTGGTGGTTTGTACCTCGAGTTTGGACTTAGGGGTTGATTTCCGCCCAGTGGATGCCGTTATCCAAATTGGAAGTCCCAAAGGTGTTGCCCGTTTTATGCAACGTGCAGGAAGGGCTGGCCATCAGCCTGGATTACCTTCTGAAATTTACTTTGTCCCTACGAATTCTCTAGAGTTAATCGAGGCAGCGGCTCTACGCTTTGCCATGGAAACAGGAGATATGGAAAGCATCCATTGTCCAACTGGTACTTACGATGTATTAATTCAATTTTTGATCACCTTGGCTGTTGGGGATGGATTCTATCCAGAGCCTACATATCATTTGGTTAAAAATACCTACACCTTTCAAGATTTACAGCCGGATGAATTTAAGTGGATGTTGCATTTCATCACCGAAGGAGGGGAATCTCTGAGAGGCTATGAGGAGTTTTCCAAAGTAGAAATCGAAGAGGATGGGCGCTATAAAGTTCACGATAAGCGAACAGCCATGCGTCACCGATTGTCCATGGGTACGATCGTGAGTGATCCTATGTACAAGGTAAGGTTTAAAAATGGCACCTTCTTGGGGATGGTTGAAGAATATTTTATCTCTCGATTGAAGCCTGGTGACCGATTTTTCTTTGCCGGAAGAACCTTGGAATTCATTGCTATCCGTGATTTGAGTGCGATCGTTACTCAGTCTACCAAAAAGACTAGCAATATTCCTTCCTACATGGGGGGAAGGATTTCACTGACTTCCAAGTTGTCAACTAAGATGCGAGAAATTTTGGAAAACGCTTCCAAAGGCTCTTACTACTCAGAGGAAGTAAAATACCTAGCACCTCTGCTAGATTTGCAACAGCGACTTTCCATGATACCCGATTCGCACACATTTCTAATTGAAAAATGTATTTCTAGAGATGGGCATCATGTATTTTTCTATCCTTTTGAAGGCAGGATGGTTCATGAGGTGTTGGGCGCCCTAGTAGCTTATCGCATCAGTTTGAACTATCCAATCACCTTTAGCATCGGGATGAATGATTACGGCTTTGAATTGCTGTCAGATGAGGTGATTCCGATAGAAGATATTTTGGCTGAGGATTTATTCAGTGAGCAAAACTTTATGGATGATATCCAATCATGCATCAATGAAAGCGACATGGCGAAACGTAAATTCAGGGATGTGGCCACCATTTCTGGAATCATATTCCAAGGATTTCCTGGGAAACCCACGAAACTGAAGCATCTGCAATCCAATAGTAGCTTAATTTACAGTGTTTTTGAAGACTACGATCCTGATAACCTTCTGCTGAAACAATCCCGACGAGAGGCTTTGGAGATGCAGATGGACAAGGATAGTGTTTTGAACGCTATTCAAAAAATTAACAAACAGCAAATCGTTTTAAAATATCCTGGTCAGTTTACTCCATTTTCATTCCCTATACTCGTAGACCGTCTCCGAGCTTCTCTTTCCTCCGAATCTTTGGAAGATCGTATCGCCAAAATGAGAGCCACTATGATTGATTAAGGGGGGTCTCGCGGAAAGCCCGGAATACACAGAAAATGGCGTGAGAAATTAGCTGTCCACGACTTACACTAATAAACACGAAAAAATTCTTTTGGGAAGAAGGGAATCTTGACACAGATTGAAATGTGATTTACGCTGATTTCCACAGATATTTTAGTGAAGCATCCATAGGCTCTAAACATGCGAAAAATAAATCCAGAAACATTTACTTTATAAAAAACATATTATCGTACAAATTTCACTTCAGAATCTAATTTCCAAACTCCGATAGGAGTTGAATCCCGAAGGGTGCCAGCCCCGAGTGGCCACTCGGGGTTTATTGTATAGATTACATTTTCATAGACCAACTCCGATAGGAGTTGAATTTAATGGAAGTCCCGAACTATTTTAAGGATTAATTTTAATCATAAAAATCCGCTCTATCGAGTCCTTAGCTACTAACTTTCCCCTAAATTGCTTTTCTTTGCTAGCTGAATAGAAAAGCCCATGAAAGTCATTGCAATCGGAAGAAATTACGCTGAGCACATCGAAGAGTTGAATAACGAACGTCCATCTGCACCTGTCGTTTTTCTTAAACCAGATACTGCCGTCCTCAAAAATAACGCTCCTTTTTATCATCCTGACTTTTCCCAAAACATCCATCATGAGGTGGAATTGGTGTTGAAAGTGTGCAAGGAAGGAAAATATATACAACCGCAGTTTGCACATCGCTATTTTGATGAAATTGGAATCGGTATTGATTTCACAGCAAGAGACTTACAAGACACTTGCAAAGCGAAAGGTTTGCCTTGGGAAATTGCCAAAGCTTTCAATGGTTCAGCTCCTGTAGGTTCATTTTTACCTGTTTCTGAGTTTACTGCCATGAACGATATCAATTTCCACTTAGCAATCAATGGAGAATTGAAACAAAAAGGCAATACCTCCATGATGCTGTTTGATTTCAATGCCATCATTGCTTATGTATCGCAGTTTTTCACCTTGAAAAAAGGAGACTTGATTTTTACGGGTACTCCTGCTGGTGTAAGCAAAGTCAACATAGGAGACCGCTTGGAAGCATTTATTGAAGACCAAAAATTACTGGACTTTGAAATTAAATAATTCCTTATTGTTGCTTTGTTGCTTGCTAGGCCTTTTCACCCAAACCATTGCCCAAGATTATTTATTTCCGGTCAAACCAGGACAGAGAGCAGCTTTGTCAGGCAATTTTTCTGAAATAAGACCCAATCATTTCCATTCGGGTATTGATGTAAAAATCGGTGGAGTGGACGGCGAACCCATCTTAGCTATTGCCGACGGTTACATCTATCGCATGAAAATTTCCACCTATGGTTATGGAAATGTGCTGTACCTTAGACATAATGATGGGCAATCATCCGTCTATGCTCATTTAAGAAACTTCTCTCCAAAGATCATGGAATTCATGCGCAAGGAGATGTATTTCGCCAAAAAGAATGAGCTTGAAATTTTCCCAGATCCTGAGTTTTTACCAATCAAACGAGGGGAAGTTATCGGAAATGGAGGAAATACAGGGAGTTCGGGAGGGCCTCACCTTCATTTCGAAATCCGTGATACTTTAGATCGAGCCATAGATCCTTTTGTCTATCGATTCAAAGAAGTCGTAGATAATACCCCTCCAATCGTTTACAAGATGGCTATTCGTCCAATCGGCATGGATAGCAGAGTGAATGGTTTATATCAACGAATTGAAGTGACACCTGTACTTGAAGGTGGAACGTATGTAGTCAAAGAACCTATCAAAGTAAGCGGTAAAGTCGGAATTGAAATTTATTCCATTGACCGTATGGATGGATCCACCAATATTTTTGGAAATCCAGTGTACGAGTTGATGGAAGATGGAAAGTCGATTTTTAAAGCCAATCTTCAACATGTTGATTTCAACAAGGGTAGATTTTTCTTTTCCCACATGACCAACAATAGGTTTAAGCGACTGTACAAGGTCCCAAACAACATCCTGGAAATTTATGAACCTGATTCAACATGGTCAGGATCTATCACAGTAAATCCACAGCAGCGAAAAAATATCTCTGTTAAAGCCCAAGACTTTTTTGGAAATTCTCGAATGGTGAAAATGACACTGCTCGGTGAAGAAGCTCCGTTTTTTTTGGGGAATAGAAGCATTAGTAGCACCAAAGGCACATTCATTAAATTTGATGGTCCATTAATGATTATAGAAACAGGAGCTTCTGACATTGGAACCTTAGCCAAGGTTTGGGTAAAAAGCCATGAAATGGAAATGGTCCCCATGTATGTGAGCAATTCCCATAGAATATATAAATGGGATATGCGTTATGGGATTCCAGAGCAAATTGACTTATGCACTGAGGTGATTTTTCCGTCCGTCATTGCACATATTCCCTTTGGAGAAGAGCGTTTGGTTGCCAATCAGCTAGTAGAAATCATTGTACCAGAAGAAGCTACTTTGGATGATTTGTATGTGAGGATAGAGCATCAAAGCAATCGTCTCAAAATCAACGATACGGATGAATATTTACGTTCACCTATTGAAATCGTATGGAAGGAACCTCTCGGTAATCCTGATAGAGATAAAACCCATGTATACGCACTCAATAGAAATGGAAGTAAATCTTTTGTGGGCGGTTCTTGGGAATTAGGAAATATCCGTTTCAAAACCAGAAACTTTGGTACTTTTGTACTCGATACTGATATCAATCCTCCCAGCATTACTCCTATCCGTGTAAATGCTGAGGAATTAAGGTTTACCATACGCGATGATAAATCCGGAATTAAGGATTTTGAGGCATGGGTAAATGGGGAATGGGTATTGATGCGATACGAACATAAGCAAAATGTAATTTGGTCTGAGAAGTTGACCAAACAACCTTTCAAAGGAGATGTATTGTTGAAAGTAAGGGATATGGCTGGGAATGAAGCTGTTTTTAAAACGGTCATAAATTAAAATCATCTAAATTAATACCTTAGAGATTCATGAACTGTAAAATATCATTTCAGGAGAGAATCGTTTTATAGATTTAACTCAAGTTAAATCCTACACAAAATCAATAAAGAGTTAAGAAAATAGATACAGGATGCTAATTTTTCACAAGAGCATGCTACATACGTTTTAATACAACTATGTTTCTATGTACCTATGTGGTAAATCTTAAATCATTCATCAAAGTTTTAACCCAAAAACCAGAAGTTTTGGTACTTTTGCCATTAGCCCAGCTTTTATCTATTTAACAACATAAAACCACAAAAACATGGCGTTAGAAATCGGAAATCCAGCACCGGCATTTGAAGCAAAAGACCAAAATGGCAACATCCTGAAGTTATCAGATTTCAAGGGCAAAAAAGTTGTCCTCTATTTTTATCCAAAAGATAATACACCTGGTTGCACAGCCCAAGCATGTAATTTAAGAGACAATTATGATGCTTTATTGGCAGCTGGTTATGTAGTATTGGGTGTGAGTTCAGACTCCGAAAAATCCCACCAAAAATTCATAGAAAAACAAAGCCTTCCATTCCCACTATTAGCAGATGAGGACTTGAAAGTTCATGAAGCTTATGGCACTTGGGTTGAAAAATCCATGTATGGTAGAAAATACATGGGAACAGCTCGCACCACCTTTATCATCAATGAGGAAGGGATTTTGGAAGAAATTATTGAAAAAGTAAACACAAAAGAACATACCAAACAAATCTTAAAATAATTCCAAACCAATGGAAAATCATTCAATCGAACAACTCAACGACATCTGTTCACAGGTAAGAAGAGATTGCTTGCGCATGGTTCATGGCGTGCAATCCGGTCACCCTGGAGCAGCATTGGGCCTCACGGAGTACTTCGTGGCGCTTTTCTTCAAAGAAATGACCCACAATAATCAGTTCCAAATGGACGGAATAGGAGAAGACCTTTTCTTCCTATCCAATGGACACGTATCTGCCTTATGGTACTCTGTATTGGCAAGATCAGGTTATTTCGGTGTTGAAGAGTTGGGGACATTCCGAAAAATCAATACCCGTCTTCAAGGGCATCCTGCAACCGAAGAAGGTTTGCCAGGTATCCGTATCGCCTCCGGCTCATTGGGTCAAGGACTCTCTGTGGCATTAGGGGCTGCACAAGTGAAAAAACTCAATGGAGACGATAAGCTTGTGTTTGCAGTCATGGGAGATGGCGAGCAGCAAGAAGGTCAAGTATGGGAAGCAGCCATGTATGCGGCTCACTACAAGATTGACAATGTAATTGCAGCCATTGATTACAATGGACAGCAGATTGATGGTCCAACTGAAAAGGTGATGGATTTGAAAAACCTGAAGGCCAAATGGGAAGCATTCGGCTGGGAGGTATTGGAAATCCAAAAAGGAAACAATATGGAAGCTGTGTTGGATGGTCTTGCAGAAGCCAAAGCGCTTACCGGCAAAGGAAAGCCTGTACTCATTTTGTTATACACTGAAATGGGATACGGCGTAGACTTTATGGTAGGCACGCACAAGTGGCACGGAATTGCACCGAGTGATGCTGAATTGGAAAATGCATTGGGACAATTGAAAGAAACCTTAGGAGACTATTAACATGGAAAAGACATTGGATTTAAAATATACCTATACAGAGAAAAAAGATACGCGTTCAGGTTTTGGTGATGGCTTATTAGAAGCCGGAAGACTGAACCCAAATGTGGTTGGTCTTTGTGCTGATTTGATTGGTTCTTTGAAAATGGGCGCTTTCCAGAAAGAATTTCCAGAGCGCTTTTTCCAAGTAGGTATTGCTGAGGCTAATATGATTGGATTGGCTGCCGGGATGACGATTGGAGGAAAGATTCCTTTCACAGGAACATTTGCCAACTTCTCTACCGGTCGAGTTTATGACCAAATCAGGCAGTCTGTAGCTTATTCGGACAAAAATGTGAAAATCTGTGCTTCTCATGCAGGCTTAACCTTGGGTGAAGACGGTGCAACACATCAGATTTTGGAAGATTTGGGTATGATGAAAATGTTACCACACATGACTGTCATCAATCCTTGTGATTACAATCAAACCAAAGCGGCTACATTGGCCTTAGTTGACCACCAAGGACCTGCCTATCTAAGATTTGGTAGACCTAGTTGGCCAATTTTCACTCCTAAAGACCAAGAATTTGTCATTGGCAAAGCTTGGAAAATGATTGAGGGAAAAGATGTTACCATCTTTGCAACCGGTCATTTGGTGTGGGAAGCAGTGGTAGCTGAGGCCATGTTGAGAGAAGAAGGCATTTATGCTGAGGTGATTAATATCCACACAATCAAACCATTGGATGAAGAAGCAATATTAGCATCTGTTGCTAAAACAGGCTGTGCCGTATCTGCAGAAGAACATCAAATCAATGGTGGCTTGGGTGATAGCATTGCTCAAACCTTGATCCGCAACAACCCTGCTCCTTTGGAGTACGTGGGTGTGCTTGATTCTTTTGGTGAGTCAGGAACTCCTACTCAATTGTTGGAGAAATACGGCTTGAATGCTGAAAATATTGTGAAGGCTGCAAAAAAAGCGATTGCTCGAAAGGGATAGCAGGGAGCAGTGAACAGTGAAAAGTGAACAGTTAGTAGTGAGCAGTTAGCAGTGAACAATGAGCAGTGAACAGTGAATGGTGATTCGGTGAATTGTTCAATTGGGAATGAGGAATTAAAAATTAGGAATGAATGTAAGTTGTATTTCAGTTTTCTCATTCTTTCTAGCTTACTTTCCGTTCTTTTCGTTCTTAGATAAAAAATCACCCATAAGGAAATCAATTTTTTTAGGGGTGATTTTTTTGTTGGCACCAAAGTTTTTTTTAAATTGATTGAGTATTAAACATCTTATTTTATGAAACAGATTCTTTTTTCTTTCGCAATGATTTTCATGATGAGCATTGTCAACGATGCTTTTGCTCAAAGGTTACGTCTGCCTTCTGGAGGAGGTGATCTCACATCTCAAGTCTTAACTGCTTTAAATACGGTGGACAAGCTGGGTTTAACGGCCGATCAAGACACGAAATTAAAAGCCCACAACAAGTCTTTTGTAGACGATGTATTCAAAGTCTTGAACAATAGCAGTCTTTCAGATGATGCTAAAAAAAGTAGTTTTCTAAATTTGAAAAACACACGTCAAAACTTCCTGCTACAGTTATTGGGGCAACAGCTATTGGGTAACTACAACAAAGGTGTAGGCAATCTGCTCAAACCGCTCAATAAACAGTTAGGATTAGCAGCCTTAGCGTTCTAGCATAGTACTTGCAAAGGCGTCAAGTTCACAAAGCAGTTGCAAATTAAAATTGAACTGATCAAAAGCTATATTTGTGGCTTGTCGTCTCTGAATTTAAAATGCGTCTTGGCGCCTTTGCGAGAATTAATTCAAAGCACCTGAATTCTATCCAATTCAATTTTTGGAAAAAAGGCCTTCAGTAAGTACTGAGAGTCACGCTCAGGTTGAACACGAGTCAAAGTCTCTAGATTAATAGTCACTTCACTTTTACTGGATTCAAAAAAAGCATATCCATGGAACACGCCATCTTCAAAATACAAAAAAGATTGTTCTTGAGTTGACCTACCTACATCCTGAATCAAAAGTCTACCCTTCTCCTTGGCAAAGGTTTGAGTCAATTGTTTTACTTTTTGGTTGTACACTTCGGAGCTCTCCTCTCCCCCACAGGCACCAGCACATTCACCCTTTTCATAATCAAAACAAAAGTGGGTTGACTTCTGAATACCTGCTAATTTGGGACATAAGCCAAACTCATGAACCTTATGTTTCAGCAAATGAAAAGCTTCTGCATGGCTATTAAACTGTGCTATACACTGCGTTCCTTTACTGTTTTTGGCGACCTGCAAACGTAAATAGCCATTCCCATCCTCATAACTGACCAATCCCCAACTCATGGTTTTGAATTTGGCAGCCTTGTTAAATTTGGGCCACTTATGTTTGATTTCTTGTAATTCCAATAAACAAGCCAAAAACTCACTTCCTGTCAATTTCCACTGTATATCCCGAATCAAGGATTTTAATTGGAATTTTTCTTCCTCTTCAGACTTTCCAGAAAAATGCTGCTTGAATCTGCTGCGTATATTGAGGGCTTTTCCAATGTAAATGGGAATGCCTTTTTCATCCAAAAAATAATAAATACCCGTTTCTTCCGGCAGACTCATAAACTTTTCTTCTGAAATATGTGGAGGTAGAAAATGGAAGGTTTGCTTCTTTCGGAGACTACCTAAGACAATTTCTTCATTCGTTTCATAGATCATTCCAAAAAGCTCAGCAGTAGCTTCTGCATCTCCAAAAGCTCTGTGTCTTGCCTGGATTTCTATATTCAAATGACCACAAATCCTCCCTAAACTATACGACTGCAAGCTAGGAAATGCCTTTCTGCTCAACTGAACGGTGCACAACTTAGGGGCTTCAAAAGGAATACCGATGGAAGCAAAAGCCTCTCTAACAAACCCATAATCAAAATTAACATTATGTGCTACAAATACTTTATCCTCCAATAAACCGAAGAGCTTGGGAGCAATCTCTTCAAATACTGGTGCATTGGCTACCATGGATTCATCGATTCCTGTTAGGCCAGTAATGTAAGCAGGAATATACTGCTGTGGATTCAGCAGTGTGTGAAAGGTATCCACAACTTGGGATCCATCATGCACTAATACCGCTATTTCAGTAATTCCTGCACTTCGTGCACTCCCTCCCGTGGTCTCTATATCAACTATTGCAAAAAGCATGGTCTAAGGTAAAAAAGAATTCGGAAGGAATGAAAGGAAAGACGAAGGTTGTCAGAAAAATAAAAAGATTTCTCGCAAAGGCGCTGAGACGCATAAAACTATAAAATTAAAATTTATTCAAACTTATATTTATAATTTGACACAATCAAAATATTCAATTCTTTTTTGGCGGCTTTGCGGCTTTGCGAGAACAAATCATTAACAGTTATTCCCCTCTACATCACAGGCTTGACCATCTCCATCTAAGAAACTAATCCCCATAGATGCCTGATAACCAGCAAAAGCTTTTGCAATGGTTTGTTGAAAAACGTCATCTGCTTGAGCTCCTGAAATACCAAATTTTCTATCCAGTACAAAAAATGGAACACCTCTTACCCCCAGTTGTTGAGCCTCCTGAACATCTTCATTGACTTCTTTCAAGAAAGAATCAGAATCTAAACAAGCTTTCACTTCTTCTTTAATCAAACCAACTTCGCTTGCTAAGTTTACCAGAGTTTCTGTATCATCGATATTCATTCCTTCCGTAAAATACGCTCTCAACAAGCGCTCTTTCATTGGGGAACCCAATCCATGAGTTTTTGCAAAATGCAATAATCTATGCGCTTTATATGCATTAGCAACTACGGTGTTTTCCATGTCATAATCCAAACCTTCTGCAGCTGCCATGGCTACCACTTGTTCGGTGATTTGCTTCGTTTGCTGTATGGACCATCCCTTCACCTCAGAGAGGTAGGCCAATGAGTTTTTGGATGGATCAGTTTTCATACTAGGATTAAGCAAAAAACTCTTCCATTCAATCACAATCTGATCTCGGTATTCGAAGGATTCCAAGGCTTTTTCTAAACGTCTTTTGCCTATGTAGCAAAAAGGGCACATGATATCCGACCAAATTTCTATCTTCATGATTCCAATTAAAATTAATTCGTATACATAAAACGAAATATTCCTATAAGGTTCCCATGAAAACAAAAGAATGTCCCTCCTGTGCAATGGATGTAGATTCAAAAGCAGATTTCTGCCCCATCTGCCAATTTGAATTCCCTAAAAGAAATCCCATTTATCAGTGGATCGCCATCATATTAGCACTCTTTTTTTTGGCTTTGATAATTTTGTGAGTTTACTCGATGATAAAAGGCTGAGGCGTAAAGCATAAGACAAAAATCAAAATAGCAATCCAGCCAATAATTTGACGTTTTTTGTCTAATGATTTTAAACCATTGACTTCGGGATGATTCAGGCCCATGACCCGACCTAGTAAAAAGGCGAAAAACAGCCAGCCCATATACCCTTCAATCGTTGGAAAAAGATTTATCAAAAGGTATTGAGTGGCTACAATTCCCAATACAATGGTCCAAATCGTTTGTGTCTCCAAACTGGATTTTCGATAACAGATATAGAGAAAGCCAATGTATAATGGAATCGCAATGATCAAATGACTGAGTTCATCATAAGGATTAATTACTCCTAAACCTGCATAAAAAATAAAGGCACTGTAAAAGAATAGAGAGATTTGCTTGTGATGCTTAGGAAATAAGCCAAATACCACGTGTCCACCATCCAACTGACCAATAGGAAGAAGATTGAGCGCTGTAAAGAACAGTGCTAAATAGCCTGCAAAAAGGTATGGGAAATGGATGATTTCAGAAACATCAGGCATTTTTTCAGGATCTGCCAAACCTTTTTCCATCATCCAAAACAAGAGGTTATATCCAATTTTGATGGTGATATAGCCTTCATCAGCTGAATGTCCTTGAAAATTTTCATCCAAATATTCGGGATGAATCTGATAAATGTAATCTGCATCTGGCAGATTTGTAAATCCATAGTACAAGACCCCAAGGGCAACTACAAAACCTGCCAATGGACCGGCAACCCCGATATCAAAATATTTTTTACGACTGTTGATAAAGCTTTTAATTCGTATAACCGCGCCAAAGGTTCCGATAGAAAGCGCTCCTAAGAATCCTAACCAGCCTGGAATAAAGAAAGGTAGAGAGGATTTAACACGATGATGAATAGAAGTAAATAAATGACCCAACTCATGGATCAATAAAATCCCGATAAATGGAACAGAAAAATGAAGAGACTTGAGGAAATATTCCCAAGTTAGGGCATGTTCCCCTCCTACCATGATTGATTTTCCATACAGCCACTCTGCACCTGCTAAAGTGGTAGCCGCTAAAGTCAAAATGAAAAGTATACTATGGCGTAGATATTCTTTGGGTTGATACATTTTAAATTAATTCGATTTCTCCTAAACTAGCGATACTTCAAACATCTTAGTGAATTCGTTTTCAATATTTTACAAATAGAATGAAAAAGTAATACTACCTGTAGACTTATTTCTTTCCAATGCTTGTTCAAATATATGCTATTAAACTCAGGAGCCAATAATTAGTTCAAGGATTAAATTTCCTGATCAAAAACATAGTTTTTATCTAATTTCAGCTTTAAATTGCCGTATAATTAAACCAATTTATGAAAAATATAATGTTAAAAACTACCAGCATTTTGCTAATTGCTGTTTTACTATTCAGTTCTTGCGCTAGCACTACTGTTATTCAGAGTTATCCATCAGACGCCAAGTTGTATATCAATGGAGAATATATGGGAACTACTCCTGTCACCTACAGTGATAAAAAAATTGTTGGTTCAACCAATTTGGTGACCTTGGAAAAAGAAGGATATAACCCGTTAAATACAGCATTTTCAAGAGACGAAGAACTTGATGTAGGTGCATTAGTTGGTGGTATATTTGTCCTTGTACCATTCCTATGGATTATGAAGTACAAGCCCAATAGAACATTTGAATTGAAGCCAACTGCTAATTAATCCAAAGCTCCATCGGAGCGACCTACATACTAGCGAAGGGTTTCAACCCGTTGGCACCAATCGAACCGCAAGCAGGCGAAGTGTCGTAGACACGATTAACAATGGCTAATGCCGTAAAATTTAATAGTCTCTATGGGACTTGGGGAAACCCATAAAACAATTATTTCCGCGTATTCCGCGCTTTCTGCGAGCCCCCCTAAAAAAAAGCCCATCATAATTGACGGGCTTTTTATATGGAACTGTACAGTTCCTATGTCAAATAAGATGTGCGGTCTTATTTAACTTTTTCAACTACAGCTTTGAATGCCTCTGGGTGGTTCATAGCCAAATCTGCAAGAACTTTTCTGTTCAATTCGATATCAGCTTTTTTCAACATACCCATAAATTGTGAGTAAGAGATACCAAATTGTCTGGCACCTGCATTGATACGCTGGATCCATAGAGCTCTGAATTCTCTTTTCTTCGCTTTTCTATCTCTGTACGCGTATTGTAAACCTTTTTCGTACTTGTTTTTGGCTACTGTCCAAACGTTTTTACCACGTCCGAAATAACCTTTTGTTGCTTTTAAAACCTTTTTTCTACGTGCTCTTGAAGCAACCGCGTTGACCGATCTTGGCATAATTTTGTAATTTTTTGACCCTAGGTGCCTAATGGACTTAAAACCTCAGCGTCTGGTGAATAATAAACCTGTTAATTAATTTGATTGAAGTGTCGGATTATCCGATTCTAAGCATTGCTTTTACTCTGCCCTCATCTGTTACATCAACCATACCCATCTGAGTAAGATTTCTCTTTCTCTTGGTAGCTTTTTTGGTCAAGATGTGGCTCTTGTACGCATGCTTTCTTCTAATCTTTCCGGTTCCAGTTAACTTGAACCTCTTTTTTGCACCTGATTTTGTTTTTACTTTAGGCATAACTGTATTTGTTAGTTGAAATTATTTCTTAGCCTTGGGAGCAAGGAATAAAAACATTCGCTTACCCTCCATTTTAGGAAGTTGTTCCACTATACCATACTCTTCCAATTCCTGGGCAAACTTCAAGAGAAGCATTTCACCTCTCTCCTTAAAGACAATACTTCTACCAACGAAATGTACATAAGCTTTCACTTTTGCACCCTCCTTCAAGAAACCGATAGCATGCTTCAGTTTAAAATTGAAATCGTGATCGTCTGTATTTGGTCCAAAACGGATTTCTTTCAAAACAGTCTTAGCAGCATTTGCCTTAATTTCCTTCTGCTTTTTCTTCTGCTCGTATTTAAACTTTGCGTAATCAATAATTTTACACACAGGAGGATCAGCATTTGGAGAAATCTCGACCAAATCAAGGTCGTTTTCCTGAGCAAGCTTAATTGCCTGTGGGACAGTCATAACAGCATTACCGCCTTCTATGAAGTCTCCTACCAAGCGTATTTCACGAGCCCTAATCTTCTCATTTACGCGATATGGCTCTTCTTGTCTTTGTCTATTGTAAGGTGGTCTTCCTCTCAAATTAGTATGGTATTTAATGAAATCGACTGCAAATATCGGAATAATTTCGGGATTAAAAAAAATCCCAACTATTTTACCGTTTTATTTAATTTTTTAATGATTCAGCTATGATCCCTTTGAAATGAGATATAAATTCATCCAAGCTCAAACTTCCCAAATCTCCCTCTCCGTGCTTTCTGACAGAGATTTTTGATTCTTCTTGCTCTTTTTCTCCGACGATTAACATAAATGGGATTTTTTTCACTTCTGCATCGCGAATTTTTCTCCCAATTTTTTCATCACGATTATCTATCTGACCGATGATGTCATGCTCTTCTAAAGCCGATTTGACAGACTCTGCATATTCCTTATACTTTTCGGAAATAGGAAGAATGGTAATTTGTTCAGGAGAAAGCCATAAAGGAAAATTACCAGCGCAATGCTCAATCAACACAGCTACGAATCGTTCTAGGGAGCCAAATGGCGCACGATGAATCATCACAGGTCTATGTTTTTGATTGTCAGCTCCGATATATTCTAATTGAAAGCGCTCCGGAAGATTGTAATCTACCTGAATAGTTCCCAATTGCCATTTTCTACCCAAAGCATCTTTGACCATGAAGTCAAGCTTAGGACCGTAAAATGCTGCTTCACCGAGTTCCGTTACTGTATCCAATCCGCGCTCTTCTGCAGCTTCGATGATGGAACGCTCTGCTTTTTCCCAAGCTTCATCAGTCCCGATATATTTTTCCCTGTTATTAGGATCTCTAAGGGAAATCTGCGCTGTGAAATTTTCAAAACCCAAGGCTTTGAATACATATAAAACAAGGTCAATCACCTTCACAAATTCCTCCTTCACCTGCTCCGGACGACAGAAAATGTGCGCATCATCTTGTGTAAATCCTCGAACTCGAGTCAATCCATGAAGCTCCCCACTTTGTTCATAGCGGTATACTGTACCAAACTCAGCATATCGAATAGGCAAATCCTTGTACGAACGTGGCTTGTGCTTATAAATCTCGCAGTGATGCGGGCAGTTCATCGGTTTTAGCAAAAACTCCTCTCCTTCATTCGGAGTAGCGATTGGCTGAAAGGAGTCCTTCCCGTATTTCTCATAGTGACCGGAAGTTTCATACAAAACTTTATGACCGATATGTGGCGTAACTACCTGCTGATAGCCCGATTTATCTTGGGCTCGCTTCATAAAATTCACCAAACGCTCTCTTAGAAGTGTCCCTTTTGGCAACCAAAGTGGCAAGCCCATCCCTACTTTTTCAGAGAAAGTAAATAATTCCAGTTCCCTACCCAGCTTTCGGTGATCCCGCTTCTTGGCCTCTTCCAACATGTGCAGGTATTCCTGCAATTCCTTGGCTTTGGGGAAGGTGATCCCGTAAATTCGGGTCAACATTTTATTTTTTTCGTCGCCTCTCCAATAGGCTCCAGCAATATTCAACAACTTAGCAGCTTTGATAAAGCCCGTATTGGGGATGTGAGGACCCCGACATAAGTCTACAAAATTTCCTTGCTCGTAGAAGGTGATACTTCCATCTTCCAAACCATCAATGAGGTCAAGCTTGTATTCATCACCCTTTTCCGTGAAATAAGCGATGGCATCGGCCTTTCCTACTTCTTTGCGGATATATTCATTCTTTTGTCTGGCTAGCTCCATCATTTTGGCCTCGATTTTCTCGAGTTCGGCGCCATCTAATGGTTTATCCCCGAAATCCACATCGTAATAGAATCCATTTTCCAATGCTGGACCTATTCCAAATTTGACTCCAGGGTATAAGGCTTCCAAAGCCTCTGCCATCAAGTGTGCAGAAGAATGCCAAAACGTGTTTTTTCCTTCTGCATCGTTCCAAGTCAATAACTGAACCGTAGCATCGGAGTGAATGGGCCTGCCAGCATCCCAGGTTTCACCATTGACTTTGGCTGCAAGTACATTTCTGGCTAAACCCTCGCTGATACTAAGTGCAATCTGTAGCCCTGAAACTCCTTTTTCGTATTCCCTGACCGAACCGTCGGGAAGTGTAATCTTAATTTGTTGATTAGACATTTATCATGTGTAGTATTATGAAACATGGCATCTTTACAAACAGATGCTTTTACAAGCTGCAAATATGCAAATTGATTGTGGCTTTATAAAAGATACTGGGGATTGCATGGGTTATTTTTTCAAAGTCAGCAATGAAATTACGTAATTTTCGGACTGAAGGGCATCAAAAGCAGTTTCAACAAATTGAAAAATGGTATCCAAATACGTACGTGTAAAATAAAAGCTTCCTTCATTCAGAAAAAAATTATCCCAATCCATCATTCTACCATAAAAAATAGTCGAATATGCAGGAAAATATGATTCAACTATTGTTCCGTTATGGTCAATTACATTTACTAGATGTTCTGATCCTGGATCACCTTTTACATGAAAATAGGTAGTTTTCTCATCAATATGGAAGTTCCTTCCCAAAACAGGTAATTTGATTTCTTCCAAAAACTCACCTGCTAAATCAAGCTTTAACAGTTTTAAAGGCTGCGCCAATAAGTAAATGGTATCCCTAAAAATCTGAACATCCTCAACCTCTATGTATTTTCCATAATCCAGTCCAAACATTCGAACTTTTTTTATAAAATTCCCTTCTGAATCAAAAAACTGTAAGGATTTTCCTTTAAAACTGTCTAATACAATATATGTATCCCTGTGGAATAAAAGCTTGGATACTTCACCAATTTGGGAGGCAGGGTCATCTGTCTCCTTTAAAATCAAATACTCAATCTCAGGTTCAAAAAAATCAGTCAGCTTAGCTTCTCTTAACTTGTTTACATCAATTGTAATGGTGGTAACACCATTCTTTTCTGTAACTTCTTCAGAGTTAAAATCTGACCCACAACTACTTAAAAATAAAAGTAAACCCCATAAAAGCACCATGAGATTCAATTTTGTCTGTTTCATCATTTCCATGTCAAAATTACTAAAACCCTATTTTCGCTATTCTTAGCTCGGTTAGCCGTAGATACCAATTTGTACCCCTCTCCTTTTACGAATGTCTCCCATGCCTTATTTGACATTTTACCTCGCAATTCTTGGACATGTTTGTACAAATCCCTTCCAGTAGTCCAAGTATATACTGAGGAGTCGTTTAAAAAACTGAGTCCATGAATTACTTTACCTTGATCCAAGTCATTGATAATTCCAGATTTGAAAACAGAACCAGACGTTTTTTCGAAATCATAAACTCCTAAATAATGATTATTCCTATATTGAAAATAGCCCAAAAAGTATCTTTGATTTCCAACTGCGAGACCTGAAAAATATAACGGCATCCTGTTATTCAAATAATCTAAATATTCCAAAGGTTCGTAATCTTTAATTTGATTTAAGTCACTTTCCGTGAAACCCTTTTTTAGAAAATCAAATCTTAAGTAAGATTCTCGCAATCCATTTCTTATCCTAAATAAAGTGTCTGCATATTGTTCAAAAAACACCACATCATCATTGGCTTCTAAAAATGGTTCTCGATTGATTGTTTTTATTTTTTCAAAGGTTGATCTAAAAGGAAACCCATCAAAAATTAATGTTCCATGCTTATCATACACCTGAACCTGATTCTTTAAATCAGCTGATAGATACGATGCTACATAATGAAACTCATTTCCCTTGGTATCAAAAAAAACTTTCAAAGCCGGTGACTTTAATTTGGCATCATAAAGCCAGCTACCCTCTAAATCATAGGAAAGAATTTTGTTTTGAGAAATATCAAGTAAACGAAGCGTATCTTGGAAAATCTGAAAAGATGAAGGGTACACATAAGAACCAGGACCATCTCCATACCCTCTTACTTTTCTGATAAAATTACCTTTGTCGGAAAAAATGTAAAAGCAAATACACATATCTTCATCAAAGATGTAGTATTTATCTTGATGTGAAATCAAGCGATGAATCACTCCTAGGGAAGCATCTTCATTGGATTCATCTTCCAACCATACATAATCTATGGATTCAAAATAATCAGACAATTTTGCCTCACTAACCACATCAATATCTACAACCAATGTTGGAATACTTGACTGATTGGAATCTTTCTGACAAGATGCCAAGCAAGTGATTAGTAAAAAGACAATCCAGCGTATAAACGTATGCATCATCCCGTAAAACTAATTAATTAAAACAAAAACTCCTATACTATCCCTGCATATTCTGTCATTCCAACAGTATATTTGCCTCACAAAGTATTGGAAGCATGACATACGATATCATCATTATAGGCGGGGGGATTGTTGGCCTTGCCACGGGGTTAAAAATCAAGCAAAAAAATTCATCCTTAACAGTGGCTATTTTAGACAAGGAAGATGAAGTGGCCAAGCATCAGACTGGTAATAATTCCGGAGTAATCCATTCTGGTTTATACTATAAACCTGGTTCGCTCAAAGCTATCAATTGCATCAACGGCTACCATCAGTTGGTGAATTTTTGTAAGGAAGAAGGCATTCCATTTGAGCTCACAGGGAAAGTGGTTGTTGCTACCAAGAAAGAGCAAATATCCATTTTGAATGGTCTATATGAAAGGGCTTTGCAAAATAACTTGATTGGTACCAAAAAAATCTCACTAGATGAATTGAAGGAATATGAACCCTACTGTGCAGGAGTAGCAGCTATTCATGTACCACAAACTGGTATTGTGGATTACAAAGTTGTCGCTCAACGATATGCCAGCAAATTTGAGGAGTTAGGAGGAGAAATCTTCCTTCAAAAAACGGTTACAGGCATCAAGACTTTAAATGGAATTTCATACGTACAAACCCAGTATCAGGAGTTTGCCGGGAAGTTAATCGTCAATTGTGCAGGCTTATATTCCGACAAAATCGCCCAAATGACTCAAGATGAGCCTTTGGATGTGAAGATCATTCCTTTCAGAGGTGAGTATTACAAAATCAAACAAGAGCGGGAGTACCTAGTCAAAAACCTAATTTACCCAGTTCCCGACCCCAATTTCCCTTTTTTAGGTGTACATTTTACCAGAATGAAAAAAGGCGGTGTGGAAGCAGGGCCTAATGCTGTATTGGCTTTCAAACGTGAGGGATATACGCGCTTCGCAGTTAACATAAAAGAACTTTCTGAAACCTTGGCTTGGCCAGGATTTCAAAAAGTGGCTGCTAAATACTGGAAAACCGGGATGGGAGAACTTTATCGCTCTTTCTCCAAAACAGCCTTTACCGCAGCCTTACAGGAATTAATCCCAGATATTCAAGAGTCAGACTTGGTGGATGGTGGTGCAGGTGTGCGTGCACAGGCCTGCGATAAGACGGGAGGATTATTAGATGACTTTTGCATCCGTGAAAATGAAAAGGCTATCAATGTTTTGAATGCTCCATCTCCTGCGGCTACGAGTTCCTTGTCGATTGGAGATACGGTGAGTGATTTGGTTTTGAAGAGGATATTGTAAAATATGGTTAGTTTTTTTAAACAAAACAGATTCCTAATAATCAGTACTTTTATTGTACTGACACTTTTTGGAATACAATATTCACCACCTTACTTGAATGTTATTTCGTACACAGTTGTTGGGAAATTCATATCAACCAACAATAAAAGTTCAGTTAAATTATTTTTCCCAAATTATGGGTCTTTTGTAGAAATCAACTTTGATATAACAGCACAAAAATTGTTGGATTTTGAAGGTTATGAATTCAAAAAGGAACAAGATATTTGGGTGGATGTATCGAAAAGGGATAAGGAAAGGATAGAAAATTCAGTTAATGATAATTTTTCAATTGAAGGCTATTCCTTAATAACAATAGATAAAGATTTACTAACAATTGATGATTATTTAGAAGAAAAAATAAAAGATTCCCAAAAAGAATATCACAAGAAATACTTTGCCAACTTAGGGGTTATTTTAATTGTCATTGTAAGTATTGACTTTCTTTTCAAACACTTACACATCCTAACTTATTTTTTTGACAAAACTGAAAAATGGATTGAGGATAAATTTATTTATAAAATAGATGAAAATTCAAAAGAAGGAAAGTTTATTGAGCGAATAGGATTTTTCACAAAGGTCAATACCAAATTTATTCTACTGAAGGATTATCAAGATAAAAAATTTGTAGTTAATAAAGAAAGCTATTCCTTTTACACCAATAAATTAAAAGGAATTTTTGTTGTTCTCTCTGGATTGACAATGCTAATTGGATTGATTTATGTAGCGATAGAAGAAAATAAACCAATCTTATATCTTGGATTACCTTTATTTGTAGGAGAATTTTTGGTACTAGTTTTTCTTATATTCTTTAATTTGGGTGTCAATTTAGAAATAAATACCATTGGTATTTACGGTAAATTCAGAGGATTATTTTTATGGGAAGATATTGACACAATAGTTATTGGTGTTGATGAAAAGAACGGAAGCAGTTCGGTCTATTTTTCAAAGAAAAACAACAAAGAAATTTTTCAAATCAGCATCAGTGGCTTAGAGTTAAGGGACAAATCAATAGCAAAAATCATAAATCACTTTCTCGAAAAGTCAAAAGAAAATACCCAAAACTTTAGACAGGTATAAATATTTAATTTCCATTCAAAAAATCTAAAAATCGCATTTCAGCCCACGTAAACTCCTGTCCTTTTACTTGAAAGCCAGTATGTCCTCCTCGTTGTGGCATCTCTAAAAAAAGATGGGATGATTTTTCTGCTAATTTGACAGGAAAGCAGCGGTCATACAATAGTGGATCGTTAAGCGCATTGATGATTAAAGTCGGAATTTGAATGTTGGGCATGTGTCGATCCGCACTGACCCCTTGATAAAAATCTTCAGCATCCTTAAATCCATGCAATTTGGCAGTAAAGTAGGTGTCGAAAGTGTCAAAATCCTTCACTCGCTCCAATAAGTCCAAATCTACCAATTCGGGATATTGTTGACCTTTAACTCTCATTTTGGCTTTTAACTTTTCCAAAAAACGTTTGGTGTAAAAGCTATTCTTTTTCCATCGTAATGTAGCTGCAGAGTCAGGTAGGTTACAGGGTGTTGAATACACCGCTGCTTTTTTAATTTTTGAATTCAGGTCAAGTCCTTTTTCACCCAGATACTTCAACGTCTGCGCTCCTCCCATTGAAATCCCCACTAGGTAGATAACCGCATAATCAGAGAAATTCTCTACATGCTGGATTACCGTATCCAAATCGTACGTAGCTCCATGGTGATAGAGAATGGGAGCTAAATTCATCTCACCGCTGCAACTCCGATTATTCCAGGCCAATGCATCAATCCCCTGTTGATTAAATAATTTGGCCAAGGCTTTGGCATAATGTCGCTCAGAGCTTCCCTCCAAGCCGTGTGAAATTACTAGCAAGGTATCCGAACCAACCCTCGACCAATCTAAATCCAAAAAATCCTGATCTGGCGTTGTGATACGCTCACGCTTATAGGATACTCCTTCAATTTTTCTAAAAATACTAGGAACAATGGTTTCCAAATGTCCATTAAATAACCATTTGGGGTAATTAGCGTAGGAAGAATGCTTGATTATAGGCATTAGAACACAATCGGAATCATTTATCGACCGTGAAATTACAAGATATCTTTATCTCTAGTGCTACTTTCGAATGTTTATTCCTGCATTTATTGACTTTTCCTTGGGATAGCTTATAAAAACAGAAACCTGATTTACTATAAAATCAGGTTTCTGTTTTAATTCAAGATTACCAATTGATCAAATTCAGTTTGATTATCAATTTTTATCTAATTTGTGTGTCCATCCACCATGAGAATTAAAGGTTGCCGCAGGTGGAATGTCACTGAGGTTATACCCTACCTTATTTTTATTTTTTGAGTTTTGCACATGACGAGGATGAGCATAATGATTAATATCTACACTCGAATTATTCTTGATTGGCATCAATTCAATAGATTTTTGAAGCTCTCTTTGTTGTTTACGAAGCTCTTTTCTTTCCTTTCTCAACTCTTTGTTGGTTTTCACATCATCTGTTTGAGCAAATGACAGAAATGGCATCAAAATAATTGCCGCAACTATAATTATTTTTTTCATGGGTCTGCCGTTTTATTGAGTAATATTACGAGAAAAGTCGAATATATGTTTACTTTTATTTTGAAATAACATCCCTATGAAAAATATTATCTCCACAATTACAGTACTTATGACCATCTCCTTATTTTCTTCTACAGTTAAATCTCAAACAATCGATAGCTTCATTGATGGAATTTACCCTTCGTTAGATAT
The DNA here is from genome assembly GCF_054166905.1 of Mongoliitalea sp. Taxonomy (NCBI): domain Bacteria; kingdom Pseudomonadati; phylum Bacteroidota; class Cytophagia; order Cytophagales; family Cyclobacteriaceae; genus Mongoliitalea; species Mongoliitalea sp. The sequence goes on along the minus strand of NZ_JBSZCK010000040.1, from coordinate 476,090 downwards.
ACTATATAAAGAACTCCATCAAAACCCAGAATTATCCCTTCAGGAAAAAGAAACATCCGCAAGAATGGCTCAAGAATTACGCGCCTTGGGGTATGAAGTGACAGAAGGCATTGGCGGATATGGTGTTATTGGAGTTTTGAAAAATGGGGTTGGCCCTACCCTACTGATCCGCACCGATATGGACGCTTTGCCAATGGAAGAAAAAACAGGCCTACCTTATGCCTCTACCAAAAAAGGAATTGGAAATGATGGCAAAGAGACTTTCATTACTCACTCTTGTGGACATGATATACACATGTCAGTTTTTATAGGCACTGCCAAAACTATGATGGAATATAGGGGCTCATGGAGAGGAACATTGCTGATGGTTGCCCAGCCTGCGGAGGAAAACGGCATGGGAGCTTGGAATATGTTGAATGATGGATTATATGAACGATTTCCGCAACCGGACTTTGCGATTGCTTTACACGATGACCCTTTTCTTCCTGCGGGTAAAATTGGCTACAAAACAGGTGCTTTGATGGCTGGTGTAGATATGATGAATGTAACCGTTTATGGAGAGGGTGCGCACGGTGCGGCACCACATACGGGAATAGACCCTATCGTTCTAAGTGCGCAAATGATCCAAGCCTATCAGACAATTGTTAGCCGGAGAATCGCTCCCACAGAGCCTGCTGTAGTTACCGTAGGCTCCATACATGGCGGAACTATCCATAACATCATTCCTGATAAAGTAGAAATGCAATTGACGCTTCGCTCTTATTCTCCAAGTGTTCGGGAAGAAATGGTCAGCAGCATCAAACGTATCTCCGAAAATATTGCAAGATCCGCAGGTCTTTCAGATGATAAAATGCCCACCTATTGGATCAGAGAGCCTCATACACCCGCACTGATTAATGATGTAGACTTAACCAATCAGATGGTTCAAGTTTTCCAAACAAATCTTGGAGTAGAAAATGTTGTGGAAGTACAGGCTCAGATGATTGGGGAAGATTTTAGCCGCTATGGCTTAGCAGAACGCAAGATCCCAATCAGTATGTTTTATTTGGGAGCGAATGATCCTGCATTTCTTGAAAAAGCAATAAAAGAAGGTTTGGAAATCCCAGGATTGCACAGCCCTTATTTCGCACCTATTCCAGAACCAACCATTAAAACAGGAGTCAAAGCCATGAGCTTGGCTGCGATGGATATTTTGCGGAATACGGATATGATGAGAGGAAAGTAAAAAAATACACAATAATTCCTTAACATGAACATAATCAATCACAGCCATCGAATCAGTAGCTTTGCAGCAGTAAAATTTTCTTCATAGGTATTTACGATAATGTAAAGAGGCTCTCAATTGGGGGCTTTTTTTATTCCGTCTTGTACCTCGATGTGACTTTTCGCACAAATTTTTCATTTTCAGAAATAGTACTTTTATCCTCGATTTGCTAACTTATACCTATGGAACTGGATTTACAGATTGTTATTGTATTGGGAATCTTGGTGGCAACTGTCATCATGATGGTTTTTGAAATTTTCAGAATTGATGTGGTAGCCATTATTACCATGTTGGCCTTGGGATGGTCGGGTGTCTTAACTCCTGACGAAATGCTCAAAGGATTCTCATCTAATGCAGTTATTTCCATGTTGGCTGTCATGATTTTAGGCTATGGCATTACCACTACCGGAGTTATGGAACGCTTTTCAGAAGCAGTGCTAAAAAAAGTGGGAAATGATAAAAATAAAATCATTGGCTTTTTGGGACTCTCAGTAGGTACCTTATCAGCTTTTATGCAAAATATAGGTGCTGCTGCTTTGTTCCTACCTGGAACACTTGATATTTCACGTAAAACAAAAATCCCTGCAACCCAGCTCATCATGCCTTTGGGATTTGCTGCGATATTGGGAGGTTCGCTGACAATGGTAGGTTCAGGCCATTTGATTTTGATCAACGACCTGTTAAAAAACGCCTCCTTGGAGCCATATGCATTATTCGCCGTCACACCTGTGGGAGCGGTATTGTTACTCGCTGGAATCGTTTATTTCTTTGTTTTGGGCAATTATGTCCTTCCTAAAGAGGGAAAGGGCGCTAAAAAGAAAACAGCACAGGAACAACTGATCGAAACTTTACACTTGCCTAACAATCTATGGTATTTCAGCATTCAGGAAGGTAGTAGCCTTATTGGCAAAACCACTGAATCGTCAGGTATTTGGAAGAATTTTCAATTAAACCTGATCGCTTTAGCTGATGGAGAAAATGTCATTTATGCCCCTTGGAGAGAAACTACCTTTTTACAGGGTCATATTTTGGCTTTGTTGGGCTCAGAAAAAGAAGCCAAGCGACTCGCTGAAGTTTTTGGATTAAAAGAGACCATACAGCCTTCTATTTTTAACCGTTTAAGCAAACCTGATGAATCAGGTTTTGCAGAAATTATAGTGGGTACTGGTTCAGAGTTGATTGGCCAATCCTTACGGGATTTTGCATTTCGCCGAAAGTTTGCCTTGGAGCCCTTGATTTTGTTTAACAATGGTGTGGAAATCAAAGGAGATTTCTCGGATCACCATTTTCATAAAGGTGATACCTTGATCGTTTATGGTCTATGGGATAATATTAGAAGTTTGAAGAGCAATCCTGATTTCATTTTAGCAACCCCTATTGAAGCAGAGCCGAAAAATCAATCCAAGGCCATTCCGGCTATTGCCAGTTTCGCGTTTGGAATTATCCTTACTTTTTTGGGCGTACCCATTGCACTTGCCTTCTTAACAGGCGCAATGGCAATGATATTGTCGAGAGTTATCAGCATTCAGCAGGCTTATGATGCCGTAGATTGGAAAGTAGTGTTTTTATTAGCCGGATTAATTCCCCTTGGTATAGCCATGCAAAAATCAGGTGCAGCCTATTTCCTTGCACAATATGTAATGCAAGTAATTGAAGGACAGCCCACCATCGTATTATTAATTGCTATTACCGTTCTGAGCACTATTTTCTCCTTATTCATGTCTAATGTGGGAGCTGTGGTGGTATTAGCACCATTGGTAATCGGAATGGCGGAAATCGCTGGATTAGACCCAAGACCATTGGTTTTATTAGCGGCTGTGGGTGTTTCAAATTCATTCTTACTTCCCACCCACCAAGTAAATGCATTGATGATTTCTGCTGGGGGCTATCAAAACAAAGATTATATTAAGGCAGGAAGTGGACTTACTGTTATTTTCGTGATTTTGACGGTAGCAGTTTTCTACCTTTTTTACATTTAAACCTCATATTGGGTAGGTTTGCCTCAATAAGGAGAACTATTGTGGCAAACCTACTCACTTCAACACCAATCATTACTGCTTAGAACTAAGATTCACCTTTCAGCAGATATCACCTGCTTCCCTTTTACGGTATCTGTAACTTTGAATTCGTTAAAATTAAAGTCACGAAATGAAGTTTTGGATTCCCCTTTTTATTTTCTTCTTTTTTTCACTACAAACTGGTTTTTCCCAGTCCTTCCCAATCAAAGGTACAGTAAAGGATGAGCGTACAAACGATGTAATGCCGTTTGTAAATGTATTGCTTCTTTCAGCCTCAGACTCCTCACAAGTTAGTGGAACAGTCACTGATATTGATGGGACCTTTGAGTTATCAAGTATTAGAAGAGGCAGTTATATATTACGTGTACAATTTATTGGGTACAAAGATCTCATCAAAGTCATTGAATTGACTGAACCGCTCAACCTTGGCAATATTTATGTAAGAGAAGAAGCACAAGATTTGAATGAAGTTGTAGTGCAAGCCCGTCGCTCCACCGGTGTGCAAAAAGGTGACACCACCTTATTCAATGCCGATGCATTTAAAACAATGAAAGATGCTTCTGCCCAAGCATTGTTAGAAAAATTGCCAGGTGTGAGTTCTGATGGTGGGGTATTGCAAGCACAGGGAGAAAATATAGCTCAAATTTTGGTAGATGGGAAGCCTTTTTTCGGTAACGATATTACTGCTGCCTTGCAGAATATTCCAGCAGAAATGATCCAAAGTATAGAAATTTTTGATCAGCTATCAGAAAAAGCGCAACTGAGTGGATTTGACGACGGTGAACGACAAAAAACGATCAATATCATTACAAGACCTGATCGGCGAAAGGGACAATTTGGAAAAGGAACAGCAGGTTTTGGAACGGATGATCGCTACTTGGCAGGAGCCTCAGTGAATATTTTTGATGAAGATACAAGACTGACTTTTACAGGTTTGAGTAATAACGTCAACATCCTAAATTATTCAGCAGACCCCAATGCACAGACAAATGCCAGTCCGCAGGAGGGAATTATCACTACAAATCTATTTGGAGCAAACTATACAGATACTTGGGGAGAAAAAATTAAAGTCACCGGTAGCTATGTGTTTACCCGGACTGAAAACCTAGGAATTGAAAGCCGGATACGTGAGTTTATCACTTCGGAAGACGAAAATCAATTTTATGCGGAAAATAGCCGAGATGTGAGAATCAATAACCGTCATCAAGCCAATCTTCGATTTGAATACCAAATTGATGAAAAAAACAGAATTCTTTACATTCCGCGATTTTCTGCCAGATTTGAAAATGAAGTCTCTGGATTTGAAGGACAGACTACACAGGGAGGCAATCTGATCAATACTGTAGAAAATGCCCGTTTGGGTGAATATGGAGATTTTGACCTTTTCAATCGCTTTTATTACAGCCATAAATTTGATAAACCCGGAAGATCTTTTACCACTCGCTTGAATTTTAGTACCAATTGGAATAAGGACGAATCCACACGAGAAGCGGTAAATACCTTTTTTAATGAATCAGGGACCGATGAAGAAATCCTCAACCAATTAACCACAAGGGATCGTCGAGGGAATTCTTGGAATGTACGATTGGCATTCACAGAACCGGTTGGTGAATTTGGCCAGATGGAATGGGAGTACTCCATAGGAAATAGAAACAATCGATCAGACCAATTGCTGTTTAATATCATCTCAGACCTTGGTCCTTCTGATCAATTAGCATTGGATACAGCTTTAAGTAACACTTTCGAAAGTTCTTTTCTACGAAATCAATTTGAGTGGGGCTATCAATACAAAAAAGACAATCTACGCATTCAAGCAGAGTTAGAGTATCAAGATGCCCGACTGGACAATAATCAGTTCTTTCCCAACGAAGAAGTGCTCAATCGGGTGTTTACAAACTTCCTCCCTACCGTCCGCTTAGAATACAAATTGTCCCGTAACACAAATGTTCAATTGGATTACGACACCTATACCAATGAGCCAAATGTAGGACAGCTCCAGGCAGCGATCAACAACAACAATCCACTTCAGCTACGCACAGGGAATCCAAATTTGGATCAGGCATTTACCAATCAATTCCGATTGCGATTTAGAAGTAACAATCCAGATAAAGACCAAAATTGGTTTTTATTTGCACAGTCTCGGGTAACCAATAATTTTATTTCAAATAGCACATTTATTGCGGATGGACCGATAGACATCGGGGATGGCATCATTTTACAGCAAGGTGCACAGCTCAATCGACCAGTAAACCTGGACGGATTCAGAGAGTTTAGATCATGGCTTAGTTATGGTATTCCCTTAGGATTTATGAAGTCCAATTTAAATTTAAATACGGGGTTAGGTATCACTCAACGCCCTGGACAAGTCAATGAGGAAATAGGTTTTAATAATTCAAACCGATATTCAGGCGGTTTCAATATCAGTAGTAATATCAGTGAAAATGTTGATTTTAACATTTGGTCCCGCTCTTCTTACAATCAAGTGAACAATACCTTAAATCCTAGATTGAGCAATAACTTCTTTCAACAACGATTCCGAGTAAACTTTAATTGGATTATCTGGAAAGGAATCATTTATAGAATGGATGTCAACCATCAAATCAATAATGGTTTAGCAGATGGATTTGACGCTACGTTTACGCTGATAAACATGAGTTTGGGTAAAAAGCTTTTCAAAAATGAGCGTGGTGAAATCAGCTTGATGGTATACGATTTACTTGGTCAAAATGCCAATGTTCGTCGAAGAATCACAGAGACATACATTGAAGATTTTCAATCCAATGTACTTCAACGCTATGCCATGATCACATTCACTTATAATTTAAGGAGATTCAGCAAAGGATTGGAAGAAAGAGAAGTGCAAGAGATGTTTTCTGGCAATTAAATAAAGCCTATATCTTTATCAAAATGAGCCGCTTATTTCCTTTGGGTAATAGCGGTTTTTATTTAATTTTGATTTTGAACAACATCATCAATGCATATATTACGGGTTAATTATATTTTATTTATTTGGCTTTTTGCCTTAATTACTAATTTTTGTTTGGCATTACCCACATTTGCTCAAGATCATACAGCTGCCTCAGATAGCCTTTATAAAACTTTCATCCAACTAGAGGGGCCAAAGGAAAAGTTAAAAACTCTAACCCTCCTACTTCGGGAAATCCACTATTCAGACTCTGCACAGCCATATTATCTTCAGGCTATCGCACTTGCCAAGGAGGTTAATGATCAAAGTTTACTTGCAGAAAACCTCAACAGACTTGGGGTTTACTACCGCAACAATAATCTCCAGGACGAAGCACTCTTCTATTACGAAGAGGGGCTTGAAGTCAGTCAGCGTGCCAAGGACATGGTACAAGTCGGACATTCATTAAATAGCATTGGTCAGATTTATTATTACCAAGGACTTTACGAGGAAGCCCTCAATTACTATTTGAAAGCTGGCGTATATTTCAAGGATGAAGATGATTTGAGCGGTCTCGCGTATAATTTGACAGGAAAAAGTTTGGTACTAAGTGCATTAGGACAATATCCCCAAGCCTTGGAGGCTATCGATGAAGCTATTGCTATTAGAGGTACCAAAGGAAACGAAAGACAGTTGATCGTATCAAAATTCAATAAAGCCCAACTTTTGATGGACATGGGCGACTTAAATGCCGCCCGCAAAGATGTGCTTGCTTTATACGAGTATGGAAAGGAAAATGATCCTTTCAGGGCTTTGCAGGCCCTTGAAAAGTTGGTAGAAATTGAATTTTCAAACAAAAACTTCGCAAACCTCAAAGTATATACAGAAGAAGCCTTAAAACTCCATCAAATCCGGCCAAACAGAGAATCAATCATTGATATTTTGACATTTGCCACAGAAGTGGCAAGGCTTGAAAATGACATTGAAAGAAAAATTGCTTTGGAGCAAATGCTGGAGGATGAGAAAAAGGAATTGAATTCCCAAAAAACCAGAGAATACCTCGCTAAACTAACTATTCAACGACAAAAACGTGAAATTGAGCAACTTAACAGAGAAAATGAATTAATCCTTCAAACTGAAAAATTTCAGAATTATATTTTTTTCCTCCTTTTTGCTATATCAATCATCCTTTTTATTCTCGTCATCGTGTATCGGAGATACTTGAATTACCAAAGAGATTTGAATCAAGAGCTCAAAGTCCAAAAAATCAAAATGGAAGTTCAAGCGAGTGAACTTTCTAAGACCAACCGAATCAAAGATAAAATTTTGAGCATACTTGCGCATGATTTAAGAGGTCCCTTACATTCTCTTCAAGGCATGCTGGATTTGGTCAATTCGAAATATTTAACTCAAGAAGAATTTCAAACCTATATCCCGAAACTTTCCATGGATTTAGGGAATAATGTGTTGCTGTTGGAAAATCTGTTGTTGTGGTCTAAAAATCAGATGCAAGGGATGCAAAGTAAAAAATCAACTTTTGATATAGCTGATATGGTACAAAAAAACTTTGAGCTTATAACAGCCTCAAGCTATTTTAAAAATCAAGAGTTGATAAATCTCATTCCTGCTGGCACGCAATTGTTTGCCGATAAGAATATGATTGAGATTGTACTACGGAATCTTTTGAATAATGCGATGAAATTCACCAATTCAGGCAATCAGATTTTTGTAAATGCATGGTTGGAAGATAACAACTATTGTATTTATGTGGAAGACAAAGGTATAGGAATGGACGAAGAGACTAAAAACAAGTTGTTCAAAAATGATTTTTATACCACCTTAGGTACCAATAAAGAAGGTGGTACAGGATTAGGTCTGATGATTTCAAAAGAGTTAATTGAACACAATCAAGGTAAAATTTGGGTCGAAAGTGAATCTGGAAAAGGCTCTAAATTCATTTTTACCATTCCTACATCTTAATTGGCCCTCCAAAAGTAGGGAGTAAATAACACTAAAATGGTAAATAGCTCCAAGCGTCCCAGTAGCATTAAAAACGATAGAAATACTTTAGCAACTGGGTCAAAGAAAGCAAAATTATCCGTTGGGCCAACCATTCCAATAGCCGGACCTACGTTACCTAAACATGTAGCTACAGCACCAAATGAGGTGACTAAATCGTATCCCATAATGGATACTACGATCGACCCAAAAACAAAAATCATCAAATAGATTAAAAGAAATGTCATAATGTGAGTGATGATTTTCCCTGTAACCCTATCCCCATTTATTTTTAACGGAACAACAGCTCTCGGATGTACAATTCTCTTAAACTCTAAATATGAGTTTTTAAAGAAGGTAAGGTGACGTACGAATTTAATTCCCCCAGACGTCGATCCTGCAGATGCCCCAAGAAAAAGCATCATGAAAAACACCAATGTAACCCCCGGATGATAAACCGTATAATCATCTGTGATATAACCTGTGGTAGTAATTAAGGACACTACTTGGAAAAGTGAATTACGGAAGGATTGTTCAATAGAGTCATTGTTACCATATACATAGATGGGAATAGCCAGTAAAACCCCTAATATTATCAAAGTGAATAAGTAAGCACGAAACTCATCTGACTTCCAAACACGCTCCCATTTACCACTCAGCCCAAAATAGGTAATCGTAAAGTTGGTACCCGACAAAAACATAAATACAATCGCTGTATAATGAATCATAGGATTATCATAAAAAGCCATTGAATCGTTTTTGGTAGAAAAACCTCCTGTAGCCATCGTAGTGAGCCCATGATTGACGGCATCAAAAAAAGTCATTCCTTGAAAAAAGTAAAGAATTATTACCAAAACCGTCAAGCCTACATAAATCAACCAAAGTCTTTTGGCCGTCTCACGGATTCTAGGATGGAGCTTATCGGAGGTGGGACCTGGTGATTCTGCCACAAATAGCTCAATCCCGCCAATGCCTAACAATGGGAAAATAGCTACTGTCAATACTATTATACCTAGGCCTCCTATCCACTGAGTCATAGACCTCCAAAATAAGATACCTTCAGGCATAATCTCTATATTGGTCATGGTAGTAGCACCGGTAGTAGTCAAGCCAGATACTGTTTCAAATACTGCGTCTGACCAACTCATGGGATTTTCCATCAAGATATATGGGAGCATTCCAAAAATGGACATAATCAACCAACTCAAGGATACAATCAAATAGCCCTCACGTTTCCTGATATTCTGATCTTGCTTGGAGAATGAAAAAAACAGAATTCCTCCAAAAGTTAAAGAAGCTAAAGCCGCCATTGAAAGCGCCTTTTGATCTCCAGAATCAAAGTAAAAGGCAAAAGCTATACCCGGCAACATCAAACCTGTCAGCAGCATCAGGAGCCCACCCATGATTTTGGCTATTTCCTTATAATGGATCATGTCAGTTAAACAATTTCTCTAAGGAATACTTCGCCTCAGGAAGGGTCAAAATAATCACTTTATCATGTAAACTCAACTGAAAATTGCCATCAGGAATAAAAACGGACTCTCCCCGAATAACACCGGCAACTATGGCCGCCTCTGGAAAATGAAGATCTTTCAACGCATGCTTGGTCACACGATTACCTTTGGTGATTTCAAATTGAATGATTTCGGCATCTACACCGTAAATTCCGCTTAATGCATCGACTTTCCCTTTTCTCAAGTATCGTGTAATTTCATTGGCTGCCACAATTTTTTTATTGATCAGAGAATCTACACCTATACTATGCGAAATATGAATATATTCTCGCGTATCTACATGCGCAATAGTCTTATAAACACCATGATTTTTGGCAGAAAGGGAGGTGATAATATTGGTCTCAGATGATTCTGTCAAGGATATGAATGCATCCATCTCTTCCAACCCTTCCTCTATCAACAATTCAATATTTTTGTAATCTCCATGGATTACCAAGGTATCATCTAGGCGCTCAGCTAGCCATTTACAGCGCTCTTTTTCTTTATGCACCAAGGTGACTCGATAATCTTTTTCCAGTTTGAGCGCGGTTGTGTAAGCCATATCCTCACCACCAATAATCATCACATTACTGATGTTTACTTTTTGCTGCCCTACCAAATCAATAATTGAAGACACTGCCTTTTTATTTGAAATGAAGAAAACATGGTCATTATTCCGGATGTAGGTAGTTCCTCTTGGAATGATGGTCAATTGATCTCTGACAATTGCAATGATTTTAACGTCTTCAAAGATGGGATTACTTTTCATATCCCCTATGCGCTTGCCAACCAAGCTACAGGATTGGTCCAAAGTTATACCTACCACATTCAGCTTACCTCCCTCAAATTCAAATACATCCGTAAAGGTTGAGTTTTTCATCATTCGGGAAATTTCACCACTACATAAGACAGTGGGCGAAATTAGGTTATCAATCCCCAGATTTTTAAAATACTGCTCATGCTCTACTTGCAAATATTCGTGATTCCTTACCCTGGCAATTACCCGCTTGGCTCCTAATTGTTTGGCTAAGGTTGCTGCAATAATGTTCGTTTTTTCAGAGGTAGTCACGGCCATAAACATATTCGCATTCCGAACATTGGCATTTTTCAAAATTTCCAATGAGGTAGTATCTCCTAATACCGACAATACATCCAAGTGCGCAGAGGCATTATCTAGGACATCTTTATCTAAATCGATAAGTGTGATATCTTTGTTTTCGAAGCTGAGCTGCTCGGCCAAGTGATAGCCCATATCTCCTGCGCCCGCTATGACGATATTCATCCCCATGAGTATAGGTTCTTAATATTCAACCGTGTAAAAGTAATCATGTAATTACAGCGGGAAAGGTAGGTTGATTTTCACGTATCTCCCAAAAAAATAGCAAAAAAGCCTTTCATCCTTAATTACAAAAGCTTTTCAAATACTTATCAGCTTCTTTTCTACCTAATGAGGACGCCAAAGTCCAATCTGCACAAGCTTTTCCTCGCTGATTGGTCTTATAGTGGCAAAAGCCCCGATTTGTTAAAACGTCAGCATTTTTAGGATTTAATTTGAGCGCATAATCGTAATCGGGAATTGCTTTTGCATGCTGATTAGCTTTTAAATAGCTATTCCCACGATTAAAATAATAAGCCCATACAAGTGGGAAATCTTCCCCATTGATTTTGCTGTAGGCAATGGCATCCGAATAAGCTTTGATAGCCTCTTGTAGTCTTCCATTTTTCTGAAGAATATTTCCTAAATAATAAGCCAATTCATCATTTTCTTCGAATATAGTCAAAGCCTTTCGCAAAATGGCCACCGTCTCATCTGTTTTTTCAGGCAACTGACTCCCTGCTTTATAGATGTTCATGTAGGCAAAAATGAAGGAGGGATCTGAATCTATAACTTTTTCTAAAATACGGAACGCTGATTCATTATTTCCCTTGTTCATCATATCAATGGCCGTATTGGAAATAACGATGGAGTTATCTCTAACCTCTGCATCAATTTCAAAAAATTGCTGAGCATTCACATCAGTACTCAACAGGATGGAGAAAATCCAACAACTAAAGACAAAGCAAACTAACTTCATTCGAATGATTTAATCATTTTTAGGAAAGACGGCTGAGCACAAAGTTTTTCCCATTGTGATGGAATATTTGATCAGCAATCAACTTCGAAGTTAAGGATTTAGGTAATGATATTCCAAATCTTTTGGCAGAACTCTTAAAATCTTTTTCAAATCTTTTCTTCAAAAAATCTATTCTTGTAGCATCAGTAGCATACCGTATGCTATCTATCAAACCATCAAAATCTGACCCAATACAAAGTATTTGCATAAGCATTTTTTCAACGCCAGCACTACCCTCCCATTCCTGTGCAAGCCTAGCTGCATGAAGAATAGTCGCCATAAAATGTAAAAACTGCGTATAGTGCCCTGCTGTACCTTTACCTCCAATGATTGGATGTAAATTTTGATAGTTTACACAGTTATCAAACCAAGAATCAGCCCGTTGAGCTCTCAATCCCAAGCGTGCAAACTCCTGTTCTGAAAAGAATTCAGTATCAGTAATCAATGTATACTGATGTCCACGATGGGCAAATGACTTTACGTAGGGCAATAGTTGATTGTGATTATGCAACCCAAAAAGACTAACATAACCTAAAATCCTCGCATCTAAAGAAATGCCTAACAAGCCATTTGAATTGTAAATCTCCTTTACATCTTCATCATACAGATTGATACTTGCACAATTAAACCCAACAGTGCCAAAAACCCCGTTTTTAGATGCAATAGGTTTAGCAAGGGTTACTTGGACGTGTTGAACACTTGTATTTGTGTTATTGGAATGAATCTGAGATTTTACCAATTGAGCATCAATGATGTGGTTTTGAAAGGAGTTTGGCGCACCTTCAAAAGGAATCCCTGCCAATCCAGCATGAGTACACAAAATGGGGGAATGTATGGCATTACTTTTTCTATGGGCGTATAAATCTTTCCGTGCCTGAAAACTCAAATGCTTGATATCTGTACAAATTTTTTCCTGTTCTAAAAGGTGAATAGCACGTATTCCAAGGGGCCTGAAGCCATTTCCTGTTGGCCGCAGAGGAACATCATCCAAGCCCATCGCCCGCATCCCATCCATAGCATAGGCTTGATTTGCAAATAGCTGATTCTCATTATCAATGTGCGTAATCGTACTGGAGATTATTTTAGCACCTTTAGATTGAATGACTTGTATAGAAGCTTGTACATCCGCTAAAACACTTGCGGAATCCGTCAAATTAGTATCCGAACGTAAACAATGTAATCCTTCCACAGCAAATACAAGGTTCAGGGTCTGTGGAGATGCATCGAAACTATCTTGAGTGGATAGAAAGTTAACTTTTCCAGCAGAGTTTTTCTCTTGAAGCAAGTCTAAATCCTCTAGCAAAATCTTGAAATGATTATCAGTAGCTATCAGAGATTCCAATCGCTCGCCTGATAAAATTTTCCCAAACCAAACCTTGTCAATGATTTTCCGAAAGTCTGGATGCTCGTACAATGCCTTTAGTAAATCTTTGTCAGGGGAATACAAAGACATCATACACAAGTCATAATGGCTTTGCACCAATTGGGTTAAGGAAGATTGAGAGCGAAGCGTTCCTTCAATAAAGTTTTTTAAAAAAAACAAGGTCATCTTACCCATGAAGCCAGAAAAATTGGTGGAGTAGTCCTTATTTGTCAAGGTATCCCAAGCAGAGACTTCTTTGGTCTCACTGGCAAAGTGATGTTTTAATGTGGCATGTAGGTGTGAATCAAAAAACTTCTCCATAGCAAATTATGTTAATTACCTGTAATTTAACGATTTATATCCAAAAACAAAAGGAGGTAAAAACCTCCTTTTGAAATAGCTTATAAAAATCGATGGTTAAAAAGTAAAAACAGAACAGGTTCACTTGGCCAGCCTAACGAAACAAACCTAAGTTAAGCTGACCATAATTTTAAAAATTGAAACAACGCGGGCGACTCTTACGCTAGCAAGTGTCAAAGTCAAACAAGGGTTTACGAACACTCAAATTTGGCCATTTTTTTGACGCTTTACCATACCCCAAATGGGGTATATTTTAATTCAAAAAATTAGTTGAAATACCCCATTAGTGGCACTCTATACTAAAATATATTCTTGTCTCTCTCTGATACAACCTTCCAGATGGCCACAATCCCGGCTATATTATGCACCCCTAATTTTCTATAGATATTTTTTCTATGGGTTTTGATAGTGAGGTAGCTTAAATTCATTGCGTCTGCGATCTCCTTATTTTCCTTTTGATCCAACAGATGACCAATGATTTTTATTTCTGTGGGAGATAACTTGTATTGCGATTTGAGCTCTTTTGAAACATCTATTTCCTGTCTGTTTTCACTTGGTTCATCAAAAAAATGTTTTCCTTGCATCAAAAGTGTTACTACTTTCAGTAGTTTTTCCAATGATTCATCTTTCTTAACAAATCCTGAGGCCCCCAATTCCTTGCATTTTTCTATATGACTGATGGTATAATGCATGCTGACCACCAATACTTTTTGCTGCGGCCTAATGCTCTGCATTTTTTGTAAAAAAGTAAAACCATCCATCCCAGGCATATTTAAATCTAAAATAACCAAATCTAAAGCTCCATCAAACGCCAAATAGTCCAAGGCTTCACCTCCTTTACAAAAACTTTTAACCACTTTCAAAGGCAATCTATTTTCCAAAATCATACGCAGACCATTGGAAAATATCTCGTGATCATCGATAATTATTATCCTGTAATTCATCTGCTCATCTTTAAAGGTAAACTGACACAGATCTGGGTTCCATTGTCGCCTGAGTCTATACTGATTTCTCCGTTGAGGTGAACTATTCGTTTTTGGATACTAATCAAGCCTAAACCAGAATTTGAAGAAAGTACCACGGCTTTATCAAAACCTACCCCATCATCCCAGATCAATAAATTAAGTACTTCTTCCTCTGGATCATAAAACAGATTAACATCTGCATGGGTAGCTTTGGAATGACGAATAATATTATTTATCAACTCTTTGATAATTCGAAAAACATGCAATTTCAATCCCGATGAAATCAAGGGCAACTCACCAATATCATATTGGATGTTCAAAGTCTCTTGATTTTGCAATGCATCTATTATTTCTGCAACCAAGGTAGCTAGGCGCTTTTCTTGGATATCCTGTGGCATCAACTCATGGGATATAAAGCGTACATCTTGACAGGCTGCTTGCAATAAGCGATCAACTTCATCAAAGCTTGCTGCCACTTGACTTTTGGTGCCATTTAATGAGGATTTAATTTCATCCATTTTTAACTTGGTAATAGATAATAATGCACCCAAATCATCGTGTAAATCTCTACCAATTCGATTGCGTTCACTTTCCAAGGCTGCAAATATTTCAGCCATTTTTGTCTGTTCTTTGAGCAATAGCTCTTTTGCTAATAATTCTTTTTGATTTTTAAGAGAATAGTAGCGATTAATCACAGAAAGCGACAAAACAATCACCATGAAAAGCGTTCCGAAAACTATCCCATTGGGATAAAATAAATTAAATGTGGTTAGACCCAAATGGTTGAGTAGGTAATTCACAAGTCCTAACACTAGAATCAAACTAGCCACCAACAAAAAATACACTGAACTTCTATTTTCTCTCAGATAAGATGCAAGAATAGAAATGGAAACGGATAAATTAGAAAAAGCAATCACAAAGGCTGTAATAATGAAAATTATTTCCAGTTTAAAGTAGGAATGATCAAACAAATTGAAAAAAAGTAATGAGCCAACAAGAATACTCACCACAGTTAATACTTTCCCAAGTGATGGAAGTAAAGATTCTTTTTTTGGCTGAATAAAAAATAACCGTACAAACTCCATAAAGAATAAAGTAATCAGTAAACAAAGCAGGGGAATCAATATTTCGGCTAATGATGGAAATAGATTCCCATAAATAAACCAATAAGCAAAGCCATCCTCTTCTAATATCAACAAAAGACTGGCAAACACAAAAAGGGTAAAACACCCATAAATCTTCTCTTTCAAATAAATCAATAAAAATAAACCCAAGACCATAGCCATTAATAGCACCCCTCCCACTAAACCAAAGCCCAAACTCCTTCCTACTTCATATTCCCAGTATGATTTTACATCATCCAAATAAAATGGCACAAAGGTGCTTAAACCTCTAGTATCCATCAGAAACAAAAATAGCTTTTCTTCACCTGCATTAAAATGGAGCTCTAGGGAGTTAATTCTACTTTCAATAACACGGTTTTTTGGGGGAGTCTGTATTCCCACAAAGTCAAAAGCTAAGATATTCTCCATCTCATCCAAGCTGTACAAAACACCTTTTCGAATACTAGGCCCGGCAGGACTAAAAATTACTGTATTGGCTTTTTGTTGTATATTCTTGACCCGAAATGCTACCCACCAATACTCCAAACCAAACCCCTTATTAAGCACATGCGTATTCTCTAACGCTTGAAATTGTCCCTCTTGTAATTTTTGGATAATTTCATGAATCTCCAACTCTTCCTGTACTTTCAAAAACTGTATGTACGAACCAATAGGATAATCAGGAAGATCAGAGATTTCTAATATTGGAAGAGATGTATTTGACCGGAAATAAGCCTCCGTTGTGTTTAATGAAAAAAGAAACACCAACCCCGCTATAAAATTTAAATACATAGTTTAGTCTAAACTCAACAATAACTCTTGAAGATACGAAAAATAACCAAACAATCTTAGGCCGTTTGAAAAAAGGTTTAAAAATAAATAATCAGGATATCAACCGTTTATCAACTGGAAATGATAGCTTAAAGCTCAGACCTGCACATCTCAACTTTTTCCAAGGGGAACCAATACGCTTTTTTGATAATAGAGTCTGACTCTTCATGACCCAAATTCATGAAATCAATATATCTGTTCCCATCAGAAAATAAACCATGGCAATATTTGGGAAATACATGTTCAGGTACAATCCCAATAAAATCAATTCCTAAAATCATTTTATAAATCTCATCTGCATTGTGTAAAATGAATGGAACTTGATGAGTATAAAGCGCGTGGGCAAATTTCACCGTTTCTACCACACGCTCACTGCTACAACCACTTAATATAAAATACCAACCATTTTCTTGCCTCTTTACGTACAAGGAGATATGGGTAGCATTCCCTCCCCTGCACACCTCCCACGGATGTCCACCACACTGACTTTCATGATCATACCAATTGGAAAACTCCTCACTAGATATTTCATCTATCTTGGTCAATCCACAATCCCTTCCATCAGCCTTAGCGATATATTTCTCCTTTGGACTTAAGCTGTTTTTGGATGTAGTAAAGTATTCATTAGCCTCATAACCCAGCTCACAAACTTTGAAAAAATCCAACGCACAAATATGTGGTAAGTACTTCAATTGACTTTGATAATCTTCACTTTTTAAAATCTGCAATACTGCGACCATTTCAGGACTTACATGATTCTCAAAAAAAATCTTTTCCTGAGGAAAAATAGACCATAAATCCCTTCGCTGAATTCTTCCAAGTCGCTTTTTGTGGGGTAAATTGACTTCTAAATACTGATTAAACGCAGCTTCATTTGCTGATAATTCATCAATTACACGTAGAACTTCAGAGGAAAGCCAATTACATAATTCAAACTGGTACTCATCTGCATGATCTTTTGACACTTGATTTTTATCAAACTGAAAAATTAACTCCGAATCTAGATAGAAGTAATAACCATATTGATAATTGGCTACCGAAAATTTGTACCACTTGAATTCATCGGGATAATACATTTCCCATAAGTCTTGAAACTCTTCTTCATTAGAAACTTCGCCAACTTCCAAATACTCTTCGTACACTCCAAAATCCTCAATACCTCCTCTTTCAGCGGTTATCCAAATAGCTCTGTACAAGTCGTCTCCTTGAACTTGTACTCTTTCCATCAGCTGGAACAAGGACTGAAGGGTAGTTATAAGTCTAAGACTTGTCACTGCAGCATGCCTTTTGGAGTATTCAATCAAATTGTCAATATGTGGAGCTTGCATAGTAAAAATCTAAAGATTACAAACAATTGAAATCGATTCTCAATATACAAAATCGTGTCTATTCTACATGCTGAGCCTGAATGTTTAACAGCTGCTATTGAATTACTCTCATCAATCGTTCCCACATCTCATTATGGAAAGCGATCGGCACCAGTGCATTATCGGGAGCTTCACCCATCCGAACCACTACTAAGTTCATGCTTGGTACTACTTCAACAAATTGTCCATTTTTCCCCATACCTGCAATCAGATCTGCAGGTGCATTGGATGCTAGGGGTAAGTTTAATGAATTAGATATTCCGGGAGGTATGATGGATTCTTTTCCATTTAGCCACCATAAATATCCATAAGCTGGATTTAAGGTTTGGGAACTGCTGACCATTTGATTGAAATAGTTTTGATCTGAAATCACCTCATTATTCTCCCACCTACCCCGATTTAATATCAATAATCCAAATCTAGCCATATCCCTAGCGGTACTCCAATAAACATTATTGAATTCCTGAGAAATCCATTGTCCTCCCATGCCAATTTTAGCTCCAATTTTTTGACGCGTATAGGTATTGTAGTTGATTCCAGTGGCATTTTCAACCACTTTTTCCAAAAGTGTATAAGGGGCATTATGATAAAACCATTGCTGACCAGCATCGGTCCGATAGCGTAGACAAGAAGGCAAAGTGCAATCTAAATCAACACCTAAGTAGTCAAGACCTGTAGTCATACTCAATTGATGCTTGACTTGAATGAGTCGTTCCTTTTGAGGTGATAAATTGGTCCAAGATAATCCCAAATAATCCGAACTGGCATCATCTATACTCAATTTCCCTTCTTGCTGAGCTATCCCAACCAATGTAGCGGTTAGAGTTTTTCCAGCAGAAGCCCAATACCACTGCGAAGTTCTTCCAAATGGTTGGTTACCTATAATCGTTCGACCAAAATATTCCTCTATCGCAATTCTTCCATCCTTTAAAACAATAAAAGCCCTCGTATTCATGCTTTCGAGATAAGTTTTAAAATTTTCAAACTCTTGTGTATTCCACCCCAATTCATTAAATGTAGAAATGTCCCACTGCATGGAATTGATCGGAGGGAAATACATTTCTCTTGGAGGAGTTGGCTTTTCCTCCTCAGCGCATGCGCAAAACAAGATTGTTAGAAGACATATAGTCGTTCGGTAAAAAAGTCTGTTAAGCGGATTAATGGTTCTCTTCTCAAGATTTTTTACCCCCATAAGTTATTATTCGAATGTTTCTTAGGTAAAGTAAAGAAAAATGTACTCCCTTTCCCGGGCTCAGAAAGAACTCCAATCTCTCCTCCATGGATTTCGACTATTCGCTTACAGCTGGCTAAGCCTATACCTGTACCTTCAATGGATTTATTCGTATTTAATCGTTTCATAAAATCAAAAACTTCTGATGCATAAATCATATCAAAACCTATACCATTATCCTTGACAAAAAGTGTGTATAGCTCAGGTGTTTCTTCATAATAAATAGCTATCATTGGTCTATCCTCAGATCTATACTTCAGCGCATTTTCAATGAGATTTTGAAATAATTTTTTCAAAAGTATAGAGTCACCAATTATCTCAGGCAAAGACTGAATGGATATGCTAGCATCATGTTCATTAATCAAAGAATCGAAGGTCACTAACAGCTCTTCACAGATGCCGTTCAATGAAACTTGTTCAAATTCACCTTTATCTTTTTCTAGTTTGGTGTAGTCCAAGAGATCAGTAATCATCGATTTCATTGACCATGCACTTGATTTCATTAAATGAAAGAATTGCTTGGTTTCATCATCCTGCTGAGCGACACCTTTAAGCTCGAGAATCTCGATGCAACTTAAAATATAATTTAAAGGGGCTTTAAGATCATGAGCAGCTGAAGCAGCAAATTTTTCAAGTTCCTCATTCACTTGTTGTAGTCTAACAACTAGATTTTCGGCATATTTTCTAGCCTCTAACAGCTCCTTTTCATAGGTTTTTCGTTCTTCTATTTTGATAACAGAAAACCTAACCACTGGTAGATGATGACCAGTGTATGTAACCTTCTTTCCATTAATTAGAGCTGGAAAATGACCACCTGACTTAGTTTTTAAGGTCAAATTGATTTCATTGACAAAATTTTGTAATTGTAATAAAGGTAAAACATGGGTATCAAGATAAATCTTATCCCCCATCCCAAAAAAATCATAAATTATTTTAACAAACACAACCTCATCTCTAGTATAACCTATCCAATCTAGTAAGGTTTCATTAATGTTTACAACCAAACCATCCATACGCACTGACAAATAACCATTGGGTGCGTATTGGTATAATTCTTCTGCATCTTCTATAATTGGTTTAGCTATCATGAAATCAAAAATTTAAATATTGATTGATCGCTGAAATAACTTCATTTGGAGCTGTCAGATGTGGACAATGTCCTATTGTTTGAAGCTCTATATAGGTACTGCCTAGCACGTTTTGGTGAACATACTGCCCCACTTGGACTGGAGCTATCACATCTGGATTGGTCTGAATAATCAAAGCAGGTGTTTTAACCCTTTTTAGATCTCCACGGTTATCACTTAGGAATGTTACTTTAGCAAAATGCTTTGCAATAGCAGGATTCATTGAACAAAAACTGTTTTTAAGTTCTTCCGAATATTCCTTTTGATTGTCATCTCCAATAATTACAGGAGTTATGAAACTAGACCATCCCAAATAATTGCTTTCTAAGGTACTTACCAATTCATCAATATCATCTTGAGAAAAACCCCCATCATAAGAAGGTTTGTTGATGTAGCAGGGTGAAGGACCTAAAAGAACCAACTTCGAAAAATGACTAGGGCGCTCTGCTGCCGCTAAAAGAGCAATCATTGCACTTCCCGAATGCGCAACAATAATCGTTTCTTGCAGCTGAAAGGCGTCTATTATTTCTAATAAATCATTTGCATAACCATTCAGGGAACTATATTTATTAAAATCATACGCTTCTACATTTGATTTCCCAGAGCCCACGTGGTCCATTAGAATGATTTTGTAATGATCCTCAAATGCAGGATATACAAATCTCCACATTTGCTGGTCACATCCATAGCCGTGTAAAAAAATCATTGGAACATTACCATTACCAATGATCTTAATATTATTTCTTTCTACGAGGGTATCGATCATCTTTGGTTATTTTGAAGGAATCAAAAAGCGGAAGTCATGTCTACTTTGAGAACTCAACTATTTACGATCTTTTTTTTTGATTGGATTTTGAGGTAATCATCTAAATTTAATCAAAACTACTCGGGTGACCATATAAAATCAAACAATCCTTCATTATACTACTCACATTTTGATGCCGTATGACTATTACTCAAAACAAAATTTTACTTTTTGAAGTACGCTTCAGAACCTTGGGTAGAATAGTACAATTTAAGAATGGTAATTATGAAAAAAAGAAATTGCTTGAATCATGCTGCACACCGATAAACTTTTGTGTTTTTAACTGATTTTTTCAATTTATTCTTTGAATACAAATTCAATTGTCTACATTTGCAACTCGTTAGAGCATTATGAATGCTTTTCTAACAAATCGGGGTGTAGCGTAGCCCGGTATCGCGCCACATTTGGGATGTGGAGGTCGTAGGTTCGAATCCTGCCACCCCGACAAAAAGCCAGTCTCGACTGGCTTTTTTTATTTTAATCTCTCAAAACACTTATCGAATCTTTCATCCCTCATCCTGTACTTTTATACCACTCTTAACAACCTTTACAAAATTTTTCTCTTTTCAGTCCCCAATAAAAGTATCTTTGCTACGATCCTCCTTGGATAAAATCTTATAAATGCAAATATCCCTATGAAGAAACAACTTTACGCATTACTACTTGCTGGATTTTTGATCTACAACACTGCAGATGGTCAAAAACTGGATGGATTTCAGGATTCCACTTTGGAAAGGCAACAGCTGATTGAGAGTAAATTCCAACAAACCGTTGACTTTTCCTCTTTTCGCAAGCACTTAGAAAAAATCACTTCCGATCCCCATCCCGCTGGTACTGTTGCCAATGAAAAGGTCAAAGACTACATGGTGGAAATCATGAAAAAAGCTGGCTTGGACGTCAAGGTTTATCCTTACGATGTCTACTTACCAATTGGCCCGGGTGAATCCTTGATTGAATTGGTTACTCCAATACGGATGCCATTGAATCAACAAGAAAACATTTTGGCAGAGGATCCCTACTCAGGGCATAAAGATTTATGGAAAGGTTGGAATGCTTTTACTGGCAATGGGGATATTACCGCTGAAGTTGTGTATGCCAACTATGGAACAAAGGCTGATTTTGAGCGTCTCAAAGAATTAGGTATAGACGTAAAAGGTAAAATTGTTTTGGCTAGGTATGGAGGAAATTTCCGTGGATTCAAAGCCAAATTTGCAGAACAAAATGGAGCTGCTGGTTTGATTATTTTCACTGATCCTGGAGACTCAGGTTACATGAGAGGCCTGGTCTACCCAGATGGTATTTTCTACAATGAAAGCTCCATTCAGCGAGGGTCGCTCCTCACAGTTGACTGGACCGGTGATGCCTTGACGCCATTTGAACCGGCTTTGCCTTTAGACAGCAAAACTAAAGTCAATCGTTTGAAGCCTGAGGAGGTTGGTTTGCATACCATTCCTGTGACACCTATCTCTTATGGTTCTGCCAAAGAAATCATCGGACGCATGACAGGCAATCCAGTTCCGGCAGGCTGGCAAGGTGGACTTCCATACACTTATCGTTTGGAAGGTGGCCCTGAGCTTCGAGTTCGATTGAAAGTACATCAGGATAAAGGCTTTGTCCGTGCAAACAATGTGATTGGAACAGTTAAGGGGAGCGAGTTCCCTGATGAGTGGGTAATTTTAGGTTGTCATTACGATGCATGGAGTTTTGGGTCCACTGATCCTAATTCAGGCACAGCCATGTTACTTTCTTTGAGTGAAACCTTAGGTAAAATGGTTGCTGAAGGTTACAAGCCATCCCGCTCCATCATGATTGCTCATTGGGATGCTGAGGAACATGGAGTCATAGGTTCGACAGAATGGGTAGAGCAATTTAGAGATGACCTTAAAGCGAAGGCAGTTGCCTATATCAATTTGGATGCCGCTGTATCTGGAAGAAATTTTGGAGCATCTTCCTCTCCTACCTTGAAAAAAGTGATTATGGATGCTGCCAAAGCAGTTAGCTTCCCTGACTCAGCTAAAACTGTGTATGAAGTATGGGCAGGTAGAAGAGATGAACCCAGTATTGGAAATTTAGGGGGTGGCTCGGACCATATTGCTTTTTATATGCATGTAGGTGTTCCATCCATCAATGGAGGAGCATCAGGCCCTACCTTGTATCACACCAACTATGATAATCTTCACTTCTATGAAAAATTCGCCGATCCAACCTTTAAAATGGGAGGCACGGTTGAGCAGTTGGTTGGAATTATGAGTTTACGCTTGGCAAATGCAAATATCATTCCTTATCAGGTATCCCGATATGCCAAAGATTTGGATGGACATTTTACATCCTCAGAAAGAGGGGTGAAAAACTTCAATCCAACATTTTTAGGGTTTGAACAATCCCGCGCTGCAATAGCTTCTATGAAAACTGCTGCGGAATTATTAGACGAGCAACTTGCTGCTGCTTTGGCCTCCAATAAATTGGATAAGAAAAAAGCACAACGCATCAACCAAGCCATGCTTGCCTTAGAGAAGGCCTTTATTGATCCAAAGGGCATGTATTTTGGTAGTTGGTATCGTTCCCTATATGCCGCCAATGATCCTTTCAGTGGCTATGCATCCTGGATTTTGCCCGGTATCCAATATGAAATTGAACTCAAATCATCCGAGAGATTAGAAGAATGGGATATGCGTTACTCCAATGCTATCAAAGACTTACAGCAACGTATAGAAAAAGTGATAGAATTGCTGTAAGCTGAAACTTGTTTTTAGAGCTCAACAAATTTATGAAATCAAAAAAGGCCCAATCTGATCAATTGGGCCTTTTTTAAACAAACTTCTTTATTGAACAACAGCCGCTGCATTTAATAGACCCCATCCAAATTGATTATTTCTATAAAGCCTATATTTACGGAATAAAATTTAAAGATTAATCAGATTTTTTACCTTTAAACAACTCGTACTTCAAAAGCCTGCAATCAATTGTACCATTGTAAAACTCAATTCTTTGTGAGGTACGCAGCCCTACCCTTTTGGCCAAGGCCATATTTCCGGTAAAAATCAACCCCGTATATCCCGGACATTTCTGTTTCATGAAATCTCCCATAGCCTTGTAAATTTCACCCAGGTCGCCTTCTTCCCCTAGTCGTTCTCCATACTCAGGATTGAAAAATACCGCTCCTTCTCCTGTTTCCGGCACGAGTGTATCCCTAAAGTCGCAGACCTGAAAATCAATTAAATCCTCAACTCCGGCAGTTGCTGCATTTTCTCTGGCAAATAAAACCGCCTGTTCAGAAATATCAGAAGCTATGATTTTCAAATTAGGTACTCGGAACACCTTCTGCTCCATTTTTGCTTTAATCTTCTGATATACAGTTTCGTCGTAACCTTTAAAGTACATAAAACTGTAGTGATCTCGATGCAAACCAGGATATCTTCCGGTAGCCATCATCGCAGCCTCAATAGCCAAAGTTCCTGAACCACACATAGGGTTTACAAATGGAGACATCATATCCCAGCCAGAAGCCAAAATCGTCGCTGATGCCAAGGCTTCCAACATAGGTGCATGTCCTGGAATTTTTCTGTAACCATGCTTGGCTAGGGTTTCTCCAGAAGTATTGACATATAGGGTAGCTTGTGTGTCTTTCCAAAACAATTGTAAAACCGCTCCATCCAAGTCTGATCCTGAATCAGGTCTTCTATTAAATTTCTCCCGAAAACGGTCCACAATCGCATCTTTCACTCGTACATTGACAAAAAGAGGGTTGGTTACTGTTGGGTTATCCACCGTAGAAATGACTGAAAAATAGGTGTCAGGTTCCAAATAATCTTCCCATGGAAGAGCTTTTACCCTTCTATAGATATCATCTGCCTTATGTAAATAGAAAGACTTAATTTCATACAAGACATGACTGGCGGTTCTTAAATGAAGATTTAAATCAATGCAATCATTTAATGAACCAAAAATCTCCACATAGGTACGTTCTACACGTACGGGTTTAAAACCCAAGGATATTACTTCTTCTTCCAAATAGGAGGAGAAACGATCTTTACAGGTAATGACTATTTTACCTTTCTCATCATAATTCAACATGGCGCAAAGGTAGTCAAATAAAATGTCTATTCATCTCCTACCTGTTCAGTAGGAGCTATAAGTACTGTCTCAACCAGCACAGGACTTGCTTTAAAATATCCTGCAAACATCCCCGAACCTTTCACTTGTCTGATATTCGAAATCGGGTTTTGAGGAGGGGGTGAAAATAACCCACCATCATTGAAAAGTAAGCTTACCAATTGATTCATATAATCAAACGCATCCTGATTCAAACGAAATAACTCTAAACGCACCCGATCATTGGCGCGAAATGGCACATTCAGCTCAAATCCTTGGTTCAGTATATTGGTACCAAAGGTATCATCAAACAATAGATAGTCTGTTCTGCTATTTAGCAATGTATCATTTCGGATAATCCGAATTCTGTAATTATTATCCTCTGTAAATGGAATATCTCCGAACAACGTCAAATAATAACCTTCACGACGAAAAAATCGCTGATCTTTAAACTCAACCCGGATACTATCGAGTATAGGGGGAGGTAAGATAGTTCCCTCCGCCTGATATTCATTTTCTCCGATCCGTACATTCAACTCGTAGCTTTCATTGATTGAGCCAACAAAATTGTTGACAGGTAAATACAATCCCAACTGCTCTGAAAACCTAAAATTCAGGCGACCATTCGTACGTTTATTACGGATAAATACCTGCGCATCTTTAATGAAATCATTGGGCTCTGCATCAAAAAAGTCTCGAGAACGGGATAATTGAACAAAATTCATTTGCGAATTATTAGTCCATATAGCCTCAATAACCGGTATTGGCTCGGTTGTTTGGAGATCTAAAAAGACTTCCTCTTGACAGGAAAGCATACTGAGTGCTATTAATATCCAAATCAGTCTTTTCATATTAAAATTCAAAATTATAGGTCAAAGCTGGCAAGAATGTAAAGAGATAGGTCATCACTACTCCAGGTCTTCTAGAGGTAACGGGGCCTGTACTTGGATCAAATCGTATGTCCTCATTCAGGATTTCTGTGAACTGATAAGAGAAAGGATTTTTCCTACCGTACAAATTATAAATACTCAAATTCCAACTACCTCTCCATTTTCTCCCCTGATCTCTATTTTTATAGGTCACCGAAGCATCCATACGATGATAATCTGGAAACCTGTCTTCATTTCTTAAAGGCCCATATAAAGGCAAGCGCTGATTATCCACCATGTAAGTACCAATTGGGAATGTAACGGCCTGACCTGTTGTATAAATAAATGTTAACGCTGCCGACCAACGCTTATCAAACTGATGATTTGCCACCAAAGCTAAATCATGAGGCCGATCAAATCGTGGATTGAAAGGCAGGTTTTCGCTAATGCCATCAATCACTCTCCAAGTTCTAGAATACGTATACGACAACCATCCGGTAGTCTTTCCTACGTTTTTTCTCAATAAAAACTCTGCCCCATATGCATAGCCCCTTCCGGCTAGAATTTCGGTTTCAACATTATCTGTGAAAATGATAGAAGCTCCCTGCCTTAGATCAATGATATTTTGAAAGTTTTTATAATAGCCTTCTAAGGACAACTCCCAAGTATTGTTTTGAAAGTTCTTGAAGATTCCCAATGAAAACTGATCCCCGATAATCGGAGGAATGTAAAATCCAGCTGGAATCCATCTGTCCAAAGGTAAACCAGCGGAGGAATTACTAGCTACTTGAATGTATTGATTGGTTCTATTATAGGAAGCTTTTAAAGAAGTCATAGGGTCTATCAAATACCTAAAAGCCACTCGAGGCTCTAAACCTGAGAAAAATTTCATATTTTCAAAAGCACCAAAACTTAAGGTATCTAATATTTGAGATTCTGGAGCCGGTAAATCATTCTCATAGATATACTTTACACCCCTACCTACTTGATTATAGGTGTTGGCACGAAGACCAGCTTCTAAGGAAATACGATCAGTAAGCTCTCTCGAATATGAGACAAAGAAGTTGTTTTGCAGTCCATTTCGGGGATTCGTAGCAATTGGTTCAATAACAGAACCTGGTTCCGGCCTCAAAGAAATTGGTGCAAAGCGATACAGCTGAGAATGAAAACCCCAAACCAAACTGGATTCTTGATCAGGTAACCAAGTCCAAGTAGCTTTCAAGCCAGTTTCTTCAAGTATGTTATCCCAAAGAAAACCCGAATCAGGATCTTCGAATGTGACCAAATATTTGTAATAACTGTGATAACCATTGACATCCAAGAAGAAATCATCCCGGATGGCTCTATTCCAAGTGATTGATGTAATCCAGTTGTCCCATCCAAAACCAAATTGCTCAGAGATTCCCAAAAAGTCTCTACCGAAATAACTTGATATGGATAATTTGTCTTTATCACTAAGTTTGAAAGTGAATTTTCCACTCAGGTCGTAAAAGTAAAGCGAGTTATTTCGAATATTTTCATCACTGGAAAGTCTTAAAAATAAATCTGCGTATGTTCTTCTACCTGAAACCACGAAGGAGGATTTATCTGAATACAAAGGTCCATCTACTGTCAATCTGGAACTGATGGTCCCAATTCCACCCTCTCCCTTAATCTTTTGATAATTTCCTTCTTTCAGTCCTATATCAATGACAGATGATATCCGGCCTCCCAAATTTGCCGGTATATTCCCTTTGTAAAAGTCAACCCCGGATAAGGCATCAGGATTAAAAACCGAGAAAAAGCCAAAAAAATGAGATGGATTATAGATGGGTGCTCCATCTAATTGAACTAAGTTTTGATCTGCTGAACCTCCTCGAACAAATAAACCTGTCGTTCCTTCTCCTGCTGTCTGCACGCCTGGCAATAGCTGTAAACTTCTCAATAAATCAACCTCACCAAACAATGCAGGTATGTTTTTTATCGTTTCTATGGGGACAATAGACTTACCCATCTCCAATCCCCGAATGTTCTGATCAGGAGCTCGCTCCCTTACAATGATCTCTTCTAGTGATAACTCTTCTGCTCTCAAAAAAAAACGCACGGAGTTGTCAACATCCTTTGTCGTAATTTGTCTGCTCGCTGGCTCAAAACCTACGAAAGACACAATTAATGTAGCTGGAAGGGGAATTATGGGAATACTGAACTTACCATTGATATCAGAAACTACTCCACTTTGGGGATTGGATTTCCAATAAATATTAGCCCCCGGAAGCGAGGCCTCCGATGGAAGTTCGAATACATAACCTTCCAAAACTTTGGTTTCTTGTGCTCGTAAAACAGCAGGAGTTAAAAGCAAGAAAAGGAGAATCAGTCGTGACAAAACAAATAGTTCTAATGAAATTCATTTCAATAACGCATATTTTCCGTTAACTGTTAAAAATTCTATGATTAAACTTCAATTACTTTTCTTTTGTCCGATTATTAGTAATTTCAGGCCATGATTTGGGCATATCCGGATATTACGTTATACACTTGGCTTGCCATAGGTTTTGGGCTGCTTTACATAGGTTATCTTTACAGGTTTTATAAGATCAACAAAAAACTAGAGGTCAGTAAGCATCGAATATTGATGAAGATGCTTTTACGGAGCAGTTACTTTGTTTTGTTTTTGATAGCTATGGCAGGTCCTTCCATAGGCACTTCTATGAAAGAAATCAAGGAAGAAGGGAAAGATATATTCATCGCAATTGACCTCTCCCAATCTATGAATGCAACAGATATTGGTCCTAGCAGATTGCAGCGAACAAAATTTGAATTAAAAAACCTGGTAAGAACCTTTTCAGGAGACCGTATAGGATTGATTATTTTCTCATCCGAAGCATTTATCCAATGCCCGTTGACCTTCGATCAAAATGTCTTACAATTACATATTGATGGACTCAATACAGGATTGGTACCTAATCAGGGAACCGACCTGAACGCTCCTTTAGCCATGGCATTGACAAAGTTTTCAGAAGATGAAAGTTTGGAAATGAAGTCGAAATCGGTCATTCTTATTTCTGATGGAGAAGATTTTGCGGACAATTTTAAAGAAACCACCTCTAAAATGTCCAATGAGGGTATAAAGGTTTTCAGCTTAGGGGTAGGAACTTCGCAAGGAAGTACCATACCACGCGGAAATTCCGTAATTATCGATCCCTCGACAAATCAACCTGCCATCACACGGTTAGAAAGCAATAACCTTAAACTGATTGCTAATCAAACAAATGGAGAGTATTTCGAATTGAGTGATGAATCACAGGAAATCCCTGATTTAATTACTGCTATAGAAAGACAGGAAGGAACCTTGACAGGCTCTAGGATGGTAGAAGCTTCGGCAAATAAGTTCTTCTACTTTTTACTGGCAGCCTTGGGATTGGCAATTATGGATATGATTTTACCACTAAGAACTATAAAACTATAAGCTATGCTATCAATTCGTTTGTTCTGGCTTATCCTACTGATTTTCCCCAGCTCTTGGACAGAGATTGGTAGAAAAAACACGGCTATCCGAGATGCAAGCAATGCCTACGCATCAGCAGCTTACGAAAGTTCTGTAGAAAAACACCTTCGATTGAGCTCAGAATTCAAGATTAATGAAGCCAATCTTACCTTTAATTTGGCGCTAAGTTATCATTACAACAATCAGTTGGAAGAAGCACAGCGCACCTATTCTAGCCTTTTTAGTGATGCTAATAAAACCATTGCCTCATTTGCCAGTAATCAGGTGGGGGTTATTCAGACTTCCCAGAAAAAATATCAAGAGGCATTGGAATCATTTAAGTTTTCTTTAATCAAGGATCCAAGAAATGAGGAAGCCCGCTACAATTATGAATTATTGAGTCGATGGCTGCAGGAAAACCCTGACCAAGAAAATCAAGATGACTCGGAGGGCGAAGATCAGGAAAACCAAGATGAGGATCAAAATCAGGATAACCAAGATCAACAAAAGGACTCTGATGACAGCAAGGATGGAGAAGGCGATGAAAAAAGTGAGGAAGATAATGCCTCTGAATCCGAAAAGAAAGATGATAAATCAGGAGATAAGTCTCAGGAAGAGCGTGATTCTGACGAAGCATCTGACATGGAAAGTGATCTAAGTGATCGCGAAAAAGCGATGGAAAAAATGCGCGAGCGATTACAGGAAATGAATCTTACTCCTGAACAAGCTGCTCAGATTTTGGAAGCAATGAATGCAGCAGAACTACGCTTTATCCAACAAAACCGAAAGAAAGCTACTCAGCGACCGAATCGAGGTTTGCCAGAGTGGTAATCAATATTCAACAAACACATAAATATAAACCCAATGAAAGAAGTATTTATTGTATCCGCTGTAAGAACTCCTTTAGGAAGCTTTGGTGGTAAATTAAGTGGCTTGACAGCCGTAGAACTTGGAAGTTTTGCTATTAAAGGTGCGTTAGAAAAGGCAGGAGTTGATCCTAAAGAAGTGCAGGAAGTAATGATGGGAAATGTAATTTCTGCTAATCTTGGGCAAGCTCCGGCGCGTCAAGCTGCCATCGGTGCTGGCATTGGCTACAATGTACCATGTACAACAATTAATAAAGTATGTTCTTCTGGTATGAAAGCGGTGATGTTTGCTGCACAGTCCATCATGACCGGTCAAAATGATTTAGTGGTAGCTGGTGGTATGGAGTCCATGTCCAATGTACCTTATTATGTTCCTAAAGCACGTTTTGGTTATAAATATGGAAATGCAGAATTTGTAGATGGTCTTGTGAAAGATGGCTTGTTTGAGGCATATTACAAGTTCCCAATGGGTAATTGTGCAGACAACACTGCCCGTGAAATGAATATCAGCCGTGAAGATCAGGATGCTTATGCTATTCAATCTTATACTCGTGCAGCTGACGCATGGAAATCAGGTGCATTTAAAGATGAAGTGGTTCCGGTAGAACTCAAAGGCAGAAAAGGTGAGACTATCATCATCGATGAGGATGAGGAATACAAAAATGTGATGTTTGACAAAATCCCAGGTCTTCGTCCGGTATTTGAAAAAGATGGAACTGTGACTGCTGCTAATGCTTCTACCATGAATGATGGTGCCTCTGCATTGATTTTGGCTTCCAAAGAAAAAGTAGAAGAGCTTGGTTTGACACCTATTGCCAAAATCAGAGGCTTTGCTGACGCCGCACAAGATCCATTATGGTTTACTACTGCCCCAGCTTTAGCAATTCCTAAAGCTATTAAAAATGCTGGGATTACAGAGGCAGATGTGGATTACTATGAAATCAATGAGGCTTTCTCCGCAGTTGCTTTGGCCAACCAAAAAGAATTGAACTTGGATGGCGATCGTCTGAATGTATATGGCGGTGCAGTGTCTCTAGGACACCCACTTGGTGCTTCTGGTGCCAGGATTATAGCAACACTAAACTCCGTTTTACATCAAAAAG
Organism: Mongoliitalea sp.; assembly: GCF_054166905.1. Lineage (NCBI taxonomy): Bacteria > Pseudomonadati > Bacteroidota > Cytophagia > Cytophagales > Cyclobacteriaceae > Mongoliitalea > Mongoliitalea sp. The sequence goes on along the minus strand of NZ_JBSZCK010000040.1, from coordinate 444,753 downwards.
ATGGTAAGATTGGTGTGGCAGGTATCTGCAATGGCGGTGGTGGTGCATCAGCAATCGTCATAGAGAAAGTTTAAGTAAACCTGAACATATAAACACTATACCCTTGAGATTCTTTGCTTTAGTATTTTTTCTATTGATAGTAAGTAAGGTGCATGCCCAAAAGCAGGTAAGGACTTACTACGATGAACAGCAAATGAAATTGAAAGAGGTATATACTACTATCAATGATGTAGCAGAGGGAGACTACCGTCTTTATTATGAAGACGGTGGTCTTGCTGTCACAGGTACGCTTATCAAGGGACAAAAAGAGGGACTTTTCGTAGACTTCTATCCGGGTACATCAGATACTCTTCGTACTACCAATTTTGTAAACAACCTCAGACAAGGACCATCCATTTCTTACTTTGAGAATGGCAATATTTCCCAGAAAGTCAACTATATATCCAATGAAATTGAAGGCGAGGTTGAGACCTATTACGAGGATGGAACCTTGATGAGAAAGGCTACCTTCAGACAAAATAGACCCGATGGATTTACCTATGAATACGATTCAATGGGAGTTTTACTAAAAAAAACATTCTTTAAAAACGGACTTATTGACGGTAAAAAAGAGGAGTTTTACTCTGATGGAACACTTTTGTCTTTTTCGACTTATAAAAACGGGATTCTCAACGGAGAACAAAGCAGTTTTTATCCAAGTGGAAAGTTAAAATCTCGATTTTTCTACAAAAATGGTTATCAGCATGGCCCTATGGAAAGCTTTTTTGAGACTGGGCAACTCTTTAGAAAAGGAAAATATAAAAATGGAGACCCTACAGGTAACTTTGTCACTTACCACCCTAATGGAGTAATAGCAGAAACAGCCAGTTACAGCAAAGGACGTCCAAAAGGAAGTATTCTCGCATACGACGAACATGGGAATCTAAAAGAAAAAAGTACTTACAATAAATTTGGTCAAATCGCCGAACTTTTGGAATACTTTCCTACAGGAGAACTAGCGAGAGATGTTTTCTTTATCAATGGTTTAGAAGATGGTATTTCCACCCTGTATTACCAAAGTGGACAGGTCAAAGAAACATGGCCCTATAGAAGAGGAAGACTCAATGGTACGCAACAAATCTTTGATGAATCTGGAGTACTGCTAATGGAGCGATATTTTAAAGATGGAAGATTATTGGGGAGTAAAGACATCGAAAATTAAATCAATACTTTTCTTACTTTTGTAAGAACTCATCCAATCATGAATCAAGCAATTAAAGAAACAGCCTTTCAATTTCCCGGTCAAACAGGTTTTTACAAAGGAAAGGTCCGGGATGTTTATCATTTCCCGGAATTACTTGTGGTGATCGCAAGTGACAGAATCTCTGCATTTGACGTGGTGCTACCAAAACCAATTCCCTATAAAGGACAGGTTTTAAACCAAATAGCAGCTAAATTTTTAGCTGCAACAGCTGATATTGTTCCTAATTGGGTGTTGGATGTACCGCATCCACAAGTAACTATTGGTAAAAAATGTGAGCCCTTCAAAGTTGAAATGGTGATCCGGGGATATTTAGCAGGACATGCCGCAAGAGAATACAAAGCAGGTAAACGGACTATTTGCGGCGTAAATCTTCCGGAAGGTTTAAAAGAAAATGATCCACTTCCCCATCCCATCATTACACCTACGACTAAGGCATCTGAAGGACATGATGAAGATATTTCGAGAGAAGAAATTCTCAAAAAAGGCATTGTAAGTCCTGAAGATTATGCCATTCTGGAAAAATACACCTATGCCCTCTTTCAAAGAGGTACTGAAATGGCCAAAGAAATGGGCTTGATTCTCGTAGATACCAAGTATGAGTTTGGAAAATTTAGGGATGAGATTTTATTGATCGACGAAATACATACGCCTGATTCTTCCCGTTATTTCTATGCAGAGGGGTATGAAGAACGACAAAAACAGGGAGAAGCACAAAAACAGTTGTCCAAAGAGTTTGTTAGACAATGGTTGATAGCCAATGAATTCCAAGGAAAAGAAGGTCAACGTATTCCTGAAATTCCACAGGAATTTGTAGAAGAGATTTCTGATAGGTATATTGAGCTTTTCGAAAAAATCACGGGTGATCACTTTAACAAAAATACTAGCCATCATTTGTCTGAAGACATCGAAAAAGCAGTTAATGAATATTTAACAAAATTAAACCAACCATAAACATTGTATGAAATACACTGTAGATAAAAAAGAACAGTACGTGGTGTTTACACCTATGGAAGAAAAGTTAGATACGCTACTATCTCCAAAATTGAAGTCAGAATTATTGACCGTACATGCAGAAGGTTATGATAAGCTTGTAATTGATATGAGCCATGTAAAGTATGCAGATTCCAGCGGTCTTTCGGCATTGTTGGTAGGAAACCGTGAATTCAATAGAAATGGCGGTATCTTCATAGTGCTGAATCCTCAGGACCACGTCATGAAATTGATAAAAATTTCCATGCTTGATAAAGTATTTACTATTGTAAATACTTTGGAAGAAGCTGCTGAAGCAGTATTCATGCATACCATTGATTCTGTTGATAGCGAAGAAGAGGAAGACTGATTTTGGAGTTTGAAGTAACAATTCTGGGAAGTAATTCTGCTATTCCAGCCCATGGTAGGAATCAATCAGCCCAATTGGTTACGATTGGAAATAGCAGCTTGTTGTTGGATTGTGGAGAAGCTACCCAGATCCAGCTTAGGAGATTTAAGCTAAAGTTTTCCAAAATTGATTTTATATTCATTTCACACCTTCATGGAGATCATTACCTAGGTTTAATGGGTTTGATCTCCAGTTTTCACCTGAATAAGCGCTCAAGACTTTTAACCATCTTTGGCCCCGCTGGCTTGGATGAAATAATTACCGTCCAACTGAAGCATAGCAACTCGAAACTCAATTTCCCCCTGAGGTTTGTTCAGACAGATCCCGAAAATCAACAACTCATTTTAGAAGAGAAAAATTTCCGGGTATTTAGTTTTCCCTTAAAGCACCGATTACCTTGTACGGGCTTTAGAATAGAGGAAAAAATCGCATACCGTAACCTCATCAAAGAAAAACTCCAAGAAAATAAACTTCCTGTTGCTGCAATCAATTCCCTACGGGAGGGAAAAGATTATATAGATGAGGAGAGTGGAAAGAAGTTTTTAGTAGAGGAATACACACATCCGGTAAAAAAAGCACGCTCTTACGCTTATTGCTCAGATACTATCTATGATACCAGCATCAAACAATACATTGAAGAGGTGAGTTTATTGTATCATGAGTCTACTTTTGGAGAGGATGAGACCGTAAGAGCTGCTGATACATTTCATAGTACGGCAGCGCAAGCGGGAAAAATCGCCAAATTAGCCTCCGTAAATCAACTGATGTTAGGGCATTATTCTACACGATACCTAGACCTTACTCCTTTATTGGAACAGGCCAAAGAACACTTTCCTTCAGTCATATTGAGTGAAGAAGGAATCACCTACCCTATTAGCTAAAACACCGCCAAACTACCTATGAGCCTTGTAGACAGCAAAACCTATCAGTCCAAAAAGACGAATTTGTTCATCATTTTGGCAGGGATTTTTTTAACCAATGCGATTTTAGCGGAAATTATTGGAGTCAAAATATTCTCAGGAGAAAAAACCATAGGGCTGGAACCTGCTGGTTGGACTTTTTTCGGTGAATACATATTAGACTTTAATTTGACAGCAGGCGCTGTGATTTGGCCGATCGTGTTTATCACCACAGACATCATCAATGAGTATTATGGTAAAAAAGGAGTAAGGAAAATTAGCTTCATCACTGCCTTTTTTATAGCCTACATGTTTATTGTGATATCCATGGTGACTGTTTTACCTCCGGCTGCTTTTTGGTTAGATGTCAACACCCCTGACCCGAATGGGAATGCTTTTGATATCAACTATGCATTCAATGTGATCTTTAGGCAAGGGCTAGGTATTATCATTGGCTCCCTTATTGCATTCCTTTTAGGGCAATTGGTGGACGTCTATGTCTTCCAAAAACTAAGAAAAATCACTGGAGCCAAAATGATATGGTTGAGGGCAACAGGCTCTACTTTAGTGTCTCAATTTATTGACTCTTTTGTGGTATTGGGGATTGCTTTCTACATTTTTGGCAATTGGTCCTGGGCCCAAGTTGTCTCTGTAGGTATCATCAATTATATCTACAAGTTTGGAGTTGCAATTTTATTGACCCCATTGTTGTATTTAGGACATCATTTAATTGATCAATATTTAGGAAAAGAGGTAGCGGAGCAAATGACGCAAGAAGCTTCTTCAGATACTTCATTTTTATAAAAGCAGCTTTACATCCCTAAAACTCAAGGATTGGTCACAGGATTTTGTAGAAAAAAATGAAATCTCTTAACCTTGTTGCATCAATCATGCAACTATGAAAAATAAAAAACTTCCCTTTAAACAAATAGAATGGTGGACGGTCACTGTGCTCTTTACGGTAATTATTCTTGGCAATATTTTGGAAACTAGTGTTTTTCAAATCAAGCACAATGATGTCCGTTTAGCAAGATACTTTTCCAATATTTTTTTACCATTAACACTTTACCTCTCTTTTTACCTGTTCCATATCCGTTGGCTGCCCTCTTATCTTCAAACCCAAAAATCTGGAAAGTTTTATTTTCAAAGCTTTTTATTATTGCTTTTAGGCTGGATTGTATCGAGTGTATTGGGTTTCATGACAGATTGGTACAATGCACCATTTAATCCCCAATATTTCGGTAGCTTGTCCATCTATATTGGCTACATGATTTTCGTATTTGTGTATAATCAGGGTCTGTTACCACCAAAAATCCGAGATTTTGCTATTTACAACAGCATCCGCTTATTGACGCTTTACATTTTTATTGTTCTGTTTTTAATTCAAAGCTTCCAGTTTATCGGTAATCTCTTACAAGTTGCCTTCATAATTTTCCTTCCTGGAATTGTGGCTGTGGTATTGTATAACTATTTTTTCATCTACAGTAATCGCAAAAATGGTAATACAGAACTAGCTTGGCGTATGTACTATTTTCTAATCGGCTTAGTGGTGGTACTGACTATATTTTTCACCATCACAGTAGGTCGGCATGAGGAGCTTTCAGTTATCATGGCTGGGATTGTTGCGCTCTTTTTTATCCTCGTAATTCTGCTTCCCCTATCTAATTTCTTTTTCAACAAATTTGATGGCTATGTAAGGCAAATCAATACCTTATCCCTACAAGTAGATCAAGGAAATGCAAATCTTGATTTCCTCAAGTCACAAATCAACCCTCACTTTCTTTTCAATGCACTAAATACACTATATGGTACAGCATTAATGGAACAAAGTGAAAGAACTGCCGAAGGAATTCAAAAATTGGGCGATATGATGCGCTTCATGCTTCATGAAAACAATCAGGATAGTATTCAAATTGAGCGGGAAAAAGAATACCTCATCAATTATGTGGACTTACAGATGCTTCGATTAAAAGATCAAAACCATGTGGAGGTCACGTTTAACAAATCAGAAAACACTTGTGAGGGAATGATAGCTCCCATGTTGTTGATTCCTTTTGTGGAAAATGCCTTCAAACATGGGATAAGCATGCAGAACAAATCATGGGTAAAAATCAGTCTTCGATGCTTAGCCGGTTCTGTTCATTTGGATGTGAATAACAGCATTCACAGAAGCGATGAATCAGATCCTGAAAAGCCAAACTCAGGAATAGGCCTAACCAATGTCAAACAACGCTTAAAATTACTCTATCCAAATAGACATGATCTTGTAATCCGAGAAAATGAATCAGAATACTTTGTACATTTAAGTATTCAACTTCGGACGACTTAATTTAAATATGCAGCTATGCTGAAAGCAATTGCAATTGATGATGAATCCCTAGCTCTGGAAGTTATCAAGTCACACGCAAGTAAAGTTTCTTATCTTGAGTTACTCCACACCTTCACCAATCCCTTAGAAGGTTTGGAGTATTTGAAATCCAATCCGGTAGATGTTTTATTTTTGGATATCAAAATGCCTGACCTCAATGGGTTGGAGCTAAAATCTTTACTTCCCAAGGATATCTTGGTAATCTTTACCACAGCCTACTCCGAGCATGCCGTTATTGGCTTTGAATTAGATGCTTTGGATTATCTGTTAAAACCATTTAATCTCAGTAGATTCATAAAGGCATGTGATAAAGCTTTGGAAACTTATCAGTTAAAAAACCCAGTGAAATCCTCATCTGAGCATATCTTTATCAAATCAGGCAATGAAGAGATTCGGGTCAAATTTGATGACTTGGTATTCTGTGAGGCCAAAGGTAACTATGTGCATTTTGAACTGACTCAAGGTTCGTTTCTCAGCCGAATGACTTTTAAAGAGGCAGAAGGAATGTTACCAGATCATTTTATCAAATGTCACCGCTCATTTGTTGTCAATTCCTCATTGATAGAGAAAGTAGAAAAGCAACAAGTGCAAGTGATGGGTAGGCTTATACCTATTGGCAATAATTTCCAAGAGAAGTTTTTATCAGAGTTGAAAAAGTAAATCCTTTGGCAAAAAACTGGAAAAATTGTGAGGAGATATTCAAATCTCCCCACAACTATTCCAATTAGTTTAAGTGAATTCAGTTTACTTTTTATAAGAATCCTCATGGAAATCGACCAATTCCACAGGGGAAGGACCTACTTTCCAGATATCATCACAATAATCCTTTATACTTCTATCGGATGAAAACTTGCCCATCCGTGCAGAATTCAGAATAGACATTTTTGCCCAAAGCTGTTTGTTTTTATAAGCCTCTGCCACCCGTTCTTGCTCTGCTACATACGACTCAAAATCAGCCAATACCAAATATTGATCATGATACAATAAAGAATTGATCAAATCGCTGAAAACAGAACCATTCAAATGAGAGAAATAACCACTCTTAATTTGATCGATCGCTAATTTTAGTTCAGGATTAGCCATGTAGTATTCAAATGGATTGTAACCTTCCCTCTTCTTCTGCTGCACCTCTTCTTCTGTCAAACCAAACAAGAAGAAGTTCTCGGCTCCTACGCAATCCCGGATTTCAACATTAGCACCATCCAAAGTTCCGATAGTAAGTGCTCCATTCATGGAGAGTTTCATATTTCCTGTACCAGATGCTTCTTTACCAGCAGTAGAAATCTGCTCTGAAACATCTGCAGCCGGATAAATCCGCTGAGCATTGGTAACATTGTAATTAGGATAAAACACCACCTTGATACGGTCTTTGACAATAGGATCCTGATTCACTACATCAGCAACAGAAGTAATCAGTTTGATCATCAATTTAGCCAGATGATAGCCCGGGGCAGCTTTACCCGCAAAAATAAATGTTCTCGGAACCACCTCTGCATCTGGATTTTGCTTGATTCGGTTGTACAAAGCTATGACATGTAAAATATTCAAGTGCTGACGCTTGTACTCATGAATTCTCTTCACATGTACATCAAAAATTGACGTTGGATCTACTTTGATTTTGGTGCGCTGTAGAATTCGCTTTGCCAAATCTTTTTTCATCTCAAACTTTACCTCCATCCACTCTTGCTGAAAGTTGGGATCATCTGCATATTTTTCCAAGCCATTCAATTCATCCAGATTTTTGATCCAACCTTCTCCAATTTTTGAACTGATCAAAGAAGATAGTTTTGGATTACTCAATACCATCCATCTCCTTGGTGTAACTCCATTGGTTTTGTTGGAAAATTTCTCAGGCCATAACTTATACCAATCTTTCAGGACCGTTTTTTTCAACAACTCTGAGTGGAGCGCAGCCACCCCATTGATTGCAAAGGAACCTGCACAAGCCAAATTAGCCATACGGATTTTTTTCCAAGGGCCATCTGAAATAATTGATAAGCTACTGATCAATTCTTGGTCTCCATAAGTTCTGATGGTAACTTCATCCAAAAACCTTCGATTGATCTCCTGAATAATTTCTAAATGACGAGGGAGGACAGATTGGAATAAGTCTTGATCCCAAGTTTCCAAAGCCTCTGGAAGAAGGGTATGATTCGTATATGCGAAACTCTTTTTGGTAATATCCCAAGCTAAGTCCCACTCTACTTCATATACATCCACCAACAAGCGCATCAATTCAGCTACACCAATAGCAGGGTGAGTATCATTCAACTGAACGACAAACTTATCGTAAAACCTTTCAATTTTTCCACCCTGACTCAAGTGAATGGCAATCATATCCTGCAAAGAGCAGCTGACAAAGAAATACTGCTGCTGTAATCGAAGAATCTTACCCTCTCGCTGTTCGTCATTTGGATAAAGGACTTTGGAGATATTCTCACATACGGTTTTATCACTAACAGCTCCTGAATACAACCCTTGATTAAAAGTCTGAAAATCAAATGACTTGGGTGCTTCTGACTTCCACAAACGCAGGGTATTGCAGGTATTGACGCGATAGCCCAAAATCGGGGTGTCATAGGCAATCCCTTTGACAATCAATCCAGGTATCCAATTAGCTTTAAATTTACCATTGATATCGGTGTAATGCTGAACATAGCCACCCAATTTCACATCATATCCCAATTCCCGCTTGGCGATTTCCCATGGATTTCCTCTTCTCAGCCAGTTGTCTGTATCCTCAATCTGCCAACCGTCTTTAATATCTTGCTCGAAAATTCCAAACTGATAACGGATTCCGTAGCCAATCGCAGGAATTTCCAAGGTTGCTAAAGAATCCATATAGCAAGCTGCCAAACGTCCTAATCCCCCATTCCCAAGACCAGGCTCTACTTCTTTTGCAATTAGCCAGTCCAAATTCATTCCAAGAGAACTGGAAGCTTTTTCCATATTTTCATAAATCCCCAAATTGATCAGATTATTGGCCAAATGAGGACCTAGGAGATATTCTGCGGATAAATAGGAGACAATTTTTTGATCAGCATTTAAATATTTTTTTACCGATGCTACCCAACGTTGCTGTAAGCGGTCCCTGACAGCATACGACATGGCCATATAGTAATCATTTCGTGTAGCAATCTCAGGAAACTTTCCTTGGTTATAAAAAAGATGGTTCAAAATGGCCCTTTTTAAGGTTTCAGGACCTAAACCCGTTCTTGTTTCTTCTCTGGTTAAGATACCTTCTGTATCCTTAGTGCTTGATTTCATATCGTTAATATCTGATTGCTCAATTTGATAAAAGACTAATTTTAAGGGCAGAAAGTTACGGAATTCGTGGGCGAATCAAAAAAGTAAGTCAAAATCAAACGATTGCGGAAATAAAATAAATTTATATCCTATCCTCAGGGTAAATTTTAACCCTACTTCTTCTAAACTCTTTTACTCGATAATTGATATTCACCCACAAGAATAATCCATGATTGATTCGTAAGGTCTCAGGGTTAGGTGTTGCTATTCGTATATGATAGCCCGGAGAGACAACCACAGATTTTTTCTGGAAAGAAAACAGCATAAAAACCCTGTGCTCAAAAGGATTATCTGCAGGGGCAGGACCCACTGTGAATAAGGATTCGTTGAATAATGTGGTTGCAAAATTGAAATGAGGACTCAATAAATCCTTCCAATTGTAGCGTAAACTCATATTGAATCTAGCCCGGTGATTCAACTGAAAACTATCCAACAACTCAGTACTCGAAAATTGTTGGCGGTAGCGCATATCATGTCTGTAGCGAAATGATGCAGAAAGGTTAGATTTACTTGGAGGCCTAAATACCACTTGTCCCCAAGGTCTTCTTTCCTCACGGATTAGACCTCCCTCAGAAAAAGGGGTAGTTAAACCCAATCCAGCATAGCCTGCTGTCAGTGCCCATTGCTGATTATTGGTATGATAAGTCATCCCACCTCTCACAATTAAGAAAAGTTCTGGTACGTAATGTGAATCTAGCCAAAGAGACCAGTTTTTTGCTAATTGTCCGGAAGTCATAAGTCCATACCAGACTTCTGAATTGACTAATGTTTCGCGCTGAGCAAAGGAGGTTCCGCTCAACAACATTAAAAAACATATTATGACTAACTTTTTCATACCAAAACTTAAAAGTAATCCTCAAGTAGGATAATTGCTAATTTTCAATCCCAAAATTATTCGGTAAGTGTTTAATTTATCTTTGCTTACCCATATAAATATCCATAAAAAAATATGAATTTTGCAGTCATGACAGTAATAGAACATCCAATCAAAATAAAGTTGTTGGCGGCTGGTCAGGAAGCTCTTAAAGTTCAAATCACCGACATCCAACAACAGCTTAGCGACTTGCAGGAATCTTCCGAGGTAGAAGAGAAAAGTTCTGCGGGCGATAAGTATGAAACCCATCAGGAAATGCTCAATCAAAACCGTGACATTCTGCAAAAAAGATTGGCAACATCCAAAATAATGTTGGCACAGTTAAACGCTGTATCTGTAAAACCAACCGATACTATTCAAGAAGGAAGTATTTTTGAAGTTATGGTGGGCAATATATGGGTATCAATTCCTTATGGAAAGCTCATAGTGGATGGGAAAGATTATCAATTAGTTTCCCAAGACTCTCCATTAGTTCAAGCACTTTGGGGAAGACAAAAGGGAGAATCAGCTGATTTTAGAGGAAAACCTATTCTAATTAAAGATATATATTGAGACCAAAACCGCTTAAGTAGCGGTTTTTTTATTGGCCAACAAAATAATAATCGCAGAACTGACAAACATGATCAAGCTATATATAGCTATCGGAATGGTCATTTCAGAGTTTTTCAATAAGGTTGCGGCTATCATGATCCCTAGTGTGCCATTCTGAATACCGGACTCTATGGCAATGGTCATTCGTTGCCTCTTGGGTAAGAAGAAAAGCGTACCAAGGAAAAAACCCAAAACCAAAGTAGCTATATTCAGACTAAGAGAGACAGGTCCCGCCAAGATAAAGAATTCAACAATAGAGGCTCTTTCTTTTAAAATGGCCGCAAGTAATACCAATGAAAAAATTACAGCAGATGCAATTCTTACAGGTTTATCTGCCTTAACAGATAGCATGGGAAATCTTCTTTTCAGTAACATCCCAATGATCACCGGCACTACTGTCACCCCCATTATTTGAATAATGGTCTGGAATACAGGAAGCGTAACACTTCCCTCCTCTCCAAAATAGCTGATAGAAAAATTAACTATCAAAGGAATCGTTAGGATGGTAATAAAGGAAGTTACAGCTGTCAAACTGATAGATAAAGCCACATCTCCTCTGGATAAATGTGTGATTAAGTTAGACGTCGCACCTCCAGGACAAGCCGCTAAAATCATAAACCCTACTGCAAATGCTCCAGTCAAACCAAAAACCTGAATTAGTGCAAAAGCTATTAAAGGCAATAGGATTAACTGATTGAGTAAACCTAAACCAATGGCTTTGGGATAGACCAAAATATTTTTGAAATCCTTGGTAGTCAGTGAAAGTCCCATTCCAAGCATGATAAATGCCAAGGCCAAGGGTAAGAATACAGCAGTCAAAATACTGTCTTGCATAGGTTCTAGAGGTTTTTTGGTTTTTTTTAGAAGATTTAGAGCGGAAATCGCTTTCAATTGATTCTCAAATAAACAAATTATACCGAAATTCTAAGAAAATTTTACAAAATACCCAACAAGAACTTCACTATGAGCGTTTTAAATCTCAAATCGATAAGGAAATGAAAAGGCTATTGCTATTTTGTCTTGCTTGTTTATTTTGGGGCTGTATGGAGCGTGAAGAGTTGGTACCATCCGGCAGTCAACTGCTCAGAAATACTGATTTATCCAATTCATTGGATACGGTAAGCCCATGGAATTCAGTCATGGCAGCTCCCTTTAACGTTGGAGTATCAGATGAAATCTTTTTTAAGGGAAACCGTTCACTATTTCTTGAAGGTACCACCCAAGAAGCAACAGGTTCTGTAGCTTGGGTTCAACATTATACAGGCCCAATGCCTTTTGCTAATAGAAGGCTCAGACTTCGGGCGATGATGAAAGGAGAAAATATTGAACTGAATGGAATCAATTCCAATGTTTGGGTAACCATAAGAGCTTGGCCTGCAGAAGGCTCAAGCGGTACTTTTGGAAGATCTGTTTCCAGTCAACGCACTAATTTTATTTCAGGAACCTTTGATTGGACACCATTTGAATTGACTCTGCCAAATTTCCCAAATGATTCCAATCGGATCAGCGTTTTCTTAGTGATGGGGCCAAGAACTACCGGAAAGATCTATTTCGATGAAATTACCCTAACCGTAGAATAAGGATCATTTAATCCCTTTTTCAGGATACTTTCCTTGAATCGTTCGGCCAAATGCCATCATCTCCTCGATCTGTGCATTCATGTCCCCATTGGGGTAAATCACAGGACCTATCCCAGCTACTTTATTTTTGTAATCTAAAAACCCAATGACCACAGGCACATCTGCGCCGAGAGCTACATGGTAAAAACCCGTTTTCCATCGGGGCGCGTAACTTCTCGTCCCCTCAGGTGTAACCATGATGACCAACTCATCAGCATCTTTGAGCATATTGGTCATTGCTTCGGTGTAGGTTTGTTTTCTGCCTCCCGGGATTCGCTTGCGGTCAATGGCAATTCCTCCGAGGCCTTTGATCATCCAACCCAAAGGACCTATCATCACCTCTTTTTTGATGGTAAACCTTACAGGTATATCCATCAGGTAAAAGGCTGCTCTTGCATACAAGAGATCCCAATTACTAGTATGTGGAATAGCAATTAAAACCGCTTTCTTTAGCCCCTCAGGCCACCCAACTTTAAGTTTCCAGCCACTAATCCAAAATACAAATCTGGATAATAATTTCATCATAGCTTATTTCGTTTGAGCCAATGCTAATATGCTTTCGTTTTGTTCAATAAAGTTAATGGTTGCGTCGTATCCCGCCTGAAAAATCTCAGGAGCTTTCTTGTAATCAAATACACCATACCGAGCTAGTCCCTTGGGTTCAATAAAATAATCACATTTATTTTTCCGGCTGTATACATTGTAATTCATTGACATGATTACCGTTCGTTCAATCAAATTTTTAATGTTCTTGATATTATGCTCATCAGGGAGGTGATTGCTATTCACTCCAATGATGACATCGCAGATACCATCTAAAGGTTCTACTGGTAAATTATTCAAGACCCCCCCATCCACGTAGTAATGATTATTGATTTGAATAGGATCAAACATACCAGGGATACACGAGGATGCCATCACAGGCGGAATCAATTCCCCTTCAGAAAAATATGCCACCTTGGAACGCTTGATATCAGTCGCTGCTACAGTTAAGGGAATCTTTAATGCCTCAAAGGAATTTTCCGGTAAATATTTCTGATACAGTTCCTGAGCAGTTTCCATTTTAAGCAAACCGGTGAGTGAAATAGCAGGCCTGATAAATTTGAAATAATTAGTCTTGATGATGATTTCTAAAATCTCATCTGGGGAATAGCCCGAGCAATACAAGGAACCTGCAATGGCTCCTGCTGAGCTACCGCTGAACCTGTTTGGAAATATATTATAATAATTGAGTGCTTTCAATACCCCCAAATGTGCAATTCCACGAATTCCCCCACCCGAAAGAACGATTCCTATTTTCTTGTTAGATTTCATGCAAGCTAAAGGTTTGATCCAAACGCACTCCTTTTTCTGTCCGCTTGACTGTGCAGCACTCGTTTATTGAATCATGTTCAAAGAAAATAATATATTCATTATCAGCTGCTTCTTCCAAAAACTTCTTTTTTTCTTCTAAGGTAATCAGTGGACGGGTGTCATATCCCATGACATAAGGTAAAGGAATATGACCCACTGATGGAAGTAGATCAGCAGCAAACACAATAGTTTTTCCTTTGTATGATATCATAGGAAGCATTTGCTTATCGGTATGTCCATCAGCTGTAAAAAAAGAGAAATTTTCAGTTAATCGAGGCTTTTGTAAATCAACAAATTGCAATTGTCCACTTTCTTGAATTGGGGTAATATTCTCTTTCAAGAAAGACGCTTTTTCTCGACCATTGGGCACAGTAGCCCATTGCCAATGATCCTCATTGGACCAATATCGAGCATTTGGAAATACCATTTCAACTTGCTCAGGATTACCATTTTTGTAGTGTACTCCTCCCCCACAATGATCAAAATGGAGATGGGTAAGAAAATTATCTGTGATATCGGAAGGTTGAAAACCTGCTTGCTTCAATGATTTTTCTAAAGAATCATTCCCATGCAGGTAATAATGAGAAAAAAACTTAGCATCTTGTTTTGTTCCTATTCCATTATCGATCAAAATCAAACGTTTGCCATCTTCAACCAATAAGCAACGCATAGCCCAAGTACAAAGATTGTTTTCATCTGAAGGATTGGATTTGGACCAAAGCACTTTAGGCACTACACCGAACATAGCACCTCCGTCCAGTTTAAAAAATCCGGTATTGATTACATGTAATTTCATTGAGGTATGGAAAATAAAAACCCTGTCAATAAAAACTTAACAGGGTTTGGGTTGTCGTCTATTCTTCAAAAACCCCCATGGAGCAGAATTTATCAATTCTCTGATCAATTCGCTTTTCAGGCTTGATTTTATCTAATTCTTTTAATGCCTCTACAATGGTTTGCTTGATAGTGCCTGCCATTTTTTTCATATCCTTATGTGCTCCTCCTAATGGTTCTTCAATAATTCCATCAATAAGCCCATTTTTCTGCATATCAGTTGCGGTCAATTTTAACGCTTCTGCTGCTTGTTCTTTATAGTCCCAAGACCTCCACAAAATGGAAGAACAAGACTCTGGCGAAATCACGGAATACCATGTATTCTCTAACATAAACACCTTATCTCCAATCGCAATACCCAAAGCTCCACCAGAAGCACCTTCCCCTATGATGATGCAAATGACAGGTACTTTCAGCATAAACATCTCTTTCAAATTTCGGGCAATGGCTTCACCTTGGCCTCTTTCCTCTGCTTCCAACCCAGGAAATGCACCTGGAGTATCAATAAGGGTTACGATAGGCTTACCAAATTTTTCGGCCATTTTCATCAAACGAAGCGCTTTTCTGTAACCTTCAGGGTTGGCCATACCAAAATTACGCTCTTGTCGCTGCTTAGTATTTCTGCCTTTTTGCTGACCGATAAACATGACTGTCCGACCATCAATATCGCCTAACCCTCCAATCATAGCTTTATCATCTTTCACCGTACGGTCCCCATGCAACTCTATAAAATCATTGGTGATTTCATAAATATAATCCAATGCATAGGGCCTATCAGCATGGCGAGATAGTTGTACTCTCTGCCATCTGGTTAAATTTTGGAAAGTTTCTTTTTTCAACGCATGTATTTTTTCCTCCAACGACTGTATTTCATTGCTTAAATCAATGTTTTTTCCTTTTGCTAAATCCTTCATTTCTTGAAGTTTAAGCTCCAGATCAGCGATGGGTTTTTCGAATTCTAGCAACATATCATGTTTATTTGAATAGGACAAAGATAAAAATATTCTCTTGAACAAAAATTCCGACAGCTATTTCCACTCAAATACTTGTCGTACGAATCATGAAAAAAGTATGCAATCAATTGAATGTCTTTTGTATATTTCAAAATTATATAGTTTGCGATGGATTGGAGAAAGTATTTTGCGGCGTTTGTATGTGTGCTTTTGTTTGGATTGAGTAACCCAAGTATTTCTGTAGCCCAACTTTCGACAGTGGGAAGGGAATTTTGGTTTGGTTTTATGGAAAACAACCGAGTGCAGGGAACCAATCCTTTCAATTCCGCTCCCGATGTGGGGATTATCATCATCACAGCAGAAGAAAATACCACAGGAGTTATCCAATACCAAGCCAATTCTATCACTTTTTCTTTAAATGCGGGACAACAATTCATCTACAGAATTGAAGATTTTGATATCATCCACCGAACATCAGGAATAGTTGAAAGCAAATGGGTTTATATTACCTCATCGGGTAATATATCTGTTCATGCATTTAATGAACGGATTCGATCCGCAGATGGTACCGTTATATTGCCACTCACAGCTTTGGGTAAAGATTACCTCGTTACTTCTCATTACGAATTCATGGATTTACCCTTAAACTATAATCCAAACGTCAATGATGAAAGTATTTTACTGGTTTTAGCTACTGAAAACAATACTCGTATTGAAATTACCCCGTCTGTATTCACTTTGAATGGAAATGCACCAAATGTCCCATTCACTATTACACTCAACAGAGGCCAAACATATCAACTAAAAGCATTGGGTGATTTAACAGGTTCAAGGGTTCGGGTCGTGGGAGATACTGCCAATGATTGTAAAAATATAGCAGTTTTTGGAGGTAATAAATGGACTTCTGTTGGACAATGCGGAGCTGCCAATGATCACCTTTTTCAGCAAATTTATCCTACAAGTACTTGGGGTACTGACTACATTCATATTCCATTAGGCGGAAGAACATCCGGTGAGTTGGTCAAAGTACTTGCTTCCGAAGATGGGACAGATGTAAGTATCAATGGAACGATCGTATCAACCTTAAATGCAGGTCAATACCGCACGCTTGAATTTTCAGCCACAGAAGTTGCATCTATCGTAACTTCTAAACCGAGCGCAGTAACGGTTTTTGCCAAAAGTCAAGAATGCAATGATCCTGCCCAATTTAACTTTGATAAGGGTGACCCATTCATGATTACCTACAGTCCAAATAATCAGCGACTGACAAGCCTTACTTTTAATGCTCTTCAGCTTCCTTCCATAGATCAACATTTCATTACGGTTATTGTACCTACCACAAGTATTGGAGCTACACGCTATGATGGAGGACCGGTCGTTACCAATCTATTTCAACAAGTACCAGGAACCGAGTTTTCCTACATACGCTTACAAATTTCTGAAGGAGTCCATAGACTTGAAAATCCTGATGGTTTCATCGCCTACGTTTATGGATTTGGGTTTATTGAATCATATGGATACTCTGCCGGCGCACGTTTAGAAAACTTAAACTTTGAAGTTGAACCCTTGTATGATTTTGAGGTTGAAGGTAATCGAGTCGCTTGTTTAAATAATGAAGCCTTATGGGAAATCTTCCCTGAAAACGAATTGTTCACCTACTTTTTATGGGACTTTGGAGATGGAAGTAATCAGAAAGAGGGGAAAGCAATTAACCATACCTATTCAGAAGAAGGGGTTTTTGAAATTAGCGTAATTGCGGCTTTAAGTCCAGATAGTTGTGACGAGCAGCAGACGATTACCTTTGAAGTACGGGTGGAATCTACCACTGGAACCTTGGAAGGACCACAAAGTGTATGTCCTGAGGTGGAAGAACTTATCTATCGCTTTAATGGAACAGCTGACCTTTTAAAAACCGAGTTTATGGTAGAAGGTGGTACAATTACAGATGTGGATGAAAGTGCAGGAACCGTAACCATCCAATGGGGAGAGGCCAATCCAGCGGCAAGAATAGTTGCCTTGCCATACAATCTACAAGGTTGCCCAGGCGATGAAGTGGAATTGATTGTTGTAATTAACCAGGTCATTGAATCATCCATACCACAAGGCGATGCCCAAATATGCTTTGATTTAAATCGAACAAATACTTATACTATTCAAAATCCCACTCCTAATAGGATATTTACATGGTTCATTACAGGTGGTGAGTTTGTTGGGGGAAATGATGGGAATTCTGTTGAAGTACTATGGACAGCAGCTGGAACCATGGGAAAGATTTGGTACACTGAAGTCAGTACAATCGATGAATTATGTGAAGGTGAATCGCCAAAATTGAATGTGTCTATCAATCCTTTACTGGAGGCCCAAATCCAATCCATCAACATGGTCAGTTGTTTTGGTGGAACGGATGGTTCTATAGTAGTATCCTCCACCGGAGGTACTGCTCCATACACCTATCAATGGTCCCATGATCCTTCACTTAATCAACCAAAAGCAGATGGGCTTATTGCAGGCTCCTATCAAATAAAAATCCTAGATAGTAAAGGGTGTGATGTTGAGTTATTAGATGTAGAAATTATTGAGCCAGACTTGTTAGAAATCATAAGTCTAAGTACTGAGCCTACCTCTTGTTTCGGGAAAGATGACGGAAGGGCAAGCATCAGTATTCAAGGAGGAACAATGCCTTATTCTATTGACTTTCCGGGTTCACAATTTCAAGGGAAAGATTTGCTTTTGACAGGCTTGGAGGGACGAAGTTATTCCCTGGAAGTAAGCGATGCCAATGGATGTACAATCCCTGTTTTTTTTGAAGTAACTTCGCCGATTCCACTAGAGGTTGATGTACGTGTTTTAAGGCCTGCTTGCCCCGGTGAATCCAATGGACAATTGCTAGCAGAGCCAACTGGAGAATTTAGACCTTTCATTTTCACTTGGGACTTTGATAATTCAGGAGAAGTGATTCTTTCAGATATTCCAAGAGGTACTTACACTGTGTCCGTTCGTAATCAATCGGGATGTATAAGTGTAGGAAAAGCGGATATGATTGAAGCTAGACCACAAGTTCGTATGCCCACAGGTTTTAAATTGGAAGAAGGTGAGTTCAAGGCAGTTTCCAACTGTACGCTCAACTTTGACATAAAAATCATCAACCGTTGGGGGCAGCTCGTTTATATGGGTAGTGAAGGATGGAATGGACTGATCGATGGGGAGCCAGCTCCCTTGGGTAGTTATTCCTATGTTTTTTCGTATCAGTACACATTTGAGGGAAGCATAGTACAGGAAGAAATCCGAGGAGTAGTCACTTTGATTCGCTAATCAATTCTATAGTTTTGAAGGCTTTATTATTGTGTAAAAAGGGAATGTTGTAGTTTTGTACCTGTATAAATAACTGAACCTGTGTCCGCCAACGTTTTACTTCTAACACCTCCTTTTACCCAGCTAAATACGCCTTATCCTGCTACTGCCTATATTAAAGGATTTCTAAACACCCTAAAAGTTTCAGCCTATCAGGCTGACTTGGGTATCGAAGTGATTCTAAAAATTTTTTCAAGAAAAGGGCTGGAGGAGATGTTTGCCGCGGTCACTGAGGAGGCTATCAAAAAAGCATCCGCCAATGCCCAGCGTATTTTTTATTTACGAGAGGAGTATATTTTGTGTATAAATCCGGTTATCAAATTTTTGCAATTTGAAAATCCCACACTTTCGTATACCATTTGCGAAGGAGATTTTTTACCTCAAGCAGCACGTTTTGAGCAATTGGATGATTTGGAATGGGCATTCGGAACCATGGGAGTTCAGGATAAAGCTAGGCATCTCGCTACTTTGTACTTAGAAGATATCGGAGATTTTATACAAGAATTAGTGGATCCATTTTTTGGATTTAGCCGCTATGCCGAGCGTTTGGGAAGATCTGCTGTTGATTTCGAACCTATTGAGGCGGCACTTCAGGGTTCGCCTACCTATATCGATCAGATACTTACGGAAACACTACATGGGTTACTGGTGAAAGTAAAACCCAGACTTGTGTGTATGTCAGTACCCTTTCCAGGCAATCTTTATGGAGCCTTCAGAATTGGAAAATACATTAAAGAAACCTTCCCAAGTATTCAAGTGGCAATGGGAGGTGGTTATCCCAATACCGAGTTGAGAAGCTTACAGGAACCGAGGGTCTTTAAATACATGGACTTTATCACTTTGGATGATGGAGAAAGGCCTTTGCAAAACCTGTTGGAATACTTGGGTGGAACGAGAAGCATCGAGCAATTGAAACGTACCTATGTTTGCATAGATCAAAAAGTAGTCTACAAAAACAAAGCATTAGAGCGAGATATCCCTTTTAGTAATACTGGAACACCTGACTATTCAGATTTGCCCCTTAAAAAGTACCTCAGTGTCATAGAAATCGCCAACCCCATGCACCGATTGTGGTCAGATGGACGGTGGAATAAACTAACAATGGCCCATGGCTGCTATTGGAAGAAATGTACGTTTTGTGACATTACTCTGGATTATATCAAAAATTATGAACCTATTTCCGCTTCCATTATTTGTGATCGAATGGAAGAGTTGATTGCCCAAACAGGAGAAACAGGCTTCCACTTTGTCGATGAAGCAGCACCGCCTGCCTTAATGCGTGAGTTGGCTATGGAAATCCTCAGAAGAAAACTCAAGGTCTCTTGGTGGACAAATATTCGATTTGAGGAAAGATTTACCTATGACTTATGCAGGCTATTAAAAGCTTCCGGCTGCATTGCAGTATCTGGAGGTTTAGAAGTAGCATCTGATCGCTTATTGGAACTTATGAAAAAAGGAGTAACTGTGTCCCAAGTTGCTCGAGTAGCCAATAACTTTACTGCCTCAGGCATCATGGTCCATGCTTACTTGATGTATGGGTTTCCTACGCAAACCATTCAAGAAACCATCGATAGCTTGGAAATGGTGCGTCAGTTGTTCCAAGAGGAGGTCTTACAATCTGGTTTTTGGCACTTGTTTGCCATGACATCGCATGCACCAATTGGACTGGAACCTGAAAAATACAAAGTGATTCGGACAGGCCCTGAAAAAGGTCTCTTTGCAGATAATGACCTAAGCCATGAAGACCCTCTAGGTGCCGAACATGAACAATTCAGTCAAGGTCTGAAAAAGGCTTTATTCAATTACATGCACGGTATTTGCATGGATTACCCACTACAGGAATGGTTTGATTTCAGGGTACCACGGACCACTGTTCCAAGCAATTTTATCTACAACGCTATTCATCACGCACTTCCACAACCATTAAAGGCTAATCATAAAGGCATATGGCTTGGCGGAAGGGTCAGCCTAAAAAAGACAAGTTTCAACAAAAAAGGAAAAAAGATAGAGCGTTTTTATTTAGAAGCAGAGCAAAAATCACAAACACTACAAATTAAGATCAGCACTAAGGAATCCAAATGGGTTGCTCATATGCTCAACAACCATCTTTCTCATACCAATGGAGAAGAAATGACATTTCAGGAGTTCTCTCAACAATTCGAAGCAGCAGGATTGGGTCCAATAGAAATATTTGTTCAAAGCCCAGTATTCCAAGACTTATCGGAGGCTGGTCTAATTTGGGTATAAATGAAAAACCCTGTCCAAAAGACAGGGTTTTCACTCACTTTAACCACTAACAACCATAAAACAAATTCATTATTTCTTCTGCTTTTTTCAAATGACGGAAGTCACAATGTATTGTAGTAGTCCGTACGGGAATCGAACCCGTGTTTTATCCGTGAAAGGGATACGTCCTAACCCCTAGACGAACGGACCGTTTATTTTCTGAAGGGGCAAAAAAAGACACTGATAAACAGTGCCTTTTGTAGTAGTCCGTACGGGAATCGAACCCGTGTTTTATCCGTGAAAGGGATACGTCCTAACCCCTAGACGAACGGACCATTTTATTTGAGAAATACCCCTTTTTGAAATGGTGATGCAAATATAGGAAGTCAATTTTATATTCCAATAGGGTGCCAAAAAATATTTGGAAACAATCCTTCAAATTACTGAAAATAAGGACAAAAAATTATTTATAGGCTTTCATTCCCAACTTTATTAACTTCGCCGCCTGTAAGCTGTAGACCCAAATGAAAAAGAAACGAGTTGCAATTAATGGTTGTGGTAGAATCGGAAGATTGACATTTAAATTGTTGTTGGATTGTGAAGATTTGGAACTGGTAGCAGTGAATGACCTTACTAACCCAGAAACTTTAGCACATTTACTTCAATATGATTCCATTCATGGAAAGTACCCACATCTTATTCAGGTAGAGGATGGTTATCTTCATGTCAAAGGTAGAAAAATAAAAATCTTTGCTGAGGCTAACCCTGCCAATATCCCTTGGCATGAACAGGCCGTAGATGTTGTTTTTGAATCCACTGGGAGATTTACTCAAAGTACGGATGCAGCCAAACACCTCTATGCAGGCGCAAAGAAAGTAATTATCACTGCCCCTGCCAAAGGAGACATTCCAACGATTGTTCTTGGTGTTAATGACTACATTTTGAAAGGAGATGAACCTATCATTTCCAACGCCTCTTGTACAACCAATTGCTTAGCGCCAATGGTGAAGGTCTTGGATGAGCATTTCGGCATAGCACACGGCTTTGTATCCACGGTACACTCCTATACAAATGACCAAAACCTGCATGATGCCCCTCACCGGGACTTGAGACGAGCACGAGCCGCAGCTTACTCCATCATACCTACCACTACTAATGCCGCAATTGCGACAGAATTGGTTTATCCTGCCGTGAAAGGAAAAATCGAAGCATCTGCCATGCGTGTTCCTGTACCGGATGGTTCATTGACAGATATGATTGTGAGCTTGGAAAGAGCGACCACTGCCAGGGAAATCAACGAGGTATTTAAAATAGCTTCAGAAACTTACTTGAAGGGAATACTATCGTATTGCACTGACCCAATAGTTTCTATAGATATCATAGGAGACCCACACTCCTGTATCTTCGACGCAGGTCTTACATCAGTCAAAGGAAACCTATGTAAAATCGTTGGATGGTATGACAATGAAGCAGGGTATTCTAACCGACTGGTAGATCTAGCCCGAAAAATTTAAGCTTCTATGAGTGGTTTGATGTAGTCAATTGCTTGATCAACCTGCTGCTTGAAAACTATTAAATGGTCACGGAATGCGGGGGAAAACCCATTTTCCTCCAAAATATCCTTTCCTTCATACACGACTCTTGTAAGTTCATGCATTTCGAATAGAGATAAAGAAGGCTTTACTTTATGCCTGATTTCTTGAATAGTAATCATATTCTGCTCCCGAGCCCCTATGATGTAGCGATCCTTGAGCTCATTCAGCGAATTATAGAGTGCCAAAACCAATTCATTTTTGAATTCGGCATCACCTTCCGTCATGATGTCGATTTTCTCTAAGTTAATAGGGGGATTTTCCATTATGGTAATTTTTGACTATTCTTTCCGGCAAGGTATCCAGTACTCCAAGCAGCTTGAAAATTGAATCCACCAGTAATACCATCGATATTCAATACCTCACCAGCAAAAAACAAACCTTTAACCAATTTACTCTCCATAGTATCTGGATTTACAAAGTTAAGATCAACACCGCCAGCCGTCACAAACTCCTCTTTAAAGGTCGTCTTTCCTTGGATGGGTACAATATAGCAAAAAAGATTTTGAACGAGTTTATTGAACAACTTTTTTGATAAATTTTCCCAAACCTGCTCCTCAGAAATACCTGATTCTGCCACAAGAAAAGCCCAAAGCCTCTGAGGAATTCCAAAAAGAGGGTTCGTACTGATTTTCTTCTTGGGATGCTTAGCTTTAAAAGCTCCAAGATTTAAAATCAGTTCTCCTTCTGTCCAATCAAAACCCCAACGAATATGAGCATTAGCGGTGTATTGCATTTCAGCTAGCCATTCTGCACCAAAAGCAGAAAGCTTGAGGACAGCGGGACCGCTGATGCCCCAATGCGTGATCAATACAGGACCTCGATACAATAATTTGGTCCCTTCCAGTTTGACAGAAGCATCCGGCATCGAGATCCCCATCAAGGATTTCAAGGGTGATTGGGGAGTATTAAATGTAAACAATGAAGGAATTGGATCTGAAATGGTATGTCCAAGTTTTTGAATAAACTCATAGCCTGAAGATTTAGGACTCCCTCCTGCGCAAATAACCAAACGATCAAAAACGAATTTATTTTTAACCGTATGTACTTCAAAGATTTCACCCACTTTTTCTATCCTTTGCACATGCTCGTTCAACCTCAGACGGATTTGCTTTTGGGTTGCTTCTTGCACTAAGACATCAATGATACTTTGAGAACTGTCAGTAACAGGAAACATACGACCATCCTCCTCAGTCTTGAGTACTACTCCCCTACTTTCAAACCAATTAACCGTATCTGGCATAGCAAAATCACGAAATACTTTTTTCAAAAAATTAGCCCCTCTTGGATAAGACTTGATCAATTTGGAAATCTCTGGAGCATGGTGCGTGACATTGCACCTTCCACCTCCTGATATTTTGACTTTTGATAAGACCTTAGAAGTCTTTTCTAGAATTGTCACCTCTGTATGGATGGATGCAGCATGAATAGCAGAAAAATAACCTGCTGCACCTGCACCGATGATTCCAATTCTTAATTTTTGCATAGCTTGATCACCTGCTTTTAAAACTTCCAAAATTCCTTCTCTTACGAATTATCCAACAAAATGAAATCAAAATTACATTCAAAATTGTGAACCAACCATCAAATGATACGATTTTTTGCAGAAAACATGCAGTATCCAAAACCAATTAATGCTATGTTTGATTGTAAGTTCATAATATCTGAAAGAATACCAGAAGTCAATGAAAATATTGAACCCAAATATACATATCAAAATAAGTTTTGCCCTCATGCTATTGTTTAGTTGCCTGTTTGGAAACTTAGAGGCGCAGGTACGTCCCAATCTTGGCAACACCTCCAGATTGATGAATAGCGCACTGTCAGAAATGGAAAAAGGAGATTATCAAAAAGCCAATACGTTTTTTAGACAGATCATCGAAAGTAATCAACCCATTCCTCCAGAAATGCCTTATTTCTTTGCGGAGACTTTATTTCAATTAGAGCAATACGACAACAGTCAAAACTTTCTTACCAGATATCTTCAAATCAATGGATTCAGAGGAGAAAATTACCAAAAAGCTAAAGACTTAGAAGAGCGATTAAAAGAGCCATTAAAAGCCATTCAAGCCTGTGATTTGTGCGACAGAAGAGGCTATCGATATGCTTTGTGTACCACATGTGAAGGGGAAAAAACAATCTCACAAGCTTGTAATTACTGCAAGGGGCGTGGGGCAGTTGGCTGTAACCGATGCTTCGGGAAGGGATTGATAACCCGAAGAAATATATTTAACATCGTAGAATACCATGAATGCGGTCAGTGTAGTGGTCAGGGAAAACATACTTGTCCACAATGTGAAGGGAGTTTAGAAGAGGTAAGTGATTGCCGTACATGCAATGGCTTGGGTAGAATGGTGGAAGAAAATGTGTGTAATCATCAAGCTGCGCCTAAGCATATGTCGCTTGTATTCCAAAAATTGCAATCTTTGCATGCGAATACAACTGAGCAACCCAACCCATGAAAAAACTTTCCTTTCCGCATCCTTTGATTATCATGCTGAGCTTTGTTTTTCTTGCCTCAGCACTAACATACGTAGTGCCTGCAGGAACTTTTGATCGGGAATTGGATGAAGCTACGGGTAGGGAAATTGTTGTCCCGGGAAGTTATACCTCTCAAGGTTCTAATCCTGTCAGCATTGGAAAAACATTTTTATCTATACCTGAAGGAATCATTGAAGGTGCTGAAGTAGTAGTACTGATACTCATCATTGGTGGTGCTTTTTATGTGGTGGACCAGACAGGTGCATTTCAATCAGGATTGGAAGTTTTGGTGCATCGCTTTAAAAATGCTAAATCCTCACTCCTGATAATTGTCGGAATGCTTTTTGCGACGGCTGGCGCTTTGAATGGTCTGCAGGAAGAAATCATTGCCATGGTTCCTGTTTTAATGATTTTGGTGGGAAAAATTGGGTACACTCGAATTGCAGGTGTAGCGATAAGTCTAGGATGTGCTCTCATAGGTGGCTCTTTTGGCCCTACCAATCCATTTTCAGTAATTATCGCCCAAAAAGTAGCTAATGTAGATGTCTTTTCCGATGGCATGTACCGTATGGTATTTTTTCTCATTGCGTTGACTGTATGGATAGCTTATGTCATTAAATATGGCAAAGACAAACAAAGCGTAGAATCCACTCAAGTAGGAAATAAACAGGTGTTATCATGGAATCATAGCCTCATTCTGTTGCTTGTGGCACTTACTTTCACTGTCATGATTTACGGTTTGACAAATTGGGGATGGGATTATAATGAAATGTCAGCCATCTTTTTTGTTTTGGGCATGAGTGCTGGCATTATCGGGAAATTGGGAGTAAATGGAACAGCCAAAGCCTACTCTGCCGGTTTTGCAGAATTAGTTTTTGCAGGTGTAATCGTAGGTTTGGCAAGAAGCATCTACCTTGTTCTTCAGGAAGGTCAAATCATCGACACCTTGATCTTGGGTCTTTTTAACCCACTGGAAAACCTACCAACTGCTTTATCGGCATTTGGAATGTTAGTAGCGCAGGCAATCCTCCATATCCCTGTTCCGAGTACTTCCGGTCAGGCTGTGTTAACAATGCCACTTTTGAGTCCATTGGCAGATTTGATTGGAATGTCAAGGCAGGTAGTTGTGCTTGCATATCAATATGGTGCAGGGATGATGGATTTGATTACTCCTAGTAATGGTGGATTAATGGCTATCCTTACAGCCGCAGGAATCTCCTATAAAGACTGGGTTAAATTTGCTTGGAGACCTTTTTTAACTATTTTCGGAATCGCCTCAATATCAGTAGTATTAGCAGTATTTTTGTTGTAAATTAGGGGACCACTAACCACCTTTTACAATGAAAAAAGTAGCTATCCTTTCCATCGATGGAGGAGGTATCAGAGGAATTCTACCCGGTACCATCCTCAGCAAAATCGAACAAAAAATTCAAGAACGCACACAAAATTCCCAAGCCAGACTACTCGATTATATTGATTTTGTCGCAGGAACGAGTACAGGGGGCATTTTGGCCTGCGGCATGTTGATCCCAGATATCTCCAATCCAGGGCGTCCTATGTACACTATGGAGCAAGTAGTCAAGCTTTATTTGGATAATGGTGAACAGATATTTAATAAACCCATAGGCCATAAAATTCGCACACTTTTTGGCGTTAGAGAAGAAAAATACCCTAATGCTAATTTGCTCAAGGCATTGAAAGAATATTTTAAAGACTATTATCTCAGTGATTTACTTCGACCTTGCTTATTTACTGCCTACGATATAGAGACCAGGAGTGCCAAATTTTTTAAATATGGAAAGGCCTGCGACCATGAATCCTTTGACTTTTTGGTAAGAGATGTGGCCCAAGCTACCGCTGCAGCGCCAACTTATTTTGAAGCAGCACAGATTTTATCCAGAAAAGGTGTGGCTCATGCCTTAATAGACGGTGGGGTATTTGCCAATAATCCTGCCATGTGTGCATATGCAGAAGCTAGAAAATGTGATTTTGGTGATATCCATAGACCAAGCTCTAAAGATATGCTCATGCTTTCTGTTGGAACTGGAAGTGTTAAAGAATCCATCCCATTCGAAAGGGCTAAGCGGTTTGGACTGGTCCAATGGATTAGGCCTTTGATTGATATCATGATGTCTGGCAATTCAGAAACTGTTTCTCACCAATTAGAATGGTTATTTGATGCAGGAAACAATCCTGAGGGTTATATTCGCATCGAGCCTGAATTACATAAGGCTAAACCAGCTATGGACGATGCCAGCAAGGAAAATATGAAAGCTTTGGAGGAAGCTGGAGAGTTTTATGTGACCGAAAATGCTGAATTTGTCGATTCCATTGTAAGCAAATTAATAGAAAATAAAACCCCCTCATGAGAATAAACGACCACAATCCCCTCCCACCCTATAATGCAAAGCCTGACCGCTATGACCATATGCAATACCGTAGATGTGGAAATAGCGGAATCCAACTTCCACTTCTATCCTTGGGCCTATGGCATAATTTTGGTCACAATGGAAATTTCACCCAAATGCGTCAGATTATCCGGTCTGCTTTCGACGCTGGAATTACCCACTTTGACTTAGCCAATAATTATGGTCCCCCTTTTGGTTCTGCTGAGGAAAACTTTGGACGGATTCTGGCAACTGATTTGAAAGGGTATAGAGATGAATTGATTATTTCCTCAAAAGCCGGTTGGGATATGTGGCCGGGACCATACGGAAATCTGGGTTCTAAAAAATATCTTATCGCTTCCTTAGACCAAAGTCTTAAGCGGATGGGCCTAGACTATGTAGACATATTCTATCATCACCGTCCAGACCCTGATACACCCTTGGAAGAAACAATGGAAGCTTTAGCCTTGATGGTCAAGCAAGGTAAAGCACTTTACGTAGGTATTTCCCAGTACAGCGCCGAACAAACCGCTCAAGCCTACGAAATCTTACAATCTATGCAGATTCGACTCTTAATCCATCAACCTCGGTACAGCATGTTTGATCGCTGGGTTGAAAATGGGTTATTGGAGACACTTCGTGAAAAAGGAATTGGAGGCATTGCATTCTCCCCCTTGGAACAAGGTATTCTGACGGACAAATACCTAAATGGTATACCAGCTGATAGTAGAATTGCCACTGATGGCAGGTATTTGACCCCAAGCAATCTCACACCAGAGGTATTGAATAAAGTTCAAAGATTAAATGTGGTCGCTCAGCAAAGAGGACAAAAACTGGCTCAAATGGCGTTAGCTTGGATTTTAAGAAAACCAGAAATTACCTCCGTACTTATAGGTATCAGTAATACACAACAGCTCCAAGAGAATATCGCCACCTTAGAAAATCTCCATTTTAGCGAAGAAGAAATTCAAGCGATTGAAAACATCCTTTCATAGTCAAAACAAAAATCGACCAAACATCCCAAGGAGTTTGGAAGTAGGAGTTCATTATAGTAGCTTATTGCATCATTCAGGAAGAAACAAACTATGAAATTATCAAGAAGACAATGGCTTAAAAGTGCAGGCTTCATCGGCGGAACTACACTCTTGACTGGTGCGCAGGCCAGTAGCTTATTGACCAAGGAAGAAATTAAGAAATTCAACCCAAGGAAAATGAGTATGCCCATTCGCCTTGGAAGTAATGAAAATCCCTATGGCCCATCCGAAAAGATGAGGCAAGCCATGATAGAAGGATTCGAATTAGGTTGTCGCTATCCTTGGTCCTACAATGCAGCACTTCGTGAAAAAATAGCTCAAAAAGAAGGGGTTCCTTCCGACCATATTGTTCTTGTAGCCGGTTCTACAGAAGGATTGAAAATCACAGGAATCACCTATGCCGGTCCTGGAGATGAAATAATATCGGGTTTGCCAACCTTCTTATCATTGATGAACTATGCAGAGGTCTGGGGTGCTTCTATCAACTGGGTTCCTTTGAATAAAGATTACGATTACGATTTGGAGGAAATTGAAAAAAGAATCTCTTCAAAAACCAAGCTAGTCTTCCTTTGCAATCCAAACAACCCTACTGGTAAACTCTTACCTGCCCAGCAAGTACTGGATTTTTGTGAATCTGTCAGCAATAAAACCATGCTCTTTAGCGATGAGGCTTATTGTGATTACATTGAAGATCCAAACTATCCTTCCATGGTGGAATTGGTAAAAAAAGGAAAAAACGTTATTGTATCCAAAACACTTTCCAAAGTATATGGCTTGGCAGGAATCCGATTAGGCTACTTGGTAGCAAGACCTGATATAGCTGAAAAGCTTTCTGAGCGTGTCGTAGCCAATACGAATATCATGGCAATTGAAGCAGGGAAAGCAGCCCTAGATGACCAAGAGTTCTATCAATTTAGTCTCAAGAAAAACCTTGAATGCAGAAAGCTGATAGAAAATACATTAGATCAGCTAGCATTAGAATATTTACCATCTCAGGCAAACTTTGTTTTTTTCCATGCGAAAAGGGATGTATCCAAACTTGCAGATGAATTTATGGCGAAAGGGATTGTTATCGGACGCCCCTTCCCTCCTCTCAATGACTGGTGCAGGATAAGTACTGGTACCATTGAGGAAGTTCAATTATTTAATCAAGCAGCTTTGGAAATCTTGGGATAAATCTTTCTTGAAAGATTTTCGTAGGATTGGGATAAATTAAATGCTTATAACTGCTGCCTATGCCTTTTTATGTTAGAAAAGGACTGAACTTTGGTCCTTTGAGAGTAAATTTTTCCAAATCTGGAATTGGATTATCCGCTGGAGTTACTGGTGCTAGAATCGGAGTAAACTCACAGGGTCGGGCATATGTCCATGGGGGAAGACATGGCTTATATTACCGAAAAAGTTTGGGTAGTGTCACTGGAGTAAATGGCAGGAACACCACTTACAGTGGAACTATTGAAAGACAACCATCTATCGAACTATTTCAAGATACAGGGCTGACTTTTCCCTTGGTAGGCGTTCAAAAAGACGAACTTAATCTTCCAGCTTTGAACAAGGAAGTGAGTAAAATCCCTTTAGGAATTGCAGGTATCATTGTCCTTTGGTTTGTATTTAACCCGTCTATCTTACCTGGTGTTGGTTTGCTTGTCTCTGCTGCCTTGGTTTATTATTGGTATCAGCAACAGCATCAACAAAAATTAATCTCCAGAGCATTTGAAGCACTCAAAGAACTTACTGTTACAAAACAAACAGTTGAAGAATGGCAACGACATACGGAGGGTATTAAAGGTATAAACCAAGCATCATTGGCTATTCATACTGCTTTTTGCTGGGCAGAAAATCAACTAGCAGATGGAGAATTAAAAAACCTACCTGAAGAATTCACATTTCTACCCATTCAAGAAAAACAAGTAGAAGAAATCAGCATCTATCTCTACCAAACCATTGTAGATGAATCACTAGTGGACCATCAATTATCTGATGCAGAAGAAAAGCTAATTCGGAAGTTAGAAATCAATTGGAACTTACCACTTCAAAAAATTGAGGAAGAAAAAAACCTAGTCAGTCAGTTTAAAGAATTACGAACAATCCAAGAGGAAGAGCTGCAACAAATAACTTTTAGTAGGGAGATGGTTCGATCCGAGGAAGGTTATTTTGAAGGTCAAGGCAAATTTTTAATCAAACGGATTTTGAATTCCTGGCAAGAAAATCGTCAGCGAATCAAGGAAGTGGGATACGTGGTAGACCTAGAAGGTATTTTCAGAATCAGTAACAGACTAATTGAAATCCAAGATGGACATCAAACAAGAAGCTATCCAATCAAACAATTACTTGATATCACACTTTCTTTAGAAGATGGAGTAATTGAACTCACATTTCAAAACCGTAAAAATCCAGTAATTATTAGCAGTGATGAGTTAATAAAAGCTTCAGGAATACTCAGCAAATTAATGCCCACCTGATTCAGTTGATTCTCCTGGAAAGAATGGAAAAACAGACGGGGAGATAAAACTATCCGATCGCTTTAGGTTTTTTTCTTTCAGATAAAATCTTCTGAATTCATCATCCACTATTTGTACGCCATCTTCTGTATTTTGATTGAAACGGAGCTTCCTTTTGGTTACTAGATTAAATAAAGGTAAACCTAACTTAGATAGAGGAATAATTCTTTCTTCGAATTGTGGGTTTTGTTGATTAAGTAAAAGATTCATGCCAAATGGTGTGAAAATCACAAAAAGCAATCGCACTTGACCTCGAACCTTTAATTGGGTTTGGGAATCGTATTGTGTAAAAATAAGCGGATGCTCAAAGCTGTGGATTTTTGGGTTTTTACTGGTATCATCCTCATCTAGCAAGGTGAACTCAAAAGGCTTTCCAAGACAAATTCCCAAACTCATCCCACTTTCAAATTTTTTAAGAGGAATTAGTTTGTCGCCAGCATTTACCTCAATAAAAAAGTAACCAGAAACAAAATCTGCGAGATTGTTATGGGGAAGGAAAACTTCTGTGTGCATAGGTTCAAGGTTTGCATAAATCTAAATGAAAAATTTTTTATATCCAAAAAAACACATTTTAGATATAAAAAAACGTTTAACAAAAAAAAGAGCCCCGAAGGACTCTTGCTTTCATTTATTACTTATTTCGTTAACTTTTCAGCCTCCGATTTAGCTTTTTTAGCTAGTTTTTCAACTTCATCAGTAGCTTCATTTACCTTTTTGGATAATCCATCAAAGTACCCATTCAACTTGCCGGTAACCTCATCTAAATACTCTCCGCTCTTTTTACTGATTTTCTTTCTAGTTACCTCTCCTTTTTCAGGGGCAATTAAAATACCGATTTGAACACCTACAACAGCACCAACTAGTGCACCTAAAAGAAATTTGGTAGAACTCATAACAATTATGGTTTTTTGGTTAGAAATGATTTTATTTAGGACTAATTTCCCACTCTTATTACAACAAGAGTCATACCATTATACGAAAATTTGGTTTTAAAGTTTATTTAATCATACTTCTAAGCGTAATCGTTTGGACAGGATTGATGGGATCATTGGTGAAAAGTGTGATATGTTTATGATCAATACCACGCCTACCTTTAGGGTCAAATGAGATACTTATTTCAACTTTTCCACCCGGTAAAATTTCTTTTTCTTCTAAATTAACAATGACACAATCACAATTAGTACTAACCTTACGGATCAAGAGAGGC
The DNA here is from genome assembly GCF_054166905.1 of Mongoliitalea sp. Lineage (NCBI taxonomy): Bacteria > Pseudomonadati > Bacteroidota > Cytophagia > Cytophagales > Cyclobacteriaceae > Mongoliitalea > Mongoliitalea sp. The sequence continues at coordinate 412,556 of NZ_JBSZCK010000040.1, read as the reverse complement.
TCTTGTCCTAAGTTACTCAAAACCAGTGAACGCTGAACAGTACGAGAGGAATTGATTTCTTTAAAATCGATTTCAGATTCAGAAAGTAAAAGTCTTGGAACCATCTTTTCCATACTTTTTGGGATAGGTTCAAAATATTCAAAAGCTGTCCCCATAAGCGTAAGATCAATAGATGCATTTGCATCTTCTGTCAAAACCTTTATATTTTCTGAAAAAAATCCCAAATCCCCAATCTTTTCTGCATCAGCAGTAACCGCTAATAGAGCTCTGGAGGAAGGTGCCACCTTTCTTGGCTCCAAAGTAAACTGTACATAAGCAGGCCATGGTTGTTCCATTAGGTCCTTAAAAGAAACCGAATCTTTACCAAAATTGTACACATCATAAAATTTAACTTTTGGTTCGTTGGTAAATAATTGCCCTAGGTTGATCGAAGGCAGTCTGAATCCTAATTCACCTTTTTTATACGGAAAATTTCTCTCAGCATCGTCTATGACTGGAAAGTTAATACCCTCCAAAATCAAGGTATCACCGTATATATCCAAGTTTGTCCGAACCAAGATAAGCTTCGCAAAATCTCCCCCTCGATAATCTGACTCATAACTAACCTTGATACTAAGCAAACCATCAGCTACCAAGGTATCACGACTATAACCAACCACAGTACATCCGCAATCTGTAATTACATCTGTAATGAACAATGTATCAGCATGAGGGTTGGTAGCCAAAAACTCCACAGTAGTCACTCCATTTTCGGCCAAAACAGGGCCGAGATAAATTGACTTTTGTTGCCAATTCAGGAGTTTACGCTCAATCTCCTGAGCCTCAGAGAGATTATACGTCAATAAAGAAATGAATGAGAATAGTATAAGTTTAACGGCATGCTTCATGTGCGCAAATAACGTTAAAATTCGAGCGAATTGTACCTGCATTTCCTTAATTTGCACCAAAATTTAACAAAATGGCAAGAGTTTTAACAGGCATTCAGAGTTCTGGCAGGCCCCACATGGGTAATATACTGGGAGCAATCGTTCCTGCAATTAAGCTTACCAAGGACACCTCCAATGAGTCTTTTATTTTTATAGCAGACTTTCATTCACTGACATCCATCAAAGATGGTGCATTACGTAAAGAAAATACCTTGGCAGTAGCAGCAGCATGGCTGTCTTTTGGTCTGGATATCAATAAAACTGTTTTCTACAGACAATCCATGATTCCTGAGGTGACAGAACTCACTTGGTATCTTAGTTGCTTCACTCCTTTCCCCATGCTAGCCAATGCACATAGCTTCAAAGATAAATCTGATCGTCTTTCGGATGTGAATGCAGGCTTATTTACCTATCCTGTTTTAATGGCTGCTGATATCTTGCTCTACAGTGCAAATATTGTCCCGGTTGGGAAAGATCAGTTACAGCATTTGGAAATGGCCCGTGATATGGCGAGTTCCTTCAATCACCGCATGGAAGAAGATATCTTGACACTTCCAGAAGCTAGAATTTCCGAGGAAGTAATGATTATCCCTGGTACCGATGGACAAAAAATGAGTAAATCTTATAATAATTTCATTGATATTTTTCTACCTGAAAAGGAATTGAAAAAAAATGTTAATAGCATTATTACAGACTCTACACCCTTAGAAGAACCAAAAGACCCGGATACCTGCAATGTATTCAAACTATATAGTCTGATGGCTGAAAACGACCAAATACAAGCTTTGAGAAAAAAATACTTAGCTGGTAATTTCGGTTATGGACATGCTAAAAAAGAGTTTTTGGATCTCATTCTCACAAAATATCAAGAAGAAAGAAAAGCTTTTGATTACTTCATGGGCAATCCTCAAGAATTGGAGGCTAAACTAGCTGCGGGGGAAGAAAAAGCCCGTCAAGAAGCTCAAATAATCCTAACGAAAGTCCGTCAGAAATTAGGATTCAGATAAAACAAAAGCATTGATCGAAATACATCCGAAGTTTTCTATCAATGCTTTAAAAAATATAACCACAACTCACAGAAAACCTGTGAGTTGTTTATTTTTAGAATCCTACATATTCATAAGAAGCTTGGATACCCAAAGGAATTCCCAGTGCCCAATAAAGTAATAGGAATAATGTCCAAGCAACCAATAAAACCAAGGAATACGGAATCATGATCGATACCAATGTTCCTATACCCGTGGACTTTACATACTTCTGACAGAACACTACAATAAGCGGGAAGTACGGAAGCAATGGTGTGATGATGTTGGAAACGGAATCCCCAACTCTGTAAGCTGCTTGGGTCAAGTCAGGAGAAATACCCAATTGCATCAACATAGGAACAAAAATCGGGCTGATCAGCGCCCATTTTGCCGATGCAGAGCCTACCAATAAATTTACAAAAGCAGTCAATAACAAAATCCCCACAATAGTCACCTGACCCGGTAGCTGCAAGGATTGCAGGAACTCTGCTCCTTTCAATGCTGTCAATGAACCAATTTTAGATTGGGTAAATGCATCGATAAATAGTGCACAGAAAAAAGCCATGACAATGTAATAGGACATACTTCCCATGGACTTACTCATGGACATGACCATGTCTTTCATGGAAGCATAGGTTTTGGATGCAAAGCCATAAACCATGCCGGGAACCCAGAAAAGTACGAAAATGAGTGGTACAATACTTTTCATCAAAGGAGCATCTCCTGCTGTAATCTTTCCTTCAGGATTTCTCATAGCCGAACCTTCAGGAATAACCCAAATAACCAACAGTATTACACCGGCAAACAAGGTACCAAAGGCTTTCCAAAATGCCTTTTTCTCGGCGGATGTAATGGCATCCATTTTGGGTACATCTTCCAAATTTTCATCCACAGGCACATTTTTTTGCAACCTTGGTTCAATGATTCTATCTGTGATAAACCATACCACTGCAATCACTACTATAGAAGACAAAGAAGTGAAATAGTAGTTGTTTAAGGGGTTTAAGACAATATCAGGGTCAGTGATTTGGGCAGCGGATTGGGTAAATGATTGAATCAGCGGATCAATACTTGATGGAATAAAGTTTGCTGAAAAGCCTCCAGAAACTCCAGCAAAAGCGGCCGCAATACCAGCCAAAGGATGCCTTCCTGCGGCATAAAAAATCACCCCGCCCAAAGGAATAACCAATACATAACCCGCATCCGCAGCTGTATGACTCACAATACCAACTAAAACCAAAATTGGAGTTAATAACATTTGAGGAGTTACACCCAATACATACTTCAATCCAGCATTAATAAACCCACTGTGTTCGGCAACACCTACGCCCAACATCGCCAATAGAACCACGCCCAAGGGAGCGAAATTGATAAATACAGATGTCATATTGGCAAAGAAAGCCGCCATACGGTCTGCCTGAAGCATGTTTTGAATTCTTAAGGCTTCCCCTGTACGAGGGTCAAATGCATTAAAATCTATTGGAGCCAATAACGCAGAAATAATCCACGTAAGAATCATCAATCCCAAAAACAAGATCGCCGGATCAGGCAATTTGTTACCTGCTTTTTCGATAATATCAAGAAACCTGTCCAAAAAACTCTTCTTTCCAGTAGCTGTATTCATCATAAGTCAATCGTGAAATTTGCCAAAAATAAGAAGCTTGTGGCATAATCAAAGAATTTCCTCAGTTCTATCCAGAATTAAAATCAAAAAACCAAAAAAGGAGTGCCCAATGGACACTCCTAATGAATACATCAATCAATCCCTGATAGTATTAATACAATACTCTGAAACGAATGGTCCCAGGAATATTTTTCATCGCCTCAATTACCTCTGGTGAATAGACTTTATTAATATCGGTAATCACGTAACCAATAGACTCATTTGTTTTCAAATACTGCCCTGCGATATTGATTTCATGATGTGCTAAGCATTGATTGATTTTCGCCAAAATACCCGGCTCATTTTGGTGAATATGTATCAATCGGTGAGCATCTTTTAAAAATGGCAATTGAATATTTGGGAAATTTACAGAGTTGTAAGTATTTCCTGTATTGATATACTCCATGATTTTGCCAGGAACAAATCGTGCGATATTTACCTGTGCCTCCAAAGTTGAACCTCCAATGTGAGGGGTAAGAATGGTATTCCGCAAACCAATCAACTCTGAAGCGAAAGGCTCATCATTATTTTTCGGCTCCTCAGGGAAAACATCCACTGCTGTACCTGCGATATGTCCTGAATCCAACGCATCTCTTAAGGCTTTGATATCGACTACATGGCCCCTACTCAGGTTTACGAGATAGCTTCCCTTTTTCATCATGCCTATTTTCTCTGCATCAATAATGTTTTTGTTATCCTTACGACCATCTACATGAAGAGATACCACATCTACGGTTTGAAGCAATTCTTCTAAGGAATCCAACTTCGTAGCATTTCCTAAAGCCAACTTCTCAATAACGTCATAGTAGTACACATCCATACCCATGTTCTCAGCCAAAACGGATAGCTGTGCACCAATATTTCCGTAGCCTATAATCCCAAGTTTTTTACCACGGATTTCAAAGCTACCTGTTGCAGATTTATCCCAAATACCCTTGTGCATTCCCATGCTTTTATCATGAAAATTACGCATCAAGAAGATGATTTCAGCAATAGCCATTTCCACTACAGAACGAGTATTACTAAATGGCGCATTGAATACAGCAATTCCTTTTTTAGTGCAGGTATCTAAGTCTATCTGATTCGTTCCAATACAAAAAGCTCCAATAGAGATCAACCTATTCGCATTTTCCAATACCTTTTTGGTCACATTCGTCTTGGAGCGAATTCCCAAAATGCTGACGTCCTTAATTTTTTCAGCCAACTCATCCTCAGACAAAGCAGAAGAAATAACTTCTACATTGTAACCTTCTTCTTGCATCAATCCAACACCTATGGGGTGTACATTCTCTAGTAAAAGCACATTGATGCGGCTTTTGGGGTAGGAAAACTTCTTATTCATTTTGTTGATGTATAAAATTTCATCTAAACTTGGTGCTATATGGTCTGCTTTAGAGGTCACTTTCGGACGAGCTACATTTTCGGTAAAGGCATAAAATTTATTGGCCAGTCCGGACTCTTTTATTTCATAGTCTGTATATCCATCTCCAATTACGTAAATATCTCCATCTAAATGAAGACTTTTGATCACTTCTGGTTTACCACCATTTTTTGAAAGAACACTATCTCTATCAAAATCAATGATTTTACCAGTTTCATCATAAATAAACTCATTAGCAAATACATTCTCCTGTGGAATACCATACTCTCCCACGATAGGCATGATAAAATCCTTAAAACCATTAGAGATAATAATAATATCTTCCGCATGCTCCTGTAAAAATTCTTTATTGCGATGAAAAGATTTGGAAACTTTTTGCTTCAATGAAGCAATCAACTCCTCGATTTGGGATTTATCAGCCTGCAAAATATCCAATCGACGCTCCAAACTTTCCCTAAAATTCAATGAGCCCTCCATACCAAGATCAGTAATTTCTTTGATTGCTTTCAGTTTCTGCTCTTTTTCAGGGTCTTTGGCTAAAGATATCTCCCCTAACACATCCAAGGCTTCAACTTGGGTAAAGGTACTATCGAAGTCAATGATAAATTTCTTATTTCTGGGCATTGGAGTAAGTAAATTTTGTAGAATCAATGTTCAAAATTAGGATTTTATTAAAAAAATCACGGTTTTATTAAGAAAAATACTTTTGGACTTTTATCACATACGATAAGAAATCGATTGCAGGGAATTTAAAGCCAGCTTTTCTACACATTTCTAAATTGAAGAAAAATCTTATCCAACAAAAATGCCACTGAAATAATCAACTCAGTGGCATCTTATTCTATCTTTTATATTGGATTAATTATCTTCCATAAAACACAAAGCGGCCGCACCAAGTGTACCTGCATTATTTTCTAAGGTAGCTTTGGTCAAGACCAAATCTTGAACGTAATAAGGTGTTAGGTATTGACGAACTGTTTTTTCCAAGGATGGCATCATAAATTCCAAACCTGCTGAAATCCCTCCTCCAAAATACACATGCGTCACATCTAATAAGCGGATAGCCGATACAATGGCTTCCCCTAAGATTCTCCCAACCTCCTCAAAAACCATCAAAGAAACCTCATTGCCACTTTTTGCAGTATCTACCAATAGATGCGTTCCCAATTCCTTATCCGCTAGATCTCCGACCAAACGGGGATAGCCTTTAATAAATCGATCCAATATTCTAAGAATGCCACCTCTCCCAATCAACTTCTCCAACCCTTCATTGCCTCTTGAAAGCATATGCCCCATCTCCATGGCATTTCCTCGGCTACCTTTGAAAACTTCTCCATTCAAAATGAGGGCACTGCCGATTCCTGTTCCCATGGTGATAAACATAAAGTTTTCAGGGGGATTATTTTTACCATAGCGATACTCACCAATAGCAGCTGCAGCAGCATCATTTTCTAGAAAAAAAGATATGTTGGGGTATTTTTCCTTCAAAGCTCCTTTCAAATTAAAGCCATTAAGCGAAGGAATTGCAGGAATTTCTAAGGTTGTGGTCCTATCTTTAGAAATCAATCCAGGCAAACCAATACCTACTTTGGATACCTCAGGATACTTGGCTAAGATATCGGCCATACCATCTACAAATTTGGCATTGAAACCTTTAGGGTCGTCTCGGTATGGAGCTGTTTCAACTTTATCAAAAGAAAGAATCTCACCTGATTTATTGACCAAACCGATTTTTAGATGCGTGCCTCCTACATCTACACCTAAAAAATATTGCTCTTTGTTACTCATACTTGTTCATTCAATAGGTTTTAGCCTCTAAAATAGCAAAGACTTTTGCTTACTTCCTAAAATCTTTCTCAAAGTCTTGAAAGATTTCGAAAACAACTGGGCATACTAATGTGTTACGCAAAGTCAAATTTAAAATACCATGCATATTTTTTCTGTTGGTATGTGGATATTCTCTACAAGCCTTTGGACGCTCCTCATACACCAGGCAGGTATTGTCAGAATTTAGAAAAGGACAAGGAGAGCTTTTGAGGACAAAATCACCATCAGCATCCCTAAATAAGTACTCATCTATAAACTCAGAAGGCTTCATTCGAAATACCTTCGCCAATCGTTCAATGTCAGTTTGAATAAAAATTGGGCTCGTAGTTTTGCAGCAATTGGCACATGTAAGACAGTCCATGTGTTGGAATTTTTCCTCATGAGCGGTGGAAAAATGCTGATCCAGTTCTTTGCCCTTCACCCGTTTCAATTTGGGAAGTAATTTTTTATGCTGCCCAAATGCAGACTTACTCAACTTCCCGAAATCATCCAAAAATTCCTCCATAGAAAACAACTAAAACACCTTTATAAATGATAAAATTTAGATATTTATTTGGACTTATGCAATTTTTATAGTAAGTTCGATTTCAGTTTTGGCTATTGGCAGAAAATTATAAATGCTTATTCGATAATTTCAATACCATTATCCAAAATCTTGATTCTTTGAGCTTTATATAATTGACCAATCGACTGTTTAAAATGCTTTTTACTCATTCCCAATAACTCTTTGATAGACTCAGGGGATGATTTATCATGAAGGGGCAAAAATTTTCGGACTTTTAAGGTTTCCAGAATTTTTTCAGCCCCTTCCTCGTATTTTGCCCTTCCGATAGGGAGTAATTGCAAATCTATTTTGCCATCCTCTCTTCTCTTTTTGACAAATGCTTTTTTGCGATCACCAACCTGCACATCCTCAAAGACCTCATTTTTGTAAATCAACCCTTCAAAATCCCCATCGATCAAGGCTTTGAAACCCAAATCTGTTTCCTCAAAAATCAAAATTCCTACTTCTTGACCGGTTTCGAATCCTTGGGTATCCCGAAGTAAAAAATCCTCATATTTCGACACACCAATCAATCGCTCGGTTTTGTTGTCTCGGCAGAGCATAACCAAATATTTTTCTCCCACTTCCATAGGCTTTCCCATCTCAGCCTTGGGAACAAACAAATCCTTTGGTAATCCCCAATCTAAAAACGCTCCAAATTTAGTCACTTCCTTTACCTCCAACACTTCAAACTCATCCAATAACATCTTTGGACGGTTAGTCACAGCTACGGGTCTATCTTCACTATCTGTGTAAACAAAAACCTCCAATTCTTCTCCTTCTTTCTCTTCACCTGTCAAGTATGATTTTGGAAGCAATACCTCTCCCCCGTCTTGTAATGCCAGATAGGCTCCGTGTGGTGAAAATCGATTGATAAATAATGAACTAACTTTTCCTAATTCGCGCATAATGGTAATAAATTCCCTATTTAGGGGTTGAATGAAAAGGACAGGACACGCCTACCTTGTTACTTTTTGTGTAAATATCTGTCAAAGGTACACAAAATCTAATTTGATAAATTGCAAATCCTTTTCAATCGACCTAGATTTGAACACTCATTCAAAAGCCTAGTTATTGGTACATGGCTTAGTTTTGAACTTACTTTAATAGAATTAAACCCAAAAATTCATGAAAAACATCGCAGTAATCGGTTCTGGAACCATGGGGAACGGTATCGCCCATGTATTTGCTCAATATGGATATGAAGTGGCTTTGATTGATATCAATCAGGAAGCATTGGAAAGAGCATTGGCTACCATTAGCAAAAATATGGATAGACAAGTATCCAAAGGAACCTTATCCGAAGATGATAAAAAAGTAGCTGTAAGCAGAATCAAGTCCTTTACTAACCTTGCAGAAGGTGTGGCAAATGCCGATTTGGTCGTAGAAGCCGCTACAGAAAACATTAGCATCAAACTAGATCTTTTCCGTCAATTGGACGAATTATGCAAGCCTGAGGCCATTTTATCTACCAATACATCATCTATTTCCATCACCAAAATCGGAGCAGTAACCAAGCGTCCTGATAAAGTAATCGGTATGCACTTCATGAACCCGGTACCAGTGATGAAATTGGTGGAGGTCATCCGTGGATATGCTACTTCTGATGAAGTGACTGCTACAACTATGAACCTTTCCAGAAAACTGGAAAAAGTCCCTGTAGACGTAAATGATTATCCGGGATTCGTAGCCAACCGAATTTTGATGCCGATGATCAACGAAGCTATTTACACCTTGTATGAAGGAGTAGCCGGCATTGAAGAGATTGACACTGTTATGAAACTGGGTATGGCTCATCCAATGGGGCCTTTACAATTGGCAGACTTTATCGGATTAGATGTGTGTCTTTCCATCTTAAGAGTCTTGCACGATGGCTTCGGAAATCCTAAATACGCACCATGCCCGCTATTAGTAAATATGGTAGAGGCTGGTTACAAAGGTGCAAAAACAGGGGAAGGCTTCTATAAATACACACCTGGAAGCAAAGAACTCGTAGTTTCTCCAAGATTTAAGTAATACTAACCACCTATAAAGGCTATTCTACAAGTGAAGATTTACTTGTAGAATAGCCTTCTTTATCCAATCCAGTATGCACATAGCAGTATCCGGCAACATCGGTAGTGGCAAAACTACCTTATCCATCAAATTAGCCAAACATTATGGTTGGCATGCAGAATTAGAGGCAGTAGAAAACAACCCCTACCTTGCTGATTTTTATGAAGATATGAAGCGTTGGTCTTTCCATCTGCAGGTTTTTTTCTTAAACAGTCGGTTCAATCAAATTCAACGAATCAGAGAGAGCGGAATGTCTGTTATACAGGACCGTACCATCTATGAAGATGCCTATATTTTTGCTGCTAATCTTGCTAAATCAAATCTGATTTCGGAAAGGGATTATGAAAACTATCTGGCTTTGTTCCACTCCATGATCAATTATGTGAAAGCACCCGATTTATTGATCTATTTGAAAGCCGATATTCCAAAACTGGTTGGTCAAATCGAGAAACGAGGTCGGCATTATGAAAACTCTATCCGTATAGACTATTTGAAAAATCTTAATTCTCACTACGAAGAATGGATTGGAGGGTACGACAAAGGAAAACTATTGATAGTAGATGTAAACGATATGGACTTTGTGGCGCATCCTGAGGATTTTGCATCCATTCTCCAAAAAGTAGATCGAGAGATTTATGGTCTTTTTTCTTGATGTTTGGATTTAAATTAATACCAATTCTAAATTTCAAGATACAGGAACTAATGCACAGCAAATTAGTTATGTTTGTATAAATGACTATTACTATGAAAGGAAAAGAAATCGTAACGCTACAGCGTTCACTTTTGCACGATACAGAGGATTTACTCAACAAGCAAATAGAGATGGAAGGTAGATCTTCTGCCTATTATTTGTCTATGGCTTCTTGGTGTCACATGATGGGCTATGAAAATGCCGCAAAGTATCTTTATACACATGCAGATGAAGAAAGGATGCACATGATGAAGATATTCCACTACATCAACGAGGCTGGTGGACACGCCTTGCAACCAGAAATCACTGGTATCAGAAATAATTTCAATTCATTGAGAGAAATCTTTGAATTAATCTTGGAACATGAAATTAAAGTCACAAAGTCTATTAATTCAATTGTAGACCATGCATTCTCTGCAAAGGACTTCGCGACCTTTAGCTTTATGCAATGGTATGTAACCGAGCAAAGAGAGGAAGAAACGATGGCAAGAAGAGCTGTTGAACTCTTCGACATCATCGGAGAAGAAGGTATTGGCCTTTGGACAATCGATCAAGAAATTGGTAAGTTACACCAAGCAGCTCATGGGTCTCAAAATTGAGACCCATTATTTTTTTATAGTTTCCTAACCCAAATATTCCTAAAACTCACCAAATCTCCGTGATCTTGCAGTTTAATGGGCAAAGCCTCAGGATGTGCTTTGTAATTTGGAATTCCAATATATTCGGTTGGACCTTTGAGCTCCACGTTATTTTGTACCAAAACTCCATTATGAATTACCGTCACCCGTGCAGGTGATACCAACATACCATCTGAATTGAAGCGTGGTGCAGTAAAGAAAATATCATAAGTATTCCATTCTTGAGGAGTTCTCATCGCATTGACCAACGGTGGATATTGCTTATACACACTTGCTGCCTGACCATTGGAATAGGTCTTGCTTTCATAAGAGTCTAAAATCTGAATTTCATAGGTTGACATCAAGAAAACTCCTGAATTCCCTCTCCCCTGCCCTTCTCCTTTAATTACATCCGGTGCAGACCATTCTAAGTGCAACTGTACATCTCCAAAAGATTCCTTGGTCTGTATATCACCTGTTCTTGGGACTACTGTGAATGTTCCGTTTTCAACTTTCCAAGGTGCCGACGATCCATCTCTGACAGATTCGAATTTATCCAACGATGTTCCATCAAAGAGAATAATAGCATCTGATGGCGGTAAGTGATTCTCTTTTCCGGGAGTAACTTTTCTTGGAACTGGCTCCCAAAATTCCGTTGCTTCTGGTGGTAATTTGATGGTTTGCTGCTGTGCAACTACCTGTTGAATACATGCGAATGAAAGCAGAAGGCTTCCAAAAAGGAATAGGTTTTTCATAGGATTATATTGTTTGATTTTCAAAATACTGCATATCCTACACATTCAAAAACCATTGGTGGATTTTTGGTTGAAAGTAGAACGAAAAGCGAGTACTTTCCACAAAATTACTATCTATGAAAAAGCTTTTACTGTTGATCTTAGGACTGACTATTGGTTTAAACACCCTCTATGCACAAAATTCCTATTTCTTCCCAAATGAATCATTCAACCCCAACATAACTTCACCAAAAGACTTTTTGGGTTATGAGATCGGTGAATGGCATACACGCTATGATCGTTTGATCAGTTATTTTGAGCATTTAGCGCAATCCTCACCCATGGCTACCATGCAGACAATTGGCTACACCAATCAACTTCGCCCTTTGGTTGTATTGACCATCAGTAATTCCTCCAATATCCAAAATCTGGAAAACATCCGAAAGGAACATGTCAAACTTGCAGACCCAGCACAAGCATTACCGGATGTGAACTCCATGCCAGCAATCATCAATTTAGCCTATTCGGTGCATGGAAACGAACCATCCGGTGGTGAGGCTGCAATTCTGACTGCCTATTGGCTGTTGGCCTCTAACAATCCTTTGGCCGAAGAAATCAGAAATAATTCGGTAGTCATGATTGACCCTGCCATCAATCCAGACGGACGGGACAGGCACAGCAACTGGGCTAATATGCATAAGGGCAATCCTCCAGTTGCGAATTCATTAGACAGAGAACACAATGAAATTTGGCCATCTGGCCGAGTGAATCATTACTGGTTTGATTTAAATAGAGATTGGTTGCCTTTGGCCCAAGTGGAGTTGCAGCACAAACTCAAGTGGTATCATCAATGGTATCCAAATGTGGTGGGAGATTTTCATGAAATGGGCACCAATAGCACCTATTTCTTTGAACCAACCAAACCATTTAGCAGTGAAAACCCAGTTGTTCCCCGCAAAAACTACGAAGACATCAACAGCAAATTTGCTGGATATTTTGCCAAATCTTTAGATGAAATAGGCTCACTTTATTGGACCAAGGAAGTCTTTGACAACAGTTATCCAGGCTATGGAAGTACCTACCCTGATATTCAAGGAGGATTAGGAATTGTTTTTGAGCAAGGAAGTTCCAGAGGTCATATTCAGGAATCGCAAAGAGGAGATATCACCTTTGCATTTACAATTCGCAATCAATTGAAAATATCTCTTGCTACACTAGAAGCAGGTGTCAAAGAGCGGGTGTATATGCACCAATATTTGCGGGAATTTTTTGAAACTGCCGTAAATGAAGGAAATAAAGACAGAATTAAATCCTATGTTTTTGGAGACCCATTTGATGATAGCAGAAATCAGCTGTTTTTGAAATTATTGATGGACCATAAAATACAAGTTTATGAAAACCCAAAAGATATCACGTTGAATGGAAAGACTTTTACCAAAGAAAAATCATGGGTAGTTCCAACCAATCAGGCTCAGTATCGAATGGTCAGAACCATGTTTGAAAAAGTGACAAGCTTTGCAGATTCTGTTTTTTATGATGCTTCGTCGTGGACCATGGCCTTGGCTTATGGAATCCCTTATGAGGGGCAAGCAACTTCATCTATTGGACAGCAGCTAACTTCAATTCCTTCAATAATTATAGATTTTCCAGCTAATGACTCTTATGTGGCCTATTTAGTAGATTGGTCGGATTACTTTGCCCCTAAGTTTCTTCATCATTTGCAGAGCAAAGGAGTACATGTTGAAGTAGCAGCCTTACCTTTCACAGCAGCTACCCAAGCTGGTAATCGACTATTTCCCGCCGGAAGTTTGATGATCCCAACTGCCTTTCAAAGCATGAATCCAGATCATCTTCAGGAAACGCTAGTAAATGCTGCAAATCAAAGTGGACAAAAAGTTTTTGCCACCAAAACAGGTTTGAGTCAATCTGGGATTGATTTGGGAAGTAATAATGTATCAGCCGTACGGGTTCCAAAAGTCTTGATGCTAATTGGTCAAGGTACCTCTCAGTACGAAGCTGGAGAAATCTGGCACTTGCTCGATACCAAGGTAGGTATGCCTATTACTAAAATGGATGTGAGTTTATTCTCCCGTGTAAATCTATATGATTTCAACACCTTGATTCTTCCCTCTGGCAATTATAATATGCTGAGTACAGCTCAATTGAATCATTTGAAAGACTGGCTTAACCGTGGGGGGACAATTATTTCCTTGCGACAAAGCAGTTTATGGCTACAAAGCAGCGACATTACCAAAGAAGAGTTTGTACTGGGAGAATCCAAGCAGGCTGAATTTATTCCGTTTGCGTCGAGAAGAGATGCAGCAGGTGCACAAAATATTGGAGGAAATATCTACATGGCAAGCTTAGATCTTACGCATCCATTAGCTTTTGGCTACCAGTCCAAACACCTTCCTGTTTATAGAAATTCAACCATTTTTATGAAGCCCTCCAAAAATCCAAGCAATACCCCTGTACGGTATACAAACAGTCCATTATTAGGTGGCTATGTATCTGCTCAAAACTTGGAAAAGGTGAAACAAAGCGCTTCTATTTTGGTGAGTAATGTTGGGCAAGGCAGGGTTATTCACTTCATTGATAACCCCAATTTCCGAGGAACTTGGTTTGGAACCAATAAGCTGTTTCTGAACGCTATTTTCTTTGGTGACAAGCTATAATTATTTTCACACATGAACAAACGAGATTTTCTTAAATCATTGGCAATTACTAGTGCTGCTGGTATTTCTTCCTTTGAGGCACTTGCTAACAGGTTGGGACAATTCCATGATTTCTCCTCTGAAGAACTAGCCTCAAATGAAGATTACTGGACAATCATTCGCTCGGGCTATAAACTAAAAGAGGACTATATCAATTTGGAAAATGGTTATTACTGCTTTTTACCCGAACAAACACTCAACAAGTATCTCGAAAAAATAAAGGAAATCAATTACCAAGGTTCTTGGTATTTCAGAACTGTTCAATGGGAAAATAAGGATAAAACCGCTGCTCGCTTAGCCCAGGTTTTTGGAGGAAGTCCGGATGAATTGGCAATTACAAGAAACACCACAGAATCACTGGATATCATCATTTCTGGCTACCCATGGCAAAAGGGTGATGAGGCTGTTTTTGCGCATCAGGATTATGGGAGCATGAAGAACATGTTTGAATTGGCAGCTCGAAGACATGGGATCATCAATAAAATCATCGATGTGCCCCTTCACCCTGAGAATGATGAGGAGATTGTTAGAGTCTATGAAGCTGCCATCACTCCTCGAACCAAATTGATCATGGTCAGTCACATGATTAATATTACAGGGCAGATTTTGCCTATCAAAAAAATCTCTCAAATGGCTCATTCCTACGGGGTAGAAGTGATGGTAGATGGTGCACATTGCATAGCTCACTTTGATTTCAAGATAGATGAACTAGACTGTGACTATTATGCTTGTAGCCTCCATAAATGGCTATCTGTACCACTTGGAGCTGGTTTGTTGTATGTGAAAAAAGATCATATCAGTAAAATTTGGCCCCTACTTGCTCCCTATGAATTGGATCATCCCAACATAAAAAACCTCAATCACACAGGCACACATCCAGTAGCTACTGATTTAGCTATCAATGATGCATTGGATTATTTTGAAGCTGTCGGTGCCAAAAGAAAAGAAGAACGCTTACGATACCTACAGCGCTACTGGTCTGATCAGGTACGCGGGCTACCAAGAATTCTACTCAACACTCCTATTGATCCAGATCGCTCCTGCGGAATTGCGAATGTTGGTATAGAAGGTATCGAACCAAACCTGATGGCCAAAACCTTATTGGATGATTACAAAATTTATACTGTAGGGATAAACTATGCAGGAGTCTATGGATGTAGGATTACTCCGAATATTTATACTACCACAGCAGAGCTCGATTCTTTTGTAAAGGCATTAAAGGAAATGAGTCAAAATTAAATTTTTGGAAATTTTTACAAAGATATCTTGCATATTGTTTGATTAGTTTCAACATTTGTGTGCGTTTAACACATGAAGAACCTAACCAACATAGCAGATACATTCACAAGAACAGAAAATCCTGTTGCTGTTATGTCTTTTTTTACTCCTTTGAGGAGATTTAGGTCTTTGTTCAGGGCAAGGTCCCTCTAAAATTTTATGGTATCCCATGTGGAATACCGCCAATAGCTTCAACGTTACCTTAGTATATCCTATCAACAAGCCAACCTGATTGGCATAATCATCCATATAAATTCATGGAAGAACCAACTTTCATTATTAGACCAGCTACAGAGAAAGACTGTATTCATGCGCTCACCATCACGCAGGAAATGGAGGAATCTGCGAAAGCACGTGGTACTGGTATCGCTAAGCGTTCCCCCGAATACATTGAAACCAAAATGAGAGAGGGGAAAGCAGTTATTGCTTTGACAAAATCTGGAAAATGGGCTGGATTTTGTTATATTGAGGCTTGGGGGCATGGAAAGTTTGTCGCCAATTCTGGTCTCATCGTTGCACCAGAATTCCGAAAATATGGGCTGGCTAGAGAAATCAAAGGAGAAATCTTTAAATTGAGTAGGACCAAGTATCCGGATTCCAAAATATTCGGACTAACCACAGGACCTGCCGTCATGAAAATCAACTCAGATCTCGGCTATATACCTGTTTCCTATGGCGATTTGACCGATGACGAAGATTTTTGGAAAGGCTGTAATAGCTGCGTAAACGTTGAAATACTCAAAAGCAAAAGCAAACAAAATTGCTTATGTACGGCTATGCTGTACGATCCCGCCAGAAAAGCAAAAACACAGGATATCGCCTTGAGAAAAGACTTCAAGAAAAACCTCAAGTTATTTGAACGTTGGACAAGAATTAAAAAACGTATCCTGTTGAATTTGAAATTAACCAAGAACAAAACATTGAACTTATTCTAATCATCCTGAGAAGGATCAATCTTTGAATTATGAAAAAAACAGTTTTAGCGTATAGCGGAGGTTTAGACACTACTTTTTGTGCCATTTACCTATCCCAAGAATTAGGCTATGAAGTACATGCCGTATTGATCAATACTGGAGGATTTTCTTCCGAAGAATTAGAGGAAATCCAAGAAAGGTCTACCAAATTAGGTGTTGCTTCATTTACTGTTTTGGATGTAACCAAAACCTATTACGAGGAAGTACTCAAATACTTGGTTTTTGGAAATGTATTGAAAAATCAAACCTATCCCCTATCAGTAAGCGCAGAACGGATTCTTCAAGCCAAAACACTGGCAGATTATGCCAAAAGTATAGGCGCTACCTCCATTGCCCATGGAAGTACAGGTGCAGGTAATGATCAGGTTCGATTTGATATGATTTTTCAGACCATTATTCCTGATATTGAAATCATCACTCCTATTCGTGACTTAAAATTGAGCCGAGAACAGGAAATCGACTACTTACAAAAGCATGGAGTTCATATGAATTTCACCAAAGCTGCGTACTCTGTCAATAAAGGTATCTGGGGAACATCCGTAGGTGGTAAAGAGACCTTGACTTCTAATTTAACCTTACCGGAAGAAGCTTGGCCAACACAAGTAAGCAAAACAGGTGAGGAAACCGTAACACTCCAATTTGAAAATGGTGAGTTAAAAGGAATCAATGGAGAAAAATTTGAGCATACAGTTACAGCGATTCAAGCACTACAAGCCATTGCTGCGCCTTATGGAATCGGAAGAGATGTACATGTGGGAGATACCATTATAGGTATTAAAGGACGTGTGGGCTTCGAGGCAGCAGCGCCATTAATCATTATCAAATCACACCAACTACTTGAGAAACACACCCTGACGAAATGGCAATCCTTCTGGAAAAACCAATTGGCTGAGTTTTATGGCAACCACTTGCATGAAGGACATTACTTGGATCCTGTGATGCGTAATTTGGAAAGCTTTTTAGAAAGCACTCAAACCTATGTAACAGGCGAAGTGACTGTACAGCTCAGTCCGTACAGATTCCAACTTGTCGGGATTACCTCTGCCCATGATTTGATGGCCTCCAAATTTGGAAGCTATGGGGAAATGAACAAAGGATACACAGCTGAAGATGTTAAAGGATTTACACGAATTCTCGGAAATCAAACTGCCATCTTCCATCAAGTAAATAGTCATGACGAAAATTAAAACAGCCATCATTGGTGGTGCCGGCTATACAGGTGGAGAATTACTACGCCTACTAATCCATCACCCCCATGTGGAAATTGCATATGTTCACAGCAACAGCCAAAAAGACAAGCCTGTCACCCATTCGCATCCAGATCTGATTGGGGAGACGGATTTAATTTTCACTGATGCTGTACATACAGAAGGAATTCAAGCTGTTTTTTTGGCCTTGCCTCATGGAGAGACCAAATCATTTTTGGATAAACATCCTTTTGCTGAGGAAACCATCATCATCGATTTGAGTACGGACTTCCGTGATGAGAGTTATGGTTTCGTTTATGGCTTACCCGAAACCAATTTGAATAAGATTCAAGTTGCCAAAAAAATAGCCAATCCTGGTTGTTTTGCCACAGGTATTCAGTTGGCATTGGCACCTGCTATTGCGAATGGTTGGGTAAAGGATGCTGTCCATGTTTCCGGAATAACTGGAAGTACAGGAGCTGGTAAAAAACTGGCTGAAACGAGTCACTTCTCTTACAGAACTGGAAATTTATCGGTGTACAAGCTTTTTACGCATCAGCACTTGAAAGAAATCAAACAAACGTTCAAGCAGTTAAATGCCTCCTTCAATCAAGAAATTCTATTTGTGCCTTATAGAGGCAACTTTAGCAGAGGCATTTGGATTACTGCTTATTTTCCATTCGAAGGAAGTGAAGAAGAGGCAGTAAAAGCTTATCAGGAATTTTATCAAGATGCTGCATTTACCTTTATTTCAACGCAAGACATTGATCTGAAGCAAGCTGTTAATACCAATAAATGCATTCTTCACGTTCAAAAAGAAGGTGGCATGTTGGTCATCTATTCAGCGATTGATAATTTATTAAAAGGTGCTTCGGGGCAAGCTGTCCAAAACTTGAATATTGCCCTTGGCCTTCCTCAACAAACAGGGCTTCAGCTTAAAAGTATAGCCTTTTAAATCATTGATTATGAAAACATTTGATGTGTACCCTTTAATCAATGTTACACCAGTTAAAGCGATTGGTGCAAGCATTTGGGATACAGAGGGAACAGAATATTTAGACTTGTACGGAGGTCATGCGGTGATTTCCATAGGACATAGCCACCCTCATTTCAATCTGCGGATCAAAGAGCAATTGGATCAAATTGCTTTTTACTCCAACTCCATTCATATTCCTATCCAAAAGCAATTAGCACAAAAGCTTGGAGAAGTTTCTGGTTGCCAAGAATACGAACTATTCCTATGCAATTCAGGGGCAGAGGCGAATGAAAATGCCTTAAAATTGGCTTCTTTCAGCACAGGAAAACCTGGGTTTATCTCGTTCTCGGGTGCTTTTCACGGCCGTACAGCTGGTGCAGTAGTTTTGACTGATAACCCAAAAATCATTGCTCCTTCCAATCAACGCAACGATGTATACATCTTGCCTTGGGGGGATTTGGATGCAGTGGAGGCGCAATTAGCCAAAGGTACTATTGCTGGAATTATCATTGAGGGTATCCAAGGTGTAGGAGGCATTCATGTTCCCGAGGCTTCTACCCTGCAACAATTAGCCCACTTAGCAAAGAAGTATGAGGCAAAGTTAATTTTAGACGAAGTTCAGTCCGGATATGGAAGAACCGGTAGATTCTTTGCTTTTCAATGGGCTGAGGGACTTGAACCTGATTTAATTACAGTTGCCAAAGGAATGGGAAATGGATTCCCTATAGGAGGAGTGCTGATTCATCCTTCCATTAAGGCTTCTTTTGGACTCTTAGGGACTACATTCGGAGGTAATCACTTAGCTTGTGCAGCTGGATTGGCAGTTTTAGAAGTAATCGAAGGCGAAAACTTAATAGCTTATTCAGAGGATTTAGGGAATAAACTAATCCCGATCTTGGAAGCTATACCTGGAGTATCTGAAGTTCGCGGAAAGGGTTTGATGATCGGAATAGACCTTGATAGAGAAGCAGGACCTGTCCGAACAACCTTGGTCCATAATTACCAGATGTTTACAGGAAGTGCCGCAGGAAAAAACACTATTCGCCTCTTGCCACCGCTAAACATTGACGAAGAGTCATTATTAAAATTCGCTAAAAACCTATCGATAATTTTGAATTCATAATTCTAAGCGGTAGATTCATACAAATATTTCAACAAAAATGAAACATTTTACAAAATTCGAATCCTTATCACTTTCGGAAAGCCTTATTCAATCTGCTTTGGCCTACAAAGCCAATCCTCTGATCGATGTTCAAAAAGGTTTTAAGAAAAGGATAGGATGCATTTTTTTAAATCCTTCTCTTCGGACGCGAGCAAGCACTCAAATTGCCGCATTAAACTTGGGTATGGAGCCTATCGTAATGAATATGGACAAGGAAGGATGGGCTTTGGAGATGCGTGAAGGAGCAATCATGAATAAGGGCACGGTAGAACACATCAAAGATGCTGCAGCCGTGTTGGGCTCCTACTTTGATATCTTAGCTATCCGTGCATTTCCTTCTCTAACAAACAAAACAGAAGATATAGAGGACTTTGTTTTCAACCAATTTATCAAGTATTCCGGTAAACCTGTTATCAGTTTGGAATCTGCCATAAGACATCCGCTGCAGAGCTTGGCGGATATGGTTACCATTCAGGAGCATTGGAAAGAAACACGGAAACCGAAAGTTGTTCTGACATGGGCTCCCCATATCAAAGCAATCCCACATGCAGTGGCTAATTCCTTTGCAGAATGGGCTATTGGCAACGGTCATGATGTCACCATTACACATCCAGTTGGATATGAATTGGACCCAGTGTTTACCGCAGGTGCGTATATTACCCACAATCAAGCAGAGGCTTTGGCAAATGCTGATTTTGTTTATGTAAAAAACTGGTCAGCTTTCAATGACTATGGCAAGATTCATAGCACAGATAGTTCCTGGATGCTTACTGAAAAGCATTTTGAAGCCGCCCCACAAGCTAAAGTGATGCATTGCCTTCCTGTGAGAAGAAATGTAGAACTTTCTGATGAAATCTTAGATGGAACAAGAAGTATCGTCCAAGAGCAAGCAACAAACCGAATTTATGCTGCACAAGCAGTAATCAGCCATCTTCTTGGCTAATATCAACACAACCACTTTAACTATTACAACCTATTAAACATGCAAATTAACATCATTAAAATCGGAGGGAATGTCATTGACTATCCCCACAAACTAGAGGAGTTTTTATTCCTTTTTTCCCGATTTCCTGGAAAAAAAATCCTAGTTCACGGTGGCGGTATCATGGCCACAAAATTTGGTGAATCCATGGGCGTAATGCCTAAAATGGTAGATGGCAGAAGAATTACCGATGCAGATACCTTGGATATCGTAACCATGGTCTACGCTGGATTGATTAACAAGCAAATTGTAGCCAAGCTTCAGGGATTAAACCAAAATGCATTGGGATTGACAGGTGCTGATGGCAATAGCATCTTATCCTCCAAAAGACCTGTCAAAACAATTGATTATGGCTATGTGGGGGATATTTTGAAGGTGAATACAAATCTGATTGAAAATTTATTAAATGATAATATCATTCCGGTATTCTCAGCCATTACCCATGATAAAAAAGGTCAATTATTAAATACGAATGCGGATAGCATCGCTTCCGAATTGGCTACCTCTCTTTCAAACAATCATAAGGTAAACCTCTATTTCTGCTTTAACAAACCAGGGGTATTGATCGATGAGCATAATGAAAACTCCATTATTCCCCTGATCAATGAGGAGATTTATGGGGAGTTGAAAAAGGAACAGGTCATTCATTCCGGTATGATACCTAAATTGGATAATGCTTTTGCAGCGCTGTACAAAGGAGTAAATCATGTGTGGATTGGCAAGGCTGAAAATCTATTACTGGCTGCCAAAGGTAAACTATCAGGCACCATTATCGAAAAACATAAATACGACCTATACTAAATTCAATCAATGATTTCAACAAAGGATTTAGCATCCTTACATCAGCAGCAAATTAAACTGTTACAAGCATTAATAGCTGTGCCCTCTTTCAGCAAAGAAGAGGCTCAAACAGCCAATGAGATTCAATCCTTTTTTGAATCAAAAAATATTCCTACCGAAAGACATGGTAATAATGTCTGGGTTAAAAATCTGTTTTTTGATCCAAGCAAGCCATCAATCCTTCTCAATTCACATCATGATACCGTGAAGCCTAATAGTGGTTACACTCGGGATCCTTTTCTTCCTACTATTGAGGAAGGTAAGCTATTTGGCTTGGGTAGCAATGATGCAGGAGGACCATTAGTGGCTTTAATAGGAGCCTTCTTGTGGTTTTATGATCAAGAAAACCTTCCTATTAACCTTATGTTGGCAGCAACAGCCGAAGAAGAAATCTCCGGAAAAAATGGAATAGAATCCATCCTTCCTTTACTTCCTAGCTTTGAATTGGCCATTGTGGGGGAACCTACATTAATGCAGGCAGCAGTTGCTGAAAAAGGCTTAATAGTCATTGACTGTGTAGTAAGAGGGAAAGCAGGTCATGCAGCAAGAGAAGAAGGAGAAAATGCTTTATACAAAGCTTTGGATGATTTGAAGGCAATCAAAAATTTTGAATTCAAACGATTATCTCCATTTTTAGGGAAATCGAAAGTATCCGCAACAATTATTCAAGCTGGTTCCCAACATAATGTAGTCCCTGACATCTGTACGTTCACATTGGATGTAAGGGTTACAGATGCCTATACCTTAGATGAAGTCTTGGAAGAACTTTCTCAAGCTATACAAGCAGAAATGATACCTCGCTCCAAACGACTGAACTCTTCAAAACTACCCAAGCAACATCATGCTTTCAAGACGTTGGAATCAATGGGAATTCCCACCTATGGAAGTCCCACCCTCTCCGATCAAGCATTAATCCCCTACCCTTCATTCAAAATGGGGCCTGGGAATTCGGCGCGCTCTCATACTGCCGATGAATTTATTTATGTAGCAGAAATCCAAGAAGGAATTCAAGGCTATATTCAATACTTAACCCAATACTTACAAACATACCCATGAAACTTTGGCAAAAAGATAAAGGTGCGACTCAAGAAGTAGAAAAATTCACTATTGGTCGTGATCCTGAATTTGATAATTTATTAGCCCCATTTGATGTATTAGGTTCGATGGCTCATGCTACCATGCTGGAAAAAATCGGTCTGCTAACAGCTGAAGAGTTAAAGGCTTTGTTAGGTGGGCTTCGAGAAATTTATTTTGAAATTGAAAAAGGTGATTTCAACATTGCTCCTGGTGTAGAAGATGTACACTCTCAGGTGGAGTTTTTGTTGACCGAGCGACTGGGAGAAGTGGGAAAAAAGCTACACTCCGGAAGATCCAGAAATGATCAGGTATTAGTTGACCTGAAGCTATATTATCGTTCAGCTATTCGAGATATCGTTGAAACCACACAGGATTTATTTGATTTGCTGATTGAGTTAGCTGATAGGCATCAAAAAGACTACATGCCTGGCTATACGCATACGCAATTAGCCATGCCTTCTTCTTTTGGTTTATGGTTTGGGGCTTTTGCAGAAGGGTTGACAGAAGATTTAGAGCTTTTATCCAGCGCATTTCATTTGGCAGATAAAAATCCACTGGGTTCGGCAGCAGGCTATGGTTCCTCATTTCCTTTGGATCGAACGATGACAACTGAACTGCTTGGTTTTTCTGACCTACATTACAACTCCATCAATGCCCAAAATTCACGGGGAAAAACAGAGAAGACGATCGCATTTGCATTAGCAGGATTGGCTTCGACTTTAAATCGTATGGCTTCGGATGTTTGCTTATTTATGAATCAGCATTTTGCATTTATCAGCTTCCCCGATGAATTAACCACGGGCAGCAGTATCATGCCTCATAAAAAGAATCCGGATGTATTTGAATTGATCCGTGCGAAAACCAATCATATTCAATCCATCCCTTACTTGGTCTCCATGCAGTTGACTAACATGACAACAGGATATCACAGGGATCTACAAATTTTGAAAGAAGCAACTTTTCCTTCCTTTACAACGATCCTTGATTGTTTGGATATGAGCATTTTAATGTTGAAGAACATAAAAATCCGATCTAATATTCTCTCGGATGAGTTTTACAGGCATGTCTTCAGTGTAGAAGTGGTCAACAAGCGGGTATTGGCAGGCATACCATTCAGGGACGCTTACAAACAGGTTGGTTTGGAAATCGAAAAAAACGAATTCTCCCCTCAGCAAGATCAATTGAATCATACCCATGAAGGAAGCATTGGGAATTTGTGTTTGCCTGAAATCCGACAAAAAAATCAGCATACGCTGGAAAAATTCAATTTCAAGAAAATTGATGAGGCCTTAGTGGCTCTGATTTCAGGTTAAAAACCAAGTAATATCTGGAGGTCTAATTGCTCTTCTACTTTAATTAGGCCTCCCATTTTTTTGGGAGCTTCCAAAGCTAGTTCTGTAAAAGACAAGGAAAGCTTTCCTTCGAGCCCATCTTTGGTATTATCCAATTTAAAGTTATCAAACACGAGTGTTTTACCAACAATGTTAACTGTAAGTCTACACGTATAATGCTGTTGATTTTTTCGCAGATTAGCCACTTTTACCTGGCATTTTGGAAATTCCTCAGCTTTAATTGTTTTACGAAAATCACGATTCAATAAGAAATTCCCGCAAGCGAACTCGCTCACGGGAATATTGAAATTAAGGACTGAATTATTTGTTTGGGAATTCAAAGCAAGAGTGTCTCTCATTCCATTCCTGTTGAAGCTACAGTTGAAGTTCCCAATTGAAGTCTGGCCGGAAACGGTGATCGTCTTTTGGGTGATTACCAGTTCTTTTTCTTGGGGACTTACCGATAGGAATCCAATCAGAATTAAAAGAAAGACACTCATGGAATTTAATTATTAGAAGCCAATGACACCTTCAATCATTAGACCATTAAACTTACCACCATTGAATCTGTCGTTAGCAGCGAAGTTGTTATAGTTTTGACTGACGTACTCTAATTTAGCTAAAACATTTTTAGTTACAAACCAACCACCACCAACTTGGACTCTATCAAGATTCACTTCCAAACCTGAACCCGCTAGTGGACCGGACACTTTATTATATCTACCTGCCACATAGAACTTATCCGCAGTACCAAATCTGTAAACTAAGTCCGCGCCTGTTTGATTCCAAGTTCTGTTATCCGCTTCATTTCTTGCACTACCTGTAGAACGTTCGAAGTTACCGAAGAACTCTAATCCTTGGAATTTGATGAATGGATTGAATACCAAAGCAGTGATATTGTCAGTTTGTCCTGGGTTGAACCGTCCTGAAGTAAAGTTTGCTGCTGTAGTTGCCAAGGTATTTTCCATTACTAGGTAATATCTAGAGCCTGCTCTGTCACCACCCCAAAGTGTATTTCTGTTAGAACCTGACGTGGTATAAACCGAACCTGTCATACGAACTCTCAGGTCATCATTCAATTGCTTGTCATAACCTAATTTACCAATGAAATTTGGCTGTCTGAATTGAGGATTGGTCACACCACCTTGAATCTCACCACCAGTTACTGCCACCATGGCCAAGAAACCTTTGCTTTGGAAGAAAACTTCACCACCGACTTCAGTTGTAAATGCATCCATGATATAATTACCTACAAATGGATTCCACATAGCATTACCGTTATCAGATCTTCTGAAGTGTGCATCACCGTAGTTAATTTCCATATGCCCCACTCTTACGGTCAAATACTTATCAAACCAGTCTGTTTCCCCTAGACCCAAGAAACCTAATTTATCTACTTGAATATAACCACCTTTTACCCAAGCCTCTGGATGGTGTCTGGATGACAAATAAGTAATCAAATTCAATCTTAAACCATCAGCCAATGCCACATCAATGTTTAAATTAGCTGTAGCTAGATTGGTTCCTGCTCCGATATCAACTAATTGATTGACATTGACTCCATTTGCATTTAAAACTGGAGTTGCTGTATTGGAGTGGCTAATGTTTTGCCATTGCTGGGCAAAATGACCACCGATTCGTACACGCATGCCATCATAAGCCACTGTATCTTCCTTGCCTGTTTCAAATACGTTGATACCACGTTGATCATAAGGTCTCCAGAATTGCTGGTCACGCTGTAAACCTTGAGCGAAAGAGGACATAGAGATTCCTACAAACGCAATTGCTGCGATAAAATACTTTTTCATAGAAATGGGTTTTTATTTTGTTGGTTGAAATATTGTTTTAAAAGAAATAGTTACTTCGTCTCGTGTTTTGACGGTTCCCATCAAGGCCGTAGGAGGATCGATGGAAAAATTGGTAAGTTTGGTATCATAGCTACCTTCAAATATCAGATTACTTCCATTTTGGGTTAATTTCACCGGAAAGCTTGCTGGCTTGGTCACGCCTGCGATAGTGAAATCTCCCTTAGCAGTAAAGTTGGGTGCTGAACCTGAAAGCTCTTTCAGTGTAAAACTGATTTGCTTATGTTGACCGGTTTTTAATGCTTTATATGCATTGTTATCGAGGCCTCTTGTGCCACTCTTAAGGGTTTCTGCTTCTGCATTCACTCGGAGAGATTGAGCACCATTAACGGTATTACCTGCCAATGTAAATACTGCTGTACCTTTAGCATCTTTGGAGATCATTTCCCAGTCATGTAGAGAGGATCCACCGGTAATTTTTAACTCAGTCCCTGAAGCGATTGTATAGTTGGCTTGTGCAATTGCTGAAATATTAAAAATCAGTAGTAACCCAAGCGTAGCAATTATTCGGGTGCTTAACTTTACTTGTTTCATAGACTCTGTGTGTTTTGGTTGATTTGATGATGTAAAATTGCGCACAGAGGTCTAATTAAAACATGACGAAAATCATGTTAACGTATGATTGATAACACAGGTCAAAATGCAACTCATGGGAAGAACTAAAAAATAAGAAACAGCGGATTAGATGAAACGCCAATATAATAGCTCTTATCCTTTAAGGATCGAATGACATATACAAAAAAGGCCATAAACAAAAAAAGTCTCAGATTTTACTGAGACTTTGCGGAATGGATATGGTATCAAAAATGCGACCTTCCCGAGAATCGGGACAGGCATTCTAACCAGCTGAACTACCATTGATTAAATTTTCTATAAATTCCCTGCTTTTCTGGGCTTTGATAAAGTTTTCTCTTTTGAGGGCTTCTGTTTTTGATTCGTAAGATTCATTATAAACCAAAACCCAAGGTTGTTTCTAGCTGTATATCCTTTGTGCGGACGGTTATGTTTAAGTAAGCGTTCTTCTGGATTGGAAGAAACGCCAATATAATAGCTCTTATCCTTTAAGGATTGAATGATATATACAAAAAAGGTCATAAACAAAAAAAGTCTCAGATTTTACTGAGACTTTGCGGAATGGACGGGACTCGAACCCGCGACCTCCTGCGTGACAGGCAGGCATTCTAACCAGCTGAACTACCACTCCTTTTACTTTAATAACTCAACTGTAGCTACCTTCCCGAGTATCGGGACAGGCATTCTAACCAGCTGAACTACCACTCCAATTAATCTTTTTTTGATTTGATGATAAACAAATTTGCGGAATGGACGGGACTCGAACCCGCGACCTCCTGCGTGACAGGCAGGCATTCTAACCAGCTGAACTACCACTCCTTTTTACTTTAATAACTCAACTGTAGCAACCTTCCCGAGTATCGGGACAGGCATTCTAACCAGCTGAACTACCACTCCTTTCTTCCTTCTCGTTTGAAGTGGTGCAAAGGTATACAATTGCGCTATTTTTGCAAAGATATTGAGTAAAAAAAAGAAAGCTGGAAGAGTACAATCCTCAATTCCAGCTAAATAATTTTACCTTTTTGCAAGTTTTAACTCCCAATTCCAGGCATCTCTCAAAGAATCTTCTAATGAATACTGTGGCTTCCAACCTAGAAGTCGTGTAATTTTTTCCGTACTAGCCCATGTTTTTACTACATCTCCAGGTCTTCTAGGGCCTATTTGATAATTCAAATTATTGCCAGCAACCTTTTCAAAAGTCTTCACAACTTCCAAAACGGTATTTCCATTGCCAGTACCCACATTTAAAATATCATAAAAATTGTCTTCCTGTTCTGATAAATACATAAGAGCTTTCACATGAGCATCTGCAAGGTCCATCACATGAATATAGTCTCTTACGCAGGTTCCATCAGGGGTGTCATAGTCATCCCCGAAAACCGTCAATTTTTCACGTTTCCCAATTGCTGTTTGTGTAATGAAAGGAACTAGGTTGGCAGGAACACCAATTGGTAATTCACCAATTTCTGATGAAGGATGTGCACCTATAGGGTTAAAGTATCTTAATGAAATGATTTTATTTCCAGCATTAGATTTTGTTACATCCAACAAAATGTCCTCACATATTTTTTTAGTGTTACCATATGGGCTTTCTGCATCTTGTCTAGGGGTATCTTCTGTTGCTGGTAAAATTTTTGGTTCACCATAAACAGTGCAAGAAGAAGAAAAAACAAGGTTTTTAATTTTAAATTTTTGCATTGTCTGCAATAATAAAACCAATGAACCAATATTATTATGATAGTATTTCAATGGCAATTGTGTGCTTTCACCAACTGCTTTGAAAGCAGCAAAATGAATAATGCCTTTAATTTCATGAGTACTAAATACCTCTTCCAAAACCGAAGGCTCATTACAGTCTCCTTCAATTACTATTGGCCTGAAGCCAATAATTGCCGATAATCCATCTATCGCTGATTTTTCTGATGTGCAAAAATTATCTAAAATTATAGGTTCAAAACCGGCTTCTACTAAGGCAACTGCTGTATGGGAACCAATATATCCAGCACCGCCAGTGATTAAAATTTTTTGTTTCATTAGGTATTGATTATCGTTGATGGTTTGAAGATAAGCAATTAACTTTTGATGTAAGAAATTGCAAAATCAAATTTTATAAATTAGTTTTTTCTTTGGTCAAAATAAGTTTATTTAGCTTAAGCAATCAAAAACACTATGAAAAGAATTTTAGTAACTGGAGGTGGAGGATTTTTAGGAAGTCATCTCTGTGATAAATTAATTGACGAAGGCAATGAAGTCTTATGTATGGACAATTTTTTTACTGGCAGTAGAAAAAATATCCATCATCTTTTAGACAATAAAAACTTCGAACTGCTTAGGCATGATGTTACCCATCCGACATTTGTTGAAGTTGATGAAATCTACAATTTAGCTTGTCCAGCAAGTCCAATTCACTATCAGTTTGACCCTGTTCAGACTACCAAAACCTCAGTTCTTGGTGCCATTAATATGCTTGGACTAGCGAAGCGATTAAAAATTAAAATTTTACAAGCTAGTACATCGGAGGTTTATGGTGATCCTGAAATCCATCCACAACCGGAATCCTATAAAGGCAGTGTAAACCCAATAGGTATCCGTGCATGTTACGATGAAGGAAAGCGTTGTGCAGAAACATTATTTTTTGATTATCATAGACAGCATAAGGTGAAAATAAAGGTGATGAGAATTTTTAATACATATGGGCCAAGAATGAATCCTAATGATGGCAGAGTGGTAAGTAACTTTATCGTTCAGGCGTTAAAAGGGCAGGATATTACCATGTATGGTGATGGTAAACAGACTAGAAGCTTCTGCTATGTAGATGATAATATCGACGGAATGTATAAGCTAATGAATAGTAGGGATGGTTTTACAGGTCCTGTAAACATTGGCAATCCAGGAGAATTCACTATGCTTGAATTAGCTCAACGGGTCATTGATATTACCAATAGTAAAAGTAAGATGGTATTTCTGCCATTACCTCAAGATGATCCTATGCAGCGTCAACCTGTTATCGATCTTGCAAAAAAAGAATTGGACTGGGAACCTAAGGTCAAATTGGAAGATGGGTTAAAAAAGACCATAGCTTATTTTGAATCAATCCTCTAAAAAAAAGGTCCATTAAGGACCTTTTTTTATGCTTTGTGACGCTTTATCAACACCTCCATCACATCATCCAACTCATAGCCTTTAGCCTCTAATAATACGAGGTAGTGAAACAATAAATCAGCTGCTTCCCCCATAAAAAGGTCTTTGTTATCATCCTTGGATTCAATAACCAATTCCACCGCTTCCTCCCCTACTTTTTGGGCTACTTTATTAATACCTTTGGCAAACAAAGAGGCTGTATAGGATTTATCAGCTGAATCCTGTTTACGGGATTTGATAATTTTTCGTAAAACATCGATAAAAAAAGTCTTGCTAGAATTGACTTCTGCAAAACAAGTATCATCCCCCCTGTGACAAACAGGACCTTCGGGCCTTGCCTTAATCAATATGGTGTCATTATCACAATCAACAGTCAAAGAAACTACATTTAGAAAATTACCTGAACTCTCGCCTTTGGTCCAAAGTCTATTTTTGGTTCTAGAAAAGAATGTCACCTTCTTGTTTTTCATGGTGATATCCAATGCCTCTTGATTCATGTATCCCAACATCAATACTACATTAGAATTGGCATCCTGAATAATCGCTGGAACTAGATTATCTACTTTTTGAAAGTCTATTGTTAATTCACTCATGGTTATTCAAATTTTATCAAAAGTGGCTAATGATAATCATTAAACCACTATAAAACATTTTTAATTCAGATTCGACTTGGAATTCCTTGCTGATGCAAATAGCTTTTCAAACTCGGAATCGGTATTTCTTTGAAATGGAAAATACTTGCCGCCAATGCCGCATCTGCTTTACCAACTGTAAATACATCCTTAAAATGCTCCATATTTCCAGCCCCACCTGATGCAATAACTGGAATAGAAAGCATGGAGGAGATTTCAGCAGTTATCTCATTGGCAAAACCCGCCTTCGTACCATCATGGTCCATAGAAGTCAACAAAATCTCTCCTGCGCCTCGATCACACACCTCTTGAGCCCAAGCTTGGGTCTGGAGTATAGTGGGTTTTCTACCTCCATGCGTATGGACAAAATCCAATCCGTCTACATTTCGCGTATCAATAGCTACAACCACGCATTGACTTCCAAACTCTTGAGCCATTTGATTGATGATTTCCGGATTTTTGACGGCGGCAGAATTGATGGAGATTTTATCTGCACCGGCATTCAGAAGTACCTTTACATCTTCTACGGTTGAAATACCGCCTCCCACGGTAAATGGAATATTTATAGTCTTGGCAACTTTGGTAACCAAATCTGCAAGTGTTTTCCTTTTATCAACCGTTGCCGTGATATCCAAAAAAACCAATTCATCCGCACCCTCAGCAGAGTATATTTTAGCCAATTCCACCGGATCACCTGCATCACGCAATTGCACAAAATTGACACCTTTTACGGTTCTACCGTCTTTAATATCCAAACAAGGTATAATTCTCTTCGTAAGCATCGTTGCTATTACTAAGTCTTTTTAATTTGAACCAAAACTCGCCAACTCTTCCAGGCTGATTCTTCCCTCATAGTATGCCTTCCCTACAATTGCACCATAAACACCGGTTTTCTGCAAAGCTTCTAAATCCTTCATAGAGGATACTCCTCCACTTGCAATCAAACGAAGCCCAGGAATCTCTTGCATAATCTCTTCATAGAGTTCGGTGGATGGACCTTGTAGCAATCCATCCTTAGCTACATCTGTACAGATTACGTAGTTAATACCTTTGGCAACATAGCCTTTGATAAAGTCAATCAAATCAACTGAAGTAGTTTCTTCCCAACCGGAAATGGTAATTTTCCTGTCTTTCGCATCAGCACCGAGAATAATTCTATCACCACCAAATTTTTGAATCCAATTTTCAAACATTATTTGATTTTTCACTGCTATACTTCCGCCGGTCAATTGATAGGCTCCCAGTTCAAAAGCAAGTGTTGCATCCTCATCAGATTGAACACCTCCCCCAAAATCCACCTGTAGAGATGTTCCTTGGCTGACACTTTTCAGAACTTCTGAATTGATGATTTTTTTGGCCTTTGCTCCGTCTAAATCTACCAAGTGTAAACGGTGGATACCAGCATCTTCAAATCGCTTAGCCATTTCCAAAGGGCTATCATGATACTCTTTTTTTTGATTATAATCACCTTGGGTCAGGCGAACACATTTTCCTCCAATAATATCAATGGCAGGTATGATGTACATGAATTTGCTTTTTAGGTTATAGGTTTAGAAAATTTTGTAAGATACGCTCCCCGACCAAGCCACTTTTCTCAGGGTGTGCCTGCATCGAATAGAAATTATCTTTATGCATCAAAGCCGCAAAATCCAATACATAGTTGGTTGAGGCTATGGTATATTCACTCAATTCGCAATAATAGCTATGCACATAATAAACAAAAGAGTCATCAATCAAACCCTCAAATAAAGAAGATTTTAAATTCGAAATACTGTTCCATCCAACATGGGGAACTTTGAATTCATTGATGTTCTCAGGCTGAAAACGCTTTACCTTAACTGGAAATACCCCCAAACATGGAGTGTCATTTTCCTCTGAATGTTCACACAGCAGCTGCTGTCCAAGACATACACCGAAGAAAGGTTGCTTCAAGTCCGGAATCAGCAAGTCTAATTTTTTTTCTTTCAAATACCGCATGGCAGTACTTGCCTCTCCCTGCCCGGGAAAAATAACTTTATCGGCTTTTGAAATCTGCTCAAAATCATCCGTCAGGATGGCATTTGCACCCAAACGCTCTAATGCATACAATACAGACTGAACATTGCCAGCATTGTATTTAATTACTGCGACTTCCATTCTATTGGACTAACATTTAACTTGTTACAATTAAAAAACCTTTGGCAGAAATTTAAAGCTGCCAAAGGCTATTTAGCTGAATCTATGGTTATAACAGATTCAATTTTTTTAGGAATTATTTTCAATTTTTTCTCGCTTTTACGATCAAATCTAAATTCTCCATTTCTAATTCCTAATTCTCAATTTTTCATCCTTCATCCCTCATCCTTCCTCCTTAATTCATTCTCAATTCTTAATTCCTTACTTCGCTTCTTCCGCCACCATTTCTTCCAAAACAGCTTCAATCTCAGGTAGTGATTGATACAGCTGTTCGTAACTTTCAATGATGAAATATTTGTCCTGGAATTTGTCTTTCCAATAAGGAGTATTCATGATTCTTTTTACATCATAATCATAATGTGCTGGCTCACTGGATAAGCTGTATTTAGTTTCTCCAGCTGAACTCAAGATACCTGCACCATAAATTCTCA
This sequence comes from Mongoliitalea sp., assembly GCF_054166905.1. Lineage (NCBI taxonomy): Bacteria > Pseudomonadati > Bacteroidota > Cytophagia > Cytophagales > Cyclobacteriaceae > Mongoliitalea > Mongoliitalea sp. The sequence goes on along the minus strand of NZ_JBSZCK010000040.1, from coordinate 379,755 downwards.
AATTTCCATTTTCACGAATTAACCCGAATTCAATGGTGAACCAATAAATTCTGGAAAGCAATTCAATGGCCCATTTGTTATCGATATATTTCAAAGCGATACCACTTAAATCCTCCAAGAAATCTACATAATGCTGATTGGTCAAAAGGGGCATGTGAGCGAAAGCATCGTGGAACATATCCGGTTCTTCCAAATAATCTAACTGTTCCATTTTCCTCAGCCAAGTAGACGAACAAAATCGTCTGTTATTCATCAAACCAAAGAATAAATCATCATCGATAAGTCCTGGAACCACTTGTATGGACCAACCCGTGGAATTAGCAAGTCCTCTATTGACATCTTCAAAATCCGCGATCTTATCTGAAGTAAATCCTATTTCTTTAATTCCTTTTAAATAAGCCTCAGATGCTGCCTTCGGGAGGTTGACTATCTGTCTATCAAAAAGAATTTTCCAAACTTTAAAATCTTCATCTGTATAGGCGGCGTAATCTTGCCTCATCTCCTGTAATCTAGGGTCAGAAAAGACCCAATCTTTGGGTTTATTAGTCATATTATATTTGGGTTTTCTATGCAAGCCATTGCCTTAGCTAACGTAAATTTAAGACTTCGGTTTGATGATTCAAAAAGGCATAATTTTTTGGAAAAATTCAATGCCTTTTTGAAAAGTGGATGTTTGAATGTTCAATCGGATACTAAATCCTATCTAGACCAAGTCAAAGGTCTTGCGCATGGCAAAGGTTTTTCGAATCCAATCTGCCAATAAAGCGGATTGCGTAAAATCCAGTGTTTGCTGACCATCAGAATAGGCTTTTTCCGGCACTTCATGAGTTTCATAAATGATTCCGTCAGCACCTGCCATTACCCCCGCCAGTGCCATTTGAGGCACGTAGGCACGAATACCAATTCCATGAGATGGGTCAACAATAACCGGTAGATGAGACTTTGCCTTCAAAATAGGAACAGCATTCAAATCCAAGGTATTTCTGCTCGCTTTCTCATATGTTCGAATTCCTCGCTCACAAAGAATCAGTTTTTCATTTCCTCCTGAAAATACATATTCAGCAGACTGTAATAACTCTTCAATGGTTCCAGAAATACCTCTTTTGATCATCACAGCTTTATCAACTTTCCCAAGTTCATCCAACAAATTGAAGTTTTGAGTATTTCTCGCCCCAACTTGGTAAATGTCTGTATAAGGATACATTTCCTCAATTTGGGATACCTGCATGACCTCTGTAACAATTTTAATCCCTGCTTCTGAAGCCAAATCATACCATAACTTCAAACCATCTATCCCTAAACCTCGGAACGCATATGGACTTGAACGAGGTTTAAAAACACCCCCCCGCATCATTTTGATACCATTTTCTTTCAAATGCTTGATGACTTTACGAATCTGCTCTTCGGACTCAATAGAGCATGGTCCAGCGATGATGGCCATATCTCCATCCTTAATAAACACCCCATCACCCAAATCGATAGAGGTAGGTTTGGCTTTCCATTTTTTAGAAACCAACTTATATTCATCAGATACTATATGGATATCCTTGATCCCTTCTTTTTTACCGATTTTACGGATATCAAATTCCTTTTTTCCAATCCCAATGATATAATCACCCAATTGGGTTTTTACTTCTGTCGTTTTGTAACCGATTTTAGTAACTTCTGCTAGTAAAGATTCCTTTTGTTTCTCGGAGATATCCTCCTGTAATTGAATAATCATGGTATTAAGAAATTATAGATTGTATGTACGTATGGATATCTTTGGATAAGTCCTTACTGTCTTTCAAAACTTTAATAAATGCGCTTCCTATGATAGCTCCATGGCTGTATGTAGATGCTGTGGTAAAAGTTTTCTTATCTGAAATACCAAATCCTATCAATCTGGCATTGCGAAGATTCATAGCTTCTACCCTTTCAAAATAAGCAATTTGCTCTTCCGAGATTTCAGATTTTGCTCCTGTGATGCTGTGGCTTGAAACCATGTAGATAAATCCGTTAGAATGTTCGTCAATCTCTCGGATTCGTTGCTCACTTGTCTGAGGAGAAATCAAAAAAGTATTGGAAAGTCCGTAAGCTTCAAATAACCCTTTGAATTCATCCAAGTATTGCTGCATGGGTAAATCCGGGACAATTAAACCATCAACTCCGATTTCCTGACATTTTTTACAAAAAGCCTCCATTCCGTATTGTATAATCGGGTTTAAATAGCCCATCAAGACCACAGGAATTGTAATGGTTTCCCGCATATACTGAAGCTGCTCAAAAAGCTTTTTCATGTTCATTCCATTGTCCAAAGCTACCATATTGGAGTCTTGAATAGTAGGACCGTCAGCAATAGGATCGGAATACGGCATTCCTATCTCAATGATATCCGCTCCTGCCGATTCCAACGCCTGCATCACCGGCAATGTATCCTCTAACTGAGGAAAACCTGCCGTAAAATAAATCGACAGAACCCGCTCTTTCTTTTGTTCAAATAATCTATGTAATCGATTCATTATAAATAGTTTATTATCATCTAATTAAATCTTTTTCTGATAGATGAAAGCCTAAGACATATCTTTTGGTCATTCACCTTACCTTGGGTTGAAACCCAAGGCTAATATGTCGGGCGTCCCGATGGGACTTTTAATTTAACACCTCATTTTTCCTTGGGTTGAAACCCAAGGCTAGAATGTCGGATGTCTCTACGAGACTTTTTTGTAAGAATCAATGCTATCTCAGAATAACTATTATCCTTAAATGTCAATCTATTCAAGTACCTTGTTTCTTTTACTTGTCATGAAAATACTTGACACTTTTTAGTGTTAGTTTTTATTAACACGTCCCTAAATTATTTCGCCGAACCTGTCTACCTCTGGTAGAGGCATATTTCTGATTTATTTCGAACAAGCATATTTCATTCTTGAATCTTGCGTCTTGTTTCTTGTTTCTTGTTTCTTGCCTCTAGTCTAAACTCTCGTCTCTCGCATCTTGTCTCTCACTAAATTCCAAATCTCAATACCCTCCCCACTTGATATACGTATCCAAATCCTTATCGCCTCTGCCCGAAAGATTAATAACAATGATATCATTTGGTCGGAATTCAATCATATTGAGTGCATGAATGGCGTGGGAAGTTTCGATGGCTGGGATAATTCCTTCTGTTCGGCTAAGTTCTATACCTGCTTTCATAGCATCTTCATCCTCAACAGCAACAAACTCTCCTCTACCAATGTCAAACAAATGTGCATGAACAGGTCCTATCCCAGGATAATCTAATCCAGCTGATATTGAATGTGGTTCAACTACTTGTCCATCCTCTGTTTGCATTAATAAGGTCTTGCTTCCATGGAGAATTCCTGGGGTCCCTAAAACAGTTGTAGCAGCTGATTTTCCAGATGAAATTCCTAATCCAGCAGCTTCTACGGCCACCAATCGTACTTCAGGAACATTATAATAATGATAAAATGCACCTGCTGCATTGCTACCTCCACCCACACAGGCAATGACGATATCTGGATTTTCGGTGCCTTCTTTTTCCAATAATTGGGCTTTGATTTCTTTAGAAATTACAGACTGGAATCGAGCTACCATTTCTGGGTATGGATGAGGCCCTACTACGGAACCAATGATGTAATGGGTATCTACTGGATTATTGATCCACTGTCTCATAGCTTCATTAGTAGCATCCTTGAGCGTTTGACTACCGGATGTTGCAGGAACTACTTTTGCCCCCAAAATTCGCATACGCTCTACATTAGGGCGCTGCCGTTGGATATCCAAAGCACCCATGTAAATGGTACAGTCCATACCCATCAGCGCGCAAACCGTGGCTGTAGCAACACCATGTTGCCCCGCACCTGTTTCGGCAATGATTCTTTTCTTACCCAGTTTTTTAGCCAAAATAATCTGACCAATGGTATTATTTACTTTATGGGCACCTGTATGACATAAATCCTCGCGCTTCAGATAAATCTTAGCCCCATATTTTTCTGATAAGCGGGAAGCTAGATACAAAGGTGTTGGCCTACCCACAAAGTCTTTTAACAACGCATTAAACTCTACTTGGAATTCAGGAGTTGCCACTATTTGCTCATAATTTTCGCGCAATTCCTCGATGTTTGGATGCAACATCTCCGGGATATACGCTCCTCCAAACTTTCCATAAAACCCTTTTTCATCTACTCGTATCATATGCTTCCCTCGTTAATTTCTGTACTCAATAAACTGTTTTTAAATGCGATTAATCGCTCAATATCTTTTAATCCTGGTCTAACTTCGAATTTTGAATTTAAGTCAACTCCGGCTAATTGTGGAATTTTTGATTTCAACTCTGCTATTTCAGATAGATGGCCTGAGGATAAACCACCACTGAGAAAGAATGGCTTTTGAAATGGGTAACCCTTTAATAATTGCCAGTTAAATAACTTTCCACTTCCTCCATGTGCCTCCGTGAAGGTGTCGAATAAGAAGGCATTCACTAGCTCCTCATATGGTCTTAGCAAGTGCCAATTTAACTCCTCTTTAACAGACCAAACCTTCCAAACAGAGACATCTGTATACTTTTTCAACTCTGAAATGTAGTTTGTGGATTCTTTCCCATGTAATTGAACCCCGTTTAATCTATAAGATTTAACTCGACCCAAAACAGTCTCCAATGCTTCATCTACAAAAACCCCGATTTTCCGGAGTTGAATCGAGTGATAGCCTTCTGGATCATTGTCTCCCATATATCTTGGTGATGGAGGATAGAAAATCAAGCCCATATAATCTGGTTGAACTTGCTTTTGCAAGTCTTGGATATTCTCCAAATCTCTCATCCCACAAACTTTAACCAACATCTTAGCTTACTTGAGCAGTTCTAATTAATCTTCTATACCCATTCATAAAATTCAATGCAGCTTGTTCCGGCCTACTGGACTTCATGAAGTTTTCTCCAATTAAAAATCCATCAAATCCTGCTTGCTTCAATTCCACCAAGGTTTCCGGTGCCGAAATTCCACTTTCCGAAATTTTTACAAATTCCTGAGGGATGCGATCCACCAAACTATAGGAAGTGTTTAAACTCACCTCAAAAGTCTTCAAACTACGATTATTTACCCCTACCAAATCCAAGTGTGGATTTAAGCTGCGATCCAATTCTTCTCCATCATGCACTTCCATCAATACCTCAAGGCCTAGACTTTTGGCAAAGGAGGCTAAAGAAGCCAACTTTTCAGGAGTTAAGGCTGCAGCAATTAATAAGATACAATCTGCACCTGTAGACTTTGCCTCTACAATTTGATATTCGTCAATGATAAAGTCTTTTCTCAATAAAGGACAGAAATTATACTTTCTTGCGATGGATAAATCTTCATTTTTTCCACCGAAAAATTCTGTATCTGTCAAAATCGATAAAGCAGAAGCCCCCGCTTGCATGTAACCGATCGTGGTAGCTTCTACGCTTGCTGTTCCATTGATTACACCCTTGGAGGGAGATTTTCTCTTAAATTCGGCAATTATCCCTGTTTTGTCTGCCCGGGTGATGTACTTTTTCATTGAAACAACTTCTGAATCGAAAAAAATACTTTTCTCCAATAACTTAACAGGCACTAAACTTTTATTTTCTGCTACTTCTGCTGCTTTGTGGGCAATAATTTTATCTAAAATATTCATATACAATTAATTGCTAAGTGAAATACTGGTTTTGGGAGAAAGTAAGGCTTTAAACACTACAAGAGCTTTTCCACCCATCAAAGAATCTGTTGCTTTTTCAACTGCAGACGGAAAATCAAGACCCGCATTGGCAGTAACTAACGCCGCAGCTGCATTCGCAATAACTACTGAGTTTTGTTCCACTGTCCCTTTTCCTTTCAACACACTTTCAAATATTTGAGCTGATTCTGCGATAGATTCCCCCCCTGCAATGCTCGATGCTTCAATTTTGGGAAGTCCAATCTGCTCAGGGGTATATAATTTCTCTCCATCATTAGAGATCATTTTAAAATCACCAGTCAATGAAATCTCATCATATCCGTCCAAGGCATGTAAAATACTGAATCTGCCATCATTTTCCTGATAAAGATACCCATATAAACGGGCTAACTCCAAACTGAATACTCCAACCAATTGCTTCTTTGGAAAGGACGGGTTGACCATTGGTCCCAACATATTGAAGAAAGTCTTGACTCCCAACTCTTTTCTGATAGGAGCCACATGCTTCATGGCAGGGTGGAACAAGGGTGCATGCAAGAAACAAATGCCAGCCTCATCCAAGCTTTTACGGATTTTATCAATATCATTGGTAAACTCGTATCCAAAAGATGCTAACAAGTTAGAAGAACCACAGATAGATGAAACACCTGTATTCCCGTGTTTGGCAACGTTTTGTCCAGCTCCTGCTACAATAAAAGAAGCAAGCGTTGAAATATTAAAGGTATCTTTTCCATCACCACCAGTTCCGCAAAGGTCGATAGCATCATATTCAGGGATATCCACAGGTACGCATAATTCTAACATCGCCTCTCTAAAACCCGATAGTTCCTCGACAGTTATACTCCGCATCAGATAAACTGTCATAAATGCAGCAATCTGACTATTATTATAATTCCCTGATGCTATATTTTTCAACACCTCCCTCGCCTGTGCTTTGGATAAGGTCTTGTGTTCGATCAATTGGTTTAATATCTCCTTCATTGGTTTTATTTTAGATTTTAGTCCCGTTAGCTATCGGGAGTAGATTTTAGATTTTGTTTTTCCCTCTATTTTTGAAGGTTCAAAATTCATGTCACTCATTAATCCATTCCTCATTCTTAATTCCTAATTCCTTACGACTAACTGTCCACTGTTAACTGTTCACTACTCACTCCTAACTATTCCCTGTTAACCAATTCTGTACCATCTCCACTCCATGTTCTGTGAGAATGGATTCAGGGTGGAACTGGACTCCCCGGACTTGGAAGGATTCGTGACGGACGGCCATGATTTGGCCATCGGGGGTTCGAGCGGTAATCTGTAAGCAAGGTGGCAGTGTCTGCTCATTAATAACCCAGGAATGGTAGCGGCCAACTTTGAATTTACTAGGTAAGCCTTTGAAGATCAAATCTTCTTTTACCGTAACTTCTGATGCCAATCCATGCACAACCTCAGATAAATTGGTCAAGCCACTGCCAAAAGCTTCACCAATGGCCTGATGTCCCAAACATACTCCTAAGATATCCTTTGTGGAACTGTATTGTTTCAATAATTCTGGCATTATTCCTGCCTCGGAAGGAATCCCTGGACCGGGAGAAAGGAGGATTTTTTCAAATTCATTAACAGCATCCAACCCTATTTTATCATTTCTGACAATTTGCATTTGTGCCCCATACCCTAATTGACGGATGATATACACCAAGTTGTAAGTAAAGGAATCGTAATTATCTAAAACTAAAATTTTCATACCTTTCATTCAACATTAAATGGTTTCAGCAGCTTTCAAGGCTACCCGAAGTGCTTCCAATTTATTGGCAACTTCTTGAAGTTCGGATTGTATGGAGGATTTCGCTACCACTCCTGCACCCGCTTGATAGCGCAATTCATTATTTTCAGAAACAAAAGAACGAATCAAAATTGCATGGTTGAAGTCTCCATTAAAGCCTAGGAAGCCAATAGCCCCTCCGTAAAATGTCCTCCTTACATTTTCCAGCGAATCTATGATTTCCATTGCCTTGTATTTAGGAGCACCAGAGAGTGTCCCCGCAGGAAAGGTATCAGCTACTAATTGCAAGGGATTGGCATCATCAGGAAGTGTCCCGGTAACTTTAGAAACCAAATGGATCACATGAGAATAGTACTGAATCTCCTTAAATACTTCCACTTCCACTTTTTCTGAACTTCTACTCAAATCGTTTCGGGCCAAATCTACCAACATCACATGCTCTGAATTTTCCTTAGGATCATCGTATAGCTTTCTAGCCAAACTCGCATCCGCCAAGTCATTACCTGTTCGTTTGAATGTCCCCGCAATAGGATAGATCGTTGCCTTGTTGTTTTTAACTACAATTTGGGCTTCTGGAGAACTTCCAAATACCTTAAAAGAACCATAATCAAAATAGAACAAATATGGAGATGGATTTACCGATCGCAATGCTCTATACACATTGAACTCATCCCCTTTGAATTTGGATGAAAATCTACGGGACAAAACAATCTGAAATACATCTCCACGGAAGCAATGATCTTGGCCTTTTTTCAATATATCTAAAAACTCCTCATCTGTATAATTGGAAACTTCCTCTCCTACTGTTTTGAAGCTATACGCAGGAATATTTTTGGAATTCAAAATGGTTTCGAGCAATGGCATCACCGGTTCTTTAGGCGAATCTTCAATCTGATGCTCAAAGAGGTACATTTCATTCTTGAAATGATCCACCACAATGACATTTTGGTATACCGCATACTGCATCATGGGAACCTCAGCAGTCTCCCTAGATCTCAGCTGTATATCTTCAAAATAACTCACTGTATCGTACTGAATATACCCAAAAAGACCATTAGAAATGAATTTATGCTTCCCATTATCATCTTTGAATTTGGCAGAGAAGCTTCTTAGAGCATCTACCAATGCCTGTTCCTGTCCTACTTCATATTCTAAAAAACTCCCATCCGGTAAGGATTCTTTGACTTTTCCTTCATTGAAAACAAAGGAAGCCAATGGATTGAAACAGACATAGGAATAACTGTTATCCTGACCATGGTAATCGGAACTCTCCAACAAGATTGGATTTGAAAATCGATCCCGGATTTGTAAGTAGATACTCACTGGAGTAATGGTATCTGCCAGTAATTTTTTAAAACTCGTCTGTAAATTAAATCTTTTCATAAGGTTGATTTAAACGAAAAAAGGCTTGCGGGAAAAACCAGCAAGCCTCTAAAATATAGTTTTTAACATTACATATTAGGCAATAGCTTTAAGGTTCTTCCCTTGGAAAGAATTCAAATGCCACCACCAATAGTTCATGTGTAAATTCATTGTTGTATTAACTATGCAACAAAGTTAGAAATGCATTTACAAAGTCAAAATTTCAAAGCTACATTTTTACGATTTTTTGATAAAAAAGGTCGTTTTCTTCAATCAGTGGAAGAATAATGCCATAGAAAACTCTTCCACAATAGAGATTTGGGAAGCCTGATGAAATTTTTCTACCTTTCGGGCATGAAAAAAGGCAAAAGCTCCCCGCAATACTTCAAGCGAGTATTTGATGATTATCAAGTGTTAGTCAAAGTAGATCCTGATACTTTCACAGGGATAGAATTGATTATTCATCCAGACGGGAAGGTTGAAAAAACAGAAATGGAATTCGATGAGGAGATCTTTGACGACCTAGAAGTGGACGAATTCAAATCATCCAATCCTTTGGAGTTTGAATTATACCTCACAAAAGCTTAAAATGGATAGCCTATGGCGAAGTTGAGAATTAAATTATCTCTTCGCCAATCCCGCTCTCTTATACGGACATCTGTCAACCATCGCTCTTCCTGTTGCAACCAAGGCCTTCTTAGAGGTGCTGCAAGATCAAAACGCAATACAAAAATCTGAATATCAAATCGCAAGCCAAAGCCTGCCCCTACGCCAAGCTGTTCCGCCCATTTAGAAGAAAACTTCCCTCCTGGTAAAGCTTCATTTTCGTTGAATAACCAAACGTTACCTGCATCTACAAATAGAGCCCCTTTCAGATACTTATTGAATGGAAAACGGTATTCCAAATTGGACTCTATAATGATGTCGCCCGCCTGATCGAAGAAACCACCTGTACCAATGCTCTGAGGAACAAAGCTACCAGGACCTAAAGAACGGATCCTAAACGCCCTGACACTTCGAGGCCCACCACTGAAATATTGCTTCACAAAGGGTAAAGAAACAGAATTCCCTAAAGGGGCACCTACCCCTCCAAAAAATCGTGCAACCAAAAGATTTTCGGTAGTAAACCGATGGTATAACCGAAGGTCAATATCTCCTTTAATATATTGGGCATACTCCAAGCCTAAGAAGCTCTCTGGATTTCTTGAATTGACAATGGAGTTCCATGCTCCTAAGGTATTCCCTGCGATATCAATAGTACTAGCAAAGAATAGAGGAGTCTTTCTATGTTCATCGACTAATTGGTTGTAGTTAAAAGCATAATTCAATCCAAGGATAAACTGTTGCTCAAAACTTCGTCTTAGAAATGGGTTCGAATTTAGAATTTCCTCAAAAGCAGGGGTTGTTCTTGCAAGATTCACCACACTTAAGGCAAGTGGATTAAATTCATGGTAAGCATAGCGATTGACATTCCAGAAATAACCAAATGAAGCATTGTAAGACTGAATCAGGTATAAATCCGTTCTATTCTGATACTCAAAACCCAATCCCATCCGTGTTTTAGGAATGGCAATTTGAAATCTATTCATTATGGGCACTGGGAAAAGTACCCTTGGAAAAATCAAATTTGCCTGCAAGCCCAATTCAATGGATTGCAATGCGTCCCTTTGTCCTGAGGCAACTTGCTGTTCATAGCCAACATTACCTCTTAATGTGAAAATTTCTCCGGCTTGGAAAATATTTCTATTGGTATAATTCAGTACAAGACCAGGGCCTACGAATGTATTGGACTTGGTGACTCCTTGCAATTCTGCACGGACACTTCGTTTATTCAAAGGAGACAAAAATACACGTGCATTTAAAGGGAAGGTCCCATCTTCCATTAGAACTGTATCAGCTTGTTGAAATTCTATATTCACATATCGGAAATTCCCAATAGCTGACAATCGATTACTTGTCAATCGGGAGGTAGCCGGATTGAATCGGGTGTTGTTCTTAAACAGAATGTAAGGCTCTAAGTATTCAGGTTTGAAGACAAGCTCATCTTGGATAATGTCAACCCCTTCGATCCGAACAGTATCACCCTCTCTGCCACTTCCCGTAATCGAAAAATTAGGGAATACTGCAATATTTTGAATGGTATATGGATGTAATGATCGCTGAGGAACATTACTTTTTAAACGAAGGACCAAGTCAAACTGTTTATCAGCATATTGATTGGTATCTGCTTCAAAAATCAATAAATCCGCATTGAAATTGAAATACCCTTTTCTTTTGAGCATCGCATCAATTCTAGTGCGCTCATCTTTGAATTTTTCTAAATCAAACCTACTCCCAAGCGGCAATAAGGTGTTTTCCATGTCTTCTTTGATAGTTTGCATGAGTACAGTTGTGTCCTCTTGAAGGGTATAGGTTGCTAAGCGATAGGCTTCGCCAAAGGTTAGGGTATAGGCCACTTGGGCATACTTTCTACCTCGTGTGATTTCTGAACTTGCTTTACCTAAAAAATACCCCTTATTCTCCAATCTGTTTAATAAAATACCTTCTGTTCGTTGAGGTTGTACTTTGGAAATATACACTGGCTCTTCCCCAAACTTTCTTGCCAAATAACGATTGATAAATCCTGGTTTTTCTTTTTGCCCTTTGTAATAGGCCCACAAACCAAAACGCTGTCCCAGAATAGATGAGTTCGGATTAGGACGGACTAAAGATTCTAATTCCGAGCGGAGTTGCTGTCGTTCCCTTCGCTCGATGGGTGTTTCTAAATTCAATTCATAGCCTGTGTACAAATGTTCCCCTTCCGGAATAAACTTTTTGACACTACAAGCACTTGCCGATAGCAATAAGAAGCAGACTATATGTAAGTAAATTCCTCTCATTCGTTTTCTTCCTCTTTTAATTGGGCTTCTTGAACTGGCTTAGATTCATCGGATGTGTTTTCTGCTTCTTTTGATCGACGCTTCCATAACTCCGCAAATGCATTGAACTCCTTATTGAAAATAAGGGCTATACCTGTTACTATTAACTGACCGTCGATAACTGATTCAAACTGATTTCTGCGGAATGCTTTGGCTCTCCATTGCGCACGTTGATCAAGCAAATACTCAATACTTACATCTCCGAACAAAGCGTCTCCTTGATTGACCTGTCCTCGATCCCCACCTTCCACATCTACTTGACCGCCAATGGAAATCACCAATCGGTCATCCATTAATGTTTGCTTGGCTGCAACGTTCAATTGGGTCCGATCTTGTGGCCCTCCATTTTGATAATCTGTAAAGGAATCCAAATCAAAATCAACGGAGAAACCAGATTGTCCAAATAATCTATCCGATAGAGCATTTAACTGAGTACTCAACACCTGACTGACGCTAGAGCGAGCCAAGTTAACAGAACCACCAGTACTTCCATCATTACCCATGCTTGGGAAAAACTGATTCAACACCAATAAAGCAAAGACCTGTTTGGTCAATTCATCTTCTTTTTCGTTCAATTGCGTAACGGCTGCATATACATTTCCTCCAAATACTCCACGCTCATTTTCAGGCATATCCAATTCAAACGAAATCTCCGGACTCATCAATTCTCCTTTGATGTTCAAATACACCATAAATGGTAAGACCTGCCTAAATTGGCCACGAGTACTGGCATCGGTACCGCTCAATTGGGCCTGCATCAGCTCTGCTGCAGATGTACGTACATTATAAATAGCAGTCAAATCCAAATTAGCATCCAAGGGATCTCCTGTCCAAGTCACCGAACTTCCCTCACCCAATAAAAACCTTCTATTAACCAAGCCAAATAAATTCAACTCATAGTGCCCTTGTTTGACTTCATATTTTCCAGAGAGAGAAATATTCCCATTGGGATCCATAAGCATATTCAAATCAGCTTCTCCCTGCAACTTGAGATTATCACCTGTCCGTTCGTCCACAATTAGATTGAAAACAAAATTTGGGTCAATCTTAATATTGGCCCGGACATCAAACCCTTGGGCTCCTTGGGTATATAATTCCAACTCTCGCTGATAAAACATGTCATACGGATCTTTGCGATTGACCATCAGTACTACCCCATCGCGCTCCTGCATATCCAGCTGATCTTCCGGCACAATAAACGAGATTTCAGAACCTCTGTTCATGGCGAATATGACATCAATTTTTGGCAGACTGAGGGGACCAGTCACCTTCATATCCAAATCAATATTGGCTTTTCCAAAAAATAAATCATTATCAGCTCTCGTAGAATTCAATAATTGGAACCCTTTGGTTTTCAAGGCTAAATCAAAGCCGATATCGGAATAATCATCAGTTAAAATTCTCCCATTGACCAAAAAATTACTTCCCAAAGCATCCTTCATGGTAAAATCTTTGAACTCTAAGTAATTTCTGCTGATATCAACCCTCTCATCAGGAAATGCAAATTCAGCATTGATGGAACTAACCCTGAAACGGGCTTCATCCAATTTTAAAAATCCGTTGTAGTCTAAATCATCGGTAGACCCAGATGCTTTCAACTGACCTGATAATTTACCGGATGCATTAGAAACCCCACCCTCTGACAAGATTTCCAACAATTTCAGATCTATGGATTGAATATCTATTTCTAAATTCAGCAAGGACGCTATTTCATCCGATAGCAGCTGACCCTCAATATCCGCAGCTATTAGGCCGTCCTTCACATGCAATCCAAATACATATTCTTTTAAGTTTTGGGAATCGGCATCCAAGCTCAAAGTCCCCAAGGGTATATCCAAAGCCACCAAATCTTTGATATAAAAGTCTGCCAGAAATCCGATATCTGCTAAGGGTCTTTCTATGATGATACTTCCATTGGCTCTTCCCTTGAGAAATGGTTTATCAGGATTTAAAAAAGAGGTTACCGTATTGACATCAAAGTTATCTACCAACAAAGCCAAATGATTCTCAGCTACACCTTCTAATTGATTGGTCAATGAAAAGCGTTGATTAGTTCGGGTCAAATCAAAACTTTCGAATGCCAAATACCCTTCAGCATATCGGATAGCGTTTGCCTCAGGAATCTCCCAAGCTCTTTTATTGAGCGTAAAATTATCAGGATTGATCTTGTATACCAAAGTATCTCCTTCCCAGAAAATATGGGACTTGACAAAAATAATAAAATCATCCTCTTGCTTTGATTGGAATTGGGTAAAGATTTCCCGGTCTCTTAATCTAGCAGAAAACTTGGTCTCCTCCATAGCAACAGGCCCTGTATCCAAAGACTCAAAACTCAAAGCAACTTTTAACTCTTCTCTATCACCTGCCAAAGTCAACAGTAAACTATCCACTCCCAAACCTCCATATTGAATAAATGGAACTTTCATTTGCCCATTCAATCGAGAAGCTTGAGCATCAAAATCAAAATTGATCTTGATAGAGTCTATTCGCTCAACATTAGCTATCAACAGTTGATCGATAAATGGGGTTGACTGGAAGGTGAAACTTCCTTTAGCTTTGACATCTTCGAGTTGCTCTCTGCCCACTTTCTCAATGGCCAATTGTTCTTCTATATAGGCCGTTAGGGCTTCTCCTATTACATCAAACCCTCGATTACCCTGGACTTCACCGTTTAAAAAATCACTAATCAGTTTGAATGAGCTCTTGTTTTCTGTATTCTCAACTGTCAGCTGAATATCACCCATGGGAATACTTCGCTGACCTTGGATACGCATAAATGCATCCGAAATCATCAATTCACCCACAAAATCAGTCCCATCCAAGGCAATTTCACCGGAAGATTTAAAGGTTGTATTTACTGCTTGCTTGGTTAAACCAAGATACTGGGCATTCAAATTTTTTAAATCCAAAAGGAGTTGAATTTCAGGTTGAAGGGTATCTACTTTGGCCTTGACCTGTAGGTCCATATTCAAAAAATCGGCAGGATGACTGACGGTCAAAACTGCATCCTGTTGTTCCAAAGAAGCTTGAATTTCCAAGTCAGAAAAATCAATGCCATTCCAGTTAAGTTGATCAAAACCCAAGCTTAGTTTTGCGATAGATTCATATAAATCCTTTACTTCCGCATCTAAGGCCAATTGCAAAGAAATCGGCTCTAATTCGGACAAATCAAGCATAGTTCCAACCTGCACTTCTTTCAGTTGAAGCTCTGTGCTGACAATCCAAGCGTCATGATCTTTCAATAACAAATTGGCAAAGGCATCTCCTAAGGAGCTCTTAAAATCTACATTTCCTTCAAAATCTTTCATGCTACCTTTGCCTTGGATCACTAAGGCAAAGTTTTCTGGTACATAAGACTCCGTATCTTCTGTCAAAAACCCTGAAATAGATGCTTTAGTGCCGGTTAGTTTTGCTTCATTAATGTCCAAGGATAGCTTTTCTACATCCAAGTAGTCGGAAAACTCTCCCACTTTCATTGAAAACTTCAAGTTACGATTGTAAGACGCATTCAAGCTATTTACTTTTACTTGTCGCTCATTACCGGCAACTTTCCCATGGATGGCAAAGGCTTTTCCTCTAATCTCTTCGTACCAATCTTCCTTCGATAAGCTCGGCTCAAAAAGGCTTAATTCCCGAAAGTTAGTCCTAAACTCCCGAAGGTTGATTGCGTAGTTCATTGACATTGGATTGGCAATCCAGTCATTGATGGAGGCAAAGGTTAAATTGATAGCAGAATTGAGCTTACTATCCCCTGTTTCGATGGCAACTCTGGAAATATCCAGCTTTTGATCCGTCAGTAATAAATCCATCCCAAATTGCTTTAGCTGAAATCCAGATGCTTCTTGGAATCGCAATTCATCCAATTTCAAGGCTAGTTTTCCAGGTTCTAAACTTAGCGCATGGGTTTCCAAATTAAAATCCCTGACAGCTAAAGCCTCAGGATTAAAGTACCCAGATCGAGGAAGGTTGTCGTCTAAGGAATAGTTGAGGTCAATATTGGACAAACCCAAATAATGCAGGTGCACAGTCCAATCGGGCCACTCAAAACCTGATGAGGATTCAGGGACAGATGTACTCGGAGTATTTGTTTCTAATGTTTTGAAAGCGAAATCTATGGATGAGTTATCCAAAGAAATCGATTTGACCAAAACCTTTTGGCTTTCCAAATCAGCTTCGGGTAGTTGTAGGTTAAAGTCTCCTATTTGGACATCTGCAAAAATACCATCTGGAATAGATTCAAAATACAGAGCTACGTTATTTAATTGCCCATAATGCAAAGCAATTAAAGGCAATGGTGTGTTTGTGTCTTCCTCTTCATCGAAGGAAGGTTCAAAGGGCTTGGATTGTATGCATCGAATAGTGGCATCCGATAAAAACAACTCTTTCAAATCAAAATTCATTTGATTCAAATCTACCGTTTGAGCATCCAATCGAAATGTATCCCATAAGAGTAAGGCATCTATCCCCAACCATTGGTCATCGTAGATCACATCAACCTTTTTGATAGAAACTACCGGTAGTTTGATTCTGGGAAAGGCGGATGTGGATTCTTCTGTTATGGTGGTGCTTTCCTCTTCTGGGTTTGTTTCACCAATAAAGGGTGCTAACAAAAAATCAAAATTAAATGCTTCGCTTTCCTCCAACCTACTCACTCTTGCTACCAATCGCTCCCATTTTAGTTTGGTTACCGTAATATCTCCTGATTGAATCAAAGGTCGGATTGCTACTCCTGTTTCCAAGGATCCTGAGTACAGGAGTGTATCTCCTGTGGCATCACTGACATACAAATCCTCCAAATACAAGTCCCCGGAAAAGGTTACGAAGAGTCGACCTATACTGATTTCAGCACCTGTTTTTTTGGAAAGATAATCAACAGCTTTGGATACAATGATATTTTGTCCCCAAGGAGATCGGACAAAAAGAATTGTCAAACCAATAAAAAGTATCAAGAAGGCGAGAACACCTCCTGAGATTTTCAAAAATCTGTAGAAAAACCGCTTGATATTGATATTGTTAGGGTTGAACTCTTAAACTCAAAGATATTACAATATAGGCTAATTCACCTCTAAATTGACATCATTTAGTGGTAATTTGTTCAAAAAATCATGCCAAAAATCACAAAAGAAGCAAATACAGGTTTGCTAATCTTTATAGCTGAAGGAATTCACTCCTGTTTCAAATTCTCCCCGTCTCGGTTACCAAATTGTTACTTTTTTGAGAAATTAATTGGTGGTGCTAGAAAATATACTAACTTGAAAATCTATTGATTGAGTTATGGAAATTTACTTTACGATTGGATTTTTGTTGAGCGTTTATTTTCTGACAAGCCTTGCACTTTCCCAAGGTTTTTTCCCTTACAGTAAGACTTTTATTCAAGACAAGAAAGGTGAAATAAAACCCGTATTTTATTACGGAAGAATCCTATTGATCAGCCTACTGATATCAATTTCACTGACAGCGTTGATGTTTTACTTTTTCATTTCCCCTGCCAATTTTCTTCCTTAAGCCTACTCTACATATAAAACCAATCCTTTCAAGTATTCTGTTTCTGTATGAAATAAATTGATCGGATGATCGGCTGGCTGAGATAAGTAATGTAAAATCCGCACATTTCGCTTGGCTTCAAAAGCCGCGGCAGTGACTGTATCAGCAAATAACTTTTTATCCACTACTTGGGAACAGGAAAAGGTGAATAATATTCCTCCTTTTTGAATACGCTTCAGCGCTTCTGCATTCAGTCGTTTATAAGCCTGCACTGCATTATGTCTAGCTTTCATATTTTTTGCAAAAGCAGGTGGATCTAAGACAATGATATCGTAATCCAAGTCAATTTCCCGTATATACTTGACCACATCAGCCACGATGGATTCATGCTTGCCATCAAAACCCGTATTTAACGCTACATTTTTATCCGTCAATTCAATGGCTTTAGCGGATATATCCACTGAATGAACTTCGGTGGCCCCTGCTTTTAAGGCTGCAACCGAAAATCCCCCTGAATAACAAAAGGTATTGAGTACTTTTTTTCCTTTGGCATAAAGACCAAGTAAATTCCTGTTTTCCCGTTGATCTACAAAAAAACCTGTCTTCTGCCCCTTCTCCCAATCAATTTCATAGGCACATCCATACTCTAATACTTGTGTAGTTTTAGGTTCGCCCAAGACGATTCGGTTCTCTACGCCGATATTTTTGGGCAAAGTTTCCGCACTTTTATCATACACGCAATCCAAGGTATCCCCATAGACTGTTTTCAGAGCCTGCGCTATTTCTTTCACATGCTTGTACATGCCAATTTGATGACACTGAATAACGGCCGTACCATTGTAAAAATCAATAATTAACCCTGGAAAACCATCTCCTTCTCCATGCACCAATCGGTAAACATTCGTCATATCAGCATCCACCAATCCAATGCTTGTTCTGACCTGATAGGCATCACTCAGACGTTTTTGCCAAAAAGCAGCATCAATCAATTCCTCCTGAAAACTGATAATTCGGACCATGATAGACCCATATTGAAAATGACCAATTCCTAAGAATTCTCCTTTAAAACTGTGAATTTGAACCAAATCACCGTTTTTGAGGTCTTCATCTTTTTCCAAAATAGCACCAGAAAACACCCAATGATGCCTGCGTAAAAGAGAAATCTCTTTGCTTTTGCCTAATTTAATGACTGGATATGGTAACATGATTTTTTGGTTTGCGAGGGAAAATATAAGAGCCCACGACCATGCTCAAAGCACTTACCAAAAGTGCAGGAAGGTGTGGGTAAACAGGAAGTTCTTCAAGTAAAGAAAAACCAAGAAAGGCAATCATTCCAAGAACTATGGACATCAAGGCACCCATTTCAGAAGCTTTTTTCCAGTACAGCCCTGCTGTCAACGGAACAAATAAAGACACCATCATTAAAATGGATGCTCCTGCGACCAATTCATAAATGTTTGTTTTCCAATTGGCCATAAGTACCGCTACAATGGATACAGCAATGATATTCAAACGTAAAATCCAAAGAAAATGAGCATCCTTTAACTTGTTACCAAAATAGGGACGGATTAGGTTTTCTGAGATGATAGCCGCTGGAGCCAGCAATCCTGAACTTGTAGTACTCATGATAGCTGAAATCAAGGCTCCGAAAAAGAGGACTTGCACATGCAAACCAGAATGCCGCAAAACCATTTCAGGAAGTAACAATTGCTTGTTTTCTAAATAGATTTCTGGATAAAGAAACTTAGCTCCTAAAGCAATAAAAAGTGGCAGTAAGCCTATCGTTACATAAAAACCACCTGCCAGATAGGTGGATTGGATCGCAATTTTCTCGCTTCTAGAGGCCATCACCCGCTGATAAATATCTTGCGATGGAATACTACCAATCCCCAAAATCATCCAAGCTCCTAAATAGTTGAGCCATGAAATGCTATTCATTTCCGGAAAAAACTGAAAGCTTCCTTCGGGAGCAGACTCTAGAATCGGCATCACTCCTCCAGCCTTTTCCGCTACAAGGACTGCAACCCAAATCAACCCAACCACAATCAAGGTAGTTTGGATAAAATCAGTAATGGAAATCGCCCACATCCCTCCAAGAAAAGTGTAAAACACCACAATCCCCGCAGAAATTAAAATTCCCTGAGAAATAGTCAAGTCCGAAACTGAGGTAAAAATTAATGCCAAGGCCACCAGTTGTGCTGCAACATATCCAAAATAGGCTGGAATCATGAAAAGCGAAGCGAAGAACTCCACCCGCTTACCAAATAGTTTTTTGTACACATCACCAATAGTCAGCACATTCATCCGATACATTGGTTTCAGGTAAAAGGCACCAAACAAAATCAAACACAGTGCTCCACCAAAAGGATCTTCGATTACACCCTGTAAACCATGTTCCAAATACTCTGAGGAAGCTCCAAAAATAGTCTCTGAACCAAACCAGGTTGCAAACAATGCAGAAGCCGATAAAAATAAGGGCAACTGCCTTCCTGCTAATACAAAGTCATTGGAGTTTTTCACCAATTTTGATGACCAGGCCCCTATCAGGACAGTGATCAGTAAGTATATGACGATGGAGGTTAGTAGCAATGGAAGTGAGCAGTGAATAGTGAACAGTTATTGGGTGAACAGTGAACAGTTTGATTAGTAACAGAATAAAACTATTCTTTTTTATTACATAACTCCGTACTTGGTACATGGTACCGCGTACATTACTAAATACGAGATAAACTTACCAGGTCTGCAAAGTCTTGAGTTTTCTATCACATTCCTCAATTACCAAAAATCAAGTCTTATCTCTTGGTTCTTGATTCTTGGCTCTAAATTCTAATTTCTCGCTTCTCGTCTCCTGCTTGCCGCGGGCAAGTCTCGCTTCTCATCTCTTACCTCTCGATAGGCAAGCTCGTCTCTCGCTTCAATCCTCACCCATACATTTTCGCTCTCATGGCCTTGATTTCTTCCGATGCCAAATAATCATCATAAGGCATGCGGCGATCAATCGTTCCTTTTGGAGTGAATTCGATGATACGGTTTGCGGTAGTAGATACGAACGCATGGTCATACGAGCTCAAAAGGACAGTTCCGTTAAACTCAATAACAGCATTATTGAAGGCAGTAATGGACTCCAAGTCTAAGTGGTTGGTTGGTTCATCCATGACCAACAAGTTCGGGTTTTGAAGCATCATACGAGATACCATGCAGCGAACTTTTTCACCTCCGGAAAGTACGGATGACTTCTTCAAAGTCTCCTCTCCCGTAAACAACATTCTTCCCAAGAAAGTCCTCACATAAGCTTCTTCCTGATTGGTAGAAAACTGTCTCAACCAATCAATCAAATTCAATTCTGTCTGGAAGAATTTCGAGTTATCATTTGGTAAGTAAGCCTTATTGATTGTTACTCCCCACTTAAAAGAACCCTTTTGTACAGGGATTTCCTCCATGATGGTTTGGAAGAATTTGTTGACAGCCTGCTTGGTTTTAGATATAAAGGCAATCTTATCTCCTTTGTCCACCATCAGATTGACATCGGTGAAATAGATCGCATTGTCATCTTTCAACTCCAATCCATCTGTCATAAAGATTTGGTCTCCTGCTTCTCTCTCAGGTTTGAAGATAATGCCAGGGTATTTACGGGTAGAAGGCTGAATGTCATCTACATTCAATTTCTCCAACATCTTCTTACGAGCAGTAGCCTGCTTGGACTTGGCCACGTTAGCGGAGAAACGTGCGATGAATTCTTGCAATTCCTTACGCTTTTCTTCTACTTTCTTATTTTGATCAGATTTTTGTTTTGCAGCTAATTGAGAAGATTCGTACCAAAAGGTATAGTTACCAGAGTAAATCTTTATTTTCCCAAAGTCAATATCTACGATATGAGTTGAAACAGCATCCAAGAAATGTCTATCGTGGGAAACTACAATCACCAAGTTTTTGAAATTGACCAGGAAGTCTTCCAACCAATTGATAGTTTCCGCATCTAAGTCATTGGTAGGTTCATCGAGAATCAGAATATCTGGATTACCAAAAAGTGCTTGTGCCAATAAAACTCTCACTTTTTGATTACCTGCCAATTCCTTCATCGGTAAGTAATGTAAGTCTTCTGTAATCCCTAAGCCAGATAATAAAGCTGCTGCATCTGACTCTGCATTCCACCCATCCATTTCAGCAAACTCAGCTTCCAATTCTGAAGCCCTAATTCCATCTGCCTCGGTAAAATCTTCTTTCATGTAGATGGCATCCTTTTCGGACATAATGGAGTAAAGTTTTTGATGTCCCATCAAAACTGCTTTTAGCACTTCAACCTCATCGTAGGCAAAGTGATTCTGCTTTAACACAGCCATACGTTGCCCTGGAGTGATATTGATAGCACCTGATGTACTGTCTTGTTCACCTGAAAGGATTTTTAAAAAAGTGGATTTCCCTGCCCCATTGGCACCGATTACACCATAGCAATTACCAGGTGTGAATTTAAGATTAACATCTTCAAAAAGGGTACGTTTGCCAAACTTGAGGGAAAGATTATCTACCGAAATCATGCGCTTCTTTTTTTATGAGGCTGCAAAGATAACCTTTCTATGGTAAGCCTGCAAAAGCAAATGAACGAATTTACAATCAGCTCATTTGGTTAAAAACATAAAAAAGCCAAGTTTTGCACTGAGGCTTAAAAGTCTTCAAATAAAGTCTGCTATCCTTTAATTTTTCGTAACTAATCTAAATTGATCCATAACTCGATAAGTCGCTTTTGTCAAATCTGATTGCCCATCAGGAGAATAAAGATCAAAATTTCCCGCTGTATAACCTTGCCAAATAGTATTTCCTCTTTTGTTATCGATTACATAAATGACCAATAAGCCATTTTTCTCCACAAATTTTACCCGATTATAGGTTTCATCACGTTCTCGTTGCTGCCTTTCTTCCTCTTCTGAAAGTTCAAAATCTCCAATTCTCCTATTCAACCAATAATCAAAATTAGGTTGATCATAGCCTCTGTATTTAACAGAGTCGCTAAAAATTTTATAATTAATCAATAAATCTGGACGATCCTGATCCACTCTGAAGCCTTGAGAACCAAGTCTTGATGAAATCGTACGTTCTATCGCTTGGTAATAAGTTACGCTATCTTCAGGGATGGCATTAACGACGAAATTGAACGTTTTATACTTTTTGAAATTTCCTGAATAATTAAAATCATATTCGGCTATGAAATCTTTTTGGGAAGCACAGCCCAAAACAAGCAGCGCAAGAACAAGGATAAAATAGGTTTGTCGCATGATGAATTGATTAGAAATTGAATGATTAACTTACATGATTCTTTTTTGTTTGGAATGACGTATTGAAGTTCAACAATTTACATACTTTTTCGTACATAAATCAAGTATCTTATTCCCTGTAGCTTTTGAAAAATGTATATTGCCAAAAATTTTGTAGCGACTGATCATGATGGATTTGTTTGTAATTGGAGATGTACACGGTTGTTTCCACACTTATTTGACACTCATGGATCAATGGGATCCTAAAAAAGAGCAGTTAATTCAGGTAGGTGATTTAGTAGACCGTGGAAATTTTTCTCCTGACACCATCCGGTTAGCATTTGAATTGAAAAATACGTTTAAACGAACAGTACATTTTATCCGAGGTAACCATGAGCAGCTTTTACTGGAATATATTCATGAACCGAAACTGGATGATTGGCTTTTTAACGGAGGAAAAGAGACGCTAGCGCAATTTGAAAAATCCAAGCTAGACATTGAATTTTATGCCAATTGGATCAATACACTGCCTTTTTATTGGGAAAACAAAGAAGTATTGATTTCGCACGCTGGTATCAGCAGTTTCCATCCTGAATTGTACCATCCCAGTCATTCAGAATCTGTGCTTTGGAACAGAAAACCTTTGAAAAATATTGGCCGATTACAAATCCACGGACATACACCGCAACTTTCCGGTCAACCGTCATTTGATCAAGAATCTAATTCTTGGAACATTGATACAGGAGCTTTTAGAGGCTTGGCGCTTACAGGGCTTAAGTTAAAGGCCAATGGAAAACTCAAAGAAATCATTACACTTCCAACACTTCCTGAAGATTATCAAAAGCCTTAAATCGAATTAAGCCTTAAAGCTTTTGTCACCCCATCTGGAATATCTTCATCATAATGAGATACATAAATCAACCCAACCGAAGATACTTCCAAAACGGCCTCCAAAAACCTCTTGAATCGCAAGCGTTGTCCTGTTTCCAATCCCTGTGCTCCTTCATCGATAATCAACAACTGAGGGGATTTAATCAAAGCCCTGCACAGTAAAAGCATTCGTTGTTCGGCTAAAGGCAATTGATGAAAGGGTATTTGAGCCTTTTCTTTCATCTGTAAAAACTCCAACCATTGGATTCCTCTAGCTTCCTGTTCCTGACTAGGCTTTTTAAATAGCCCCATGGAATCAAAAAAACCTGAAAGCAAGACTTTCCATACAGTTTGATTTCTAGGAAAAAAACGACTCAGCTCGGGCGCTACAAAACCTATGGGCTTTTTTACATCCCAAATACTTTCTCCTGTCCCCCGCTTTCGGTCAAACAAAAAAATATCATTTGCATAGGCTTGTGGATGTTCCCCAATCAATAAACTTATCAACGTTGATTTTCCAGCTCCATTAGGCCCTTGCAACAACCAACGTTCTTTAGGTTTTACCTCCCAAGACAGTTCATGCAAAATCCATTTTTCTCCATACCGAATAGATACTTTTTCCAAACGAATCAGGTACTGCACCTGAATAGAAAAAGTTGATTCGAGCAGATTTCGAAGTTTTTTCTTGTCAACTTTTGCATGAAATTCTTTTCTTGTAGAGGAAATTTTTGAAATAGCTTCCCTTTCCACTACTTCCAAGCACCTGTTTTGAAGCAGCGCAATACGAGTAAAAGATTCTGGGATTTCAGTAGGAATAGTGCTCATAAGCAAGTGAACACCTGAAGCTTGAATAACCTTCAGAATTTGATCAAATGAAACCCTCGTTTGAAGATCCAACCCAGTCATAGGATGATCCATCACCAACAATTTGGGCTGTTGTATCAAAGCTGAGGCAATTGCCAATCTTCGGGATTCTCCATTGGATAATTTGATCAGGGATTCTTGCTGCAATTGCTCCAAATGTAAGAGTTGTATGACAGTAGTCAATGTCCAAAAGCCGGTTCGCTTTGGAATATTTTTCAAGTAAGCTTCCACGGTAACGGTGTCCTCTGAATCCATTGAATTGAAGCGTTGTTGATAGTAAAAGTTCTGGAGATTGGATTTATTTCGAAAAGGATAATCCTGACCCACATAGGCAATCAAATCCCGAAAAGAATGAACCTCTCCCAATTGACTTTTCTCTTCAACATAGTCCTGAGCAAAAGGTCTTGCAACGATTCCAGACACCACAGACCGGTTACCCAAGAGTACCTGCAAAAAATCAGTTAATACCTGGCCTTCCTCCCCGATGATTGCCCAGTGTTCTCCTTCACTCCAAGTAAAGTTAAGGTTTTCGAATATTACCTTTTGTCCTTGATGAACGCTTACTTGGTACAATTGAAGTAACATTAGACCTTATTTTTACTGTCCATTATGATGGTGACTGGCCCATCATTGACCAAGGAAACTTTCATATCTGCCCCAAATTCTCCCGTTTGAATACCTTTTCCCAAATCAGTTTCCAATACTTGGATAAATCGCTCATACATAGGAATGGCTATTTCTGGTTTGGCAGCTTTGATATAAGAAGGACGATTGCCTTTTTTGGTGCTGGCATGCAGCGTAAACTGGGAGATCAGTAAAATATCCCCCCCACAATCCAAGATACTTTTATTCATCACTCCTTGTTCATCTGGAAAAATCCGAAGATTGACGATTTTCTTGCTTAGCCAATTCATATCTTCCTCCCCGTCGGCTTCTTCAATTCCTACTAATATCATCAAACCTCCGCCAATGGCTCCATTGATTTCTCCATTGATCTTAACTGATGATTCGGATACACGTTGGATAACTGCTATCATATCAATAATCGAGCATTTCGCTGTTTGAGATCACCTGAACTTTGACAGATTTGGCTTGGTTTGCATGGTCAATCATAGCCTTAGCTACCTGTCGGTCATAAATGGGGCGGTACTTTTTGTACATCTTAAACCAGACCATGGGCTTAGTGATAATTTTGGCAAACTCCTCTCCTAATCTGAATTCCGAACGCTCTCCAAGAAGCAAGGAAGGCTGCATCAATCCAAGGTATTCAAATGGAATCACTTTCAGGTCTTCTTCTACTTCACCTTTGACCTTGTTATAAAAAACTTTAGATACTGGATCTGCTCCGATAGCCGATACATACATCAGGCGGCTAACCCCTTGTTGATACAACCAAACTGCGGATTGCACCACAAAATCATGATCTATTTGATAGAATTTCTCCTGCGAACCTGCTTGTTTGATGGTAGTTCCTAGGGAACAAAAGGCATGCATGCCCACTGATTTTTGGGAAATTTTCTCCCAAAGTGGAAACAGTTGCCCACCTAGATCTTCTTCCCGAAGCATGTCTTCTAGGTTCCAGGTTTGGATTTGCGTAAAATCACCGGTGACCTGAATAAGTTTCTCGTGTTTGAGGGCTAGCTTTCTTCTGCCTACTGAAATGACATATTCGTAGCGCTTGTCTTGGAGTAATTGGTGCATCAACTGCTTCCCAATCAAGCCCGAGGTTCCAATAATAAATGCTAGTTGATTCATGAATGTTGGATTCTTTCTTAGTCCTTTATTTGGACAATGTTTGATTTTTTTCCCAAGCCAAAAACTCTTCCACTTCCTGCTTGATTGCATTATAAACCGCAATCAACACCGATAGATCATCTGCGTAGCCGATAACAGGCATGATATCAGGGATAATATCTAGTGGAGACACAAAATACACCAAGCCCAACACCATAAGCATTAAAGATTTGGAAGAAACTTTGAACTCTCCACGCTTGTGAGCTTGTATCATACGCTTAAAAACCATAATGGGCTCCAAGGCTTCCTGCACTTTTGGATGATGACTGACCTGTTCCAGCTTGAAAACCACCTGCTGCTGCAATTTCTTCAGTTCTCCTTCTTCACCTAAGATACGCTCTGCCTGCTTTTGGTACATCAGTTTAGCTTTGGAGAAGAAATCGGTAGTATGTTCGCGGAAAGAGCTCATATTAAAAGAAAATACGGATTTCATTTTTGACATTTTGCAGGGCTACCTGAATGGCGTCCGACCGTTGATCCAAGGAAAGCTGGAAAATACGCTTGGCTAAATCAATTCCTCTCGCATCTTCCGGCATATCTTGTAGAGCCGTATTACACAAGGTGACTACCGATTCGGTGGCTCTTCGGACAGATTCCCAAGTTTCATCGGAGAAATAGACCTGCTGGGCTAGGTTATGATTGAATTCCTCCCTTACTTCCGTCAAGAGCTGTCTATGCAAATCTGCTGCCGAAAATGTGGGGTTGTTCACTCTTCTAATCAGATTATTAGGTGTGATCCGCTCCAAGAGCAAACATAATCGCTCCCCTGCCTGTAATCGGATGGGAAGGATGGTTTGGGTATTTTGTGTTTTAAGGTCGACCAAAAGCTTTTCCCGCTCCTTGTTGAGGAAAGACATCACAGTCAGATACATTCCGTAAATCACGAGGCCTGCGGGCAAGACAATTTTTAACAAATCAGCAATGTACTCCATGGGTGTAAATTATTAAGTTTCGAATATCCGAAATTATTGAGCAGGATAAAACCTTGTTTTTGGTAATTTTGCTAGAGATTGATGAACTTGCTAACGCAAAAAGCCATTATACGGACATGATTGTACCCATAAAAATATCAGAAAAAGCCCAGATCGAGATCAAAAACATCATGCAGCACAAAAATATCCCTGCAAACTATGCCCTTCGCATAGGTGTCAAGGGGGGAGGTTGCGGGGGCATGGCCTATCAACTCGGGTTCGACAAATCCAAAGAAGGTGATCAGCAATTCGATGTGGACGGGATCCCTGTGTTGGTTGAAAAGAAACACTACATGTTTCTGATGGGAATATTGGTAGATTTTTATGAAGGGAATGATGCTAGAGGATTTACGTTCGTGAATCCGGATTTAAAAAAAGAGGAAGGATAAAGAAGCGATAGGCGAGATTTTAGATTTTAGGTTTCGGTATATCTTGGATGGATAGTTGGGAGGTAATGCTTTTTGCAGCTTGCCATAAAAGAATAAAAGGAAGACATCGCTGCCCTCCTTTTATTCCTAAACCTAATTTAAATAACTTTTCTTTGAACCGTTGGAGTAAACTTTTCCAAAGTTTTAATCGCAACTAGCTCTATTGCTTTTGAATCAACTTTAGAAAAGTTCCTTATCACTATCAATCTACATGCACAGTATAGGTCTTCTGCGTCACATTTCCTGCAACATCTTCAACCCATACAATTAGGTCTAAGTGGTCTTCTCCAGCGGGAACGGTGATTGCATTTGATCCTGTTAATAAGTCTTCAAAGCGTAAATCAGTAGTATTTGGTAAATTAGCGCCAGACATACCTTGTCTCCAAGTAGAGGATCCCCACATTCTTTCAACAAATACTTCATCAGCTACTCTTGCCATAGCACTGTGATTATGATTATGATCGTGCTCTTCAGCTAATCTGATCCATACAAAGCGAATATCTGAACTTAAAGAATGCGTACCTTTCGCAATACTTCCTCTTACATCCAATAACTCACCTGCCTCAGCATCGATTTCACCATTTTTTAAGTTGTTTACAGCTACCTGTGGCGCATAGGCACGCTCAATAAAGAAAGTAGCGATGTAATTGCTATCATCTGCGAAACTAGTTTGGTTTCCAAAAATGTCTACCGCCGAAATGATAATATCATAAGGTCCTGCCAATACATTTCCCTGAACTCTGGAAGTAGGTCCCTCCCAATAAACATCCGTTGCTGTGTTATCA
Organism: Mongoliitalea sp.; assembly: GCF_054166905.1. Taxonomy (NCBI): domain Bacteria; kingdom Pseudomonadati; phylum Bacteroidota; class Cytophagia; order Cytophagales; family Cyclobacteriaceae; genus Mongoliitalea; species Mongoliitalea sp. Next base: position 351,586 of record NZ_JBSZCK010000040.1, on the reverse strand, counting down.
ACATTCAACCGTTTTGCTCCTTGCGGGAAACGGAAAGCTAAATTAGCAGCGTCTGCACTGTAAATATCCTTCACATTCAATGCCTCAAACGAATTGGACATCCTTGCATGGGTATGGCCATCAAAAGAATTATGAATATCAACCAATACTTGACCGATGCCTGATTCATCCGTTACACTAAAACGGATATGCATATGGTCAGTTGTTGCAAGCCTTACCTCATTATTCGCAGGTCTAAATCCATCTCTACCCTCAGCAAAAGAAATTACCGGAGCCTCAAGATCAGCAATTGCCGGATTGTCATCATCCGTACAGGCCGAAAAAGCCAACACACCACCCATAGCTAGCAATCCTAGAAACTTTTTCATAGTTTAATTTTTGTTACAATGTTTAATTTGCAATAATGTTGCAAATATAAGAAAGGCAATGGAAGCCACAAATTATTATTTTGTTTTTTTATCGAATTCCTACGGGAATATTGATACTCAGGGAAATATTTCTTCCTTGCTCAGGTAAATTAAGAAGCCTGTATCTGCTCAAATGATTGAAATATACAGCATTTCCTAAGTTTTGACCTGATAATTGCAGTTGTAATGGCTGATTTTTCAACAATACATCCCAGCCCAGACCAGCTTCCCACAATTGGTAACCTTCGGTAATACGTTCATTTCTATCCACTCGATTCTGTGTAGCCGCCCAACGGGATTCTACAAATACATACATATTCTGGATATTTTTACCCAAAGAAGGCAACTTGTACTCCAAGCCGACCAAAGTAGAAAAAGGCGGTGTCAACGGTAAAGGTAACCCCGTATCCAAATTGTGATTGTAGACATATTCTGCACCAAGGGAGAAATTCAAGTTCTTTAACAAGGAAACCTGCGACATCAACTCACCACCTGTGAAAATGGCATTGTTTTGGCGATATTCCCATAATAAGCTTGCACCAGGCAATGGGGAAAATCGAGGAGCAGGTGCCAAATAAATGTAATTATCAAAGTAGCCAAAGAACGGACTGATACTCACCATAACCTTCTTTTTGGATAAGGAAATATTCAGATCTGCCTGATAACTTCTTTCTGCAATCAAATTAGCATTCCCAACTTCATGCCTGAAATTTCCGTGATGCACACCATTGGAGGCTAATTCAATAGGCGTTGGAATTCTATAAGCAGAACCTAGATTGAATTTCACATTCACATCATCCTTATACACCCAAGAAAGCCCCGTACTACCACTCCAATTAAGAAAAGTTCGATAGATATCTGCATTCCGTTGCTCAAATTCTCCCGTTGGTTGCATACGTACGAAAATGGGTTGTAGATGCTCCTGAATATCATGTACTGCCCCATCTACTCTAACCCCTCCATTCCATACCAAATTTGGATTCAAGCGCTGTTCTCTGAAATAGAAAATACCTCCTTGTGTGGATTCAAAGTTGGGAAGTAGGAACTCAAAACCACTTTGTCTATTAACGGAATGCTGTACGTTGAAACCTGCTACGGACTGTCCTCTTTCTCCATGCTGCTGATTCAAGCGAAGGTTTGCCGTATACACATCCAGATCTAGGGATAATGCCAAATTACCAAATTCATTTTCTCCCAAACCTTGGATATGCGGAAAAGAAAACTCCCTACGCTGATTGCGCTGATAGCCCAAATCCAATTCCATCCAGTTTTTTCCTAACTGAATGGTATTATTCCAAATCACCTTATAATGTTGGTTGTCCTGCTTTGGTAAATCAATGTTGCGATGATCTCCATCATGCCTTAAATTATTGATATTCGGAATCCCCACAGCTCCAACAAAAATTCCTGCCTGTTGATTAAATCCACTTACTGTTACAGTTGAAAAACCCCAATCCTTTTGCACACCTCCCGTAAAGGAAAAATGGCGTTCGCGACCAGCTGTATTTTTGAGACGGTTATCAAAAATGGGCAATAAAAACCCCGCATAAACAAAGTTCTCCGCGGGAACTCGATAATCACTAAAATCCTGTGCAGTAAATCGTGCTCGAAACACAAAATCCTTTTCATTGCCATCTACAAAGACAGAATGGGAAATCATATCATTATTCGAGCGATACATGCCAGAATAGTTCGCCTCAATGGCTCCGTTTTGTTGGAAAGCTGCGGGAGCGATGTTGATCACACCTGCCATACCATCCGAACCATAAATCAGAGAAGCTGGACCTTTCACAATTTCTACTCGATCCACGTCAAATGGGTCGATTTCCAAGCCATGATCGGCTCCCCATTGTTGCCCTTCCTGCTTGATGCCACGATCGTTCACCATGATACGATTGAAACTCATCCCTCGAATCACAGGCTTGCTGATTCCCACCCCAGTATTAATGGTAGAAATTCCAGGAAGCTTTTCAATAGCATTGGCAAAAGTTCCTCCATTATTTCTTTGAATAAAATCTCTATCCAAAATCAAGATGGTTTGTGACTGCTCTAAAGGTCCATTTTTAAAGGGGTTGGCTTCTACAGTCAAACTGGCCAACAAAATCTCCGATTCTGTCAATTGAATGCTCAATTCAGTACCCTCCATTCCGACTTCAACATTTTTACTGTAGGACTTAAAGCCCAAATGCGTCACATGTAGATGATAAATACCCGGATTTAGATTGGAAAATTGAAAATCTCCATCCAAGGATGCCACCGTAGATCTCCCCAACTCATGAATGGAAATAATGGCTGCTAACGGCATTTGCTTGCTGTCCGTAACTTTCCCTTTCAAGACCGTCTGACGGCTCTGAGCAAAAGATTCTGCCAGTATCAGAAGAAAAACGAGGAGTAAAAGAAAATATTTGTTGGGACGCAAGCGTATTTGCAATAATGTTACAGGTACAAAAGTACGGAATCCTCCAAAAAGTTCAACTTTGTTGCAAATAAAATAAAAGTGCATTTCAATGAGAGATCAAGCCTACCCGTAGGATAAAAAAAGATAATTTTTCTTGTATATTGGGCAGTAAAACCAACATATCCTATGACAAAAGAGGCTGAAAAATATTTAAGTAGAATGACAAATCCCTTCATTTTTTGGTGGGCTATGTTTTTCAAATTACCATCAGCAGTTTTTTGGAGATTGAAAATCAAGTCCTTATCCTTAGAGAAATGTGAGGTTAGCATTCCCTTCTTTTGGAGAAGTCAAAACCCATTTCAATCTATCTATTTTGCTGCCTTGGCTGGTGCTGCAGAACTCAGCACGGGAGCTTTATGTCAATTAGGCATGGCTGGAAAAGGAAAATTCAGTATGTTGGTGGTAGACTTCCGAGCCGAATACCACAAAAAAGCCAATCAAAAAATAATTTTTACCTGCGACCAAGGAGTCGAACTCACACAAATAATCGACTCTCTACAACCACAGCAAACAGGATCCCTCACCATGATCTCCACCGGACGTAATTCCCAAGGAGACGTAGTGGCGAAGTTTTATGTCACTTGGTCATTTAAACGAAAAGAGTAAACAGTGCAGAATGACAGTGCGAAGTGAAAAGTAGCAGTAATAGCACGGCGACTGAGCGAAGTCAATGCATGTGGTAAATGAAGGATGAAAGAATAAAGTATGAGGGCTGATGGTTGAATGTACTAATTTTAGATTTCAGATTTTAGATCTTAGATTTAATCGAACAATATAAGCCCCTTAGCCAAAGCTCCTTAATTCTCTTCATCCCTTAATGGTTTCTCTTTTATTCGAAAATTCTATGAGTAAGTGCGCTTAGAAGTCTCAATAAAGAAACGGCCACCAATAGGAGGATAAAACACATGGAGTTTCAAACTCCCTTAATTTTCTAAAATCCTTAATGGTTTCTTTCTAGAAAAGACCAAACATTAAAAAGACTTCAAGAATATCTGGCTCTTGATACTCATTTCTTATTTATCGTTTGGATCCTAAACATGGTTGGTGTTCCTGCCCAACCATTCCTAAAGGCTCAGTTCTTAATTACCATTCCACCTTGGGGGACCTATAAAAATTAATTCCTTTCCGATCCCAGGTTCTTTCATGAGCAGAAATCCTTCTTGAAAAATCTTCCCAATTCCTATTGGAGGCAGGAGACCAAGCAATCTCTGCTATAGCTGCTAATCTCGGAAACACCATATATTCTATATCCGCTCTTGTTTCAATGGTTTCTGTCCATAAAGGAGCTTCTACACCTAAAATATCTTTTCGCTGAATTCCCTCATGAAGCGTGGTCGGGTCCCAATTGTAGGCGTCATCCAATTCTATATACGCAGCCCATTTTAATCCAATACTTGTCGTACTGTCATACTTCATATCCAAATAAGTACGAACTGCGGGAGAAATTAAAACCTTCGCTCCCTGATCAATTGCTAGCAAAGCATTTTCAGCTTTTGCCCAATATTGTGCTATGGAACTTGTCTCCAATTTGGCATGCGCTACTTCATCCCAGCCTATAGTGATTTTACCATATTTTGTTACAAAATCTTGGGCTCTTTCAATGAAATAAACATAATCTTCAATAGGTACAATCAGGGTTTCATCCCCACCAATGTGCAAATATGGTCCAGGAGTTATCGCCGCTAATTCCCGAATAACATCTTCCACAAACTGATAGGTTACTTCTGAATGAATATCCAAGGTACTAAAACCCACATCTATTCCAGTATGGTAAGGAGTTGCAAGGGAATCTTTTTCAAGTCCAAATGCAGACCAATCAACCGGAACTGCTGTTTCTTTGGGTACTTCTATTCCAGGATTGAGAAATCCATAAGCATTTAAGACTGCATTTGTGTGGCCCGGCATATCGATTTCTGGTACAATGGTTATAAAATTCTTAGCAGCATAAGCCACCAATTCCTGATATTCCTCTTGGGTATAATAACCTCCATCTCCCCCTCCCACTTCGTTAGCACCGCCAATAGTCGTCAGTAATGGCCAAGATTTGATTTCAATTCTCCATCCTTGGTCATCTGATAGGTGCAGATGTAAATGATTGATTTTATAAACGGCCAACTGATCTATCAAATGCTTCACATCTGCTAAAGGGAAAAAGTGCCTAGCTACATCTAACATCATCCCTCTGTAAGAATACTCTGGATAATCCTCAATCAATCCCCCTTGGATGAGGACCTGCTTTCCATCCACTCCATCCAAAAGTTGCTTAAATGTCTGAATAGCATAGAATAACCCAGCCTCATCCGAACCAATTAACTGAATTTTATCTGACTGAATATCGATTTTATAAGCCTCACTCTTAGAGGTAAAACTTGCATCAATGTTTATTTGTATCACCTTCGCAGCAGTTTCATTTTGCATCCCCAACTCCAATCCTATGGCCTGCTGTATAGTAGCTTTCATTAGATTTCCGAAAGAACCAGTTCTCTCATCCACCATAATTTTGACCGATTTATCCAATAAAAAGTCTGATGATGATGTCATGACCTGTACTGGGACTGGAATGATGGTATGCTTTTCTAAAGAAACTTCCACTACTTGACTAGTACATGAACACATGATAAATCCAACCAGTCCAACTATGAAAATGTAATCTTTTACTTTTGAGCACATGAATTCTGCCAATTTGGTTTATGAAAGTTCTCAAACTTAAATAATTTTTTTCAATAAGATCAGAAGTGTACAAAAAACTTTGTGAGAAGAATAAATACTTCCACCCATCCATCAAATTTACCCGTTGCTATGAAAAAAGGTGGGAAGTAGTTTTCAATCCCGCTTTTTTAGAATAAATTAAGTGCGCAATAAACTCAAACCAAAGAAATGAAAAAAGAAAGTAAAGAGCTGGAAACTAAATCAAGGCGAAATTTTATAAAAGCTTCTGCAACTGCACTCGCAGTGTTTTACTTTGTACCTCGTCACGTACTCGGTGGTCCAGGATTTATAGCTCCATCTGATAAATTACGGGTCGCAGGAATTGGTGTTGGTGGTATGGGGGGTAATGATATCAGGGGAGTATTCAACTCGGGTAAGGTAGATATAGTAGCTCTTTGTGACGTTCATGATAGTCGTGCTAAAGCCAGTGTAGATGCCCACTCAAAAGCCACCTACTATCGAGATTATCGGGAAATGATGGAAAAAGAGCACAAAAACATTGATGCTGTGACGATTTCCACTCCTGATCACATGCATGCTGTGCAGACGATGGCAGCCATGCAGTTAGGCAAACATGTGTATGTACAAAAACCGCTATCTCACGATATTTATGAAGCCCGAATGCTTACAGAAGCAGCAGACAAATATAAAGTGGTGACGCAGATGGGTAATCAAGGCTCTTCGGGAGATGGCGTTAGACAAATGGTAGAGTGGTACAATGCAGGATTAATCGGTGAAGCCAATAAAGTGTATTGCTGGACAGATAGACCCGTATGGCCTCAGGGAATTCCTTGGCCAACAGCACCTGCAACTCCCCCAGCGGATTTAGATTGGGATCTTTGGTTGGGAACGGCTCCCTATAGAGACTACATCAGCAATTTAGTCCCCTTCAATTGGAGAGGATGGTGGGATTATGGAACTGGTGCATTAGGGGATATGGCCTGCCATATCATGGAGCCTCCTTTCCGTGTGCTAGGATTGGGGTACCCTAAATCCGCTGAAGCGAGTGTAGGTTCAGTATATGTAGGTGAGTTTCAACGAGGATATTTTCCTGAAAGCTGCCCCCCTTCCTCCCATATCACGCTGCGTTTCGAAAGACCTGGCAAAGATGACCTAGAGTTTCACTGGATGGATGGAGGTATTCAACCTACAAGACCAGTGGAATTGGGTCCAAATGAAGTGATGGGTGATGGTGGAAATGGAGTAATCATCGAAGGGACCAAAGGAAAAATGATGTGTGGAACCTACGGTATGAATCCACAACTGTTACCTACAAGCAAAACCAAAGAAGCGAATGTTCCTCAAACAGAAAAGAGGATTGAAGGTGGAGATAGAGGACACTACAATAATTGGGTAGATGCTTGTATCGCCGGATATGGTTCCGCTGCCTTCGAAAACTTAAGCTCTCCTTTCTCCATTGCAGGACCATTGACAGAATCTGTTTTGATGGGAAATCTAGCGATTAGAAGTTATGACTATCGTGAACCTAGAGAAACAGGCAGTGGCTTCAACTACCCTGGAAGAGGAATAAAATTAGTATGGGATGGCCCGAATATGCGGGTAACCAACTTCGAGCCTGCTAACCAATTTGTAAGGAGAACCTATAGAGATGGATGGACCTTATAAATTTGGTAATAATCCATTTATTTTAATTAACTCCCCTGATTAATAGGCGATAAAGCCTGCTGAAAATCAGGGGATTCTTTTTTATTATCGTTATATATTTCAATCTACTAGGATATTGAATTGAATTTTTGGATATTTAATAAAAATCGGTTCTTATTTCATGGCATGTCTAATGTTTTTAAGAGAATCAAAAATTTCAATCACAGTACAGTAATATTACCAAGTACCTCTTATGAATCAATCCCTCAAGTTTAATGATCAAGGGAACTCTCAATTTTTCGCCACAGTCAAACAACGTGTCGATGAGTATTTCAAAATCAATAACATTTCCAAAAAAGCCAACGCGGCAATGGTTGTCAAAACCACCATCTATCTCAGTTCATTTGTCGGCCTTTACTTTCTGATATTATTGGGAGGACTTCCCTTATCAGTAACACTGGGTTTAGCCATCCTTTTGGGCATGAATATGGCCTTTATAGGCTTTAACATCTGTCACGATGCGCTGCATGGATCTTATTCCAAACATCCTTGGGTCAACAAGAGCCTTGGTTTTATTTTCAACATCATTGGCGCCAATGTCTATGTATGGAATATTACACACAATCAAATCCACCACACATACACCAATATTGTAGGACATGATGGGGATTTGGAACTAGCTCCGGGAATCGTGCGAATTTCTGAAAAAGACCCTTGGAAACCATGGCATCGTTTCCAGCATATTTATGCTTTCTTTTTATATGGTTTAGCTTCACTTTCATGGTTTTTCAGAAAAGACTATGTGAAGTTTTTCCAGAAAAAAATCGGCTCCCACGTCAATAAGCATCCAAAAATCGAATACTTCAACCTTTTCTTTTACAAGTTTATCTACTATGGAATTTTTATCATCATTCCACTATTGGTAATGGATATTACTTGGCAGCAGTTTTTGATAGGTTTCTTGGCGATGAATTTTGCTGAAGGACTTGTTTTAGGACTAGTATTTCAATTGGCACATTTGGTAGAAGACACGAATCAGGTAGTGCCAAATGAAGGTGAAAGCATTGAAGAATCTTGGGCAGCTCATCAGTTGCGTACTACTGCTAATTTTTCTAGAAAGAGCGGTATTGCTACCTTCTTATGTGGAGGTTTAAATTTCCAGGTAGAACACCATTTATTTCCAAAAATCTGTCATATCCACTATCCTGAAATCTCAGAAATCGTCAAAAGTACTGCCCATGAGTTTGATTTGCCTTACCATGAAAATGAGACTTTTGTAAGCGCCTTAAAATCGCACTATAATTTCCTCAAAGAAGCAGGTTCCCCAGTGATCGCAAAAAAGGAAGTCAGAGAGCATTCTTATTCGCATTAAAGAGCGAAACCACTTTACAAAATAAGTCAGGGGTTCTATCGTAGAATCCCTGTTTTTTTTGCCACAAAGGCACAAGGGCGCAAATAGAAGAAAGGTAAATTTTTACTACAATAGAGCAATCACACCAAAAGATACATACTTTTGATGCTATAATGATTTAAGATAAACCATGAGTGAATTCTTTGTGTCTTGGTGCCTTTATGGCATTAATACCCCTCGAATTTCAGAATGAATAGTAACAGCAAAAATCTTTATCTGCCTAAATCCAGCTTATAAAAGGTTAAATTATCTTCCTCCACCCCAAAATATTCTTGATTTTTTTGAGCAATGATAGCTCCATTTCGGTGAACAATTGAAGAGAGCCAAATTCCTTTAGGAACTAGTATATCCTTTTGAATCAACTCATGATTGTTATCAAAGATGGCGGCATATTTCTGAATGCTATCAAGAAATGCTGACCACTCTTCCCAATTGTCACGGCTGTATTGGCTAGCAATGTCTTCACTCACTCCCTTGGTGTAAATTACTACTATGTCAGACTCTCTTCTATAAATTTGTTCAATTCTCCCAAACACTACATTCCCGTATTCCTCATACCAATCTTGATATCTTGCCATGGCAATACCAGGCATTGGAATGGCATCTTTCAAGTCGAGATCGACCGTCTTAGAAAATACTAATTCTCCCTCCTGTTCATTGTAAACAAAATACTTTTGCTCTGCCAACATCCACAAAATCCATTCATTTTTGAATCTAGCAAGCCCTGGAAATGTCCAATTATAAAAATTACCAGAGCTGTAAAGTGTATTTGGAGGGAAAGGCATACTCGTCCGAATCTCTCCAGTGGAAGGATTCAATATTTCCAAAACATCTTCAGAATAGGCACTGCCATACATGGATGGAATATCTATCAAACTTTCCCCTCTTTCAGGTCGCAGATAGATGTATTCTTTCGCCAATTTGAGTGCACCAAATGGTAAGCCATTGATGTAAAAGTAACCTTCAGCTGTAGGTAGCTTACTGACAAAAGTGCCATCAAGCTCAAAAAAATGAATGCCTTGCGCTTCATCCATCACACAGATTTCCCCGTCTAAAAAATTTACTCCTTGCGCCCAGGCAATTTTATTAGGGCCATCTTCGGTTAACTTGAAGGTATGCTTAACTTTTCCGGATTCATCAAAAACTACGTACTCCTCCTGAGCATTCCACCTCCCCAAGTATAATTCTTGTAGAGGATCGTAATCCATCAAAAACAATTCTCCCATATAATCCACCTGAATAGAGTCTTGAAAAGCCCATTGGTATGCATCAGTTAACTTATCTTTTGATTTTTTTTGCGAACATGCTGCAATGAAAATCATAAGTAATAACGCTTTAAAAATCTCTTTTTTCATGCTAACTAATTATTCCGATTGTTCTTTTAACCAGGACACAGCTGTATCAATAAAATGATCTCTCCCAATTCTAACGAGTAAAAAAGAAGTTAAGTCCTCATCTACTTGCACACCAAATTCCAAATGATTTTCTTCCAAATCTATACTTTGTGATGCAGAAAAGCGGTAAGTCCAACCATTGGGCAATTCTGCAAAAACCGGAATACCTCCACCTCCACCTGTCTGATCACCGAATAATCGGACTTGTGGAAGCGTCTTCCCCATTTGTGCAAAAAAAGTGGTGGTGCTATAAGAACGACGATTGGTTAAAATGGCTACATTTCCAAGGTATTTTGAGCCTGAACTTGGGATAATTCGCAAAGGAGCCCAAGGAGTAAAATCATTCCTTCCTGGCCCAGATTTAAACCGTTGTTGTCCGTATAGATGTTCTTCCTCTATAAACCTTGACATGATTGTTAAGGCGTTTTGCAAATTACCACCTCCATTACTCCGGACATCAATAATCAACCCTTTATGGCTTCGCATCAAAAACACAATTTGATCCATATGTTGCTCTGTCAAAGGACGTTCAAATGAACGATAATTAACATACAACACATCATCATCCAAGGTCTGCACTTGCAAAGGCCCTATTATCCAAAAATTGGTACGAAGGTAAACTTGCTCAATCAATTGTTGATTGTAAAACAATGGGAAATTCTCATACCAGAGCCAATTTCGAGATCTGTCAAAAGTACTTAACAAATTGACATGGCCATCTTCTAACTCTCCAAGCATATCACCTAAGACATCAAAAAGCTCATGTTCACTCATTGTGGTGAATATTTTTGAACTGTATTTTTCTCTAATCGCATGCCAATCCACCTGTTTTTCTTCAAAAAAACTGTAGCGATTATTGATATCATTCCACAAATGTTCAAATACCACCTGCGGACTAGACGCAGGTTTAACAGGTGCGAGCATTTCTTCGCATGCACCAAGAATAAACATTATTCCAACTAAAATCCACTTATAGATTGAAAAACGCCTGTTCATAACTGAAAATTAAACTGTAAGAAATAGTGTCCTGCAGCACGTTGGGAACGTTGCTCATTAACCAGATTACTGAAATTGAAACGATATCCTAAGCCAAACTCATTTCCATTGGTGAGTTTGTAAAAAACCTGATTGATCATGCCTAAGTCCTGCTGTTGAAATGGTTGAAAAAACCGGATCGATTGCAAAAAGGCATTGAATGTAGGCTGTTCATGCAAAAATGCATCCGGAGGACTCGTAACATAGGAGGCTGAAAATAAAAACCCTATCACTTGCCAATGCCCTTGAAAGCTGTATCTCCACTGTTCACTTTTTCCGAAAATTGACTCATAACGAATAGCCGGACCAAAGGAGGTATGAAAATCGAACCTGGGATTAAAATTCTGCGCATCTTGAAAATTACGAAGACTGAGCGCATTATTATTGGACCAACCTATCTTCCATCCGCTTGGCAACCAAGAAGCTTTATAAAAAGTGTAGGTCATGATACTGGCTTGGGTACCTACCATAGCAGCTCCAAACTCATTTTCTGTTGGAATTCGGGCATAGTGCATATAGACCTCGTCTATCTTTTTTTCAGATGCACTTATAAACCCAAATGAAAAACCAAGACTTCCTCCTCGATATACAAGTGGAGAATAAGCAAAATCTCTTTCCCATGTATTTTGAGGCCCTGCATTCCAGAAAAGAGTCCGTTGCTTTTCTTGAGCAAATCCTTCAAGATGGAATCCTAGGAGGATTAGTATGAGCAGTAGCTGTTTCATTTTTTCTCTTTACTCAACAAAATTACGTTCAAAATAAGAAGAAAACCCTGACATTCGTCAGTTAAAGGTTAAAAACCTTTTTTATTGATATGTAGTCCACTGGAAACTTCCTTCTTTTCTTTCTGAACTTCTTTTCCTTTTTGGAAGGAATAATTCAAGGTAAACCATAGCGGAATCCTTGACATTTGGATCTGACCGGTTGCCCGCTGGTGAAACTGCTCCTCCCGAGTTTCCAATCCATAGTAGGTAAATCTGCGGGAGAAGGGCATGGCAGAAGTCAAGCCTACCTTCCATTGCTCACCCAGCTTCTTCTCGGCTGCGAGGAAATAAAGTGGTCCACTGAAGAAATCAGATTGGATATCATTGACAGGAGATAGGTACCTGAAACGAAGGGTAAGGAGGATATCCCTTTCCAATGCCAGCATACCCGAAAACCCGGTTTCTATGGCTACTTTATCCCTTGCAGGAAAGCTACCTGCATCTTGTCCAATACCACGACTGTGAAAAACCCTCAGCATATGGTTCAGGGAAAGCTGCTTACTCAGCCTCATCGCTCCGCTGGATTGTAAGCCTGTTTGGTAAAGCGTGCCTAAGTTGGCAAAAGTAATTTCCATCAAGCCATTTGAATTGAGCCTATGTAGGCCATTGATCATATCGCTTCGTGTTTCAAAAAAGAGCGTATTCATCAACAGGAGGTTACCTGTATTCCAAGTATGTTCCACATTGGCCTGATGAAAGATATAAGGCTGAATAGCCTGATTACCAAAAGCAATGGTATAGGGATCCAAAAAGGCTTCAAAGTTGTTCAATTGGTGAAACAGCGGATACACTACGGAGGATCGGAAAAAAAACCTGCTGGCGTGTTTTTCAGTCCAAACATGCCCCAGTCTTGCATTGGGGAGGAAGTACAGATGGTTTTGAGCTTGCTCTTGATTGAGGGTTTGAAGGTTGATTTGCTCAGTCCTCAAACCAAGTTCTGCATCCCAAGCTTTACCTTTCCAGGAGAAGGAGCTGTAAAGGGCATTGATCCGACTTCTAAAATCAAAATTGTTTTCATAGCCATTTCCAAAATGCTGCCGCTGAACCTGAAACCCTGCGCGCATCCTTACATCCGCCCTCAACTGCCTGCTAAAATCCGTCCTCAGATTAGACACTACTTGGGTAGGTTGGATATGGTTGACAACAGGCTCTTTGGCTTCAAAAAAGCTCAATTTATTCTCTCCCCTTAAGCGGCTATGTGTCCAATCAACGGTGATACCGCTTTCCTTTTCCCCTTCAAATTCATGTTGAAAATAAAGCGCTGTAGTCAAAGACCGGTTACGGTCTTCTTCTTCACGCTTCGCGGTCCAAGGTTCCAACTCGTTTTTTTGAAGGTTGATGGTGCCGTTATGGGTTTCTGAAAACCAACTCCCCGCAACATATCCATGCAGTAAGGTCTTTGGACTCAGGGCATATTCCAATCCTTGGTGAAAGGTATGCGAAATGCTCCTTTGTCGGGTTTTTTGTTCCATTTGTATGTAATCCCCATTGTTGATATTCCGCTCATAGCCCTGCACCACATCAAATAGGCTGAATGCACCATTATAACTCGTATACGCATGGAGTTTGGGCGTATAAAAGGACAAGCTGGCACTGGGGAAACTGTAGACTTCATTTCGGGAAATGGGCAATTCCCCATACAACATTCCTGACATACCATGCTCCCTTTCGGTCAACAGGATATGGATCACTGCATCGGCATCCGCTGCGAATCTGGCCGAGGGATTCAATATCACTTCAATTTTATCAATTTGTTCCGCCCTGAGTTGCTGCACATAACGGTAGTCTCTTTCCGCTCCATTCACAAAAATCAACACCTTATTTTTGCCACTTATTCGGATGCTTTGGTTGAAATCCACAAAAACTCCGGGAATCAGGTTCAGGATATCCATGCCTGTATTGGATACGCCAACATGCTGCTTATTGATCAAATAAACAGCCTTTTCTCCTTCTGTTGTCCCTTTTACTTTTTCTCCCTCGATAATGAGTGTTTCCAATAAATGTTCGGATTCACGGAAATACAAGTTGCCCAACATAGGCCCTTCTATCGCATCCAAAGACAAGGTAAAACTCTCAAAACCCATATAGCTGAATTTTAGAAAGGAAGACTTTTCAGCATGATAGGGCAACTCGAAAAAGCCATCCATATTGGTATTGGCACCGGCAATAAATAGGGAGTCTGGCAGTTGGTACAAGACCACATTGGCATAAGCTATTGGCTCCTCAGTACTGGCGTTTAGCAAAGTTCCGGTTAATTTATCAGAAGTTTGAGCACTTGTAAGAAAGGAAGCAGTTAGTGCGAAAGCCATCAGGGCAACCGCAAACTGTGTGTGGAAGTTGGCAAATGATTTCATGGCCTTTATATTCTTTGGTTGTACAGAACAAAGGAAGAAAAGGGCATTGATAAAGCCGAAAAAGTGGTACAGACACCAAGTATTTGGGTTGAAGGACAATAAATACTAAGGACTTGTTACCAAATGCAAGTTTTTGGGTTGAATGGATCAGTGAAATCCTGCTAACTTTTCCTCAAACTCCTTGACCTTATTTCGGGAAACAGGTATTTCCATGTCCAAGCCATTTAATCTGAGCCGATAGCCTAAGGCATTCCCTTTTTTATGGCTGATTTTATTGAGGTTGACCAAAAAAGCCCGGTGCACCCTTACAAGACAGGCATGGTCTCGAAGCTGTTCTTCAATTTCAATCATGCTGTTTCGGATCATTTTTTTCTGTAATCTATCCTCCTGTTGTAGGTAAAAGGCCACATAATTCCCTTCCGCACTTACGCAGAGGAGTTCGGATAACTGAAAGCCCAAGGACTCCTTTTTGAGTTTAGAGCTAATACTAATCAAGGGCTCATCCTTCACTGTTGCTACAGGCAAACGCTTGAAAAATTCATCCTGCACCGGCAATGTGCTGAACCAAAAAGGGAAATGTACCAAGCTGAAAAAAATGTAAGGCAGAAAACAAATGAATACCGCGTATTTGAAGGAATCCAGAAAAGTGGGAAAATTCCATCGATCAGCCTCCGGTTCCAACAGAAATGCAGCAAAATAAATGGTTAGGCCCATCGCAGACAATACTACTGCAAAAGCCAATAATTCTTTCCCTATACTCCAAAAAGCTCCTTTTTTGGCAAGGAAAGGCAGTATTATTCCCGAAGTAGCCAGCCATGCGGATGTTCCGACCAGCATCCCGTAGGCGAGCAGTTTGACTATAAACTTTCCATCCTCGTCCTGTCCGCTGGAAAAGGGACTGTAGACGACCATAAACAAGAAGCCAAAAACTGTCACGGCCAAAAAAGCCGCCCAAGGCTTTTGCAGCAGGTAGTTTTTCGGGATTTCTTTTGTTAGCCAATTGGAAAACATACTTTTTGATACGGTAAACCTTTCACAATAAAAATAATAAGAAAGCGGAAAGCAAACCGAAAAGGATACTGTATAAAATGGCTTCAAATTGAATGGTCCAGAAAACCTTTTTTTCGACAAATTCTTTTTTGAGGTATACCAAACCTTCTATCGTATTGGAAAATGGGACAGCACTGGAAAAATCAGCATAGATAAATACCAAACTCCCCATAAAGAGAAATTGCTGCCCAAAGGAAAAGGTTAGTAGGAAAGGTAAAATAGGATACAACACTACTGACATCAGGATGGCCCTGACAAACTGGGAAGGAATCAACAGTTTGGCTACCCGCATGGACTCCTCTTGGTTATCCATATCTCTAAAAAAACCCTTATACAACCGGTCCTTCCCTTTGTATATTTTCCTTGCCAATTGTAGGTCTATTACCCCTGCAATGATATAGGAGACAAAGTGGGCGATGAAGAAAAATAAGCTGAATTTGAAATATAGAAGCATATTTTCATTGTTTTTTTAGTGATGCCAAAGCAACAATACCAATAAGCAAATACAAAATTTCCAAGACCCAAAAGTGAATTTGAAAGACACCTGTTCTAAGGATCAAGCTTGGAAATACCGCCAGCAAGGCATTGGAAGTACCATGGGCAACCAAGGCCGACATGGGTTTATTTTGAGAGGCTTTCACTACCCAGGAAAGGAAAAAGGACAAGCCAATACAACCAATCAAAAAGGCAGGTAAAGGCATAAATACCTGAAAGGAATCGGGAATAAACCAGAGAGGGACATGCCATATGGTCCATATGATGCCTAATATGATATTTCCTATCCATATCCCGTATTTGGATTCCAAATAGGGCATGATGTATCCACGCCAACCGATTTCTTCCTGACCTCCACCGAAAAAGACCATAACCAACCAATAAACCGGAAAAACCCAAAGGGTGGGTAAGAACATGGACAACCGCTCATGGCCAAAAAATCCCGGCAGGTACCAGGCCAGAAAATTGGCAAATCCCATAGCTCCAAAAATGATCAACCAGACTTTCCAACCAAACCTGAAGGAAAGAAAAGAGCGAAGAAAAGGCCGGACAGCGGATCTCCCTTGAAGGGATTGGATGGAATAAATTGCCGCAATACCCGGGCCAAAGGCTCCCAAAATAATGGCCGGCATGCTCAGGCTGCTTCTGAGGTTTTCATCCCATTCCCAAATGCCTAAACCACCCAAGACAAATGGCAACCAAAGGAGCCAAGACCATATAAAGGTAACTACAAAGAACCTGATGGGAATGGATTTATTGTTTGATACTTCTGGCCTCATAGGAATATTTTTTCAAGAATAACCATGGCCACATGTGCGAACATATGCGCCAAAAAAGCACTTTCCAGTCCCTTTTTCCAGTACAGCCAACCAAAAACAAGCCCCCCAACCGAATTGCCAATCAGGACATAAGCGAGCATGATGCTGCTTGGATTATCTATGGACTGAAAAACAATGGGAAAATGGCCTAAGGCGAAGAGGAGTGCAGCTAAACTTATCCCTATCCAATAGATAGCAGGTTTGGTTCCCCTAAAAATCTTTGCCGCTATCCATACCAGCAGCGTCATCAATCCAAAGCGCATCAAAATTTCTTCCGTAATGCCCCCGTACAGGAACCTCGCGGCAAGTGTAATCTGAATGGATTCTCCCAGCTGCTCAAATTCTGAAGGAACCAATCCCCTTCCTATGAGACCAAGGGTGCTCAATAAAATACCTGTAAAGAGCCCACCAATTATCCCATAGATCAGTATTTCGCGGGTTTGGGGGGAATCTTCTTTTAAGCCTACCATCTTTTCGAGTACGGGAACACTCAGGTTAACCTTCTGGTAGAGCAAGGTTCCCACAATAACCGCTATCAACATCAGAATGGTTGGATTAATCAGGATCAGCAGTTGGATTTGGGAAGGGGTAAACGTTTCCTCCAAAATAGATTGCATTTCCTCTGGCAATGGAAAATCCACCGTCAACATGGACAACATGCCCAAAAGCCCAAGGAAAAATAAGATTAGGGCTAGGTAAACTTTTTTTCTTTTCATGATGCTGGGGAATTTTAGATATGGATTGATATTGGATAATAATAGATATTAATCGTGAATAGAAGGGATAACTATCAGGTTTTAAAAACCTGGCAGGTCTCATCTAAAAACTTATGCAAGGCTTGGTTAAAAGCCTCAGGGTTATCCTGATTGGCGATATGGTTGGCATTGGGAATTTCTACACATTGACTAGATGGTTCCATTTTACACCAAGCTTTGGAAGCGTTTTTGATAAAGCCCAAGTCTTTTTCCCCATAAAGCATCAAAAGGGAAACTTTGGTGGGTTGAGACGAAGAATCAATCAAATCGTAGCACATGTCAGCGGTGATTTGCAATGCTAACTTCTTACCGATTTTCCCGATACTTCTGGCTAAATATTCCTGTACTTCCTTCTTCACCGCTCTGTGCTTGCCAAAGGATTGGTAGAACATTTTTTCAGGAATCAAACCAATCAAAAAGATAAAAAAGGGAACCAACTTTCTCGCCCATTTCCCCACATGGGATTTCAGTTCTATTCCGGGGGCATGGACCAGGGCCAATACTTTATCAGGATGTTTCAACTGAAAATACTGGGCCACCATACTTCCCAGAGATTGCCCAATCAAAACTACTTGGGCAATTTGCAGTGTCTCCAGCAGCTCGTGTAAACAGTCGGCAGACAATTCTGTAAAACGCTTATTGTAATTTTTTAAGGATGAGTTACCATGTCCCGGTAAATCCCAAACTAATGTCCTGTATTGAGGTTGAAAAGATGCCCGCTGCTCCTGAAAGGTAGCATGGTCCATACCTACTCCATGAATAAAAACCAAGATGGGACTATCTTCTGCACCTGAAAGTTCATAGTATATATCTCCATATGAGCTTGAAAATATTCCCTGCTTCATGATTGATCAATTAGGTTTACAAGATTTCTTTTAGGCAATTATTGAATGCTTTGGGATCGTCCAGGTTAGCCACATGGCCCACCCCTTTTAAGTCAATCACCTTTGCTGATGGATTGGCCTCGATAGCCTTTAGTGTTGATTTTAACATCCCATTGATCCCTTTGTCAAATTCACATTTGATCAAGGTATAGGGAACAGTACTTTGGGATATGAACCTCGTGAAATCATAATTTACCAAATTATACCTGAAATGGGGAATGGCAATTACCGCCTTTTCAAACATTTGGAAAAAAATATCCTTGGAGGCCTCATTGGTGGCCGTATGGGAAACCATCAATTTCAGGTACCAATTTTTAAAAAACCGGAGCATAAAAGCGTCAATGCCCCTAAATGCAGGGGCAAGGAATTTTGGAAATTTCATCTGCCCAGTAGTACCAAAAGTGGTTAAGCTTAAGAATTTTTCAGGCACTTTGCTGACCACCAGATAGCCCAGCACACCCCCTGCAGAATTACCAACATAATGTATCCGGTCCAAATGAAGGTCCTCAATCAATTGGATAATATCTGCTGCCAATAGGGTCAAGGCGTATTGCCCGGTAGTATTCGGTGATGGTTTTGGAGAATCTCCATGTCCTCTTAAGGATAGCAAAACTACCTTATACCTATCTGAAAAAAATGCTTGCTGTTGCTGAAATTGGAGGATACTCGCGCCTGCCCCATGCACAAAAAGGATTGTTTCCCCATGATCGGCTCCTGCAATGGTATATTCTAGATTGATGGTATTCATCATGCATACAGATTAATTAAACTGCATAAGTTTAAATCTTTTGTTCAAATCTTGACCATAAGACTCGAAACAAATTTCTCTTAAAAAATTGGTTTGAAAAATGATAATAGTCAGGGTTCTCCCTGTTTTAATTCATGGAAGGATATTCAATGATCAGTGGGTTATTATTTAAACCTTTTTGAATTGACCTAATTTATATATAGAGGCTGTCTCATAAGTAGTCTCCCTTATTATTTATCCAAATCTTATGTGGCTATAAGATTGCTTAATCTTTGTGTCTTGGAGACTTTGTGGCAACAAAACTATTTCGAATTGCCACAAAGTCACAAAGACTCTAAGGGATGATACTAAATCCGAGTTTTACCTGAGAAATATTTTTAAACTCGATTTATGAGACAACCACAACATAATTTACTCCCATAGAGGATTGAGATCTGACAGCGCTTAATTAACTCTCAAATCACTGAGCTGAGCCTCTGGGGTACTTTTCTTTTCCTCATTTTTTTGGAAAACTTCATCCAGCCAATCAAAAACCGTGTGCCGAATCAAGGTAATATTAGGCAGCATGTTCTTTCCGGAAGCCCCCAGTTCCGCTTTTCCGATAACCAAATCCACCTTTGGGTTATTGATTTTTTTCATAGAATCTTCAATAAATCCCTTCGTGGCCCAATAAGCCAATTCATCCTCACCCACCATTAAAAGGCTGGGGCATTGGATAGCGGAAGGGTCTGCTTTAAATTCCTTACAGGCATCCAGCCATTCCTGTATGGTATTCACTTTCCATCGCCATTTGTATACATCCATCACATTGAACAAACCGCCCAACCAAGACCCAAACAGCCTGGTGATCATTTTGAACAAGGGGAAGTTTTCATATTTGGCCAAAATCTTCAACTCTTTGACCTGCACCAAATAATCGTATTGGTTCAAAATAATGCTATTGGCAATCATGGCTTTGATACGCTTGTCTTTGGCAGCAGCCCTGGCTACGGTATACCCCCCCATGCTGGGGCCAAATACTGCCAACCTCTCCATATCCACATCCGGCCTGCTTTCCAGGTAATCGATTACTTTTGCTACAGGTTTTTCCATGGCAGGTTCCATTTTCATGCCCTCTGCCGCGGTATTTCCCATTCCGGGAAGGTCCACGGTGATCATATTGTAACCACGTTCCTGGTCACCTATGCCAAATATCATACACATGTCCTCACAAAAAGATTCTCCTCCACCTACATTGTATAGCGTAGGCCTTTTGACATTGCTGTTGTCCGGTTTGATAAAATAACCCGGTAGTTTCTTCCCTTCATATTCAATTTCAATGGCTTCGATGGGAGGGTTAAATAATGCCGCAGCTTTCCTGAAATTTTCTACAGAATGCTTTCTGATTTCATTATAACGCTGGGTTTCTTTCACAGGACTCAGATTCAACAGAGCAGCCCTATTCAAGTAGTATACACGTAAGAAAGTTTCTCTGGCTGTTATGGTATGTCCCCGGGAAAGGCTTTTTTGAGCTTGAATTTCCAACAAATCTGCTATTTTGGTGAGCTCTCGTACCCATGCTTGGGTATCATACTGTCCAACATTCCTGACGGCAGCAAAGGCTTCACCAACATCGGCTCCTCCTCTTGCTCCAAATGCAAGCAGGTAGGAAAAATAACCATCTGCGATGGGATTCTTGTAATAAAACCTCATTCTCCCGACAAGGGGTTTATTGTCTTTGGACACCTTGTGGGAATCGCTTTTTACGACTGTGTTGTTTTTTGTCTGGGCTTTCATAGTATTGGGATTTTGGTAATACAACTCATTGATTTACTGTAAATTTCAATAAATACAACGACATTTAATGGGAAAAAAAGTAATGGAATTTGGTAAAAATTCGGGTAGCTTATTCGATAGTTTAACCGGACAGGTTTTATTCTTTTTTCAGGCTTTTCCTGTAAGCGGCTGGGCTTGATCCGCACATTTTTTTAAAAAATTTCACGAGATGGCTGTAATCATCAAATTTCAACTTCCAAGCAAGTTCTTTAATGCCAATATCTGTAGAAGACAACAGGGTCTTGGCATGTAAGAAAGTGATTTCGTCGATGATACATTTGGGAGTAGTTTGGAAGACTTTTTTGACTGCGTCTGCCAGATAAGCAGGACTGATCTCCAAAAGTCCCGCGTAAAAAGCAACCGATCTATCTTGCAAATAATGTTTCAGCACCAAACGCTTAAAGTTGGTGGCGATTTTTTGATATTGAAGTTCTACAAATCTTCCTTCACTTTTTATTTCAGAAATTATCCGGTTGATGTACACGATCATAACTTGAAGCAGATTCCGGAATACCATAATATTCTCCTCCTGCAATTGCTCTTGCTCTTGCAGCATCAATTCAAAAAAATAACTCAATCGCTTATATTCTTTTTTGCTCAGGGGCACGACCAAGGGTTGGACACTATGCAGAAAACCAAAACTTTGCATTGGTTGAGGTATACTCCCCAGATTCAAAAAAGATTCTTTGAAGTTGACCACAAAGCCATCCCAATCACCGGTTTTTTCCCAGTTAAGGATTTGACCGGGAAGATAGATGACCATGGTATATTTTTCAATTTCTTCCCGGATATCAAAAACACCCACCGCCGCCTTAAGGTCTCTTCCAATTGCAATCTGAAAATAAGTAATACTGAAAGGCCCCATAAAAGGCACGATTTCATCACCAAGTTCTGAAAAACGAAATACATGAAAATTTTCATCGCAGGACCGCATGGGGGTATTGGCAGCCTGATAATAATCATTAAATTCCCGGTATATCGGTATGTCCAATTCTTCTTTCAAAGCATACTTTTTATAGTGTCTATCATCAGTCCAGTGGCTTTTCGGTGTCCCTTACCATTGATCTGATTGGTAACCCCACAGAAATACAGATCCGTTTTGGGATTGTAAAAGGCGAAAGTACCTGTCTGTCCCCAATAGCCAAGAATCTCTCCAGGGTATTTGAATGGGAATAAAATCCTTGGAATCCATAATTTCTCCAATCCTACTCCATATTGGAAAAGACCTGGCGGAGGTAAAATCATCTTCCATTGTTTCATGGAAGCTACCTCAGCCTTTGGGAAAAATACCCCTCCAAAAAAAGCTTTCAGGAAAATCATCACCTCATCCACGGTAGATACAATTCCCCCCTCAGGTCCAATGGAGGCCATGTATTCGGGCAACCATAATTCTTTAGCACCATAATAGAATGGCACAGGACAGTTATCGGCTTTATCCCCATACACATAAGTGTTTCTCAGGCCCAAGGGATCAAAGATTTTTACCTTCATGATCTCTGGAATGGACTGGGCGCTGACTTCTTCAATGATTTTTCCTAACAACTGATAATTGGAATCCGAGTAGGCTGCCTTCCTTCCCGGTCTGAAATTGGGTTTTAATGCTTTGATCAGGTCAATGGTCCTGTCCAATGGCCAAGCTTGATCATTTCCCTCCAACAATTCGTCCGCTACCGTTCGCCCATTTTCCTGTTTATGAAAAAAATAATCCGGTATACCAGAGGTATTGGAAATCAAATGCTTGATGGTCAACTGATCAGAATAATCCACTCCCTTCAGCACATGAAGGCGATCGGTATAGCGTTCAGGTAAAAACTTTTTGATGCTATCATCAAGGCTGATTTTCCCTTTCTCGATCAATTGCATCACAAGCACCGTGATGTACATTTTGGTGACGGAAGCAATGAAATACTTGTCCTCCACTCGCATACTGCCAGCAGCGCCTGACCAAGAATCTCCTTTATCCCCATGCTCCACTTTCATCGCTACACTGAAAATATTTTTGTTGTCCACCATTTTTTGGAGGGAAGCTTGGAGCAGAGCAGGGTTTAATATCCGTTTCATACTATAAATATAAAAAAAGCCAGCAAATCAGATAGGGAATTGCAATAATGAAAATGTCAAGCATGCGAAGATTATAATTTCTAAACAGCGGGTGTACTAATAGGGATATACCTTTCATAAACATTCCAAACCTCGAACATCAGTTTTTTTAGAATCCAGACCGAATCGAAATTTGCTTTGAATTATTAAGATTAATTTCCCAAAGCTTATAATTAAAAAAATCGGCCTAAACCTATCAATTATTGCTTTTATATTAGCAAGCCTCTATCTATCCACTTTGAAGAATAAAAACCAAAGTAAATCTAAAAACAAAATCAAAAAATGTAAAAAACCCTGCTACTGATATCCTAGCAGGGTTTTTGAATTAATGTCTTACTTCTCCCCAATAAAAGGCAAACTCTCTGCTATTGCCAATAAAATTGTATTTTGAATAAAACTATCTAATTGGAGAAACTTAGCGGTTTCTGTAGGGGATACGACTTTATTGAATCGTTTCTGATACTTTTTATGCAAAGCTGCAATAGAAGCATTGTTTCGGATGATCGATTTAGCAATCGCATCCGCCTGAGCATCTGTGAGACTTTCAAAGTTTTCTAAGTAATCATTGATTGTTTTGATTCTTTGCTTAATAAGCTCTCTTCTTTCGGTTTCGTAGGCATTGTATACAGACCAGAACTGATCATTTCTATCGTAACCCATATATTCTTCAATCAATGCTCTTCTTTCCATGCCAAAGGCACTTTGAATCAAAGAGATTTCATCATCAATGGATTGTGCCCAAAGCAACGCTGGACTTAACAATAAAGCTGCTACAAGAAGTAAATTGATTTTCATAATTTAGTTTTGTCAATGGTTTAAGTGCTAGTAATATACTAAAAACAAGTTAAAAATACTTTATGAAAAGAGCCGTCAATATCTCTCATACCTAATCTTTCGTCTCTTAAAAAAACCTACCTTTACATCATGTCAAAAAACTTAAGTCAAGAATACGCCGAATTTTTAATACCTGCTGGGATAGAATCGTTGAATGAGATGCAACTGGATTTTATAAAGCAATCGCGGCAGGTTGATCAGCTTATGCTCTTATCCCCTACGGGATCGGGAAAGACCTTAGCATTTTTACTTCCTTTACTTGACACACTTGACCCTCAGCTGCGCGCCACACAAGCAATTATCATCGTACCTTCCAGAGAGTTGGCTATTCAAATCGAACAAGTTTTTAAATCACTAAAATCTAACTTTAGAGTAAGCACTTGCTATGGAGGGCATTCGGCAAAACTTGAACAACAATCATTAACCGAAGGACCTGCGGTGGTCATTGGTACCCCAGGTAGGCTTTCAGACCATATTTTACGAGAATCCCTTTCGTTGCAACACATCAAAACCATTGTTTTAGATGAGTTTGATAAATCCCTACAAATGGGTTTTCATGAACAACTACGTGTGATTTTCAAAGCATTAACAGGAAAAGAAAAACATATCCTAACATCGGCTACTAAACTTGACCGCATGCCGGACTTTCTTCCTTTTCAAAAACCGCATCTTATCAATTATCTCAAGGATGAGGTAGAATCAAAATTAGAACTCAAGGTAGTTCACACCTCAAGCAAGGTAAAAGTAGAAACGTTGATGCGCTTAGTTGCGGGATTTCAACACGAGGCTTGTTTGGTTTTTTGTAATCATCGTGAAGCTGTGGATAGAATCAGTTTACTTTTAAATGATTATGGCTTTGAACATGGAGTGTTGCATGGAGGAATGGAGCAACTCGACCGTGAAAAGAACCTGATCAAATTCCGTAGCGGAGTCTATAATCTGTTGATTGCAACTGACCTTGCCTCCCGTGGCTTGGATATCCCCGAAATCAAACATGTGGTTCATTACCAACTCCCTCCCAAGAAAGATGCTTTTACCCATCGCAATGGACGTACTGCCCGTATGCATGCAAAGGGACAAGGCTATCTTATTTTAGCCAATGATGAGGAGTTGCCAGAATATATAGATAAAACGATAGAGGAACTTGAGCTATCAGAAGAACTTACTCCCCCTACTCCTACCGAGTTTGCATGCCTTTATTTCAGCGCAGGGAAGAAAGATAAAATCAGCAAGGGAGATATCGTTGGACTATTGACCAAAAAAGGAGGTTTATCAGGAAAAGATATTGGAATGATTACAGTCTTGGACTATGCCTCCTATGTGGCAATCAAACGCACGGATGCAGCTAAAACAATCCAAAAAGTAGATCAGGAAAAATTGAAAAAAGTGAAAATCAGGGTGGCTGAGGCCAATTAATTGTCCATCAACTGACACCTATCCTACAGAAGTCCTGATGACTAATGCTAAATTCTTCTCCTTCACCGGGGTAAGCGTTTCTTTCCCATAGTCTGTATGATATTCATGATTGGTTAAGAAATTAACTTGAGTTTCCTTCCAATCCTCATCAGATAACATAGGGTTGTTGTGCCTTAACTCCATTTTCAACAACTCACTCTGCTTCAAATAAAGATCTGTCCCCAAATAAAATAAGTCCGCATCTGCCAAAATTTTTTCTAGGTCATTTTTCGGTTGTTGGGGAATTTTAGTCGCCATGATCATACCACATATAGCTTGGATATCATCTGAGGAAAAGCCATAGGCAGGCAGCTCTTCCTTCACCAAAAAACAACCAATCATTTCATGGTTTTCACTTCCTATCAAAAAACCTGAATCGTGATAAAGAGCGGCTATCGATACAAGCTCTACCTCTTTAGCTGAGCATCCTTGCAATTTGGCAAGAAATACAGCTCGATCTATAACGTATTGTGTATGTGCCAAACTATGATAGACCATAAAACTGGGCAGACTATTGGCTAAGCGCTCGAACATCTGATTAACCATGCGTGTATCCTTTTCCAAAAATATATTAGTTAGTTTTTTTGAATGAGCCCACCTTTTACTTCTTTGATGCTGTGAACGAATATGAAGGCATCAGAATCAATTTTCACAGCTGCTTCTCTGATTCTGTGGATTTCAAGGCGTGTGACGACAGTCATGATGATATCTGCATCAGATTTAATATCGAAAGACCCTGGTAAATAACCTCGCTCTCCTTTATACACGGTTAGAGCTTTATTGAAATCATGTACGATCATATGTTTAATCTGTTCAGGGTTTTTGGAAACGATATGTAAAGCGGTATACTCCTGAAATCCATCTACCACATAACCAGTAGTTTTCATAGCTGTATAATATACCAGAATTGAGTACATACCCGTTTCAATACCAAATTTGTATGCCGCACCAATGATGATTAGGGTATTCAAGGTGAGTATAATTTCCCCAGCCGAAAACGCTGATTTTCGCTCCGTATACAAGGCAATTACCTCCAAGCCATCGATCACACCTCCCCCACGGATAACAAAACCAATACCCAGCCCAATAAAAAAACCTCCAAAAACAGCAATAAGCACTTTATCTGTTGTAAATACAGGTATTTCGATTAAATACATACCTGCGGCCAATAAGAGAACTGCTATACTCGCTTGTACCCCAAATGTTTTACCGATTTTTTTGAATCCTATAATCAAAAAAGGTATGTTAAACCCGATGAGCAATAGACTTATATGGATATTGGAAAAACTTTTTACCAATATAGAAATGCCCGTGACCCCTCCATCTAAAAAATTATTTGGGACCATGAATCCTTGCAAACCTACAATCGCAAGACCTACCCCTATGATGGTAAATGCGATAGAACGTAGAGAAAAAACTGATTTCCAGCTGATTGGACTCATTCGATTTATTTTTTAGTAGTTGAATATACTTAATTTCATCAAAAATTCACTTATGAGCAGCTATTTTTCGACTTTATATACCATTATAGGTTCTTTTTTATTCTTTACGCGTACCTCACCTACAGGAAGGCATTCAAAAGAATCTTTTATTTTAAGGTAGTTTTGTTCGTTAATATATATCTCCCCTTTATCTGCGGCCGCTTGTAAACGCGCTGCCAAATTGACCGTATCTCCAATCACCGTGTAATCCAAGCGCTTAAGAGCAGCCGAACCTATATTTCCCCAAACCATTTCACCGCTATTAATTCCAATAGAAACTTCCGGTTTAAATTTTGACACCTCTGTACCTAAATCAGTCTTTTGTAAGGCATTCCGAATAGCTAAGCAAGCATCGACTGCTCTATCGAGGTGATACGAACCTTTAAAGGTAGCCATAACTGCATCGCCCAAAAACTTATCCACTGTCCCATCTTCTTGTATAATTTCTTTGACAATAATGTCGAAGTAAGCATTTAGCATATTCACCACAAAATCAGGAGACTCTGTTTCGCTTATAGCAGTGAAGCCACAAATATCAATAAACGCTACCGTGCCCTCCGTAGTCTCATTTGCCAAAAGTGAGGCCTCCATCTCTTTACCCCCCATAAAATTGAGTACAGTTTCATCTACATACATCCTCAAAATATTGTTTTCTTTGACTGCTTGAAGAGTTCGCTTCAGGATTGCTATATGCTCAATAGTTTTATCAATTGTAATTTCTAAATCTTTAAAATCAATTGGTTTGGTTATAAAGTCAAAGGCACCACGATTCATAGCGGTACGAATATTTTCCATATCTCCATACGCAGATACCATTACTGCTTTGACCAAACCATGCTGTTCATGTAACTTACTAAGAAATGTAAGCCCATCCATCACAGGCATATTGATATCACTCAATACTAGATCAATATCCGGATGATCCAACAATTGCTCTAAGGCTTTTTTTCCATTTTCAGCAAATACAAAATCGTATTCACCCTGACGAATTTTTTGCCTGAATCGCTGTTTGATAAGGATTTTTAAATCTTCTTCATCATCCACTACCAAAATCTTGGTCATACATTTTTCAATTTAAGGGTTAAGTTACTGTAAGGGTAATCCTAAATAGTGATCCTTCGTTTGGAATACTTTCTATTTGCAAGCTTCCGCCATGAGCGATAATTATATCGTTACTGATTGACAATCCCAGTCCTGTCCCTTCTGTACCTTTTTTGGTAGTAAAAAAGGGCTGTAAAATCTTTCTTCTAACATCATCAGACATGCCAGGCCCATTATCTTCTACTTCAATCAGCACACTTCCTTGTTGATTTCTGGTTCGTATTATCAGCCTAGGTTCAAAACCTTGTTCAACTTCTTTAATTTTCATTCGTAACGCATCAAAAGCATTGTTACATAAATTAACAATCACTCGACTAAAGTCCTCTCCCACTACCTCGATTTGTGGGATTGAAGTATCCAAATCATATTGAATATCTACATTGATGGGATGCTTGCCAGCACGCATTCCATGAAAACTTAGGTTTGTATACTCCTTAATCATGGCGTTCAGATCAGTCAGCTCTTTTTGTCCATTGCCGCCTCTAGAGTGTTGCAACATGGAAGTGACTATACTATTGGCCCTTGATCCATGATGAATAACTTTTGATAAATTAAATCTGATGTCTTCTAAATTTTCACGAACGAAAGTATTTTCTAAAAAGCTATCAGTAGGTTTCTCCATCTCCTTGAAAACCTCTTCTATAAGCTCTAGGGAAACTTCACTAAAGTTTTTGACAAAATTCAATGGATTCTTTATCTCATGGGCAATTCCTGCGGTAAGCTCTCCTAAAGATGCCATTTTCTCCGCATGAATCAATTGAGCTTGCGTGGCTTTCAAATCTTGATAAGCCTGTTCGATTTGCTTGGCCTGTTCCAGCTCCCTTTGCTGTGTACGTTCTCTTTCTCGGCGGATAGTTTTAGCTTTTTGAAAAAGGTGGATGACCCTAAATACAAAGAGTAAAATCACAGCATATAAAGTAATAGCCAACCATGTGCGATACCATGGCGGACGAACCGCAAAGCTATAAGACACTATGTCGGACCATTCACCCGCTTCCCCTTCTGCTGGTCCTATGTAACGCGCCTTTACTTTAAAAGTGTAATCTCCCTCCCACATGTTACCAAAAGAAGCACTACTTTTCTTGCTTGAGGGACTCCAATCTTTCGTATAACCTTCTAACAAAAAACTGTACTCCATAAGATTAGGCCGAGCTAATTCATCGGTCGCAAAGTCAATTGTAATACTATTGTACAGATAAGGTAAACTGAGGTTTATGGGTATATTTTCAAACGCACTAATGGAAGAAAATGTAATACCAGCATATTTTTCTTGGAACTCCTTTCGTTCCTCAGGACTTAAAATCCTACCAAATATTTTCAACTCATTACCATTCTGCGAAAGACTATTTTTTTCACGTGAAGATTCCTTGACCAATAAAGTATACCAACTGATTGGCTCTTGATCTAGACTGATGGACTTCACTTTTGCAATTGGTTTATATTTTTTCTTTTCTAATTCCTGATAATCAAATCTCACCAATCCCGTCAAATCACTACCATTTCCTGCCCATAAAACCCCTTTACTGTCTAAAAGCATACCTTTATTGACATCCTTTACTGGGAAACCATAGTTTGTCGAATAATATTCTATTTGATTTACTATTTGAGGAATTGGTAGCATAGCAGCCTCTGCTGGTATTACTGTAAAACCACGATTTGTTCCGATAAAAATTACACCTTGTTGATCTTGGACGAGGTCATAAACCGTATTGTCACTCAATCCATTTTCCCTATTAAATGTAGTAAATGAATCGCCATCAAATATAGACACTCCGCCTCCCTGAGTCGCAAACCAATACCTTCCAATCCTATCCTGAATAATACTCCAGACCACTTCATTGGCTAACCCTTCCTGAGTTGAATAGTTTGTAAATGATTGACCGTCAAACTTAGAAACACCAGACGCTGTTCCTAACCAAATACTGCCATCACTGTCTTCATAAAGTCCATAAATAATGTTACTTGGGAGACCATGATTAGTGGTAAAAACTGTGAGTGAAGCATTTGGATCAAAGATGCTAGTGCCTTCTAATTTAACGAGTCCACCCCCACCAGTTCCTAACCATATTGCACCATTTGAGTCTTCAATGATATCATAAATCACATCACTTGGAAGACCATTTACAGTGTTAATAGTAGTAAATGTTCCAGCAGCACCAACTCTATTACTTTCTTGATAAAAAGATAAACCTCCTCCGCCTGTTCCAAACCATAAATTTCCTTTACGATCTTTCAATGAGCTGATTACAAGTGGATGGGCTAAACCTTGATCCGTGGAATAATTCGTAAAAGTCTTTCCATCAAACCTTGCTAACCCAGCTCCATTAGTCCCAAACCAATAATTTCCAAAATCATCTTCAACAATGCTGAAAACTCCATTTTCAGGAAGCCCCTGACTCATCGTGAAGTTCGAAAAAGCTTTTCCATAAAAAAGAACTACTCCACCGCCACCTGTTCCAATCCATAGATTCCCGGACCTATCTTCTGTAATACTATAGATAAGACTTTTAGGTAATCCTTCGGAACTTGTATAGGTGGTGAACTCCTGACCATCAAACTTTGTAATACCTCCTATGCCAGTTGCAAACCAAATATTGGAGTCCCGATCTTCAATGATATCCCAAATCTCATTGCTTCCTAATCCATCAGCAATCGTATAGGAAGTAAAGGTTCCTTTTTCTTTATTATCGGAAGACTGATAAGAAGAAACTCCCCCTCCTCCTGTACCTATCCAAAGCGTACCTGTTGAATCCACCAATAAACAATTAACTTTATTATCAATCAATCCATTGGCCGTTGTGAATTCAGTAAAAGAATTCCCATCAAATCTTACTAGTCCAGAATTACCCGTGGCAAACCATAGATATCCCTCTTTATCTTCAGTGATTTTTATAATTGAATTACTTGGTAAACCGTTTTCTTGGGTGTAATTCACAAATGAAGCCCCATTGAATTTAGATACCCCACCATCTCCAGTGGCTATCCAAATATTACCTTTACTATCCACTGTCACACCGTAAACCAGGTTATCTGCAAGTCCATCAGATGTATTGAATGTGGTAAATTCTAACCCATCATACCTCGACACACCTCCACCATCTGTTCCAATCCAGATATTCCCATTTAAATCCTCTGTTATGCAATGGACTAAGTTATTTGCGAGCCCATGGGTAGTGGTGTAATTGGTAAAAGACATCCCGTCAAATTTGGAAATCCCTCCTCCCCAAGTGCCAAACCATAAATTCCCATGGGTATCCAAAACCGAACTGGTGATATTGTCTAAAGCTAATCCATTGTCAGTTGTAAAGATGGTGAGGTGGGAAAGACCTCCATCACCTAAATTATAAGGATTACCATTTTTATCCAGCACTGCTTTACCTTGGTCATCCACGAGAATAGGTCGTAAATTGACCTTAGGAGGCAAAATTCGTAACTTCTTAGTTTCCTCAAATTTAATAAAATAGCTTTCTTCTTCTGTTCGTGGAATTTTAAAGGACTGAAGCTTCCCCATATCTGCCAACTTGATTAATTTAGGTTGCAGAGAATCTGGTAGGTCTCCTACATTAGTTGACCTTGGCATCACCCTTTGGACATTATCTCGTACTTCTCCCGATAACTGAAGTATTTCTACTTCAGAACTAGATTGACCACAAGCCCAAAAAAGCAATCCAACTATTACTCCTTTAAAAATTTTTAAAATCATACGCTTAGTTCCTTATGATAATTCTAGGTGGCGATTGGCCCCTTGCATAGGTCATTCCCTCATGAACAAAAACAGTATAAGCAAAAGTACCACGTGGACTATTTGCAGAAACTGCCAATACCAATGGATTACCAGCTTTCACTTCACGGGTATCATGTCCAAAAATCTTTTGATCAGGGAAAGTTAAGGAGGCATCAGATCCTTCTACCACCCATCGAATTCGATCTCCTCTCCTCATGGTAACATCGCTGCGAGACTCATCACCATCAATTACTACACGCCACTCATCGTTGATCACTTTTACGACTAGTCTATATTCTTGTCTTCTTTGATCTTGCTCATTAGAAAAGCGTTCAAAAATAAAGTTTTGACCAAGTATGGAAAGGAAAAAAAATCCCACCAACAGGGCACTGACACTCATAACTTTAAAATTCATAACAGTTAATTTAAAAGGGTTATTTTAATTTTTATTCGAAACAACAGCGCACAACTAGATACCCAAAGCTTCAACATTCAAGATAATCATTTTATCTTCAATTTTCTACAAGAACTTTATTTTACGAAAAACTATTTAGATACTCTTTAAACAGTCTCTACACATCAAATTCATTTTGATAAGCACTCTTATTACTTAATTTTTAGATAATGAAATAGTGAATTTAGTCCCAACACCAACTTCACTTTCCACATGTAAAATACCAGAATGTCTCTTCACAATATCATGTGAAATACTCAGCCCAAGTCCGGTCCCTTCCGTCCCTTTCTTTGTTGTAAAAAAAGGCTGAAGGATTTTATCTTTGATGGCTTCTGGAATACCAATGCCATTATCCTCAAAGGAAATTCGAACCTGACCTTTTACAAGAGTAGTAGTCACTTTTAATTTTGGTATAAATTGCATAGTAGAAGAACTTCGATCTTGAATCTTTTGGTTGTCTGACTGGTAGGCAGGTCTTTTACTTTGTGTTTTTAAAACCCTCTCCCGCATCGCATCAAAAGCATTATTACATAAATTCAATATCACCCGACTAAAATCTTCCTCTATTAAATTAATACTACCTATATTTTCATCTAAATCATACTGTATATCCACATTGATAGGGTTTTTTCCAGCCCTCATGCCGTGAAAGGCTAAGTTTATATACTCTTTGACATGCGCATTGAGATCGGTGGGCTCCATCTTGCCCGACCCACCACG
Organism: Mongoliitalea sp.; assembly: GCF_054166905.1. Lineage (NCBI taxonomy): Bacteria > Pseudomonadati > Bacteroidota > Cytophagia > Cytophagales > Cyclobacteriaceae > Mongoliitalea > Mongoliitalea sp. The sequence goes on along the minus strand of NZ_JBSZCK010000040.1, from coordinate 319,015 downwards.
GGAATGCATCAGCATGGAACTGACAATACCATTAGCGCGTGTGCCGTGTTCGTGAATCTTGCTAAGATTGACTTTCACATCCTGAAGGATCGCTACGATTTCTTTCTTGGTTGTAGAATCTTCTAGCTTATCTAACTCCTCGAAAACTTCTTCAAGCAGTTCTGTACCTATTTCCGAAAAATTATTGACGAAATTTAATGGATTTTTGATTTCATGAGCTATTCCAGCAGTCAATTGACCTAGAGAAGCAAGCTTTTCCTGTTGAATTAATTGTTCTTGGGCACTGATCAAGATATCGTTTTTCTCTTGAATATTTTTCAATGCTTTAGATTTTCCTAATTCATAAATCAATAAAATTAGAAAAATAGTGAAGTTAGTACCCAAGATTGAAGAAAAGTAAAAGAGCTGTTTTTTACTTAAATCATATTGTGGCACTGGGGCTCCAAGATTGGATTCCATAATAAATAAGCCTAAGCTTAAAATTGCCGAAACAATCATCCAAAAGATGGCTGCGTTTTTTCCTGAAATTAGCATCGCTACAGCAGGAAGTAAAAATAATGCTGCTGCCGCTGGTGAGCTTAATCCACCTTGTAGCCAAGCTTGAATTGGGAAGGTTACTGCAAACTGGGTCAAAAATACTGTTGCGGCAATCGGTTTTGGTAATCCATATCTATAGGCAAAAAGGATAAGCAAATTGATAAAGGCATTGATTAAAAGTAAATAGGCATTTACCTCTGAATCAATTTCGTAAGCAAGATTTACTCCTAAAAGATTGGAAAGCCCTGAAATAAGAAGTACGGAAACAAAAATTGTCTCCGAGCGAAGATTGTCTTCAGTTTCGAGCTTTTTTTTCGGGATAAAGAATTGAGTGATTTTCTTAAACATAACTAACCTTTACTAAGAACACCAAATAGTGTCCCATGTCTTTTCCATAACGTATAGATGAAAGTACTATCCAGTAGGAAACAAGATACCCCCAAGAATTGTACAAAATGATTTTCAGGATAAAAGAAAAACATTGACACGGTAATCAACCCTGTCCCTAGTGTTCGCGCCCAAGCCAAAACCATGGAAAACTGTCCAGTATCTTTGGTCTGCATCAGTAAAAACAAACACTGCAGCGATAATATGACATTTATTATATATCCAGAATTGGCACCGATTAAGGTATCAAAACCTTCATTTCTATAGAAATAACTAAATAAAATCCAAAAGATGAAGTTAATGATGCAGAAGTAAACAAAATACTTTTTGGTATCCTCATTCATCGGCTGTTTGGTACCATACCTTATTACAGAATAGAAAATAAAACAATCCAGTAAAAACGCCGCTTGATAGCTCAGTGCAAATAAAAGGCCTGTATTGGGATGGTAAATCCAGCTCCATACAAATTCCCACCCAATATTTGCCCCTGCCACATAGGCGGGCATTTCAACAAATTTTTTCTTTTTGATTTCTAAAACCAAGATTACATAAGCCACGACCCAAAAAAGGCATCCTACTCCATTGAAAATCAATCCTGGAAACGAATAATCTTCAAAATTAATGAGTGGCTGATTCATCGACTCGTCTTTTTAGTTCCCCAATCCTCTGTCAAAGATTTGGGAAGATAGAAATTGAGAATGTTGGATTTGGTCATTTTACTGATCATAAATTGAGAGAAGATTCGTGTAAAAAATTGAAGGACCATTGCGAAAATCAAGCTTTTATCCAAGAATTCGCCAATCTGAGCAATTTTTTTGATACGTTTTTCAATCTTCTCCTGATGAGCTGCATTAGATTCTGGGACTGCCAAAAGATCGGATATTTCCTTGCCCATCATAATTTTCATAATGGCAACATTGGTGTTCGGAGCAAAAAAAGGATGTGATTTCAAATTGATCCATTCAAGCAATGCCCTTGTCAGCGCTTTGCCTGATTCACTTTCTTTTATTTGTTGATCAAGAATGCTGTGCCCTAGTTTGAGCGCATCCTTTGCATTTGAGGGGATCAAATCGTCATCAAGACCTACAATGTGCCCTATTACTCTCCAGCAGTGCATATATGCTTCAAGTTCTACTGGCTCTAATTCTATACCTATTTGATCCATCCCCTCTAAAATCAGTGCTGAAAAAGACATCAATGTACCTGCTAGATCTTCTTGATTGATGGGTTCACCATACTTTTCTGCATCCCAGCCATTTGCCTTAATATAATGGCGAATCACGGCATGAATCAGTCGAACCTTTTGTGTCGCGACAAGTCCTCGCCCTTTTTTGGAAAGTCCACCGGGTAACATTGCAAAAAACACAAACTGAGCAGTTTCCGAAATTCTCCTACTAAATGCCTCTGTAGATCCGTGTTTTTCATTGAGCCTAGCAGTTCTGTGAAGTACTTCGGAGCCATCTGCACAAGCATAACACTCCGGAAGAGATTTGTAACAGAGTAATAAAGATACCCAAAAGCCATGTCTAAGGTAAATCTGTTGCCCGAGAGCCATTAAATCTTGATCCGCCCAGTCAGGGAGTTGAGCACTTTCTTCAAAATAGGCTTTAAGTTCATCAGGTGCGTTAGGATCCAGATGATCTCGATCACGGGTTATATGCTCAAACAAATGATTGATAGTGGCTATTTCCTTTTTTTGCATGATCAAAGCAACTGTTTTGTCTGCAAGGGGATCTGTATGTTTTCTTTTCTCCAAAAGGAAGGAGTCTGACCAGTCATTGACCTTAGAGGTGTCAACCTGCTCCAATTTTTGCAGGGCAGCTTTTCTTAAACGCCTGTTATTTAAAATAAAGCTTATGGAAGCACTTATAAACAATAAGAGTAGTCCCAAAAATATCCAGCCAAGTAGAGTCATATTTTATTGATTAAAAAGAGATTGAAAGCGTTATTAATCCGCCAAAATTTTTTATCCTAAACTTACAAATCAACCCCTCAAAAGGAGTTCATTTTTTTCTTAAATATCGTAAAATACAATTTTATTAAAATGTAAAATACAAAATTTTATTGAGAGAAATGTGAACTATGCGAAAATTATTCTAAATATTTTCATTGGTTTACGATATGTTCAATCATTTAATATTTAGTGAAAATTTTGGTTTAATTGGGGTCCCTTATGGCCAAATGTCCTATGATTGCTTTTCGATGCCCTAGTTTTCATTTTCCAATTCAATGGTCAGTTGTTTAAGTGCATTCCGCAGTTCCAGATTTTCGCTATTTATTAATCATTTCTCAAGGAGGAATCATCTTTATTTAGCATATAATTAGGCATTTATCTGGAGTATTTGTTCTACTTCCTTTTTGAGTGAATCAAAATTAATAGGCTTTGTAAAAAACTCCTTCGCTCCAGAACTCATGGCCTTTTCATAATTCTCACTGTCTCCATATGCAGAGATCATACTTACCTTTATTTGGGGAAAATCCTTTTTTACTTGATTCAATAGTTCTAATCCGCTCATCCCAGGCATATTGATATCCGAAAAAATATACATCACCTCAGGAGGTTTTTTACTTTTTAGGATTTCAAGTGCTTCCTGACCGGAAAATGCAAAATCAAACTCAATTTTCCCACTTCTAATTTCTTTTCTAAATTTCTGACGGAAAAGCATCTCAACATCTTTCTCATCATCTACTACTAAAAACTTCATCATTCTTTTTTTGGATATTTTACATCATTTGAATCAAATATAATGTATCCATGCCGCTTTGATAATCAAACATCTGGATATCATTGCCTTAATATAGAAAAATAAAAGGTATAAAACTTCGGATATGGACAAACGATAAAAATTATTATTCCAAAGCCATTAAAAATTTCCCGAAGAATGCTGGCATTCTAATATAAAATCAAAAATTGGATACCCTAGACGATTCTCATCTTGAAATCAAAAGAAAAGTTATTCCCATAGGGAAAAACTACAGAGATGAACTCTTAAAATCGATCAAGGGACTTTGAAGCAGATATTTAAAGGAAAGATCTTATTTATTTTATGGAAATCTTATTTAGCTCCCACATACTTCCTCCAATTATGCTCTTCTTTGAATCCTAACACATCCTTAATCTTTCGATTGGAAAATAATGCCTCATGTTCCTCCAGCTCTCGGGTAATTGGAACTCCTGGAAAAAAGCGTGTAGCCAGTTCCTTACTTGGAATAATGGCACCATTGTGATCATTACCGGCATTGAAGATTTGAAACCCTAAACCATCTTTTTTCAAGCATAGGTCCACAATTTGCCCTAAATCGCGGGCATCGATGTAGCAAAAGGCATTTCTTCTACGGACTTCCGGGTGTTTAAAGTAATGAGGAAAAAGCTCAGCGTACTCATGAGGCTCAATGACGTTACCAATCCGTAAGGCATAAATATCCACACCGGATCTCCTCTGAAAGCTACGAGCCGTTTGCTCGTTTACCACTTTGGACAAACCATAGCTATCCATTGGGTCCACATCGTAATCTTCTTCCAATGGCAATGATTGAGGATTGGTCTGCCCATCTGAAAAACAAATGCCATAGGTGGTCTCCGAAGAAGCGATGATGACCTTTTTGATACCCAACTTTACAGCAGCCTCAATTACATTGTAAGTTCCCACCGTATTCACACGGAAGGTTTCATTATCAGGATTGATGAGAATTCTTGGAACAGCTGCAAAATGAACCACTGCATCGAATTTAGGTACACCAGTTCCTGCTTCCAATTCATCAAACCAGGTGTAGGAAGTCATGGCATTAAACATCTGTCCTGAATCCGTGATGTCAGCAATTATGGTATTGACCCCTTGGATATCCACCGGTTTTAAATCCACATTTAACACCTGATGACCTTGATCCAATAAATACTGAATGGCATGTTTACCTGCTTTTCCTGATCCTCCTGTAAAGAATATCCTCATGATTGAATTGATTTGATCTACACTAAGATTACAAATTACCGAAAACAAAGTTTAAAATTCCCAGAAGAATTGCCCCAAAAAAAAATCGCTGTTTTAACTAAATGAGAGATTATCCATCAAAAAAACGTTGTGCTTTCAAGCCCTCGTCGCAATCCAAAAGGATTTACTTGAAGACCAAAAGACACAACGTTTAAAAAGAACATCAAGAATTAATTCCCTGTCAAAATTTTCATCAATTCATCTAACTTCGGAGATAAGATAATCTCTGTACGTCTGTTCAGTGCTCTCCCATCTGCTGTATCATTGGAAGCTCTTGGCAAAAATTCACCCTTTCCGGAAGCGGTAACCCTGTTAGGAGAAATAGCATGCTCATCTGTTAGGATTCTGACAATAGAGGTAGCCCTAACCACACTCAAGTCCCAATTGTCTCTAAAGCGTGCAGTTCGGATAGGTACATTGTCAGTGTGTCCCTCGACCAATACATCAATCTCCTCATTTTTATTCAAAACATCTCCCAGAACTTGAATGGCCTGTCTTCCTTTTTGCTCCACATCTGCACTGCCCGAACGGAACAATAACTTATCGGACATAGAGACATATACTTTCCCATTTCTGACCTCTACAGTCAGCTCATCAGAATTGAAACCAAGTAGCGCATTTCTCACAATATCGTTCAAACGCTGTGTAATTGAATCCTGACGGGCGATAATTTGCTGCATTTCGCGCAGCGCATTTTCCCGCTCCAGCAGCAAACGCTCTTTCTCATTCAATTCATTGGATTTCTGCTGGAGAGCTGTATTAAATTGTTGGGCTTGAGAAACATTCTCATTTCTCAAGTCATCATACAGACCACGTAAATCAGAAAATTCCTGTCGGAGAACTTGATTTTGCTGAGTACTTTCATCCAACCTTGCGGTGAGATCTGCATTTTCGGACTCACTCATGGAAAGGTTGGTACATAATTCATCACGCTCTAAGATGACCGCTTTTAATCGTTTTCCTCCTGGCAATTTATCAGGAACACGATCTCCACAACGGTACACAGGGGCGCAGGAAGAGGCAGCTAATATCAGCAAGCCACCCATTAGTGCTAAGGCATTAAGTTTTGTCATAAAAGGATTATTTCTACATGGAATTTATAGTGATTTCTTACGCAAATTCATCATTTCTGTTGATGCGATCATCATAAATTATAACTGATTTAAGGTACATTCTAAAGAAAATTTTATGCCAAAAAAACTTTCTCTAAACTCAATGGCTATAAAGCTGTTACTTCTGTATGGAAAAATATGCTACAATTGATGAAACAGACTTCCCCCTGGTGAGGGTAACCTTTACAGGTGCGAAGAGTACGGATGCAAACTTTCAAACCTACCTCAATGAAAACAAGGCCTGCTACAGACATCAGCGATCACTCGGCATCCTGTTTGATGCTAGCAACGCTTCTATTCCCTCCCTCAAGCACCAACAAATGCAAGCTGCTTGGCTGAAAGAAAACAGCAATTTAATGGTGGATTTCTGTGTGGGCACGGCATATGTAATTCCCAATGCAGCCATCCGTGCAATCTTAAAAATGATCTTTTCATTTCAAAAACAACCTGTACCTTATAGTATTTTTGAGCACATCCATGAAGCCGAGCAATGGCTTCAATCAGTCCTATCAAAAGATAAAATCAATTAACTTTATCATTTGAGGGCAATTCAGGAAAAGTAGTTCTATAATTTTTTGTTCAAACTACCTGACTAAAAAATTATTGAAAGCAATTTTAGCTTGTGCACTTTGAAAGAGAGCAGCATGCCCCTCCCCGGGTAATTCGAGAATATCGATTGATTGACAATTCTTGCAGTTGGCAAGCTGCTGCTTGAATGTTGGCCATGAATGCATATGAATGGGACCATCATTCAATCCTTGAACGAATAAAATATCGGATTTGAAGCCATCAGTAAAATTCAACAAAGATCTTTCAAAATAAGCTTGAGGGTTCTCCGAAGTAGATCCATATTCATCATGTAAAATATTGCATTCCATTTCGTTAGGAATCTGACCATTTTCCTCTAATTGACATCGAAATACCAAGTTGAGTGGACCGGGAGCATTCGCAATTACACCGTCAGTTACTTGCATGGTATTAAGCCTTGTCACAATGTATCCACCCTGTGAGTGCCCGGCGATGAAGACTTTATTCAACTGAAGTCCCAACTCCAAACTTGCCTGTTCTTTTACCCAAAGAAGGGCTGCTTCTGCATGGAGTATATTATCGCCAAAAAGTAAATTTTCCTGTGGATAAGCGACGCTGATAATCATGATATCTTTTCTATCCACAATTTCTTTGAAACGCTCAAGTACATTTTGAGCAGCTTGTACGATTAAATTGTCCCGTCTTACCGTACCATGAAAAGCAACTATGACATCAAACTCATTGCCTTCAGGTTTATACACAACAAGGTCAATGTTAAAATCATTATAGTTGACTCGTTTGTTAATTTGGAAAGACGGGTTTTCTACTTTGTCTATATTTTCACTTTCTACCGAACATGAAAAAAGAAAACATAAGACTATCAATAGTAGTAGATTAAGCAGTTTCATTTCACTTTCTTTTATCATCAAATCCATGTTTATTGACAGTTAAGGAGACAGTAGGCGCCTAAAAATAAAAGTTCATTTCAAGCGAAAGAAATTTATAAGATAGTATTTTACAATCAATACCCCTCAGACGCTGAATTAACTTTCCCCCAGAATGTTCGGTAAACAAAATAGCTGTATAACAGCACAAGTGGTCCACCCACAGCAACAAATCCCATCATAATCTTAAGTGTTTTGATAGACGCCGCAGCATTATAAATGGTAATACTATGAGCTTCTATTCCATTGGACCAAAGAAGTCTAGGATACAATTCAGCAGCCACGATAACTAGGAGTAACGCAATGGTTAGACTGGTAAATACAAAAGCCCACCCGTATTTTTCCTTGCTAGCCAAACGTGGCACATTGGCAATACTCAGAAAAACCAATACTGGAACCACAAATAGTAGTGGATTTTCTTGAAAAACAAGAAGCAAATGATCCAAGGTTAGCAATCCATAGAGTGTGGTAATTACATAGGAACATATGAAAAATGCCATCCCTATTTTTAAAAATCCTTGGATTCGGAAATAAAGAGACCCTTCCGTTTTCAATAAGAGATAAACAGCCCCATGCATCATAAACAACCCCACACTTGTAATCCCTACAAGGATAGAAAAAGGATTTAAAAACTCGAAAAAACCACCTCCAATGTATTCGAAATTTTCGTCCAATGGCATCCCGTTGAGAATGTTACCTAAGACTACACCAAGTAGAAATGCTAACATGACACTTGAAATCGAGTAACACCAGTCCCACATAGTTCTCCACCAAGGCATTTCTTCCATATTTCGAAACTTAATCGATATCCCTCTAAAAATGATAAACATCAAAAACAGGATAAAGGGTGTATACATGGCAGAAAATAAGGTACCATAAAATACAGGGAAGCCAGCAAATAAGGTTCCCCCACCAATAACCAACCATACTTCATTCCCATGCCAAGTCGGGTCAATGGCTTTCAAGGCCGTCTGACGACTACTTTCTCTTCGGAAGAAAATATGCCAAGCCCCAGCACCAAAATCAAAACCATCTAAAATCGCGTAGCCTGAAAAAAGTGCGCCTACTACTAAAAACCACCAAGTGGGATAATCAATGCCAAGTAAAGTCTCCATAAGTACTGATTATTTTGAAATGATCGTTGCGATTTGACTATTTATACTTCCCTCGTCTGAGTCTGTATCATTAGAGGGTCCTTTTTGGATAGCTTTATTCATCAAATAAATGAACAACAAAAAAAGAATTGCATATACAATAAAGAACAAGACTAAAGAAAATAACACTTGATTAGCTTGCACACTTTTGGAAAGTGCATCCGAGGTGCGGAGCAATCCGTACACTACCCATGGCTGCCTCCCCATTTCTGCTGCAAACCATCCAAATTGATTGGCCAGCTGGGGCAAAATCGCGGTAAACACAAACGTCCATAGCAACCATTTATTTTCAAATAGCTTCCCACGCTTCCACTGCAAAAGAGCAAATAAGCTTAAAGCTATCAGAAACATTCCTATAGCCACCATCAAATGATAAAACTGAAAAACAGCATTCACTTGTCCTGGCCTATCTTCCTCAGCAAATGCATTCAAACCGGTCACGGGAGTTTCAAAATCCTGATGCAACATAAAAGATAAACCGCCCGGAAGTTTCAACCCAGTGACTTTTTGAGTTTTGTTATCTACCCATCCAATTAAATACAAATCAGCAGGTCCGCTTGCCTCATAGTGTCCCTCTAAGGCAGCTAATTTAGCTGGTTGATTGACAGCAACTCCCTCCGCAGAATTATGTCCCGTAAATAATTGTGCTAATGAAGCAATGACTGCCACCACCAAGGTGATTTTAAAAGCTTTCATGGATAAGGATACATATCTTCCTTTAAGGATGTAATAGGCATGCACACTCAAAATTAAAAATGCTCCAGCTAGAAATGCACCCAACCAAACATGTGTGAGACGATCTACTGAGGAAGGATTAAAAACCATCGCCCAAAAATCTACAATTTCTGCCCGGGCCTGCAGGCCTTCTCCTACAATATGATAACCTGCAGGCGTTTGTTGCCAAGAATTGGCAACCACGATCCAAACCGCCGAAAACATTGACCCCAAGAATACTGCCCAAGTCGCTACTAAATGAACCCAAGGTTTGACACGATTCCAACCAAAGAGTAATATTCCTAATGCACTGCTCTCTAAGGCAAAAGCAAAGATTCCTTCTGCTGCCAAGGCACTTCCGAATATGTCACCTACATAGCGGGAATAGGTTGCCCAATTAGTCCCAAACTCAAACTCCATGACAATGCCTGTCACGACACCAATGCCAAAAGTAATAGCAAAAATCTTTGTCCAAAACTTTGCTAATATTTCATAATCTTTCTTTTTGGTTCGGATATACATCGTTTCAAAAACAACCATCAGTAAACCTATACCAATGCTTAAAGGCGGATAGATGTAATGAAAGGCAACAGTAAAAGCGAATTGGATACGTGATAAAATTTCTACATCCATGATGTTTGATAATCTAAGGTTAGCAGTTTTTCATCGGACCATTCGATTAACTATCGAATGAAACGAATGCATAAAAGTATGATGGATATCATAAAATCACTGAGACGAAGGTCACATTGATATTTAAAAATCATTGAAAAATAGGTTTAAGCTTTGCTGATAAGAGTCAATTTATATTAAAAAACCTCAGTGTTTTCGGCAAACTCTCCAACCACCTTGTATATCGTGGATTTTAAAGGTAAAAAAGGAAGAAAAAGTGCTACGAAGCTACTCTCTCTTCCTTATTGTTTAAACATATTCTTTTAATTGATACCTGGACTTGCGTCAGTCAGGCTTGAAAAGATCTCATGATTAAATGCATAATTACCGAAAATTTGGGGGTGACCTTTAATTTTAATCCAAGTCAAACTCGATTCCAATTTTATTCGTCTTGAGAATTTCTTTTATTTCGTCCAATATCATCGGATCGTCAATAGTCGATGGAATATCAAAAGGGATATCGTCTGCAATGTTTCTGATGATTTTTCTAAGAATTTTCCCAGAGCGTGTCTTGGGAAGCCTTTTGACAATCAATGCTGTTTTGAAGTATGAAATCGCACCAATGGTTTCCCGAACACTTTTCACTAATTGCGTTTCCAAATCTTCCCTGCTGATAGTCCGGCCATCTTTGAGCACTACCAAGGCAATTGGCCGCTGACCTCTGAGTTTATCGGCGATACCCACCACGGCGCATTCTGCCACCATGGGGTTGGCAGCGACAATTTCCTCCATCTCTCCCGTAGACAGTCGATGTCCACTGACATTGATGACATCATCCACCCTTCCCATGATATAGAAATAGTTGTCTTCATCCTTAAAACCACCATCACCAGTCAGGTAGTATCCTTCAAACTTAGACAAATACCCTTTTCTAAATCGCTCATCATCTTTCCATAAAGTCGGGAAGCAACCCGGGCCCAGGGGTAATTTGATGACCACATATCCTTCCTGATTGGGCCCTAATAATTGACCATCCTCACTCATAATCTGTACATCATAACCAGGAACCGGGGTAGATGAGGAGCCTGGCTTGACAGGTTTCAATCCTATCCCTGCCATATTAGCCAACATAGGAGATCCAGACTCGGTTTGCCACCAATGGTCAATCACCGGTATTTGGAGTAAATCACTCACCCATTCATAGGTAGCCGGATCACAGCGCTCGCCTGCCACAAACAAGTATTTCAAGGAAGACACATCATAGTTATTGAATAAATCCCCTTCGTGATCTTCTTTTTTAATTGCCCGGATAGCAGTTGGTGCGGTAAAAAATGTTTTCACTTGATGTTGCTCTATAATTCTCCAAAAAGTCCCAGCATCCGGAGTACGAATAGGTTTGCCTTCAAACAAAATCGTGGTACATCCTGAAATCAATGGCGCATAGACAATGTAGGAATGCCCTACTGCCCAGCCAATATCTGATGCTGCCCAGAACACCTCACCGGGTTTGGTGTCATAAACTGCTTCCAAACTATATTTCATGACCACTGCATGTCCTCCATTGTCCCGGATAATGCCTTTAGGTTTCCCTGTGGTCCCCGAAGTGTACAGAATATATAAAGGGTCCCACGCATCCACAGAAACATAGGTATGCGGTTCAACACTCTCCAATGCCTGATTCCAATCAATCTCTCGTGCCGAACGAAGTTCGGCAATAGCCATATGTCGCTGCAAAACAATATGGTAGTCGGGCTCAAAGGTAGCTTCTTTCAATGCCTGATCTATCAAGGGTTTGTAAGGAATCACTCGATCAAATTCAATCCCACAGGAAGCTGAGACTATCACCTTTGGCTCTGCATCATTAATTCGGATAGCCAGTTCATGCGGGGCAAATCCACCAAATACAACCGAGTGGATCGCACCTAATCGGGCACAGGCAAGCATGGCAATGACTGACTCAGGTACCATGGGCATGTATATGATTACCGTATCTCCTTTACCAACCCCCTGAGACGCTAATAATCCAGCAAAAAGTGCAACTTTAGCTGTTAATTCCCGATAAGTGAATTTTTGAATGGTATTGGTAACAGGAGAATCATAAATTAAGGCTACTTGATCACCACGACCAGTTTCTACATGATAATCCAAACATAAATATGATGTATTTAGCTTGCCTCCTTCATACCAACGGTAAAAACCTTGGTCATTGGTAGAAAGTGTTTTTTCTGGAAATGTTAACCATGCGATTCTTTTAGCTTGTTCTTTCCAAAACTCTTCTGGATTTGTAAGCGATTGTTGATAATCATTGATAGAAGCCATTAATACGACAAATAAATAGTGCTATTACGTTATTTTGGGAGATAAAATTCTCTGAATCTAAGGTAAAGCAAAAAAACGAAGGGTTTTAACAATAAAAAGCTAAATAGATATAGCTACGAGGGAGCAGTGGGTAGTGAACAGTGAGCAGTGAGCAGTTGATAAATTAGGAATGAAGAATGAGGAATTAGGAATGTGGATACAGAAGATATTCCTTTCTTCTTACCCGGATACCGTACTTAAAAGTTAGCAGTGAACAGTGAGCAGTTGACAAAAAATTTACCCCCTCATGAAATAGGTTGACAGGTCATTGACCGAAGGCCGAATCGAGTGGCCGACAAATCTAAAACCTTAATGACGGAAGGCAGGTCTACCCTCTAATCCCGATAGCAATCAGGACAAAAATAATTAAGAGTAAACAGTTGATAAATTAGGAATCAATGTCGTTTAGATAAGAATGCAAGTTGAGGTGAAATTTTTCCAAAGTTTGATTAGCAGTACAATCAAACTGAATCTGCAAACAGAACTTTGGAAAAGTTTTGCTAAACTAAACGACATTAAATTAGGAATGAGGAATGTCAGTACAGAAGACAATAATTTCGTATCACCTGATTCCCGTACTTGGTACATGGTACTTAGTACATGGTACAAGTCTTGAAACTTGATTCTCGTCTCTCGCTTCTCGTCTCCAGCTTGCAGCAGGCAAGTCTCGTTTCTAAAAAAAAACCCGACTTCCGCCGGGCTTAATCTTATTCTTCAAATCCTAGACCTGCTGCATTGAGCATTTTGGCATAGGCTGTCTTCCTACGGGCTGCCAGATTGTTAAGAGTAACACGAGCACTTATCAAACTTACCTCACGAGCATTGACAAGGAATAAGGAAGACTCTCCTACTTCAAAGCGCATCATTTCTCCATCTAATAATTTTTGCAAACCATCCACATTATTCGTAAATACAACTAACTGTTGACCCACAGTCTCAAAGTTGAAGATCTCAGCATCAAGCTTGTTTCTCAATTGTAAAAATTTGAGATCTCGCTCATAATTCTTGAAGTTCAATTTGGCACGGGCCATCCCTAACCCACCGCGTTCTTTTCTAAGAAACAATGGTGTAGATATGGTAAATCCATACTTGTAATTATTTTCCAAAAAAGGGACAACTTCAGCTTGGCTAAATGTTTCTGTCAAGAAATTATAGTTAAACTTTGCCACGGGTAAAAGTAAATTGGCTTTGAAGCGACGATCTACCTCCAAGGCTTCAATATCAAAATCTGTCAAGCGAAGCTCCGGGTGCATGTTTACATAACCTCTCAAAGACTCCGGTAGGTAATCTACGATAAAGGGATCCAACACATTTTCAGGAAACACGTCTTCCACTAAGTCAACGGGTTCTTCACTTTCATCCCATAAGAATGTATTCAACATTTGAGTGGATTTGAAGAAATTAATCTGAGCGGATTGAAGACTGAAAAGACGGTCCTGCACCTGCGTGTATGCTTCCACCGTATCAATTGCTGGGAAATCTCCTTGTATAAAGCTTTCCTTCACCATTTGGAATCTCTGTACTGCGAGTTCATATCCCTCTTCAAAAACCTTGACATTTTGGTAGTCAGAGGCCCATTTCCAATAATGATCCGTAGCGTCAAGATAAAGATCATTCAAAAACAATTGACGTTCCACAACGGTAGCTTCCTTAAAGATTTGTGCTTGCCTTAAAGCCGCTCTACGTTGATCGATAATCAAGCCTTGTCCCAAATTGAAGGAGGCGCCCGCAGCAAATAATCCACCAGAAGGAACCGTACGCTCGCTGTTTAGAAAAACACCAGAATTTTGCTCCAACAAACCTTTTAATTCTACACCACCCATGGTTGGAATGGATATTCCAGTCTCTTGAATATCAAAATAATCAGAATTATTAAATCGCTTCCGATCTCGCTGAGTATAAATTTTAGGGTCAAAACCTCCCCTCGCAGCGCGTAACTCCTGTTTACCAAATTCTAAGTTTACATCCGCTTGCTTGGCAACAGGATGATAGGATCTAACCCAATCCATGTAGGTTTCAAAATCCAAAATCTCTTGCGCAGAAATAGTATATGAAAGGAAGCTAAAGCAGCATACCAGAATTGCTCTCATCATTATTTCTTTTTGTTATCCGCTTTTTCGCGGGCTGTATAATAATCAGCAGGGAATCCGTTTAATTGTCGCCAAATCTCATACCACAAAGGCACATCATTTAGCAAGGCAATACCATCCGCACCAGAACCAATTCTCAGGGCTTCTGGCCATTTCTCATCCTCTGGATCTTCTACTACTAGGATTCGGTACTTTCCATTAGGACTTGCAAAATTATCAATAGCATGGATTACGCCTCCAAAGGTACCATTGGTAATCTGAGGCCAACCGGAGAATACGATTGCAGGCCAACCGTCAAAAATAAAGCGAACTTTTGAACCTACTCTCATCAATGGATAATCCACCGGGGCCACAAACATCTCTACTGCCAACTGTGCATTTGCTGGCATAATACTGATGATCTCAGAACCTTCCTTAATGGTTTCACCAATACCCACTTGCACAGCTTGGGTAATGTAACCATCCTGAGGTGCTAGAATATATCGGAAACCAGTACGCATTTCATAATTGGAGTACTGATTTTCAAGTTTAGTAACAGTGGCTTCCGTGTCAAATTGGGCGGACATAGACTCAAACATATCTGCACGTGCCTTTGCCATTCGATCCCTAAAGTCATTATCAATGGCATTCAATTCAATTTGGGCTGCAATTCGCGCATTGACACTTTGCAACAATGAATTTTCAGCCGCTATCATGCCCGCCTGCACTTCTTGAAATCTCAGCTCTCGCTGTTCGAAGTCTGTCAACGAGCGAAGGCCTTCTTGGAAGAGTTTCTCTGCACGTTTCAACTGTTCTTCACCAATTTTGAAATTCACTTTTGCCTGCTCGAATCGAATACTGTCAGAAATTACCTGAAGCTCTGCCATGCGAAGTCTATTGGTAGCCTGTTCCACCCTCAATTTATTATTTTGACGCATCGCTTCTATCTGAATCTCAATCGCCTTCACTTTTTCAGAATAGGAAAAAGCAGACATAGTCTTTGCGTCTACTTGCATCTGAGTACGCTCCAAAAGCTGTGGATCAAAATAGTCATCCTTGATCTCAGATACCAACAATACTGTATCCCCTTTATGAACAAAATCACCTTCCGCTACATACCACTTCTCAATCCTACCGGCAATAATGGTATGTACCGTTTGAGGACGTTGGTCTGGACGTAAGGCAGTCACAAAACCCTGCGATCGTATGTTCTGTGTCCAAGGCAAGAACAAAAAGAGAAAAGCACCTAGTAACATCCATAAAAGTATCTTTCTCCTCTTTTTGCTGTCATCGCCAGGATAGGTCATTTTAAGGCTCAAGAACTCTTTAAAAGAGACTTTTTCACTGATCTTGTTTTTACTAATCTGCATCATAGCCCTAGGAATTAAATTGTTCTAGTTGATAAAAACCCATCTGTACTTCCATCGTAAGTCAACTTACCATTTTTCAATTCAAGTACACGAGGGAATTTCTCTATAATATCTTTTTCTTTTGTCACTAACATTACTGTCCAGTTTCCTGCCAGGATGTAGTCTACCATTTTCATCTTATCCTCATACTCCATAGCACCAAACATGTCTTCCAACAACAATGCTTTCGGCTTGCACACCAAACACCTTGCAAGAATGATCTTACTAATCACTTCTTTGCTAAGACCCTTGCCTTCAGGCATCAATTGAGTATCCCAATCTTCGGTCAACTTATAGATAAAGTCTTTCAGACCTACCAACTCCAAAATTTCTCGCACATGCGAGTCCTCCGCATCTTTCCTCAAGGTAATGTTCTCATAAATGGTACCGTGGAAGATTGACTGATGAGATAAACTATCCCCAATAAATCCTCTCAGTTTATCCAAATTCATCGTATCTATTGGAAGCCCATTGACGATGATTCTACCTCTATAATCACTGTAAAGACCAGACATCAAGTACATCAAGGTACTTTTTCCTCCACCACTGTTTCCTGTCAAAACAACTTTTTCGCCTGCATTCAAATCAAAGGTCACATTATCCAATACCTCATAATTGGTGTCTTTGATGGCATAATGAAGATTTTTAACCTGGAACTGTAAACTTTCATTATTGGTCGTTAAGGATTTCTCTGTACCTTCTTCTCGCTCCATTTTCAAATCCATAATTTGACCGATTTTCTCTGTAGCTGTCATGGTGTCGTACACGGCATCCAAGGAAAGAATCACCTTCTCCACCGATGTTACCATCAAAATAATAATCACCTCAACCGCCACAAACTGACCGATACTGATTTGGTTATCAATCAACAATATACTACCTACAATCAATAGGGTGGTAACAATCAAGGCTTTGAAAGCAATCATGATTTTGTACTGGAATACCAATACCGCAAAGTGTCTATCTCTATACTCTACATAGGACTTCAGTAACTTATCCATATTGAAGAAAGGAAGCTTAGAGTTACCTGCCAATTTGAATGTGGCCATCGTTCTACCGATTTCTTCCAACCAATAAGCTGTTTTATACTTCATGGTAGATACCTTCAAATTGGTTTCCATACCTTTGGGACTTGTATAGTAAAATATCAAAATCACCAAAGCAATCAAGGCCAAACTGAAAAGCAAAAAGAATATATTGTAGAGTGCCAGAAGTATCATACCAAAGGTAATCTGCACGATAGCAAAGGAAAAGTCAATCAATATTTTGGACATCCCCTTTTGCAAGTTGACAGCATCAAAAAACCGGTTAACCAATTCAGGGGTATAGTTTTTTTCCAACTCATCCATTTTCAAACGAGGAAGACGGTAAGCAAAACTGAAACCCACCTTTGCAAAAATACGCTGCTCGAGTTTCTCTGTTAAATACAATTGGGAGATTTGAAGGAAGCCGCTGAATGAAATGGCGATGGTTACTACCAATACCATGATCAACCAAGCCGTACTCACCCTACCCCCTAATACAAAATTGATAATGGCCTGAATACCTAATGGGTATACCAATGATAAGGTACCATTCAATAATGAATAGAAGTAAATTGCATAGACCTCCCGTTTTTCCTCATTGATGAGTTTGAAGAACCTGTCCAAAGGAGTCAAACCGCTATCAGTTTTCATGTGCGATAGTTTTAAATACTAATTGATTGAAGAAATTGACTTTTTTTCCACTTCCGGCATGCTGTTCGGTCAGGCCTGGAAGGTGGTTTTCATAATATGTTTGCATTAAACTTGCTTCCATAATGGTGGTTACTAGTGTTTTGGGAAACTTATACTTAGGATTGTATGCTACTATTAATTCAGCGATCCGCTCGCCTAACTTGTAATACTGATGAAAAAATCCCTGTTTTTGTTCTTTGTCAACTTCCTTCGTCATGATTGCTTTGGTAGATTCATCTGTGAGCAACCTTCTCAATTTAATAGGGTCTAGAAAATCGTTTTTACTAAAAATCGGCCCCTCTACCAACAATTGAATGGCAAGCTCTAACTTTTGTTGTGCATCAGAAAGATTTGCCGTGCAATAAACCAAATTTTGTTCTATAAATCCCCAATACCAACCGAATAGATACAATAAAAGTTTGTGCTTATTTTCAAAATATCGGTAAATCGCTGCCTCTGTGCATCCAACAGTTACAGATAATTTTTTAAAAGTGAAATTTTCGAAGCCCAGCTCGAGCATCATGTCAATACTCTTCTGCACGATATCCTTTCCCAAATCCGAACTGAACGGATCCTTGAGGTAGATCTTCTCATTGACATCAACTCTTACTCTTTGTAGAATTCTATCCATATTGGTATGTAAGAACGTTTGGCATAACGTAGGCTACTCACAAAAGGTTTTATAATCTTAACTTTTTGTTAGTATTACTTACAAAAAATTAAAAAAAACACCCCAGCATTCAAACTGGGGCATTTTCAAAGATTACTTTTTCATGTAGCTTTCACGGATGCTTTTAAACTCCGAGCCTTCTTTCCATTGAGGCCACTTGTCGGATTGAGCTAATTTTGAACCAACTTTGTACAAAACCATCAAATCCTCCACCGCACTGCTCAAATCCCATAGCTCTGGATCGTACTCGTCCGCTGGGGTATGGTAATTCTTGGAAATCGCCGATGTTTTTTCAGCCTGCAAGTGGTCTACATAGTCCGAACCAGTACCCACATACAATGCTGGTACCCCTATCTTAGCAAAATTAAAATGATCAGATCTGTAATATAATCCTGCAGTAGGCGCAGGATCTCCGGAGGAATATCTCCCCTTTCCTTCCAACACCGTATCCAAGATATCATCCAATTCCGACTGTCCCTTGCCAATCACAGCGATATCTTTGGTGGATCCGAAGATATTTAATCCATCAATATTGATATTGGCAACTGTCTGCGCAGCTGGGAAAACGGGATTTTGAGCATAGTAAGCAGAGCCCCACAAGCCTTGTTCCTCAGCAGTTACTGCTAAAAATACAACTGTTCTCTCTGGTTTCTCTCCTTCAATAAAACCTTTTGCTAATGCCCACATGGCCGCAATACCGGATGCATTGTCCAAGGCGCCATTGTAAATACTGTCACCCTCAGCATTTGGAGTACCGACACCAATATGATCCCAATGGGCTGAATAAATGATGTATTCATGAGGTCGTGTAGTACCAGTAACCTTGGCTATGAAGTTTTTTGAAACATCAAATTTACCTTCTGCACTTAAAGATGAACTAGCCTTCAAACCCATAGGCATCCCTTTGAACCCAGGCGATTTGGCTTGTTCAAATAATTCTTCACTTGAGAATCCAGCCAAATCAAACAGCTTATTGGCAGTTTCTGTACTTACCCAGCCTTCAAAAACAGGTTGATATACATCCTTCCCTCTATTATCTAGATACAACTTAGTCCCATTCCAAGCGTTTTGTACCACACCAAATCCATAGCTTGCAGCTGCTGTCTCGTGGATGATCAATGCCCCCAAAGCGCCTTGCTTCGCAGCTTCCTCTAATTTATAAGTCCATCGACCATAATAAGTCATGGTATTACCATTGAATAAATCGGTGTTTTCTTGTCCATAACCTGGATCATTCACCAACATCACCACGATTTTATCCTTAACATCCAAGTCTGAATAATCATTCCAAGCATATTCGGGTGCGACAATTCCATATCCAACAAAGACCATCTCTGCATCTTTGAAGCGCTGTTCTCCATCCAATCGCTGCGTCCAAATCACATAGTCTTCAAATCCTTTCAGTTCCAATTTCCCTTTAGCTCCCACTACTTGCATCATTTCTGATGCTTTGGATGTAATGGACACCATAGGTACATCTTGAAAGTAACTATCCCCGTTACCAGGTTCAGCACCAATCTCTGAGAAGATCTTCTCCATGTATGCCAAGGTCTTGGTTTCTCCTTCTGTAAAAGGCATCCTACCTAGATAAGAATCATCAGAGAGTTCGATGATATGGGGTTCAAGATCTGCCGGAGTGATTTGAAATACTTGTTCGGTAGAGCTTGTGCAAGCAAAAGCTCCAATTGCCACTATGGGCGCAATGAATTTTGTTAGTCTTTTCATAGTCATTCGAATACGGCGAAAATAATACTTTTATTTTTAATCTTGCCTTCACATTCAAAACAACAACTTAACTTATATTGCCAAGGAATATATTAACTTGAAGTACTAGACATCCATTCTACCTTAGTAAGCCCATGAAAACTATTTTAAGAGTTGTCCTTGGCATAGCAATCGTATTTGCTATCACCTACATGCTCGGACCAAAAGCCAAAATACAAACATTGGATGGTGAATATCCCGAAGTTCCTACGGACGCAATCGCTTTAGAAGCGTATGTGAAAAGCATTGAAGACACTGTCAGTCAATTAAAGCCTGGCAACCAAGCTAAAATTATCTGGGCAGATAGCATCCAAAAAAATAAAACACCTTACTCTATTGTCTATATTCATGGATTTGGTGCAAGTCAGATGGAAGGAGATCCAGTGCATCGGGAAGTAGCGAAGCATTTCGGTGCCAACCTCTTCCTTGTAAGACTTCCCGAACATGGCATTGCGAGGCCTAATTCTATGGAATATTTATCAGCCCAGCTTTTAACAGATGCAGTTAGAGAAGCTTACATGATAGGTAAAAGTTTGGGAGATGAAGTTATTGTCATAGGAACGAGTATGGGTGGTGCTCTATCTTTGGTGCTTGCATCAGAAAGACCTGACATGAAAGCATTGGTCCTGTACTCCCCTGCTATTCAAGAATATGGAGAGCGTCTCCAACAGTTCTTCAATCCCTGGGCAAAGTTTATAGCCAGTAATTTTTTGATCAAAGGTGGTGTCAGCAAAAGTAACCGAGAAGGAGATAAGGCCAAGTATTGGTCAGAATACTATCATGTGAATGGTTACGAAGCCTTAGCTGTATTGTTGAGAAGTAAAATGGTACAACCAACCTTTGAAAAAGTAAACATGCCCGTATTCCTAGGCTATTACTATGAAAGTGATACTGCTCAAGATTTTGTGGTTTCTGTTCCGAAAATGCAGGAGATGTTCCAACAACTGGGAACTCCAAATTCCAGCAAACAAGAAATGGCCTTTCCCAAAACAGGAGACCACGTAATCGCATCCTCTATAACTTCTCAGGATTGGGAAACAGTCCTGCAGGAAACAATTGAATTTTTGGAATCCGTGGCAGGCATCAAAACTTTCGCTTCTAAAGAATTATTTGAGTTGGAATAATTACTCCAAAAAAGTAATAAGCCCGAATGAAATATATAAAAATCATTATTTCTTTCGGGCTTTTTTCATTGATCCAATAATCTCCTGTGATAATTGATTTGCCCTAGGTGGTAATTCAGATGACTGACCAAATGGAACATGTAATATTCATAGGTCATGGGTTCTTTCAATGCTCCTCCAGGATAGGTTCTGGAAAACCAATCCTCTGGAAACTGTAATATGGAATCGGTGATCATATGATTGGTTTCATCTAGCATGTGGAGCAATTCCTCTCTGGGAACGAAGGTCGTTGAAAACTCTTTATCTCGATCCCTCACATAACCAGTATCCCCCATGTTTTTGCCTATGTAATGGTTGAGGTTTCCAATAATATGCAAAGTAAGATTGCCAGAAGAATTACTCACATCCGGCACTACTCTCCATATATTAGCCTCTTTTTTAAAACAGGTCAATTCATGTTTGACTTTTTGCAAGTCCCTATCAAAGAAATAAAGCAATGAACTTTTCATAGTTTTTTCAATTAATCTCCAAAAGACACACTCAGTCCTCTTGCAGCCTGAATCAAGTAATTATCTTTTCCTACTTTGTTGTAATCACGGGTAGCTTCCTCCAATGGAACAGCTATAAAATCATGATTTTTGAAAGCTACCATCTGCCCAAAGTCTCCATTCAAGACCATTTCAAAGGCTTTGACTCCAAAAACGGATGCCAATACCCGATCGAAAGCAACCGGTGTCCCTCCTCGTTGGGTATGGCCAAGAACTGTTTCACGAATATCGGCTTTCACGCCTGCATCTTTCAACTGTTGGGACAGCTGATAAGCCACTCCTCCAAGGCGTACATGTCTACTGCCTTCATCACCTTCCCTGGCCACAATACTTCCTTCTTGAGCCTTTGCACCTTCTGCAATGACAATATTGACAAATCCACGTCCATTGTCATAGCGTTCATTGATTCGCTTGACCAATTTTTTTACATCGTAGGGAATTTCAGGGATTAAGCATATTTCTGCACCTCCAGCGATAGCTGTATGCAAAGCTATCCAGCCTGCATCCCTGCCCATTACTTCCATTATCATCACCCGTGAATGGCTTTCCGCTGTTGTCACCAATCGATCAAAGCTTTCAGTAGCGATCTGTACAGCTGTCTGAAAACCGAAAGTCATATCAGTTGCTGATAAATCATTATCAATTGTTTTTGGAACACCAATCACAGGCAGACCATGATCAAAAAGTGCTTTGGATATTTTCTGAGAACCATCTCCTCCAATATTGATTAATGCATCAAAACCCAAAGACTTGATGCGCTCAGCCAATTCTTTTGTCTTATCCACCATCACTACATTGCCATGCTCATCTTTGACTGGATAATGCAAAGGATCAGCACGGTTTGTGGTCTTCAAAATCGTTCCACCTTTGACATGAATACCTGCTGTCTTGGATTTACTCAACTTTAACAAATCCGTAGGTTCACTCCAAACCCCAACAAAACCTTCCTTACTTCCATATACCTCCCAATCCTTTTCTTTTTTTGCTCGCTTAGCGATTCCTCGAATCACGGCATTCAAACCGGGGCAGTCTCCCCCACCTGTAACTACTAAAAGCTTCTTCATTTTGCTAAAATTTATAGTGCAACTTACAAAAATGATGGAAGAAAGGTCTTAAAAAATTTAGTTTTTTTACTCCTTGCTTTTCAACTTCCACCAAGCAATTAATAAACCGAAAACAAAACCCAATCCTGTACCTATACCTAACCACATAGCCACTTCCTCTTGGTAAAGACCAATAATCAGACCATTAAAAAGTCCCGCAAAAATCCCTGCGATGACATAGGAAAGGATACTTTTATTATTTTTAGTTGTCATGGATTTCAAATTCGTTCAAATATAAATGCTTCTACGGTATGTTTTATTCTGCGATTTCAAAATTCTGAGAAAATAACACGTAACTTAGAGGTTTAAAGTTGATTTTTACCAATGGAAAAAGATATAAAAATAGCCGTTTTGATAGATGCGGACAACGTTTCTTCACACCCTATCAAGGAGATGATGGAAGAAATTGCCAAGTATGGAAACCCTACCATCAAGCGTATTTACGGTGATTGGACCAAGCCCCATTTAGGTAAATGGAAGAATATTTTATTGGAAAATGCCATCACCCCTATCCAACAATATGGATACACGACCGGGAAAAATGCCACTGACTCAGCGATGATTATTGATGCTATGGATATTTTGTACTCTGAAAAAGTAAATGGTTTTTGCTTGGTTTCCAGTGACAGTGATTTTACCCGGCTGGCAACACGCTTGAGAGAAGCAGGAATGTTAGTTTTAGGTATGGGGGAAAAGAAGACACCTGACCCTTTTATCGTGGCTTGCGACAAATTTATCTACGTAGAAATTCTTCAAAAAGAAGATCAGGAAAGTACCCCTGAAAAATCAAAAGAAAGCCGCAAACAAAATGTGGATAAAATAGGACCAAAACTGATTCGATTGATTTATAATACTATCTCAGATTTAGCGGATGATGATGGTTGGGCTTTTATGGGAGATGTAGGCAATTTGCTCCAAAAAAAGCAGCCTAACTTTGATGCCCGTAACTTTGGCTTCCAAAAACTTACCCCGCTAATCCATTCTTTACCTCAATTTGAGATTGAACAGCGGGAAGGTAGCAAAGGAAGGAATAAGTTGATTTTTGTAAGAAATAGGGAGTAGTGAACAGTTGAAGACTGTCAATGAGGAATTAAAAATGAGGGGGGGCTAAAGACTATTGAAGGGCTAGCTTACTTCTTCAAAAATTAAGCTTCCCTCTTTTCATTACATCAAAACTCAAAGACACATAAAATACATTTGCTTGAAAGTTTTCGTAAGGTCTACTTGTAGCACCAGTAACCGGGTCAGTGGCTGTAAAACTACGATTGAAGAATTCGGTAGGGTAATATTTGATTTTTAAATTGGTTCCTCCAGGCAAATTAATCCCAGCAAAAAATGAACTTTGCCATAAATTGACACGGTCACTGAACCATACATTAAACCTGTCAACTCTTCGCTCATCCACAAAGGTACGCTCTCTGTAGTTAAAAGCCATTTCCAATTCATACCCAGCAAAGATAAATTGGCCATCCAGATTACCTAGTTTAACGCCGACAGGAATTCCAAGATTGTATGTCCTGACTTTTTTTCGGGTAGATGGTGATTCATCAAAAATAAATCCCACATTTCGCAGATTCATCCCTGTAAACCATCCAAAATTCTCCGACTGATCAAAGTGTAAGAAGTTTTGAAAATTAAATACAGGTGCCCATCGAAGGACATTATTGGCATCCGCAACGGTCGCACCAGAGAAAATCCACTCTCCCCCTGATGTCCAATAAGGTTCTCCCTTTTTTTGAACTTGCTTTTGACCAAAAGATATTGATGTAATCAAACACAAAACGAAAATGAATAGAAGTCTTTTCATATAAGAAGATAAAATTAACAAAATCACAGTGCAAGATATCAATAAAATCTCAATAGACAATAGTTTACAGACTAACCAACACTCAAAAGATTTATGATTTATGAGACAATGTTCTATCCAAACAATATTCCCTACCTTTGGGAACCTTATCAAAGATGGAGGTTGTTTGCTTTAAAATTGAAAACTCATGGACCTTGAACCCATGAATTATTTCGCCCATGGAAAAGAAAAAAAGAGTTGTTGTTGGCTTATCGGGAGGAGTAGACTCCTCAGTTGCGGCTTACTTGCTAAAAGAGCAAGGTTATGAAGTTATTGGGATGTTTATGAAAAACTGGCACGATGAAAGTGTCACGATTTCCAATGAATGTCCTTGGATGGAGGATAGCACAGATGCCATGTTGGTGGCAGAGAAATTGGGGATCCCGTTTCAAGCCATAGACCTGAGTGAAGATTATCGTGAACGGATTGTAGAATACATGTTTGCAGAATATGAGGCAGGCCGCACACCCAATCCAGATATTTTGTGCAACAGAGAAATTAAGTTTGATATTTTTCTTAAAGCAGCAGAAAAACTCCACGCAGATTTTGTAGCCACTGGACATTATTGCCGAAAAGATAGCTTTGAAAAGGATGGACAAACTATCCACAGACTATTGGCTGGGGCAGATCCGAATAAAGACCAAAGCTATTTCTTGTGCCAGTTGAGTCAAGAACAATTAAGTAAGGCATTATTCCCTATAGGTCATCTTCAAAAATCCGAAGTCCGTGCCATCGCTAAGGAACAAGAGTTGATCACTGCTGAAAAAAAAGACAGTCAAGGATTGTGTTTTATCGGCAAAGTGCGTTTACCTGACTTTTTGCAGCAACAATTGAAACCAAAAAAAGGAGATATTCTTAGCATTGCAGAGGACTATCCAGCTTATGCACAATGGACACTTCCGCCAAACACTGAACTTAAAAGTTTCAGTGATGAACAATTGGATGCAATGTGCATACCAATTCAATACCAACCATCAGAAGGGAAAAAAGTAGGCGAACATAATGGAGCACATTACTTCACCATAGGTCAACGGAAAGGGCTTCAAGTAGGTGGGACAGGAAAACCTTTATTTGTTATCGCTACTGACACCCAAGAGAATGTAATTTATACTGGACTAGGAGAAGAGCATCCAGGCTTAAACAGAAATGGTCTTTTTGTAAAAAAAGAAGATGTTCATTGGATTCGGGAAGATTTGAAACTTGAAGTTGGAGAACATCAACGATACCAAGGGAGAATTCGCTACAGACAACCGTTATCTGGAGTAACTTTATTGATGCGGGAAAAAGGACTATATGTAATTTTTGATCAGCCACAAAAAGGGATTGCTTCCGGACAGTTTGTCGCTTGGTATGATGGAGAGGAAAGTATTGGGTCTGGGACTATATTCTAAACTCTAGCTATGAAACAAACACTTGTTCAAATTGCTCTGGTTGTCCGAGATTACGATGAAGCTATTTACTTTTATACAAAAGTGTTGGGCTTTGAATTGTTAGAAGACACTGTTCAATCTCCTTCCAAACGTTGGGTGGTGGTTCGCCCCTTTGGATCTTCCTGCGCTTTGTTACTTGCTAAAGCGGCCAATGAAAAGCAGAAACAAAGCATCGGCAACCAAACAGGTGGACGTGTATTTCTATTTCTGCACACCGATAACTTTGACAGGGATTTTGCAAGACTTCAGGACCATCAAGTTACCATTGTAAGAGGACCTGTGGTAGAATCTTATGGAAAAGTAGCTGTTTTCGAAGACCTGTATGGTAACCTTTGGGACTTAATTGAACCTACAGTTCATGATTAAGCTAGAGGTTATCTTCGAAGATGATTATTTTATTGCTATCAATAAGCCTGCAGGCGTATTGGTGCATAAAACTCATTTGGCAGATGAAGAGGAGGACTTGATTGCGGTAAAAATCCTTCAAGCACAGACAGGCATCAAGGTTTTCCCCATTCACAGAATCGACAGGCCCACCACAGGTGTATTGTTATTTGCCAAATCAAGCGAAGCAGCCTCTAAAATGCAGCCCATCTTGCGCTCATCAGAAGTAGAGAAAAACTATCTCTGTATTGTTCGAGGCCATCTGAAAGAAAAATCAGGTTTAATCGATCAGCCACTCAAAAAGAAAATCTACGGAGAATTACAAGAAGCCCAAACCAACTTTTGGGTTCTGGACGAAACAAGCATTCCCTACAATACTACCGGAAGATATCCTACTAGTAGATACGCTCTTCTACGCTGTCATCCCCATACAGGACGAATGCATCAGATCCGTAGGCACCTAGCCCATATTCGTCATTATATCATTGGTGACACCACCCATGGAGATAATACCCAAAATAATTTTTTCAGAAAGGAATGGGGACTCAATAACCTTCTCCTGCATGCTTGGCAATTGTCATTTATACATCCTTTTACTCAAGAATCAATTACCATTCAGGCAGAGGTCTCTCCTATTTTTCGGGAATACTTAAAGCATTTGGGATTTGCATGGAATCCTTCTTCTCCAAGGGAGTTTTAAGCCTATTCTTTCTTCTTGACCACAACTCCTCCTCAACCGCTTAGACAAAAAGCATCAATAAGCCTGTTTATTTTTTTGAGAAGTACTATCTTCAAGGCTGCAATACAAGAACACATGAAGAAAAAATCCATACTACTCGTTTTATTAGTCACAGCGGCTTGTTTCGCCAGTTTCGCTCAAGGAGGCAAAGATGCCATAGAAAAAAACTTTCATGAACGGGAAGCTATTTCCCATTTCAGATACTTAGCATCCGATGAATTGATGGGGCGAGACCCTATCCGTCCTGAAATTGACGCTGCAGCTCGCTACATTGCTGAGCAATTTTGGAAATATGGTGCGAAGGAACTCCCCAATGCCAATGGCTATTATCAGCATATTCCATTCCGATTATCTTCACCTCCGACCAAAGGAGAAGTGACTTTTGGAGATAATACATTTAAGCAAGGTGAGGGAATGTTGGTTTTGGATGGTCCTTCTTTGACAGGTGCTTACGAATTGATTGTAGCAGGTTATGGATTGGAAGGAGATTTTGAAGGAAAAGATGTTCGTGGGAAAGTGGTGGTCTGTAATGTGGGTGGGCCAGGAAATTTATCTCCCCGTGGACTGTTTGCAGCAGGAAGACAAAAATTAGCCTTAGCACAGTCCAAAGGAGCGATCGGGTTAGTGGAGGTTTATAATGTACCTACTGTTCCATGGCCATTAGTAGCTAATTTCCTAAACAATCCACAGCTAACCGTAGATAAAACAGGAGGAGGTGAAAGCATCCCTTACATCTGGATTCAGGACACTAAAAATGAAACCATTAATGCCGTCGGAAACCGTCAATTGACGACAGCCAACTTCCAGATTGAAGGAAAAATCAATAAAGCAATTGTTGGCAAAAATGTAGTAGCCGTTATAGAAGGAACAGATCCTGTACTAAAAAATGAATATGTGATGCTTTCCGCACACTACGACCATATTGGTGTGGGAAGACCAAACGCAGAGGGTGACTCCATCTACAATGGAGCACGTGATAATGCTGTCGGAACAGTTGCGGTCATGAATGCCGCAAAGTACTTTGCAGAAAATCCTCCTAAGCGCTCTATCCTTTTCTGCGCCTGGACCGCCGAAGAAAAAGGCTTACTGGGAAGTGAATATTTTGCAGAAAACCCATTGATTCCTTTGAATCAAATTATTTACAACCTGAATATTGACAATGGTGGGTATAATGATACGTCTATTTTTACTGTGATAGGCTTGGGTAGAACAAGCGCGGATTTCTTGCTTGAAGAAGCTGCCGCTGCATTTGGAAAAGAAGCCATTGCCGATCCATCGCCAGAACAAGGGCTATACGATCGATCTGATAATGTTAATTTTGCAAGAAAAGGCATCCCAGCACCTACCTTCAGCTTAGGATTCCGTGCTTTCGATGATGAAATTAATAAATACTACCATCAGCCAGGTGATCAAGTAGACAATTTTGATTTGGATTATGCTGTCGCCTATTGGAAATCATATATCCTAGCTGCTGAAAAAATCGCCAACTGGAACGAACGTCCTAAATGGGCTCCTGGTGATAAGTATGAGGAAGTAGGAAGACAGCTTTATGGTGGAGGACAGTGAACAGTGGACGACAGTGAACAGTGAATAGTGAGCAATTATGAATTAGGAATGAAGAATTAAGAGTGAAAAATTAGGAATGAGAAATGGTGTGCAACTGTCGTCTGTCGGTTTAATCCTTGGCATTAGGAGTGAATAGTGAAAATTGTTGAGCATTTTCGGATCCGCGGAAATTAAAAACTTTATAAACCGCAACTGATGGAGCTATATTACGTCCATCAGTTGCGGCTTTTTTATAAAGTAAGGTCTTTAGCCTGTAGGATTTTTGCCCCTGCAGTCTTCATTTCTTCAACAGCAACATCAAAATCTCCTTCATTTATGTTGACCGCTCGGGTTGCATCTGCGATGAGATTTACTGCAAATCCCTCAGATAGTCCATCCAATACTGTAAACTTTACGCAGTAATCAGTAGCTAATCCACAAACAAACAATTCGCTGATAGCAGCATTTTTCAAATATGCGGACAAGCCTGTATCTCCTTGTTTATGGTTATCATAAAATCCACTATAAGAATCGACCAAAGGATTGGTTCCTTTTTGAAAGATTGCTTTCCATCCATTCTTATCCAAATCTGCATGAAACTCGGCTCCTGTAGTACCCTGCACACAGTGAACAGGCCACAAAATTTGATTCACCCCATTTAGATCGATAAATTCTCCCACATGCTTTCCCGCGTGATTAGCTGCAAATGAACCATGATTAGCCGGGTGCCAATCTTGTGTGGCTACAATGAAGTCAAATTGAGACTGGATTTTATTGATCAAGGGAATGATTTGATCTCCCTCATGGACTGCCAAGGCACCACCTGGGATAAAATCATTTTGTACGTCTACGAGTATTAATGCTTTCATTCGGATAACTGATTTACGATAATAGATGCAATGCTTTTCACTTCAACAAATGATTCGTCTAAATGGAGTGAATTTGGATGTGAATTCGTCGTAACAACCTTTTCAATGACCCCAGATGATTTAATTTTTTCGATTGCATTGTTTGTAAAAAGTCCGTGAGTAGTGATGGTATAAATGTTTTTTGCACCGGCTGCTTTGTATGCCTTGGCAGCATTAATCAACGAACCACCCGTGCGCACCATATCATCATATATCACCACATCTTTTCCCTGTACATCTGCGGATATACTCGTTACTTCTGTTTTCTCACCAGACACCCTTCTTTTGAAAACAAATGCAGCATTGACCCCCATTTCATTGGCTAAAGACTCCACCCATTTAGCTCTGCCAGCATCGGTGCAAGCCATTACGAATCCCTCATCTGCCAAACTCAGTGCTGCTTCTGTTATGATGGGTTTACAATATATATGAGAAATGAGCGCCTGCCCTTCAAAATAATGGGGAATTCCTTCTGAGTGTAAATCAAAAAAGTAAAAATGATTACCCAAACTCGTCCTTGGTAAGGATGAAAACATCACTGCTCTAGATTTAGCGGTGACTACCTCACCCGGCTTAACGGCCCTTTCCATGGTAGAATACCCAAAGTAAGGAAAAATCAAACGAATAGAACGAGCACCATATTTGATCAAGGCATAGGCCAAATCATAAATTTCTAAGGTATCAGTATCAGAAATCGTTCCTCCAATAAGAGCTACATCCCTACCATTAACCGATGTTAAGATGCGCTGATAGCGCTCACCATCTGGAAATAGTTTGACATCAATTTTTCCCTCTTCAACATCAGCACCTGCTAGGACTTCTTTGAGCAAATACTGATAATCTTTGGTTGAAAAGACAATTAACTTACTCTCCTTCATAATTTTTCATTTTAAGCACCAAAGCTGTGCGCAACTCAAATAGTCTCTCTTCTAAACCTACAGGATAAATATGTGGATTGATTAGGCGCTTATGAGCCTTGTCAAACTGTTGTAAGTTAGCCTGAGCATTGGCACGAATGACATCTATGCTTGGACGGCGATAGACTTTTTTACCTGCTTTGAAAATAGTTTTCAGCAGAGGAACTACCTCCAAATTTGTAGTCTTGATTTTTTTTCGTTTAGTAGAATCATTTGGATCGATAATTAAAAAGTCGTTTGAATCATCTAATGCACCCTCCAAACAAATCATATCTGCAATAGCCTTTCCATCCTTCAAAAAACGGATAACTTCTTGCCTACCGGGGATATTGATTTTAATACTTTGCTGAGAAACTTTCACTTTTGGTTCCCAAGCTCCGTAGTCATTTTTAATAGCTGCTAATTTATACACTGCCCCAAGTGCCGGTTGATCATAGGCTGTCACCAATTTGGTGCCTACCCCCCATACATTGATAGCCGCTTCTTGGATCCTGAGCGAAGTGATGATGTGCTCATCAAGGTCATTGCTAGCCACAATTTTCACATCAGGGAAGCCCGCTTCATCGAGCATTTTCCGTGCAATCGTACTGTAGTAGGCCAAATCTCCCGAATCAATCCGAATACCAAACAGTTCGTGACCTTGTTCCCGCATCCATAACCCCACTTCGATAGCATTTTTAACCCCTTTGATCGTATCATATGTATCCACCAAAAAGACACATTTTTCAGGAAATGCAGCTGCATAGGCTTTGAAAGCCTCTATTTCTGAATCAAAAGACATGATCCAGCTATGTGCATGAGTACCGGATACCGGAATCCCAAAAAGCTTACCTGCCATCACATTACTCGTCGAGGTGCAACCACCGATATAGGAAGCTCGACTCGCTGCCAATGCTCCATCAATCCCTTGCGCTCTTCTCAATCCAAACTCTAAAACCGGATCACCTTTAGCTGCTACACAAATGCGGGCTGCCTTGGTAGCAATCAAGGTTTGAAAATTGATGATATTCAACAAGGGCGTTTCCAACAATTGACACTGTACCAATGGCCCTGTCACTTTTACTATGGGCATGTGCGGAAAAATGACCGTTCCCTCCTCTACTGCTTCTACATCGCAGGAGAATTCCATTTTTTCCAAATAATGAATAAAGGCTGGTTCAAACATGAGTGTTCCATCCTTATTTTTCATTTCACCCAGGTATTTTAAATCACTTGGATCAAAATGAAAATTTCGGCAAAAGTCAATCACATAATCTAATCCAGCAGCAATCGTGAAGCCACTCTGAAAAGGATTTTTTCGGAAAAAGAGATTGAATGTGGCTACCTCATTTGCTTTTCCTGATTTCCAATAGGCATAAGCCATGGTGATTTGATAAAAATCCGTCAATAAAGCCAGTGAACCTTGATACAGGTCTTTGGTGATTTTCATGGGTAGAAAATAAAATTTGATGAATCAAAAATAACCAATCATGCCGATTGAAAGCCTAGATTTTTAATTTTTATTACGAAATCATTTCCGAATGTTAAAAATCACACCTAACAACACTAGCGCCATTCCAACATAAACCACCAAATCGTAAGTCTCCCCGAAGATTAAAAAACCAAAGCCTAAAGCATAAATGATCCCAACATAACTCAAACTCGATATTTTAGCGACTTCTGCATTTTGGTAGGCAATAGTCATAAAGTACTGCGCTGTCTGCGTGAAAATTCCTACCAACAATAAATACATCCAATCCCATCCGACTGGAGGAACCCAAACCCAATAGGTCAAAATGGAAGCTACGGGAATAGTGATCATGGGAAAATAGATCATGATAACCAATGGGTGTTCACTATTTTTTAGTTTTCGGATGATATTATAAGCCAGCCCCATAGAAATAGAAGCAATCAAGCCAATAGACAAATCCATCAAGGAAATACGAGGATCAAAGCCTTGAATAACCATGACGCCCAAAAAAGAAACACCAAAATACATGAATTGCCTAGTAGCTACTTTTTCTTTGACAATAAAAATCCCTAGGATACTCGTAAAAATTGGCGCCAGATAATTGATAGTGACAGCACTTGCTAAGGGGATCGCTTGAAGAGTGTAGAAAAAAGCCATTAAACCAATGGAACCCACCACCCCACGGGCAATCAGGAGTTTCTTGTTTGTTCCTAAGATCGGTATAGCACTCTTTTTGAGCACCGAATAGGTGAAAAAGAAACTGAAAATTGATCGAAATAGAATGATTTCTATTGCTGGGATATGAGGAATCATCTTGACAGATACATTCATCAAGGCAAAAAAGAAACCTGCCAATAGCATGTGTACGATACTCTTATTCCCCAAAACTCAAGATGATTTGATGATTGTATGCTAAAGGAAAAATTGATGGATTTGGTTCATAAAAATTAAACCAAAACCTGCATCTACAAACGATTATTGGAAGATAGAATAGCTCCATCCTTCATTGTCAAGGTTCGATCTGCCATCTTGGCTAACTCCTGATTATGCGTGACAATCACAAAGCTTTGCCCAGAGTTTTTTCTTAAAGTGAAAAAAAGTTCGTGTAATGCTTGGGCATTTTTCGTATCCAAATTCCCACTAGGTTCATCGGCAAACACCACTTTGGGATTATTTAATAAAGCCCTTGCTACTGCTACTCTTTGCTGCTCTCCTCCCGAAAGTTCCGATGGCTTGTGGGACAATCGGGATGAAAGTCCAAGCATTGCTGCCAATTCAGCTGTGCGTTTTTGAATATCGCTAAGTTTTTTTCCTGCGATTAATCCTGGAATCCATATATTTTCCTCTGCCGTAAACTCCGGTAATAAGTTATGAAACTGAAATATGAAACCTATATATCGATTACGGAAATCTGCCAGTTGATCCCCTTTGAGTCCTGAGATTTTCTTTCCATCCAAAGTAACTTCCCCAGCATCTGGTTGATCCAACGTGCCTAAAATATGTAGGAGTGTACTCTTCCCTGCTCCAGACGCACCTACAATGGAGACAACCTCACCTTCTTTAATAGTAACATCCACACCCTTAAGCACATGGAGATCTCCGTATTTTTTTTGAATGCCTTTTGCCTCTAACATGAATTACTTTCTAAGCTTTTGATTGACTAACCACTGATGTATTTCTTTTCAAAAATGGGATAATTTTCCCAAAAAGAGCACAGACTTTTTTGAAAAATCGATTGAGAGCGCTTAACTTCGGGCAAAAATTTACAAGGATGAACATACACGAATATCAAGCAAAAGAACTTTTGAAGAGCTACGGGGTTAGAATTCAGGAAGGTATTGTAGCAGATACACCGGAAGCAGCCCTAGAAGCGGCAAAAAAACTTAATGCGGAAACTGGAACCTCCTGGTACGTAATCAAGGCTCAAATCCATGCAGGTGGTAGAGGTAAAGGTAAAGTAAAGGAAACCGGATCTAATGGTGTGGTCCTTGCAAAAAAAATGGAAGATGTTCCAACAAAAGCAGCAGATATCCTTGGTGGTACCTTAGTAACCATTCAAACAGGTGAAGAAGGTAAAAAAGTAAATAAGGTGTTGGTAGCGGAGGATGTATATTATCCCGGTGCTTCTGAGCCTAAAGAATATTATCTATCTATCCTTTTAGACAGGGCAAAAGGTTGCAATGTAATCATGGCTTCTACTGAAGGAGGTATGGATATTGAAGAGGTTGCTGAAAAACATCCTGAGAAAATCATAAAGGAATGGATTGATCCTAAATTAGGTTTGCAAGGCTTCCAGACCAGAAAAGTTGCTTTTAAACTTGGCCTAGAAGGCAATGCATTTAAAGAAATGGTAAAGTTCATCACATCTCTATACAATGCATATGTTGGATCCGACTCTGCTCAATTCGAAATCAATCCGGTATTGAAAACATCCGACGATAAGATTTTGGCAGTTGATGCTAAGGTTAACTTAGATGACAACGCTTTATATAGACAAAAGAATTTAGCTGACTTGAGAGATTTAGCTGAAGAAGATCCTTTGGAAGTAGAGGCTGGCAAATCAGGATTGAATTATGTAAAACTTGACGGTAACGTGGGTTGCATGGTGAATGGTGCTGGTTTGGCCATGGCTACTATGGATATGATCAAATTATCCGGTGGAGAGCCTGCTAACTTCTTAGATGTAGGAGGCGGTGCCAATGCTACCACTGTTGAAGCTGGATTTAGAATCATTTTACAAGACCCTAACGTAAAAGCAATTTTGATCAACGTTTTTGGTGGAATTGTACGTTGTGATAGAATTGCAAATGGAGTAGTGGAAGCTTATAAGTCTATCGGAGATATTCAAGTACCTATCATCGTTCGTCTTCAAGGTACCAATGCTGAAGAAGGTGCTCGAATCATTGATGAGTCTGGCTTGAAAGTTGCTTCTGCCATTACCCTGAAAGAAGCTGCAGAAAAAGTTAGAGCTGCTATTTCTGCCTAAGAATTTGTTGCACCCGTAGTTCAACTGGATAGAATATCGGATTTCGGCTCCGAGGGTTGAGGGTTCGAATCCTTCCGGGTGTACAATTCATTGATTAGCCCTGCATGTGTCCTACATGCAGGGCTTTTTTGTTATGATTTTTATCATCTATGTAATTGATTTTGAACATCTTTTTTCGATAAAATTTACGGTAGCTTTGGGAACAATTAAAACAAAACCCACGAAAGCCATGAAAAAGATACTCATCCCTACTGACTTCTCCTCTTGTGCAAATGCCGCAGTGGATTATGGATTTGCCATCTCAAAAAAGCTTCAAAGCGAGTTATTGTTCCTCCATATCGTCATTACTCCGGTAGATTGGAGTAAATTGAGAAAAGATCAGGAGGAGTTATTTCCTGAAACAAAGGAGAGAATTGCATTAGCTAAAAAACAGTTAACTGACTTAGTTAACAAAGCAGAAAGTGAAGGGCTAAGTGCTAAAAAATTGCTAGTCTTCTATGATGGAAATGAAAAAATACATCACTATGTAAAGTCTGAAAACATTGATTTAGTAATCATGGGATCTCATGGACAATACGGTTTCAAAGAACATGTATTGGGAACAAACACTTATTCAATGATCAGACGTTCTGAAGTCCCTGTTATTATTGTCAAAGAAAACAATACAAAAAGAGATCTACAGACCATCATATTTGCCACCAATTTCAAAGAGGAAACGGGTAAGAGTTTCCAACAAGTGGAACGCTTAGCGGAGTCTTTAAAGGCCAAATTGAAAGTATTGTTTGTAAACACACCTACCTACTTCCTTGAAACTGACGACATCTACCATGTAGGCAAAGAATATTTAAAAGAATTTGCCTCTTATAATCATGATATTGAAATCTATGATGCCTTCAAAGAAGAGCGTGGCATTATTCAATATGCTGCCAAAATCAGTGGTGATGGAATTGCAGCCATTACTTATGGAAAATCTGATTTAATGCAGTACTTCTCCCCAAGTATTACTGAAAATCTGATTGCAATGACAGAATTACCTGTCATCAGCATACGGATCAAAAAATAAAGGAAAAAAGATTAATTGCATTATTCCGGCAGCTTCTTTGGAGCTGCCTTTTTTGATTTATAGACAATAAAAAAGCAGGAGAAATTCCCCTGCCCTTTATATGAAAACTAAACCAACTATTATTTAACTACCACAATTGAAACAAAAATAATACATATTTATAAAAAACAAAATATTTTGGAAAAATCTAATTCACAAACCTATTTTTTATTACTGACTTTGTACAGTATACCCATAGCCAATGCTTGTGAAAACTGAATACCAGGATCCATATCGATGTCATATACATTGATACTTGTAAATGTAACATCCACATATTTAGTGATTTTCGCTATCACGGTAAAATCCAATCGATGGTCTATTGTATTAAATGCCAAGGTTTCATAATTGGCAAATAGTTGATATCGAGAATTGATGGTTAGATTTTCAGAAATCTTTTTATTGTATGTTGCAAACAACTGAAAAGCAAGCCACTCTGTTCTCACATTTTGTCCAATAGGAACTCCATAATTTTCCGGTACATTGATGCTAATTGCAGGATCTGTAACGAAAGTAAATCTAGGAGAAAAAGGAGCAAGACGAAGGGCAAAGTCCTTATTGGGTTTATATTCCAAACCAAAACCCGTAGTCAAAAATGCTGGCGCGAAAAACCCGGAAATAAGTCGGTTTTCAGGGCCAGAAAAATCAAACCCATCAGTAAACTGGGTTATAAAATTCAAAGATGAAAAGTACCCCCACTTATCGTTTATTTTATATCCCACTTTAGAATCAAAAAAAATCCGGTCATTAGATTTCCTAAATTCCTGACCTTCATTTTTTACTACCCCATAAATTAGTTCCAACTGATTATCCCAGGAAAATCTATCTTTAGCGTAGTTGGCTTTACCCGTAGCAATAGAACCAAAAGCTATGGAATTTACTCCACCCGCTTTCCAGTTGCCACTGAATGAGGCTTGATTGAAGTTAAACCCTACACTAAACTCAGAATCCCAATAGGTAGTATCCTTCTCTGCAACAGCAATAGTATCTTCTTGGGCCTGTATATTCCCAAGGATAAACGCAAAGAAAATAAATGTCAAAATCCTTTTCATAATCACAAAATTTTAATTGTTAAAACAGATGTAGGTTTAAATGTATAGGATGAATTTTAAAAATCCACAAAACTTTAAATAAATGTTTTTGCATGGGATTGATTTTTGTAAATAAAACTTTGACAATCAAAAAATCTATATTTACGTTAATTAGGTAAAAAACAGAAAAATGAGAAATCTTATCGTATTCGCTTTTTTTCTTAGTGCCTGCAGCTCCATTGATATATTCAAAGAAAAGATGGAAGTGAGACCTATTCCCTCGTATCAAACCTTTGTAATTGTCAATCAGGAAGCTCGAATCGCTGGGTTTCAGGACAACTTTTTAGATGCGATAGCTGCCAGTGGTCTTCAGAATTTCTTGGAAAACCAAGGAATGGTTTATGACCAAGCTAATCCTGATGTAGTCATTCGCTATACCTCCAATCAGGATCCGAGACAAAAGGAAACCTATAATTATCCCATGATGCCTATGTGGGGCATGCGTGTTTGGGATCCGTGGATGTTTGACCCTATGTGGAACAACCGCATGAACCCTGTTACCACTAGAAATTACGAACTGTTTCAGTTTATCGTAGATTTCATTGATCCAAAACAGGAAAAATTGGTCATACGCATCACAGCCGTAACAGAAACAGCCAATCAAAAGGAAAAACAGAAAAAATTAGAAAAAGCTGTAAATTTAGTAGGCAAAGCTTATATTGAACACACAAACAATCAACCCAAACGATAATGGCAACCGAACGAATTAAATCCCTGAAAGAATTCTATCCTTATTATTTGTCTGAGCATCAAAACCCAACTTGCAGAAGGCTGCATTTTGTGGGAACAGCACTCGTATTTTTTGTACTATTTTTAGCTATTTACATGGCAAATGCATGGATTTTATTGCTGATTCCTGTCATTGGATATGGATTTGCATGGGTTGGACATTTTTTTTATGAAAAGAATAAACCAGCCACTTTTCAGTATCCTTTCTATAGTTTAGCCTCAGATTTCATACTTTTTTACCACCTCTTAATTGGCAAACAGAAGTTTAACCCTGATAATTAAACGTTTATTTCTAAATTATTAGAAAAATCCTATTGTTTTTACAAAACTATATTCTATCTTTGTACATAGATTTTTGCATTTCAAACAAATCAAACTGCATTACGATGTTAAAGATAGTTCTAATTGATGATGACCCAATCAGTACCTTTGTTACTGAGAAGCTGATATCTAAAAATATCACTCATCCACACAAGATTTATAAGTATCAGAGCGCAACAGAAGCTTTGAAAGAAGTTTCCAACATTACCCCTAATGTGTTGTTTTTGGACTTGAATATGCCAGAAATGACTGGATGGGATTTTTTGGAAGAGTTTGAGCCTTCTGACTATAGGCCTGATGTGTATATTTTGAGCAGTTCTGTTGATGAAAGAGATATCAATAAGGCTTCCAATTATTCCTTAGTGAAGCAGTATCTTTCCAAACCATTGATTAAAAAGTACATCAAGAATATTTTTAATTAAGGTTTTTAAAGAACTATCAAACATCATTATTTTTTAATTGTTATATTCATAGCATTAAAATTCTATGAGTATGGCAAGTATTTCGTTAAAATTAATTGAAGCATTCAGGAGAACCATCTCCAAACTAAAAAATAACGCTCCTTATCAATGGGGCCACATGGGCGCCTGCAATTGCGGTAATCTGGCGCAGGAGTTGACACGCTTATCAAAAGCAGAAATACATCAATTTGCCATGCAGAAAAGTGGTGACTGGAACGATCAACTGATTGACTATTGCCCTACTAGCGGTTATCCAATGGATTTGATGATTTCAAAAATGGTGCAAGCAGGGCTAACTATTGATGAACTTAAACATCTGGAACGTTTATCTGATCCGAAAATTCTTCAAAACATCCCTTTCGAACGTCGAGAAAAAATGGAAAAAAACAGGAAAGAAGATGTAATTTTATATATGGAAACTTGGGCTGATATGCTAGAAAATGAGTGGCTTAACCAAAATCCTATTACGCTTGAAGAAATAAATAAAAAAAATATCCCCTCAAAAGTATTGGCTTAAATACATATTTTGACGTATTTAGCGGCATACAAACCAAATTGTAACGAATACTAAAATCATTATCACACTATGGAGGAATTAGATGACGATTTCGACGAGTTCGATGACTTTGAAGAGGATGAGTTCGCAGAGGATTTCCAAGACGAAGTCTATGATGCAGATGAAGAAAACGAAATGATTGATGATAATTTCGTAGACTTCGATGATGACGACGACTTTGATGATGATTTCGACGACGATGACTTTGATGACTTCGATGACGAAATCGATTAATCAAAAGAGCAGCGGATACTTATTTCGCTGCTTTTTATTTTAAAGGCTTTGAAGGAAAGTGCAACCGCCTTATCTTTGAGACGTTTAAAAAAAGAGAAAACTATTAAACAGTCATAACATGTTACTACAAATTTTCAGTTCTCCAATTGCGTCAGGAGCTCAGCTATTCTTGTTGATCGTTTGTATCCTTGTAGGATTAGGTGCAGGACTTTCAGCCATAGATTTCAGAAACACCGTCTCCAAAAAAGACGAAGAATAAAAAAAGGAGGTTTTTCCTCCTTTTTTTATTCTTTCCATCAATGCACATTTCCCATCATTTTTCGAATAGGTTTGCTGAGTAAGAGTAAGAGCAAACCTGTCCCAACAGTTGTAGCTACAATCATTAAATATTGACTAGGCATCTGCGCCAAAGCTTCATCTGTACCCCCACTTGCTTCACCTGCAATCAATCCGGCAATTAGATTGCCCAAAGAAACTGACAAGAACCAAATACCCATCATCTGACCACCGTATTGTGCAGGAGCCAGTTTAGTCACCAAACTCAAGCCTACAGGACTTAAACTCAGTTCTCCAAAAGTATGTAGCATGTAGGTAAAAATCAGCCAAGTGGGAGCTGCTAAATCTCCGGATGCAGCAATTTTCGCAGCAAAATACATAACTAAGAAACCCATCCCTAATAACAATAATCCAAATGCAAACTTTAATGGAGAGCTAGGCTCCAAATTCCTTCTGCCTAACCACACCCACATAGCACCAAAAAAGGGAGCAAAAAGGATGATAAACATGGAGTTTACAGATTGAAAGTATCCGGCAGGAATTTCCCATCCAAACAAATCCCGATCTGTAAAGCGCTCTGCAAATAAGTTCAATGTGGAACCCGCCTGTTCGAAACCCGACCAAAACAAGGCGGAGAATAAAAACAGAATCGCAATTACTCCTACTTTCTTTTGATCTGCCAAATCCAGCCCTCCGAAGAAAATCACATATCCTAAATAAAGGACTGCCACTGCAGCAATAATATTACCTGATGCTTTAGCAATCACTGTAACATCAATCGGGATAACTCCTAAAAAGAATAGTAATAAAACAAAAACAAAGACCGCTCCAACCATTAAAATGGTTCGTTGAAGTCTTTCTTTATTCCGAAGTTCCTCTGAGGTCACAAAAGAAACTTCTTCTCCATAGCCATGAAGGCTTCCCCCTGTCAGCTTATATTGTATCAAGCCTATAACCATTCCCAATCCTGCTAAGCCAAAACCTAAATGCCAATCATAAATTGCCATAGTACTACAAGCAATTGGCGCAATAAAGGCCCCAATATTGATACCCATATAAAAAATTGAAAATCCTGCATCTCTTTTGGAGCTACCCGAAGGGTACAATTGCCCAACGATGGAGCTGATATTTGGCTTAAGCAAGCCAGTTCCCAAGACAATTAATATCAATCCTAAGAAAAAAGAGTTGGTATCTAAAGCTGTCAAGGATTCTTTTACTCCAGGTTCTGGAGATATCCAAGCCATCAAACCTGGCAAAGCCATCGTAAAGTGTCCCAAAGCAATAATTATCCCTCCGTACCAAACTGACTTTTTCAACCCTAGCAAACGGTCTGCAAACCAACCACCTGGCAGAGCAAATAGATATACTCCCATGGTATACAGTCCATAGATAGCACCGGAGGTCTTGTCATCAAAACCCAAGCCTCCATCAGCGATAGCAGCAGTCATAAAAAGGATCAAGAGTGCCCGCATTCCATAGTAGCTAAAGCGCTCCCACATTTCTGTGAAAAACAAAGTCATCAATCCTTTGGGATGGCCAAACAGCGTTGGGCCCGGAAACAAATCAAGTTGTTGATTTTTCATTCAGTGTAGTAAGTAATTTTGTGCCTATACTTTCAATTCGTTATACTTACAATGATAAGATTTTTTTCTCGCTTCCACACACAGCTCAACATAAATCCATTTTCATTAGTAAGCCTCATGATTTTTTAAAAAAACTCAATCAAAACAAGGAGATTTTTGAAATTATAATAGCTATATTATCTTAGCAATATTTATTTTCGAAATCGATTGAAAAGCAAAAAAAAGGACTTTTTGCACAGTGTAGAAATAATTTTATCTCTATCTTTGGAGCTTCATTTGCACAGCTATCCTTTTTATGGAAACACAAGATTTAATCCTACAAAATCCAACCCAAGCACTATCTTCTTTAGGAATCCAAACTAGCAAACAGGTATTTTGGAACCTTACACCTGCCGAATTGGTAGAACATGCACTTCAAAATGGAGAAGGCACACTGACCGATGTAGGTGCATTAATGGCCGATACAGGTGAATTTACCGGAAGATCTCCAAAAGACAGATTCGTTGTCCTTGATGATCATACCAAGGACTCTGTATGGTGGGGAGACATCAATATCCCTTTTGAAGAAGAAAAATTTGATCTTCTTTTGGGTAAAATGCTTAACTTCTTGAAAGATAAAAACCTATACACGAGGCAAGCATTTGCAGGGGTTGATTCACGTTACCGATTAAATTTGACGGTTGTCAATACGCTAGCATGGCACAATTTATTTTGCAATAATATGTTTCTCCGCCCTTCTGCGGAAGAACTTCAACACTTCAACAGTGACTTTACGATCATCTGTGCACCGGAATTTGAAGCCGACCCAACAGTAGATGGTACCAGACAAAAAAACTTTGCCATCATCAACTTTAGCAAACGCATGCTTTTGATCGGAGGCACTGCTTATGCAGGTGAAATGAAAAAGGGGATTTTCTCTATTTTGAATTATATCCTACCTCATGAACATAAGGTATTGTCTATGCACTGCTCTGCCAATCTTGGCAAAGATGGAGACACAGCTGTATTTTTTGGCTTGTCTGGTACAGGAAAAACTACCCTTTCGGCAGATCCAAAAAGAGCGCTTATCGGCGATGATGAGCATGCATGGACTGAAGACTCA
This sequence comes from Mongoliitalea sp., assembly GCF_054166905.1. Classification (NCBI taxonomy): domain Bacteria; kingdom Pseudomonadati; phylum Bacteroidota; class Cytophagia; order Cytophagales; family Cyclobacteriaceae; genus Mongoliitalea; species Mongoliitalea sp. Next base: position 276,618 of record NZ_JBSZCK010000040.1, on the reverse strand, counting down.
ATTTTCAATTTCGAAGGCGGATGCTATGCTAAAGTAATCGACTTAAGTCGTGAGAAGGAACCACAGATCTGGGACGCTATTAAATTTGGCGCAATTGTAGAAAACACACGATTCTATCCAGGCACAAGAACAGTGGACTACAGCAACAAAGAAGTAACGGAAAACACCCGTACTTCCTACCCTATTGATCATATTTCGAATGCTTTGATTCCCTCGGAAGCAGGCATTCCCAAAAATATCTTCTTTTTAACAGCAGATGCTTTTGGAGTGATTCCTCCTATTTCCAAGCTAAACAAGAGTCAGGCTATGTATCACTTTATTTCAGGATATACTGCCAAGGTAGCAGGTACGGAAGTAGGGATTACAGAGCCTAAAACAACCTTTTCCGCATGTTTTGGAGCTGCTTTCTTACCATTGCACCCAACACAGTACGCCGCTTTATTTGGCGAGAAGATGGAAAAACACCAAGTGAATGTTTGGTTGGTAAATACTGGTTGGACAGGAGGGCCATATGGCATTGGTAATCGCATGAAATTGGCATATACCCGCGCCATGATTACCGCTGCCCTAGAAGGCGCCTTAGACAATGTAGGCTACCGTACACATAGTGTCTTTGGAGTGGGCATTCCTGAGACCTGTCCAAATGTTCCGGATGAAGTTTTAAGTCCACGAGCAACTTGGGATGATAAAGAAGCGTATGATAAAAAGGCACGTGAATTAGGTGCAGCTTTTATTCAAAATTTTGAAAAGTATAAAGACTTTGCCAGCGAGGATATCCTGGCAGGAGCTCCAAACCTATAAAATCTAACTCTTTTCCGAGTTATAAACCCAAACTGAAAGGCACTAGTAATAGTGCCTTTTTTGATTTCACCCCAACTGGGGTATTTTTTTTAGTCTTAATTTATGCTTTGGATTACTTTTCGACGATTTAGTTTATGATAGGCTAAAGTATCGTATTTGGAAAGATCATGAATTACGGGACCTAATTGAACACTTTAAAATCCATCAATTTTATCACTCAATCAGCTATTGAATTGGCAATTACATCCATCATTATTTCAGTATTCGTTCTCATCCGTCACATGACACAACGAAAGAAAAGTATGGATTCAGCATATCAGGGTATGATTATGTCTGATGAAAATTTCAAAAAATTTATGATCGGGGAGAAAAACAAAGAACAGAGTGCCATAAGTCTTTCCAAAACCCAAGAAATCTGACTATTTTTGTACAAAATTTTATCGCATGAAAACAGCAGAAATACATACAGCAAAAGGAGTTATGAAAGTAGAGTTTTATGAGAAAGATGCTCCTAAGACGGTTGAAAACTTTGTAACACTAGCTCAAAAAGGCTTTTATGATGGACTTACCTTCCATAGAGTCATCCCTAATTTCGTAATCCAGGGTGGCTGTCCTATCGGTAATGGAGCTGGAGGACCTGGTTATAAAATCGACTGTGAACTAAAAGGTGATAATCAATACCATGACCGAGGTGTATTGTCGATGGCGCATGCAGGTAGAAACACCGGTGGTTCCCAGTTTTTTATCTGTCACAGCCGTACCAATACCAGTCATTTGGATAGAAACCATACTTGCTTTGGAAAAGTAGTAGAAGGTTTGGAAGTAATTGATGCGATCAGGGCAGGAGATGTGATTGAAAAAATCGTAGTAAATGAAGCATAATTGAGATTGCTCAACCATATATGTCAATAAAATAAAAACCTAGGTTTCACCGCCTAGGTTTTTTTAATTTTGTATTTTTTCCTGTTTATCCAAATAATGAGCCGGCTATAGTTGCCGTCATCAAACAAGCCAAAGTGGCTGCCAACAAGGCTCGCATACCCAATTTGGAGAGATTGCCTTGCTGATTAGGAGCAATACTCCCAATTCCTCCTACCTGTATTGCGATTGAACTGAAGTTTGAAAAACCACAAAGGGCGTAGGTAGCAATGACCACGGATTTGGGTGATAAGGTATCAGCCATTTTCATCTCTGCCAAACTCAAATAGGCGACAAACTCATTGATAACAGTTTTTTGTCCAAGTAAAGAACCTACCTGTAAAGTTTCACTCCATTCCACACCAATCACCCAAGCGAAAGCTCTAAAGATATTCCCTAAGATATATTCCAATGAAAATCCTGAAAACTGTCCGTTGGTACTACTAATGACCCAAGCGTTTAACCCTGTATACTCTCCAATGACTCCTGATAAAATATAATTGAGCGCAGCAATCACAGCTATAAAGGCAAGCAGCATCCCTCCTACATTTAATGCCAACTTCAATCCCTCAGAAGCTCCTATGGACATGGCATCGATCAGGTTTACCCCCATATTTTCCTGACTAACCTCTAATTTGTCATTCACAACTTCCTTATCGGTCTCAGGTATCATAATCTTAGACATAACAATAGCAGCTGGAGCATTCATGATACTTGCTCCCAGTAGATACGCAGCAAACTTAGTCTGCTCTTCCAAGCTATCTCCACCCAAAAACGCAACATATCCGGCTAGTACCCCACCTGCAATGGTAGCCATCCCTCCTGTCATCAAACACATGAGTTCGGAGCGAGTCATCGTTGGAATAAATGGACGGACCAACAAGGGTGCTTCTGTTTGTCCCAAGAATATATTTCCCGCTGCAGATAAACTTTCAGGGCCTGAGAGTCTCATGGTACGTGACATGATCCATGCAATCCCATAAACCACTTTTTGCAAAACACCTAAATAGTATAGTCCTGATGAAACGGTAGAAAAAAATATAATGGTCGGCAATACCTTGAATGCGAAAATAAATCCAAAGGTATTGGTCGCTAAATCACCAAATATAAAAATTGCTCCATCCTCTGAGAAACTCAGAAACTTTACAAAAGCCTCACTGACAGCTGAAAATATGCGTGCTACAAATTCAACTTTTGTGATTAAAAAACCAAATATAGCTTGTAAGATGACTCCTATGCCAACAAGTCTCCAATCCACAGCCCGTTTGTTGGCCGAAAAAAGGAAGGCTACTGCAAGTAGTACTACAATACCAATCAGACCTCTGAAATAATCCATGGGCGATATACCTAAGTGTTGGGTTTAAATGCTAGGTTGTAAATAAAACAAGTAAGCCTGGCAATTTACCAGGCCTACATATTAGTTTCTTCTATTGATTTCATCCCTGATTCTTGCGGCCCGCTCATAATCCTCATCATGAATGGCCTTTTCAAGCAACTGATTGAGTTTATCCAAACTGAAGTCCTTTAAAGCGTCCGAACTTTTGGACGAACTCGTTTTTCTGGACGGCACAGGTTTGGATTCTTCTTGTCTTCTTTCCTCCTCATCATTGGACTCCAACCCTGCTTCTTCCATCACTTTTGGTGCACAAAAAACTGGTGAGTCAAATCGAACTGCGATAGCAATCGCATCAGAAGGACGTGAGTCTATTTCAACCAATTTAGAACTTGTACGACAGACAATTTTCGCGTAGAAAACTCCCTCTCGCATATCAGAGATCAATATATGGTCAATACTGAAATTGAAATTACTGGAAAAAGACTTAAATAAATCGTGCGTCATTGGACGATTAGGGATGATTTTCTCTATCTCAATCGCTATCGCTTGTGCTTCAAACATCCCAATGACTATCGGTAAACGTCTCGTACCTCCTACTTCTCCCATCACGAGTGTAAATGACCCTGACTGTGAATGATTGGAAGTCAACCCAAGAATTTCAAGTTCAATCGCTTGATCCACGCTAATTATTTTAATGCTTTAACTGCTTCTGTCAATCTAGGTAAAACTTCAAAAGCATCCCCAACAATACCGTAGTCAGCTGCCTTGAAAAATGGCGCCTCAGGGTCTTTGTTGATTACAACAATACACTTTGAAGAATTTACGCCTGCAAGATGTTGAATAGCTCCCGAAATTCCAACAGCAACATACAAAGTTGGAGCAACTTTCACACCTGTTTGTCCAACATGCTCGTGGTGAGGCCTCCAACCGATGTCAGAAACTGGCTTGGAACAACCCGTTGCAGCACCCAACTCTTTGGCCAATGATTCGATCATGCCCCAGTTTTCAGGTCCTTTTAAACCTCTACCACCTGAAACCACAAAATCTGCTTCTGGAAGCAAAATGTCCCCTTCAGCTTTATCTGTTGCAGTGATTTTTCCAGCAAAATCAGCATCTGAAAGATTTACACTGACAGCCTCTACAACAGCTGTTGTACCATCTGTTTTTAGGTCTACCGCATTTTTCTTAACAGCGAGAATTTTATGTTCTTTTGTTACTTCTGTAACTGCGAATGCCTTTCCAGTGTAAATACTTCTTTTTACCTGATAACCAGAAGAAGTTTCTGGCAATTCTACCACATTGGAGACCAAAGCTGCATTTAGTTTAACAGCCAAACGGGCTGCAACAGCATCTCCTAAAGACGATTTTGCTAATACTAAAGTGCTTGCGCCTACATTATTATAGACCACTGCAACTGCAGATGCGTGTGCCTGAATAATTCCTGCGGTCAATCGCTCATCTGCCACATGCAATACTTTGGACGCACCAGCAGTACCAGCTTTGGCCAACTCATCATTGGCAATGCTTCCCAATCCGACTGCTACCACATCACCTGCTCCTAATTTATCTGATAAGGCTTTTGCGTAAGAAACTGCCTCTAAACTTGATTTTTTTACAGCACCATCTGCGTGCTCAAGATATACTAATACACTCATGTTCTTATTTTTTCGGGTTAAAGGATTAAAGCACTTTGGCTTCATTTTTCAACAACTTCACTAACTCTTCTACATTATCTTTATCAATCAGCTTCACAGCACCTTTGGCAGGAGGCAATTGGAAAGTACTCACGGAAGTAGCTACCTCATCACTCACAGGATCTACTACCTGCAAAGGCTTGGTTCTCGCCGACATGATGCCTCTCATGTTAGGAATTTTCCACTCAGCAATCGGCTCTTGACAACCTGCAATCAATGGTAATTTCGCTTCAACTTGCTCTTTTCCACCTTCGATTTCTCTGGCCATCTTTACCGTATCACCATCGATTTCTAACTTCATCACAGGGGAGAAAGAAGGCATGCCTAAAATCTCTCCTACCATCCCATGTACCATTCCACCATTAAAATCGATGGATTCACGACCCATCAAAATCAAATCGTACCCATTGGATTTAGCGATATGGGCAATCTGATTAGCCACAAAAAGAGAATCTGTTGGATGGGCATTGACACGGATAGCATCGTCAGCACCAATAGCCAATGCTTTTCTTAATGTTGGTTCAGTATCTGCTTCACCTACATTTAAAACAGTTAAACTTCCACCAGTTTGTTCTTTCAACTCCACTGCTCTAGCCAAAGCATAATCATCGTACGGGCCAATAATGAATTGAACACCGTTTTTATCAAACTTGGTATTATTGTCAGTAAACTGGATTTTGGATGTGGTATCCGGTACGTGTGTTATACAAACTAGTATCTTCATTATGTATATTTGGATTGATTATTTATAAATTGCGTGAATTTAGTAATTAAGGCCTTAAGAAAAAAAAGAAATCATGAGCAAATTGTCCCGCTTTGCAATCCTACAATCGTTTGCAGAACAAGAGCCTGAAAATCCTTTTAATTGGTATGCATTGGCTATAGAATTTATAGAGTCCGAACCAGAAAAAGCCCTAACCTATTTTGATAAACTACTAACTGAGCATAAAAGTTACTTACCAACTTATTACCATGCAGCTGCGCTCCTTGCAGAGTTTGGCCAATTAGAAAAAGCCAAAATAACCTACGAAGAAGGGATTGCCTTAGCAAAGAATCTTTCAGAAAACAATGCCTTAAGAGAATTGCAAAATGCCTATCAGAATTTTCTATTCGAATACGAGTAATCTCTCGCTGATCAAACGGATTTAACAGATTTAATACAGATTAGAAAGTTTAGACCTGGCAGGATTTGAAATCCTGCCAGGTCTTTACATGTAACAAGTTGTCACACTTGTCTTGTCACTAAAATCTAAATTTCCTCCCCTTGGGAACCTTATCTAGCATAGCGCTTTTTTGAATTGTAAAATAGAAGAATTTTGATTGAATAAACGGGTCACCTTTCAATTAGCTAGTTGAAAGAAAAACCCCGTGGAATCAAACATAACTCCGTTTGACACATTTGATGGTACTGGAACAGTGGGAATAAACCCGCCTCTTGAGTCAAAAGCAATTAAAGTTGCAGCTGCTCCGCTTCCAAATCGTAAAAAAACAGACCTTCTATTGATTGTACTAAATATATGTTCCCCAATTGGCAAACGATTCAAAATTATTGCTTCTGTTAAAACCTGTGATCTCATAATATCCTCCAGCCCCTCTTTCCCTAGTAAATTCAACAACCCTTCAAATCCATCCACATCCATCCTTTGGTAAAGATCTTGAAATGCATAAGACATGGGAGTAAAAAAAGTGATACTATTTAATTGTTCAACGTAATCCATAAACTCAGGCAAAACCTCAACGACAGCAATCATATCTAAATTTCCAGAGTTATTGATAAACTCCCTAACAGTGGGATGATTATCTTCTGCTAGAAGGGTAGGCAATGAATCCTCACTAGTATCACAGCTGGTAAGAATAATCAAAATAAAAATGTGAAATACGAAGCTTGATCTTTGAATAGCCATAACTATCTGATTTTATAAGATATGTATACCGTATTATCAACCAAATAGTTACATAGTATGTGCAGTTTTTAAAGGAATTAATTTTCAATTTTTTTTAAAATCAAACATTGACTCTTTCATAAATCTTGTTTCTTTATTTTGATTCTAGTTGTTGCTTTCTAAAATCTAACTTAATATCTCTAGTTTTCTGAACGATCTCCTTTGGGTAGCTTGTTAAAGAAAATGTATGAAACCTCATGGGCCTTGAATCCATGAATTATCTCAATAATGGAAAAGAGAAAAAGAGTAGTTGTAGGCTTATCGGGAGGGATGCATCACTTTAGAGTATCTTTGAATACAATACATATGACATCTATTTTCTTACCACAATCTTCCCCATCTGATTCCCTGCTTTCATTCGATCAAAAGCCTGCATTGCTTCGTCTAATGTAAAAACTTGGTCGATAACTGGCTTAATTTCGTATTGATTGACAAAGTTTAACATGCTTTCAAAATCTTGATCTGAACCCATGGTCGAACCGATGATCTGCAATTGATTCCAGAATACTTTGCGTGCGTCAAAACCTGTAGGATTTCCCTTGGTGGCCCCGTAAAAAACAATTTTTGCTCCCGGATTTGCTACTTTAATCAAATTATTAAAGGTATCACCCACTGCAGAATCAATGATTAAATCGAAACCACCACTTACCTTTAGAGCTTCCTTCACCCAAGCATCATCGGTGTAGTCGAAAGCTGCTTTTACACCGAGTTCCAAAGCTTTTTGACGTTTTTCTTCACTGCTACTGCTGACATATACTTCTGCACCAGCTGCCAAAGCAAATTGTACGGCAAATTGGGCTACTCCCCCGCCGAAACCGGTCACTAATACCTTCTCCCCTTTTTGAAGTCTGCCTTGAACAAGTAATGCGCGATAGGCAGTCAATCCTCCCAAGGGTAAGGCTGCAGCCTCTTCCCAGTTCATATGAGTTGGTTTCGGATGCAGACGATCAGCTTTCACTTTGATAAATTCAGCTAAAGTACCATTATCCGGCATTCCCAATATTTTATAATCTTTGACCTGAACCCGCTCGTCGGAACCCCAATTCAAGGAAGGATTGATGATTACTTCTTTTTCTAACCAGGAATTATCTACTCCATCACCAAGTTCTGTTACAACACCAGCTCCATCCGAACCTAAAATCACTCCATCCTTTAAATTTGGATACAAACCTTGTCTGCACCACTCATCCCGATGGTTCAATGCTCCGGCTTTAATTGCAATTAACACCTCGCCTGAACCGATAATTGGTTTTGGTACATCTTTTATTTCTAACTGATTGGCTACACTTCTGTTTAGGGTTACTGCTTTCATGGATTTTTTTTAGTTTTGTAAAGAAAAGCAAGATAGCAAACGGTTTAGTTTAAAAGATATAAATTCTCTAAAAAGTATATCACTCATGTAGCGTACAGAGCGAATTAGATGCAGAATTTCTTCGCTGATAAATTAGATATCTTTAATATCTTAAACTTTAGAAAAATGCTATTGATACTTACCTTAAATCCTGTAAAGTGAAAATCCTTCTGTTACTTATAAATCTCAGAAATAAAAAAGAGACTACGATTGAAGTATACAGCAAAGTTTTTCAGGAATCAAAAAAAATCTACTTGTTGCTTACTAGAATCACTCCATGCTTTTAAAAAAACTTCCTTATTTTCTTCTTCCCATTTGGTTTTGCATTGTAGTTTCATCGTGTAATAAAGAAGATAAAGACCCTTCCGGTAGGTCGGAAATACCTCCTATTCCAGACTTGAGTCAGCTTGAGTTTAGAATAGATGGCCACCAAATCTTCAGAAACTCATTTCCAGTGGTTTACCAAGGAGTTAATGCAATGCAAACATTTGGGCTTACAGATCCTTCTCCTATGAACGAATGGGGAATTAAGATTGTAAGGGAATTTATCGGGAATTTAAGAGAGCAACCCATAGACGGCTTTCCCATCCAAGGCAGTGATGGAGTCTGGTATCATCCACTACAAACGATAGTAAACCAAAATAGAGCCAACCAAAAAATCACTATCCTCTGTCCTTTTGGTTGGGTTAATGATCAAGGTAATCAAACTTTGTTAACGGGGTTAAACCCTTCTTCTCAAGACTTTTTCCATGACTATCAAACAAAGATGAAATTAATTGCAGAACATTTTAAAAATCAGCCTGATGTTTGGATTGAAGTATGGAATGAGCCTTATCATTGGAATAATGAAAACAGGTATTCTCATGAACTATGGCTGAAAGACATGTCTGATATGGTAGATAATTTGAGGAGAGTAAATGGCTTTTACAACATTATACTCGTACCGGGAAATGAACAGGGACAATCTGAGAGTGCTATTTTAGAAAAAGGAAAGCAGCTTCTGAAAAATAGATACAATATTTTATTTGATATTCACGCTTATGAAAAATGGTTAGAAAACTCAGATTCCAATAAGATTCAAGAACGCCTAGCAGAGTTACAAAATATGGGTTTCGCATTTATAATCGGTGAGGTCGGTGTATTGAATATAGGTTCAATAATGCCCGTAGATCATTTTTTGGAAGCGGCTGCTGCTTCACAAGTTGGGGTACTTGCATGGCTTTGGAATAGAAATAGCCAATATCCAAATGCCTTATTAACGGATGAAGGCGAGCCCAATGCTGATCAAAACAATAATTACTGGGGAACCAAATTCAAAAATTTTTTACAACAAAATTAATCTTCATTTCTAGAGCTATATCAGCCAATCAATCAATTCGCTATATACAGCCAAGACACTTCGTCAAAATTGCCTAATTACTAATCATGCGATAGATAAGTTAATAGCATCTCAACATCTTTAAGAGATCAATCGGGATTTGCTTATTTCACGCAACTTTACACTAGGATAAAAATATCCCGTGAATTCATTCACCTGCAAACCACAGTCAAATGAAAAGCATTCACAAAGGAGCCATGCGACCAAATTTTCCCATTAAATTTCAGTATCTTCTGCTAGAACCCCAACTTCGTGTAATTCGTGACATTGGTGCCCTCCCTTGACTTGTGCTGCCCATTCAGGGCAGAGAGGTGGGTGGTTAAACCATTTTGATCTCCATGGGTTGGGAAACCCATGGTTACTATTCTTTTGCCCCTTCAGGGCAATTATACCCCTTATCAATGATTTTATCAAACCGCTTCTTTAAAGCCATTTCATTCGTGAAATTCCTGCCATTAGTGGACAGCCCCAAGGGAGCTACGCGACCATTTTCCGCGGATTTCTGCGTCTTCCGCGCTTTCCGCGAGACACAATTTGCGCCAGCAAACCCATCTGTGCCAATCTGTGAAATCTGTGGACAGCCTTTAGGGAGCCATGCGACCATTTTTTCCAATTTCCTTCCGCGGCTTCTGCGCCTTCTGCGAGCACCTTTTAGAAAGGCGCTGGTTCTCCGCCCCAACCTCCTGCAAGCGGATCATCTCCATTGGCTTTGCTTTGCAGTCGGATGGTATTACCCGATTCAAAGTCTCCTGAGGCTGCACTTGGAAATTTAGCTCCATAAGCAACATCCTGTGGCTTGTATGGCACATTCATTTCTAGGTCGGTAAACTTCGTGTATTTACCGATGAAGCGGAGTTTCACATTTTCTAAAGAGCCATTTCTGTGCTTGGCGATGATAACTTCACCCACTCCCATTGTGGAATGCCCATCCTCATCCTCCGTAATACCATAATATTCAGGTCTGTACAAGAACATAACCATATCGGCATCTTGTTCGATGGCTCCCGATTCCCTCAAATCAGACAACTGTGGGCGCTTATCTCCTCCTCTTGTTTCCACAGCTCGAGACAACTGTGAAAGTGCAATCACCGGCACACTCAATTCTTTTGCTAGTTTTTTCAAACCTCGGGAAATACTGGCAATCTCTTGTTCACGGTTACCTCCTCCGCCACCAGACTTTGAGTCACCTGACATCAGCTGCAAGTAGTCAATTACAATCAGCTGAATGTCATGCTGAGCTTTTAGCTTTCTACATTTTGCACGTAACTCCAAGATAGATAAAGCAGGTGTATCATCTACAAAAAGTGGTGCTTTAGACAACTTCCCTGTTTTATGCACCAACTGTTGCCACTCATACTCAGCCAAGGTGCCTTTTTTAATTTTTTCTGAATCCAGTTCAGCCTCCGAAGAAATCAAACGGTTGACCAACTGAATGGATGACATTTCCAGCGAGAAAATAGCTACTGGTCGCTCATGATCCACAGCAGCATTTCTCAATACAGAAAGAACGAATGCCGTCTTTCCCATCGCAGGTCGGGCCGCAATAATGACCAAGTCGGATTTTTGCCAGCCGGAGGTCACTCTATCCAAGGCTGTAAAACCACTTGGAACACCTGTCAACCCATCTTTCTGACCTTTTTTGGCTTCCAATTCCAAAATAGCTTCCTTCATAATGGAACGCATATCAGAATAGTTTTTCCGGATATTTTTCTCCGAAATTTCAAAAAGTGATTGCTCCATTTTATCCAGCAACTCAAACACGTCTGTCGTATCTTCATACGCATCCCGCTGAATTTCAGAAGCAATACTGATCATTTCCCGCTTCATGGACTGCTCCATGATGATTCGGGCGTGATATTCAATGTTGGCAGCAGAGGAAACCCTCGATGTCAGTTCGGTGATAAAAAAAGCTCCACCAGCTAGTTCCAATTTACCCGTCTTGCGCAACTGATTGGTGACCGTCAGCATGTCAATCGGTTGGGATTCTGAAAACAAATCTAAAATTGCTTGATAAATTACTTTATGCGCTTCTTTGTAGAAACTTTCTGTTTTCAATAAGTCCACTACATTGGTCAATGCCTCTTTCTCCAACATCAACGCACCCAACACAGCCTCTTCCAAATCAAGGGCCTGTGGGGGTAATTTTCCTAAATTCGTGTTTAAATCGGGTTTTTTCCTACCGATGACTCTATCTCTAGAACCGGGATTATTCTCTGCCATATAAACAAAAGTACTTCCTTTAACTCAATGTTTTTGAACAATTTACCCACGAGATATCCACATTTCTTTCAAATCCTTGAAAATCATAGGCTTCTCTCAGGGGAAAAGTTTCCTAATTTTTCAACGCTTTCTATCACTGCTTTAGTACCTTTGAATATTCTTTCGCATTATGAGTAAACAGTATCATTTTATAGCCATCGGTGGTGCGGTGATGCACAATTTGGCGCTTTCCATGGTTCAAAAGGGCTATGAAGTCAGTGGTTCGGATGACGAAATCTATGAACCTTCCCGTACACGCTTGGAAAAAGCAGGCATTTTACCTGCTGCAAAAGGCTGGTTTCCGGAAAAAATCCATCAAAAGTTAGATGGAATCATCCTCGGAATGCATGCCCGAATTGACAACCCAGAACTTCAACAAGCAAAAGCTCTGGGGATTCCCGTATACTCGTTTCCTGAATTTATCTATCAACAAAGTCAGGATAAAAAGCGCGTGGTCATTTCTGGAAGTCATGGCAAAACAAGCATCACCTCGATGATTTTGCATGTACTTCAGTTTCAACAAATGGAATTTGATTACTTGGTGGGTGCGCAATTGGAAGGATTTGATTTGATGGTGAAGCTATCCAATGCCCCGATCATCATTATAGAGGGCGATGAATATTTGACATCGCCGGAAGACCGAAGACCCAAATTTTTCCACTATCATCATGATATTTTGCTGATGAGTGGCATTGCTTGGGATCACTTTAACGTATTCCCAACCTTTGAAGGATATAAAGATCAATTTAGGCAACTGATTGCCATGACACCTAATGAAGGTGTTTGGATTTATTGTGAAGAGGATAAAGAAGTCAAAAGTTTGGCGGATGAACTCCCTCAAACCCTTTTCACTAAAATCCCTTACGGTGTTCATTCCAACCGCATCATTGAAGGAAAAACCTTCATTCAGACCTCCGAGGAAGAAATTCCCCTGCAAATATTTGGTGACCACAACCTTCAAAACCTATCAGGAGCCCTTCAGGTTTGTCTGCAATTAGGTTTGACCGAAAGTCAATTTTATCAGGCAATTTCTAGCTTCAAAGGCGCAGCCAAAAGACAGGAGATTTTAGCCAAATCGGATCAGGCTATTTTATTTAGAGATTTTGCTCACGCTCCATCCAAGCTACAGGCAACCGTTCAAGCTGTAAAAAATCAATATCCTGAAAGACGATTGATTGCCGTACAGGAATTGCATACCTACAGTTCGCTCAACAAAGATTTCATCCATAACTATGCGCACACCTTTGATGCGGCTGATGAGGCTATTATTTATTTAAACCCAAAAGCTGTATCTTTGAAAAAACTGGAATTGATGGATTTAGCAACTCTTCAAGAAGGGTTCCAACGAACAGACTTGAAGCTTTTTACAGATATCCAGGAATTAAAATCCTTTTTGGAAAGCCAAGACTATCATCAAACCAACTTATTACTCATGAGTTCGGGTAATTACGATGATATGGATCTCCAAACCATCAAAAAGAAAATCGAACAAACGAATTAAGACATGAATTTGAATATCAAAACCCCCATTGCTTTTTTTGACATCGAATCTACGGGAACGAATGTTTCTACTGACAGAATCGTCGAAATCTCCATTTTAAAAGTTCATCCGGGAGGAAAAGAGGAACTGAAAACAGAATTAGTCAATCCAACCATACCCATTCCCGCCGAGACATCTGCTATTCACGGGATTTACGATAAGGATGTAAAAGACAAGCCTACATTCAAAGACCTTTCCAAGGAATTACATCAATTTTTGGCTGGGGCTGATTTGGCAGGATTTAATGTGTTGAAATTTGATATTCCTTTGCTAGTTGAGGAGTTTTTGAGAGCAGGAATTGACTTCGACATTGAAAAACGAAATATCCTCGATGCTCAGAAAATTTTCCACATGATGGAAAAACGAAACCTATCCGCCGCCTATAAATTCTATTGCGGTAAATCTTTGGAAAATGCGCACAGTGCTGAAGCAGATACCGTGGCAACCTATGAGGTTTTCAAAGCACAGATTGAAAAATATGTGGGAGAAACAGCGGAAGACCTCCTCGGAAACAAGATTGGTGTTTTTGAAAACGACATGAAGAAAATCCATAACATCCTCAATGAGAAAATGGTGGATTTGGCAGGTCGATTTATCTTCAATGAAAAAGGTGAAGAATGCTTCAATTTCGGCAAACACAAAGGCAAGACAATTGAACAAGTGTTGAAGGAAGAGCCTTCTTACTATGATTGGATGATGAAGGGGGATTTCCCTCTCGATACCAAACGTAAGTTCACACAAGTGAAGCTTCGGGCCTTTAACAATAGGTAATCTGATTTTACTAAAATAAAATGTCTTCCTATCTGAATGGCTCATAACCACGATTACTGGAAGACATTTTTTTATCTAGCTTATTGTATTTAACGCTTTACATACTTTTCAATCAATCGTTCCGCACATCGTTCTCCATCCATGGCTGCGGAGACTATTCCACCAGCATAACCTGCCCCTTCGCCGCAAGGGTATAATCCTTTAATGATGGGATGTTCGAATGTTTCCCTATCCCTAGGGATTCTGACAGGAGAAGATGTTCTGCTTTCTACACCTATCAATTGAGCTTCATTGGTCAGGTAACCTTTCATCTTGCGACCAAAAGCCACCAATCCTTGCCTTAAGCGCTCCGCAATCATCTTTGGTAATACTGCATGCATATCTACCGAAGAAAGTCCCGGCTGATAAGATGTATCCAGTAAAGAATCGCTGACCTTTTTGTTGGTAAAATCAACCATGCGTTGGGCAGGCGCTACTTGCGTCTCTCCTCCCATTTTCCAAGCTTTTTGCTCCACTTCTGCTTGAAACATCATTGCTGCCAAGGGCCCATAGTGTGCATACTGAGGCAAGTCTTCCAATTCCACAGCCACGACCATACCCGAATTGGCATACTTGCTATCCCTTCTACTTGGGGACATGCCATTCACAACCAACTCTCCTGGAGCAGTGGCTGCAGGCACTATAAATCCACCGGGGCACATGCAAAATGAAAATACACCTCGTTGCTTGCCCTGATATTCCGTTTGTTGTACTAATGAGTAGTAGGAAGCTGGTAAATATGGCCCTCTATCCACTTCGCAGTGGTATTGAATCTGATCTATTAGATTTTGTCTATGCTCGATGCGTACTCCCAATGCAAATGGCTTGGCTTCTATCAAAATCTGCTTTTGATGGAGCAAATGAAAAATATCTCGAGCAGAATGGCCAGTCGCAAGGATTACACCTTTACCAAGAATTTTTTCTCCATTTTGAAGAACAACCCCCTTCATTTCATTTCCTTTCAAGATGAAATCCACCACCTTGGTATCAAATAAAACCTCTCCTCCTGCTTGGAGAATTGAATCTCTCAGTTCAGCTACCAATTTGGGCAATTTATTGGTCCCGATATGGGGATGGGAGTCTACCAAAATCTCCTCGGTTGCCCCATGTGCCACAAAAATCTCCATGATGCGGCGGATATCCCCTCTCTTTTTCGAGCGCGTATATAGCTTTCCATCAGAATATGTCCCAGCTCCTCCTTCTCCAAAACAATAATTGGACTCAGGATTGACAATATGATCTTTGTTGATCGCTGCCAAATCCCTTCTGCGAGCACGAACGTCTTTACCTCTCTCAAGCAATATAGGTTTGACACCCAGTTCTATCGCACGCAGAGCAGCAAACATCCCAGCCGGCCCTGCTCCTACAATAATGATCGGTTCTGCATTGCTGACATTAGGGTAATCGTTATGAAAAGTTAGCATGGGCTCAGGAGCTTCCTTCACAAAAACTTCTGCACTTACATTTATTTTCACCTGCCTTCCACGAGCATCAATTGATCGTTTTACCTGACGGGCATAAACATCTGATTCTAACAAAGATATGCCAGCAGCTTTCAAAGCAGCTGCTTTAAAAAGCTCCTCCGTATACGCCACCTCTGGCGTCAGTTGTAATTGAATTTCTTTTTTCATAAGTAAGGTGTCTATCCTTAAAGTAGTGTACTAGTAATTGAGTGATTAGTGAACAGTTAATAGTGCATAGTGAACAGTTTGGTCCACAGTGCTTTGTCGTCAGTTAACGGTTTAGAATGAAGAATTATTAATTCCAATCTGATGAATCAGAAAACGACAATTGTCAAAATCTTAATTCCCTTAATTCCTTAATGGTTTTTATTACCCTTTGTCACGTCCTGAAATTTCTTGACACATTTTTCATTGTTTTTCTTTTGTTTTCAATCTTCTTAAATGCCTCATAGCCCAAGTAAGGAGACCTGTCAAGGCCGGAGCGCAGCGACGTTTATATAGCCTTGACAGGTTTCTGTCTTGGGCTACTTTTGCGTTTGAGAGATGAAAACACTGACAATCTCTTGTGCACATTGCCCGGTGTTTCCATGCCAAGAGACATATGAGGACGTTTCTCATTATATGCCCACACTGCATGTTTTACCGCTGCATAAGCTTCATTTAAATTTTTAAAGGTAGAATCTAGCAGATATTCATTCTTTAGTATCCCATTCACCCTTTCAGCCATTGCATTATCATAGCAGTTCCCTGCCTCTCCCATACTTGACTTTATTCCTGACTTTTTCAGCAGATCCGTGTAAGCCTTGCTGCAGTACTGGAAGCCTCTATCAGAATGATGGATAAGTCCTTCACTTACCCCACATTGACCGATAGCCATATTCAGCGCCTCAACAGCCCACTTTGACTCAAGAGTATTACCCAAATACCAACCTACTATCTTTCTGCTATAAGCATCCGTAATCAGGAAGAGATATCTAAACGAGTCTCTAACACGGATATAGGTAATGTCAGATACCCAGGCTTGATCAACTGTACTCCATTCTTTTCCATTGAACAGATCATTGTATTGACTGTATCTTGCAAATGATTGAGTAGTAACAACATACTTCCGCTTTGGCTTAATCAGCAGTCCTTCAGAGCGTAACAAATCAAAGAGCTTATCTCTACCCAGCTTAATACCAAACTTATCAAGATCGGGGCTTATTAGCTTATATAGTTTCCTGATACCCATCCTTGGATGAATAATCCGATGGTCCCGAACTAAGTCTAACACTAAACCATACATAGCTTCTTCTCTATGCTTTCTTTTTGTCCAGTCATAATAAGCAGCTCGGCTGTATCCAAAGTATGAGCAGCATGAGAACAAACTCATCCCTTGCTCCCTTTGAAAGACTGACCGCTGCCAAAGTTTTTTTTTAAATCTGTCTTGTACTCCTCATTAGCAACTTTTATCAAAGTCTCCAGCATATGATTAGCAACTACAGTATCAGCTAAAGCTGCTTTTAGCTTCCTGTTTTCTTCTTCAAGTTCCTTAAGTCTTCTCTTTTCGTCCACAGTTTCTATCCTGATAGTTTTGTTCAACAAATGATTCCTGCCAAATGAGCGAGCCCATTTCTGGATCGTCTCGGCTCCTCTAATATCGTACTTCTTTTGAAGTTCAGAAAAGGAGCTACCTTTTTCCAACTCCTCTACCACATGCTTCTTAAAGCTAATACTGTACCGTTTGAACTCTCGAACACTTTTTGTCATCTTTTTCCCGTTTATAGTTTGACTTCTTTTGTCAAGCTATTTCAGGACATGTCACATGTCACTTGAGTCTAATCTCTCGCTTCTAATCTCTCGCTTCTAATTCTCCATCATTCCCGAAAACCTCCTTCACAACCCATCCCTTGCCCCATTCATCCATATCTTGTTGGGTCCAAAGTTCGGGATAAAAGATCACTTTTTGGAAACGGGGAGGCAAGTATTTCTGCCAGTTGGTACCGCCTGTTGCTGCTATATCTTGAGGATCCCGCTGCAGGTAACGAACAGCCGATTTGTAATGCGCCAAGGGCCAGAATACATTGGCTTTCAGATCCAAACTCTTCATCAACTCTTTCAGCTCCTCATCTTTATCAGCACATTCCAAATATTTTCTCCAAATATTTTTATCGCTATACAGCGTAATCAATTCTTTCAGTTCCTTTCCATACTTTTTTTCAAAGGTTTTCAAGGTCAAGGTCTTTTGACCTGTGGCCAATTCTTTGGCTCCATGCTGCCAATAGAGATTATCAAACAAAATGGCCACATCCGACTCCTTCGATAGCGCATCTCTCCTATCGATGTGAATCAACTGATGCACATCAGCAGACTGAATTTCCAAGACACGGTATTGCGCACTTTGGAAACCACTGGATGGCAGCAAAGACATTCGGAATTTCAGAAACTGCTCTTTTTCCATCCCCTTCCACATCACCGCAAAAGAAGAAATCAGCTGATCAAAATACATCAGGACACGCTCCAAGCGTGACTTAAAGAAATCGGCATCAATCTTTTCTTTATCAGCGATTTGCTCCAATTCCCAAATAATGAGCTTGAAGTACAATTCCGTAATCTGATGGTAGATAATGAAGATCTTTTCATCCTTGAAGGAAGTTCGCGGCTGCTGCAAAGAAAGGAGAATATCCAAATTGATATAATCCCAATAGGTCATATAATCCGCATACAAGAGCCCTTCCAAGTAAGAAGAGAGGTCTTGGCCTGAGGCTTTAAATTTCTCCTGAAGTTGCTCTATCTTCTCTAAAATGTGTTTTGGGGTTTGTGCTGGGTTCATGTGCTAAATTTAATGAGCGCTACGGTAGTATTTATCAGCTCTTTGTATTTATTTCAAGTCTTGAAAGCGACTTTGTGCGCAAAAATCCGTTATAATTAGCAATAAACCAAAAACTGTTATGGAACAGCTGACAGCAGTACACAAATCATCCAAGCAAGATACGTTTGAGGGGGTAGACTTTTATCAAGTGGATGATTTATTGACCGAAGAGCATTTGCTGATTCGTTCGTCTATCCGTGATTTTGTCAAAAAAGAAATCAGTCCATACATTGAGGATTGGGCACAGCGTGCGCATTTTCCCTATGAAATTGTCAAAAAATTTGGAGATGTAGGTGCTTTTGGACCACAAATCCCTGCTGAATATGGTGGAGGAGGTCTGGATTACATTGCGTATGGTTTGATCATGCAAGAAATTGAGAGAGGAGATTCTGGTATGCGCTCCACAGCCTCCGTTCAGGGTTCCTTGGTAATGTATCCAATTTATAAATTTGGCTCAGAAGAACAAAAACACAAATACCTACCCAAATTGGCATCCGGAGAAATGCTGGGATGCTTTGGCTTAACTGAACCTGACTTTGGTTCAAATCCATCCGGCATGGTCACCAACTTCAAAGATATGGGCGATCATTACTTGTTAAATGGAGCCAAAATGTGGATTTCCAACTCTCCTAAAGCGGATATTGCAGTCGTTTGGGCGAAGAACGAAGCGGGTAGAATCCATGGATTAATTGTAGAAAGAGGCATGGAAGGCTTCTCAACACCTGAAACTCACGGCAAATGGTCGTTAAGAGCTTCTGCAACAGGGGAATTGGTTTTTGATAATGTGAAAGTTCCTAAAGAAAACTTACTTCCCAACAAAAGTGGACTCGGTGCGCCTATGATGTGCTTGGATTCGGCACGTTATGGTATCGCCTG
The DNA here is from genome assembly GCF_054166905.1 of Mongoliitalea sp. Classification (NCBI taxonomy): domain Bacteria; kingdom Pseudomonadati; phylum Bacteroidota; class Cytophagia; order Cytophagales; family Cyclobacteriaceae; genus Mongoliitalea; species Mongoliitalea sp. Next base: position 257,398 of record NZ_JBSZCK010000040.1, on the reverse strand, counting down.
GGGTGCAGTAGGTGCAGCAATGGATTGTTATGAATCTGCTAGAAAATATGCAGCAGAAAGAATTCAATTTGACAAACCTATTGGATCCTTCCAGTTGATTCAAAAGAAATTGGCAGAGATGCTCTCCGAAATCACCAAGGCTCAATTATTGAATTGGAAATTGGGAAAAATGATGAATGAAGGAAAAGCAACCACCGCTCAAATTTCCCTTGCCAAAAGAAACAATGTAGCTATGGCCTTGGATATTGCCCGGGAAGCCCGTCAAATCCACGGAGGTATGGGAATCACAGGGGAATACTCCATGATGCGTCACATGATGAATTTGGAATCCGTGATCACCTACGAAGGCACTCATGACATCCATTTGTTAATCTTGGGACATGAGATTACAGGTATTCCAGCATTTAAATAGAGACAAGAACCTCGATATGGATTGATGACTCACCAACGGTGCCGAGGCACCAAAATTAGATGCGAGAATTACCAGCTATAAGGTAGGAGTTAAACACAAGAGGTAAGAACCTAGACCGCTTAGGAGTAGCTATCCTTGGCGGTTTTTTTGTTTAACACAAGTCAAAAAAATTCTAGCGGAGTTAACGTTAAAATATTTATTGAAAAATATAAAATTCTTTGTCTGCTGTACTACCCATTCATCTTCGCCATCATACTCCTCAAAACACTGGGAATCAGACGTGAAATAGCATATATTACTTTCCCATGGCCTGTGATGACCACCATCTTTTTACGCTTGTAAATTGCTTGAAGCATCGCTTTTGCTGCCTTATCCGTAGGCCACATCAGGTTGGCTGGTCTCGGGTCCTTGGCTTCTGGGTGGAAGTTCCCCTCATTGTCTATTCTTGTAATATTGCTGTCCACAAAACCTGGGTGAATGGTGGTACAGGACACACCCGAACCAAGTAATTCTGATTGCAAGGTTTCTCCGATATTATGTACGGCTGCTTTACTGGCGCCATAGGCACCTAGATTAGGATTAGGGACAAAAGCCGCCACACTGCCTATCAAAGCAAGCCTCCCCTTGGATTTTCGGAGTTCGGGGAGCGCATACTTAGCTGTAAGCGCAAGTCCTGTTACATTGAGCCGCAATTGCCGATCCCATTCTTCTGCAGAAAGCTTTTCAATCTTCCCCATCACCCCTCCACCGGCATTGGCAATACATACATCCAATTTACCGAAAGTGTCAATGATTTCATCAAAGCACTTTTCAATGGATTGTTCTTCCATCACATCGCAGAAAAAAGCTTGGGCTTTGCCTCCTTCCTGTTGGATTTCTTGTACTAGTTTTTCCAGTAATTCCTTTCTTCGTGCAGAAGCTGCAACGATTGCACCTTCTTTTGCAAATGCTTTTGCCAGATGAAAGCCAATTCCTGAAGAGGCTCCAGTGATCCAGATGGTGTGGTTTTCGAATTTCATGGCTGTGATTTTAAAGCTTGAATTATAGAAAAATCATACTCAGATCGCTCTGGTTTCCATTCATATAATAAATCCTACTCAAAGCGTAAGTAACAATTAAAATTCCTTATTTTTAATCAATAACCAAAATTAAAAGTATGAAAAAAATAATAACCCTCACTTTATTTGGATGTTGGATAATCATGCTGTTCAGCATGTCTGTCACATTCGCTCAAGAAAAAAGCAAGCTGAAATTGGAGCAGTTTTTCGATGTTATTAGTGTAGCAGATCCTCAAGTTTCCCCAGATGGTAAGGAAATTATTTATACCAGAGGCTGGGTAGATAAGGTAAACGATACCAGAAAAAATGAATTGTTCATCATGGATGCTGATGGGAGCAAAAATAGGTTTTTCACTAAAGGCAGTTCTCCTGCCTGGTCTCCAGACGGCACAAGGATCGCATACATGTCTTCAGGCGAGCCGAGTGGAAGCCAAATTTTTGTAAAGTATAAGAATACCGAGGGAGCCACGCAGATCACCCGTGTTGAAAAAACACCTTCCAATATGAAGTGGTCACCTGATGGGAAATTCATCGCATTCAACATGCTCGTTCCCTACACTGAGCCTTGGAGCATCAAAATGCCTGAGCGACCAAAAGGCGCTAAATGGACCGAAGGACCTAAAGTGATTACCCAGTTGAATTACCGACGTGACAGAGTTGGCTTTCTTGAAGAGGGTTTTACTCATATTTTTATTGTACCGGCTGAAGGTGGAACTCCCCGGCAGCTGACGCAAGGAAACTATAACCACAGCGGTGTAGAATGGAGCCCCGATGGCAAAGAAATACTATTTACAAGTCTTAGGGTTGAGGATGCGGAATACGAATACAGACAATCCGAAATTTATGCTGTCAATGTAGAAACAGCTGATATCCGACAGCTGACCAAACGAAACGGTATTGATAGATCTCCTGTAGTTTCCCCTGATGGTAAAAGAGTGGCTTATGTTGGCTACGACTGGACAGATGATACTTTTATTGAAAACAAGTTGTACGTAATGGACATTGATGGAAAGAATCCAAGAGAATTGGCGGTTGATTTTGACCGTTCTCCATCAGGTATGTTTTGGGCATCAGATAATTCAGGAGTTTATTTCAATGCCGATTATAACGGAACCAGAAACCTATATTTTGCGCCCTTGCGGGGGGGACATAGGCAAATCAGCCAAGGCAATCACATGCTGACTGTTTCAGAAATCAACAGGAATGGACTGGCCGTGGGAGTATTGACCGATTACCACAATCCTGCAGAGATTATATCATTCCAGGTTACTAATCCGAATATCAGAAAATTAACCCGATTGAATGATAGCATGTTGAAAAATGTACAATTGGGGGAAGTCGAAGAACTTTGGTATAAATCAACCGATGATTTTGACGTTCATGGATGGATTGTCAGGCCGCCTGACTTCGATCCTTCCAAAAAATATCCATTGATTTTAGTAATTCACGGTGGTCCTCATGCCATGTATAATGTAGGCTTTAATTTTACCTGGCAGCACCATGCAGCCGAAGGCTATGTGGTATTGTACACTAATCCCAGAGGCTCTTCAGGTTATGGATCTGTCTTTGGCAATGCCATTAAAAACGACTACCCTGGAAAGGACTATGATGATCTGATGAATGGCGTGGATGAAGTAATCAAAAAAGGATATGTCGATGAAAAGAACCTATTCGTCTATGGCGGTAGCGGTGGCGGAGTATTGACTTCGTGGATTGTAGGCCATACTGACCGATTTGCTGCAGCATCAGTCAATTTCCCTGTGATCAACTGGCTTTCCTTTGTTGGGAATACAGATGGGGTAAGTTGGTACAAAAATTTCAAGGAATACCCATGGGATGATCCAAGTGAGCACATCAGAAGATCTCCATTGATGTATGTAGGCAATGTCAAAACACCAACCATGTTGATGTGTGGAGAGGATGATTTGAGAACACCCATTTCTCAGACCGAAGAATTTTATCAGGCCTTGAAAGTATTGAAAGTTCCTACTGCCATGATCCGTTTCCAAAACGAATACCATGGTACAGGCACCAATCCTTCAAACTATCTGCGTACACAATTGTACTTGTATTCTTGGTTTGACAAGTATAAAAATAAGTGATCAATGTTGATTGAAAGTTAGCAAATCAGAAAATCATAATTCCAAATAAACGGGGCTGGCATTACTGCTAATCCCGTTTATTTTTTTCGTAAAAGAATTTTACAGATTTCTTTTTGTGAAAGCGTTGATGCAAACTATTATAGTATATGATTCTCTACCATCCATTGAATGCAAAAATTTAGAATTCATAAGTTATTTATTTTCTATGCGAATGTATTTCCCCATAGGTCAATAACCTCCACAACCACTCCAGCTGCCCAAATCTATATTTGCTCAACCACCACTGACTAAAAAGAATTTGCGAACCAAAAATGACAAAAACCAATAGGATGCCCTGCCATACTTCCAACTGCCCATACAAACCAAATCCGACGGATCTAAAAAGAAATAAGGCAATCACAGAATGGGAGATATAATTCGTCAGCGCCATACGACCTACAGCTGAAAATCCTGAAAAGAGTTTCTGGAAATTACCTCGATTATACATCAAAATAAAGCCTGATACATACGTGCACATCATGATGATGCCTCCTAAAATCCCAGCGGTCCTTCCAACAAATGCCCAATAATCCAATGCCCCAGGGGTAGCATTGGCAAGTGATAGCAAGAGCACCAAGTTAAGTAAGACCCCAAAGGGTAGTGAAAGCCAGAAGGCTTTTTTGATTTGAGCCATATATGCTCCAGTATTGGCAAAAAAACCAGATCTACCAATTAACAATCCCAGTAAAAACATCACCATGCAGGTGGGATAGAAAACCACAATTCCAGACAATAGGAAAAGCCATTGTTCAATATTCATCTGAATAACTTCACCGTAAGAGCCAGAATAGTATACTTGATAAGCTCTTTGGACTAAATCTTGGGTTGCTAGCAATTGCTCCTGACTTCCTTTCTCCATTGCTTGCAAGGCTTCTGGGTTGGATGTTAAAAGTTGAGGCAACATGCTTATCAGGCCTACAAAAACTATGGGAATCAATAAGAAAACAATCATCCATACAATAATTTTCCTAGTTGAAGACTTTCTAAACAAGAGTAATAAGAACCCAAAGAGTGCATAGTAAAAAAGAATATCCCCTTCCCAAATCAATGTAATATGTAAAATGGCAACGATCAACAGCCAGAAAAGTCTTTTTCGAAATAAGTGGATATTCTGCTTGCTTACCTCACCGTCTTTATGAAGGAAAATATAGAATCCAAAACCAAACAGGAGGGAAAACAATACAAAGAATTTCCCTGTGAAAAAGAAGTAAATAAAACCATTGGAAAGTATCTCCATCGTACTATCTCCAAAAGAAGGCAACATGATCAATTCCACTGCTGGTTTGAAAAAAGCAGGCATATTGACCATCAATATTCCAAAGATGGCGAAACCGCGAAGGGAATCTACCAGTTCAATTCGATTTGAACTTGAAATGGGTTGTAGTGGATTCATTTTTGAGTATTTTGACAGATAAGAACTATTGGATTTGAGCAATGACTTCTAAAGTGCGAAAGATTTCTTCCTCGTTGTTGATCAGACTAGGTGCAAGGCGAGCATATGATGGCCTATATGGTGTAGTACTGGCATTAATTCCTGCTTTGTAAAGTGCCTTTTCTACCTCCCACGGCTTCAATTCTTTGTAATCAAAACATATCATACCAGATGAAAGCTCCGGAGACAAGGGCGTATACAAACTTACTCCCCTAATATCTTTTAATCCCTCCTTTGCAAGTGTGTTCAATTCATGAATTCTTTTTTGCACGTTGCTCTTTCCCAATTGAAGATGAAGTTTGAATGCCTCAGGTAACGCCCAACGGTGATCAAAGGCATAAAAACCACCAGGAGTCATGTGATCACCCATTGGCACCCTTTCCTGAGCCATGTAGCCCAGCCATACCCCATAAGACTGCCCGAAACTAGGCACCACTGGATTGCAGCGGGCCCAGCCACGGTCACTTCCCCAGATCAGTCCGGTACCACGGGGGCCAAATATCCATTTGTGGGTACCGGCAATAAAAAAATCACAGCCTAAGCTTGATATAGCTATATCCTCAATACCAAAGCCATGTACACCGTCGACCAAAAAGAGGATCTGATCAGCGTCAGAACGAGATCCGTTCAGTTCAGCGAGCATTTCCCCTATTGCTGGAATAGGTAATTTGACCCCGTTCTTGGAATGTACCCATGTCATAGCAACAACCCGAGTGGAAGGACTTATCGCCGCTTTTAGTCTTGATAAGATCTCATCCACAGAAGCATTGGCAGAATTATCATATAGGGCTACTTTGCGCAGCTTTGCACCTGAACGCTCAGCACTATAGTGCAATGACATTTCCATAGCGTAGTGGTCGTGTTCACTATGCAAAATCTCGTCATCCGAATTAAGAATGAGACCATTGGCCACCATTGCCAATCCCATGGTTGTACTATAGGTCATTGCTATTTGAGTGGTCTTGACACCCATGTACTCCGAAGCCATTTTCACAACTTCATCCTCCATTTTTTGCGAATGCACATAGTAGTAATCTACCGGGTCAAGGTCAAATGCCTCTCGATGACGCTCGATTGCGTCTGCAACCGGCTTGGGATGGGAGGACAGCAGGAAGGTGGCCAAGTGTATAAAGTCCGGTCGAAGTTTGAACATTTTTCGCAAGCCAACCCAATCCCCACTGTTAAGCGGGCCATTTTCACTTTTAGTTGTATCTGTAATTAAAGCAGAGACAGAAGTCCCCATTAAAGGAGTAGTGACGAAAGGTAGAAAGCCGCCACTTGCAAGCATGGCAGCTTTTGTTAGATATTCGCGTCTATTCATTGTTTAACTATTTTGGCGGTTTTTTTGATGTCTTTCTTTACTTCCTTTGTGTATAAGCGCTGCGTCCGTTGAGTTACATTTGTTGCTCTCGCCGCGTGAAACTCTTTTCCTAAATTTCCCTGAAATCCAGTAAGCCCACAATACCCTAATGATGTGATCAAAGCTTATTCATTTAAGGATTCAACGCAATTAATCGCTTCTCAATCTCCCGATTACATGGATAGATATCCAAAGCTTTTTGGTAGTAAGTAATTGCATTTATTGTATCCCCTTGCATCAAAAATACTTCCGCATAGCTATCCCAAACATTTTGGCTGTGAGGAAAAAGTCGGTTATTGAGCTCCAGAACCTGCATGGAATTTTCAATATCATTTTCACCCAAATAACTGTATCCAATATCATTCACCAAAAACTCCAGACCTGTTAGGTTGTATTTTCCTGAAAGGCTGTCCAGTTTGCTTTCCAAGGCCAACAAGTCACCTGGCATATTTCCCTCCGATTGCAAGGCTATAATCAATTGGTAAATAGTTGGCAAAGCTGCTTTTTCTTTGGTATGATCGAGCATTTCATCCAATGCTTTTCGGTCAAATACTTCCCCACGGAGTATCACAGTTTCTATTTCCCGAATGGCATTGATATCATCCAAAGGGTTACTATTCAAAAGGACCAAACTTGCCAATTTTCCTTTTTCAACACTTCCAATTCGATCATTATTCATGACTTTAGCCGGATTGAGTGTGGCTGTTTGTAGCGCCTGTAATGGCGTCATGCCTGCCTGCACGTAGAGTTCCAATTCATCATGCATACTAAAGCCAGGAAAGGCCCAAGGATTGGGATAGTCGGTACCTGCGATGATTTGGGCTTTATTTTCAATCAGGATGGTTAAAATCTGAAAGTCATTTTGATACAATTGCTGCATTATCTCTAAGCTCGGCATCATCCGTTGGCTTCCCATAGTCCTTCTAGGTTTCCAATCCTCAGTCATATAATCAGGCAAATACGAAACCCTAGGGTCTGATGTGAAAACACTATCCTGCATAGATCTAACTCCTCTGTTTGTAACCATGGTTGGTGAAAACCAATGTTTTGATAAGTCCAATTTTTGAAGCTTTTCTTCCATAACTGAAGAATCAAAAAATTTCAGTCCTTTCTGTAATGCTTCAATTCGATTACCAATCTCAAATAAACTATCTACTTCCTTCAATTCACGTTCGGAATAACCCAACTCCTGCAACCCATAAAGATGTTCAGAGGTAAGCATCCCTGCATCAAGCGCATCTGCGATTCGAACCATATTGGGAACATGACCTGAAAATGGCAGGCCCAATTCAGTTGCTGTTTTTCCAATGGCAAAAAAGCAGGCACTATCTAACCTAGAATAAACCTTGATAAAATCTGCACCCTGAGCGACCTGACAGCGGACAAGTGCTTCCGCTTCTTCGGGAGTTGTCACCTCGGCCGAACCTGGCCAAATCCTAGGTGCTCCATCTGTCAACACTCCGGAAGAATAGATATCGATAATAGGCTTACCGGAGGCTCGTTCTTCATTCATTTTCTTTCGGATGGCCATATCACCCCACATTTCCCTAGCTCCCACTACGCCATTGGCTACTAAGAGGTCGTTGGTATCTTCATAATTCCAATTGTTATGCACATGCATATCCCAAAGTCCAGGGATCAGGTATTTGCCTGTACCATTTATCACTTCAGTTCCTTCTTGGGGTTTGATAGTTTTGGTATAAATGGCAGTGATTTCATCACCATCAATGGCGACTGTTCGGTTAGGGAGAATTTCTCCGGTAACTACATCAATGACATTGACATTGGTGATCAATAGGTCATGGGAAGGACTGGAACAAGCAAAAATGATCCAGCCTAAGAGAGTGAAAAGTGTGAGGTTCTTCATGGTTTTTTTTTAGTTTCACGCAACGAACGCAAAGGAAAGCGCGGCGAACGCAACGAAAATTCTTAAAATCTTGCTACTTCAATGGCTAAATATACGCTGCGCCCATTGCGTGAAAATCGCTGCGTGCTTGGCGTGAAACCATTCCCCTAAATTTCCCTGAAATTCATCATGCCCACAATACCCTAATGATGTGATAGATTTCACAAAAAGCAATTCATCATAAATGCCTTAGAAATAATTCTTTCCAAAACTCAGTAGATGGTAATGCAAAAGTCAAAATCATGGAAAGTGTCAAGGCTAAAAATCCCCATAGAGTATAAACTGGAATTTTTCTGGCTTTAAACCAATCATGAATCAGAACGGCAACAGGAAACATGAAATAAACGGTCACGGTACCTTCTATAAACAAAGAAGGGGATGACCATTCCATCAATCTGCCAGTGGCAGGACCTGTAAAAGCCATAGAAGCAAATAACATCATGGTTCGGTGCAAACCTTTGTTGGTTCGATTGAGGAAACCAATTGTTACCATGATTGAAAAAGTGATCAACGCAAAAATATCATTGGTCCATTGTATGTTCTGAAACCAAACCCGATCAGGATTATCGACATTCAGAAAACCTAGCTCCACCATGCGTGGAGCAAAGCCCATCATCACAGGAATCGCGGAAATGACTGCCAGTATAGCTATCACTCCCAATCCCCAACCCAGCCGCTTATGTAATTGGATGTTTTTGGTATTTACCAAAGCCGATTGCACCACCAATAATACATACCACAGCGTCATCAAAATGCCATGCAGCATAAACTTGATGGGCAACGTATCCATTTTTAAATGGCGAGGCTGTTCAAAAAATGGCCTCAAATAAAACCTAGGACCAAAACCCAACAAAACAACCAGCAAAAGCAGGATGATGATGATCAGGTAGAAGCGTGTGTGGTGTGGTTTCATTTTAATTTTGTTTAGTAGATAACATTTCAAAAACCTGCACCCATTGATCGCCTATGTTCATTTCTCCTTTTTCAAAGATTTGTCCCTGCCCATTCACCTGCATGGAGAAACGTAAATTTTTATTCATGAAATATATGAATTCACCATCCTCAAAAGCGCCTGAATATTCACCCTCAGGAGTCATGGTAGAGTAAACTCGAAGCAGAAAGTTATTGACTTTTGCATCATAAGTTCCCAAGATCATACTTTGATGGTGAGTTTCTCCTTTCACTGTTGTTGTATTTTCCAACTGAAGCAGTCTTCCATCCAGTTTGAATTGGATGTTGTAGGCATGATGCCATTCGGTTTTTTGCCCATCCTCTGTCAATCGCCAGCCGATTCCTTTCCATTGGCCGATAAAGGGTTCCCAATGGGACATTCCTGATGGATTTTTAGATTGTGAAGCATCAGACTGTGCAAAGCCATAGCTGAAAAACAAGAAGAGCAGTAGGGTTGAAAATAATGATTTCATAGTTTATAGATATTTTATTTCACGCATACCTTGTCCGGAACTTTTGGAGAACGCGGAGATTTTAAAACCCGACCGTTGCGATGGTTGCGTATTTCTCGTTGCGCTCGTCGCGTGAACCAACTACCCTAAATTTCTATGAAATCCCGTGAGCCCACAATACCCTAATGATGTGATCAAAGGTTCTATGAATTTATTTGACGGATTGCAAATCCTATTGATCTGTGGTTCGACATTGCAAATGTCGAACAGCTGGAATCCAATTTTAAAACTATAACTAGTGATTATGATACATACAGGGTATTCTTGCAGCTAGGGTTACAGGTTCCTTGGTCTTGTATTTCTGTCCAAATGCTACTGGTTCATCCAGTTCTTTGATCCATCTTTCTACAATATTGTAACAAGGGTAAATCTCCAAAGACTTTTGAAAGGCAGTTCTAGCCAATTCATTTTCCTTGCAGTATTTATAAATCTCCCCGGCGAATGCTACTGCATAAACAAAATCAGGATATAAATCTATCGTAAGTTTAGCCATGGCTTTTGCTTCTTCCTTTTTGTCTTCCATGTAAAATTTCCATCCTGAAGAAAGCAACATATTCCACCTCACAGGAAAGGCTTCATCAATGATATCTTTACCTTCAATAAATGTGACTGCACGGTAGATTCTATTCCATCCCTTTCAAAACGGGGAGCAAACCAATCGTAAATATGCTTTGTCTTAGCTTTCTGTTTAACTTTATCAAGCATACCATCCAAATGTGAACGATTCAAGTGCTTACCTCTTAAGACTACAGCGAAAATATCCTGAGTATTGTGAATATCATCCAGAGGGTTAGAATTTAACAGTACTAAATTTGCATATTTCCCTACTTTCACCTCCCCAATTTTGTCATTCAGCATAAATTGAGCAGGGTTGATCGTGGCAGTTTGTAAAGCTTGGAGAGGGGTCATTCCCAACCGGACAAATATTTGTAATTCTTCCTGCAAACTGAATCCCGGATAAATGTATGGAATAATGTAATCCGTTCCAGCTAAGATTTTAGCTTCTGAACTGATCAACATTTTGATGTAATTTTCTTTCTCTTGTACATACTGTTTATCCTCTTGGAATTTGATGCTGTCTGGCTTGGAAGTTTTATACATAGGATTTTCCAGCCAAAAATCATTTGGAGATCCTGAGTGATGTCTTTCAATGACCGATATATATTCATTTCTTGGATCAGCCTCCATATTCGATTTGAAAACTTTTTGAACACCAAAAAGTGACACATAAGTTGGACAGAACCAAATGTCTTTCCCACTTAGTTGGGCTAGTCTACTTTGGGCCAAAGTTGAGTCTTTATTGTTTCGGATATATACATATGATTCAGTCCATTTCTTTTCTTTCCGGAGATGGACAACTATATCCACTTGTTCAGCACTTAGGAAAAGGCTTTCCATTCCATACAAATGATCATCCATTCGTTGGCCAGCTTCAACGGCCTCTTCTAATGTAACCGCAGTAGGAACATGCCCTGCTGCAATTACTCCTAGCTTTTGAGCTTCATCCATTAAAGCCAAGTAAACTTCTTTTTTTAAACCACTGTAAGGTTTTATAAAATCAACCCCATGCTGCATTTGACAATTGACCATAGCCCTGGCCTCCTCTGGGGTATCCACCTCAGCCGAACCATACATGCTGGGAGATCCATCTATCAAACTTCCTGAAGTGAAGATTTCTACACCATAGTGAATTCCCTTTTTATTTTCTTCCCGTAATCGCTTGGCTTGTTGCGGGTCTCCCCAAGGATCTCTTACACCAAGTACGCCGTTAGGTATCAAAAGCAGGTCATTATCCCTTGGATACCAATGGTGATGCGCATGCATATCCCAAAGTCCCGGAATCAAGTATTTACCTGTTCCGTCCACTACCTCTGTTTCCTTTCTTGGCTTTATAGCTTTAGCATAGATGGCAGTAATTTCATCCCCATTTATGGCCACAGTACGATTAGAAAAAACTTCTCCCGTGACCACGTCTATGACATTGACATTGGTAATCAGTAGATCATGGGAAGAACTGGAACAGGCAAAAATAATGCATCCTAGGGTAGCGAAAAGTAGAAGCTTTTTCATTTGGCTTTTGGTTTTGGGGTTCACGCGGACCTTGTCCCGAGCATCGGGAGGGCTCAAAGGAAAGCGCGGACCTTATCCCGAACTTCGGGAGAACGCTGCTGGTTATAGACATAATCCCGTTGCCATCGTTGCGTTAAATCGTTGCGCTCGTCGCGTGAACCAACTACCCTAAATTTCTATGAAATCCCGTAAGCCCACAATACCCTAATGATGTGACAAAGAACTAATCTTAGCAACCTTCGCTGATACTTAGTTTTGTCAATCTAACCCACTGATGTAGGCTAAGAAAAATTGATAGCCCCAATCGCATGAATAAATCACAAAGGTCAAGACTACCATAAGTACCAAGGATATCAATCCGACAAAAGCATATACCGGAAACCGCTTAAAAAGTATCCAATCATGAACCATTAAGAGGATAGGCAGTAAGAAAAACAAGATGGCAGAAAGTAAAATGTCGGAATCCGGAAAGACTAAGAATGTCGCTCTTACCAGAGCAACAACCATAAAAGCCATAGAACCAATCAATACAGCTGTTCTGTGTAGTAATGGATTTTTCCTGAAAACCAAGGCAATGGAAATTGCAATCGTAAATACCACCAATGACAAAAGATCAAGAAACAAGGGAAAGGACTGATCTTTCATTTCATCCATATTTTCGGGATTCAGAAGCCCCATTCGGATAGATCTTGGTGTGGAGTCCAGTACTGCCTGAATACTGGTAATCACAACCAATACCGCCAAAACCGACATGGCATACCCTAACTTCTTATGAATCGCAACTTTGCGAGTATTCACTAGTGCCGACTGTATCACCAAGAGCAAAAACCAAGCAGTCAGTATTATTCCGTGGATGACGTAAACCGTAGGAAGTCGGTCGAGTTGCCAACGTTCGGGTTGTTCTAAGAAGGGTCTCAGATAAAAAGTCCGGGTGAAGCCGATCAGAACAAAAAGTAATAGTATTATCGTCAGAATCAGGTAAAAGCGGGAGTATTGTGTTTTCATAATTAATCCTTTTTTAAAAGTTTATCACTCACCCCCAAAATCCTCCCCGCTTCACTCATATACACCATCATATATTCCTCCAAGTCTTCCGGACTTTCAGGAGAGAAGTCTCTGATGAGCCCTATTTTATAGACTTTTTGCCCGTGTTTAATGACCTTTTTTTGACTTACATCCCATTCACCCAAGAAATGCCTTTCGGCAGCTACTATATTTTCTCCCCATTTTTTACTGAAATCAGCATATTCATCTGCGATGATATCGACATACACCTGCTCGACAATTGGTGACAAGTCTCCATTCTCAGAAAGGAGGGTGCCGAAGGTTTTCATTATTTCTTTCCATTGATCCGCCAATTCCCCTTCTATGGCTTGGCGACCTGTAAATTTCAATTCATCAGGAAGGAAACGTGATGCCAACGCTTCGTAAAAACTGAAAATATTATCGTCACGAGATGTCCAACGATTGCTCATGATGGCTATGGATAAATCGTATTCGGGATAATAGCGGTAATAGCCGGTATAGCCTTTTTTTAAGATCCATTGTGACCAAATTCAAGACTTCCCAATAGATCACCTATCTCCCATCCCAAACCATACGATCGATAATCTTCTTGAGAAAGTTTCCCATTATTCAGTTGATGCTTGGTCCACATTTTATCTAATTGCCCTTTGGAGACTACTTTTCCGCTTACCAATGACGGTCCCCATTTAGCCAAATCTTTCCCCGTCGTAAGAATGCAACAATCTCCTATGGTGGAATAGAAATTGGAAATCAAAGCACCATTGATAGGCCCGCTTTCTCCTTTATGGTAGCCTTTGGCACGGTTAGGGCGCAATTCAAATGCATCTTCGTAGCGGGTGTCCATCATGCCTACAGATTCAAAAATTCGCTTTCGCATAAATTCATCCATAGAACTATCAATGTGGTTACGAATGATAAAACCCAGCAAAGCATAATTGGAATTGGAATAAGCGAATCGCTCCCCAGTCGGGAAATTGAGTGGATTGGTGGTACACATCTCAATGTATTGCTCAGGGGTGAGTTCTACCGCCCGGTCAATATTGGGTAAAAGGGTGTAGCCTGGAAAGTCTTGCGTATAGTCTTTTATACCCGAAGTGTGGTTGAGCAAATGTTCTATCGTGATATTATCCCAACTATCGGGAATACCTTCTAAATGTTGCCCAATGGGATCTTTGATGGAAAGTTTACTATCTTCTTCCAGTACCATGATGGCTGTGGCGGTAAAGGTTTTACCTACCGAGCCTACATTGAACAAGGTGTGTTCATTGGCGGGAAAATTCAGTTCTACTTCTGCCAATCCATATACCCCACTAGAGATATATTCTCCGTTTTGCATTACCGCATAAGAAAGTGCGGGAATATGGAGCTCCTTCATGTTTTTTTCAATGAAGGCATCTATTTCCTGCTGGAAAGTGGAAGTTGCAGGTTTATCGCTGCATGAAAACAATATGCTTGTAAACCCAAAAATGACAGTCAGTCTGCTGAATAACAAGAAAGTCATGTATGGGGAAAATTTGAATCTGTGATTTTTCATAAATTGAAGGCTTTTATTCTCGCATACCTTGTCCCGAGAATCGGGGGGGCGCAAAGGAAAGCACAGCGAACGCAGCGGTATTGATGTCATCTCTTTGCGTCCTTTGCGTTTTTTTCGTTGCGGTCGTTGCGTGAAACTCTTTTCCTAAATTTCTATGAAATCCACAAAGCCCACAATACCCTAATGATGTGATGATTGAAATTTTGAGAATTTAAAAAATCAACCAAACCTATCCCCTACACCAACTTAACCAAAGTAGCAGCAATAGCCTCTGCAAGCTTTGTATTCACCTTGTAATTTCCAGCATAATCCATCCAATTGGAAACAATCCCCTGCACTTCCTGAATAATTCCCAGTGGATTTCGGATAGAGTTCTGCTTGGCTATCACCAAAAAATCATCCACCACAAAATCTTTCCTTTTGTCATTGATGCTCAAGCAATGTTGACTCACCCAAACACTGTCAGGCCTGTAAGCATGGCAAATATCATAAGCAGGCGAAAGGCTCCATTTTCCCTCCTGATCCATCAGGAAAGCAAAGTTTTTGGTATGGTCGTCACAGTTGCGGGCCAGCACATTGAACACCATCCTGCGGTACAATTGCTCCGCTTCTGCATAGGACAGCCGCAATTGGCGCATGGTCTGAAACAATTGCTCGTAGCTGTAGCTGCTCACATTGTTAAAATCAAAATGCTGCAAGGCACAAAAGGTCTGCATGTGGAGCTTGTCCGTTCCATTGACCCTATCAAAACGCTTGGTCATAAAGTGGGCCCTTCCCTCCTCTTCAATCAGCCTACTTTCAGCCATTTCAATCCCTGCATCTACCGCCATCTGATAGTAAGCCATCTCTACCCGTCCATAACCAAAGGTTTCACCAAACTGTGTATCATTGACCCCGTCAAACTTGATCAGCCAATGCTCAAATCCAGCATCTTGCAAGGTCTGTCCCGAGCGGATCATTCCGGTGGCTTCATTGTATGCGATGATGGCTTTGGGCCGTGCCCCTCCAGCTGAAGTCCCCATTTTTAAGACATCCAACATCACATCCTGCATAGCGGAAGTGGTTTGGGCTTCAAAGCGCTCTCGGCTTTCCAACAATTTCTTGGTCGTCTCTATCAAACTTGAAAGTTCCAATGCCTGTCCTTGCTCTTGAGCAGGTAAGATTGAAGGTTCAAACTCCAATGCACCCATCCCCCTGTTGCCTATAAAGCAAAGTAGCTCCACAGGATTCAGTGAGTTTTCCGCCCGTCCATTGCGGGCCAACCATCCATTGATCAGTTCATTCCCATAGCGATCAGGCAAGGAATCCGCCAACAAACCCGGAAGTCCTTTGAATGTGGTATTTCTCCTCAATTCCGGAAAGCTATAAACACGGGTACCAAGTGGCATCCGAACAGGCGAGATATCCAATTTGCCAGAAGCAAATTTTCTCTCGTATTCGAAAAAAGCCAGTTCCTGCCCTTCATCCCATACAACTGCCCCAATTCGCTGCCCCCAAAGCTTGACAAATGCGGTCCTTACCATCCCAGATCATCTTTAGGAGGAGACTTTTTACTTTTAGAAGCTCGCTTCCATTTGGCTTCATCTTCCCTTGCCAACTGCATTGGACTGATGGTCGTGACCTCCTGAAAATCATTCAAGACATACAAAGCATCCAGCACTCTTAAAACTTTCAAGAGATTAAGCAGCGCTATATTCTCACCCCTCTCCAACAAACTCAGTGTAGACCGGCTGATGGCTGCACGCTCAGACACTTCTTCCTGCGTGAGGTTTTGATCTATCCTTCGGGCTTTGACATAAGCTCCTATTTTTTTCAGAATAGCCGCATCACTTATGTATGAAATTTCAGTCATTAGTATGGTATTTTGGACACTATGAATCACATTTCATACAAATATACTGATTTATTTTGGTGATAAAAATTTTTGAATGAAATTTCAGTCATTAATATATATTAATGAATTTAATGCATATTATTTCATACAAACAAAATAGTTTTTGAAGAAAGCAATTTAGAAGTCAGAAACCTACCTCAAATACCTCTTCTTTTGGGCTCCTGCTGCGTACTGCAATGAATACCCCCTCCATACCAGTTGAGCGGCATGGCATCTACAAAAACAATCTCTCTGTCGGGAAAAGCTTGCTTTAAAAGCTTTTCGACTTCTTTTTCCCGTTGGATAGAAGCTTCATCTTTGGCATAGGAAGATGTCACGACCACCCCATTGGTAACCAAAAAATTCATATAACTCGCTGCCGCAACATACGTCAGTGTATCCCCCACCTGAAGTTTCTTTTGGTCTTCATAGCTAAATGAACTTAAAGGGTAATACGGTTCATCATACAAGGTATCAGAAACTACAAGAGGTCGCTCCTGATGATAAGGCAATGGGATTTTGATGATCTTGAAAGGCTTGCCATCCTGATCTTTCTCCTTTTTCAGGATTTCATAATTTTTCGACATACGCTCGTAATTGACCTTATTCAGCGGATGCTTATCCACTTCATTTTCATCCACCCAAGCCAAAAGGATTGTCCTTGCATCGGCAAAGCGCACAAATTCGTCCGTATGCCCACCGGTACCATATCCCACATATTTACCCAATTGAAAATGAAAGATATGTTCATCTTCAGCTAAGCCCTGCGGCAACCAGATTACTTTTTTCACTCCCAAAGTTCTTTTGAATTCTTCCTCGAGTTCCTCTTTGGTCCAACCTGGATTGCGTTGTAAGGTAACAGACTCACATTGGATCAGCACCCCTTTGCCATTTACTTCAATGGAACCTCCTTCAATGCTGAGCTTTCCTTTAATCCATTTGGCCCCAGTGGCCACTGCCATCAGGCTATCTACTTTTGCTCTCTTGCCTGATCTTAATTTTTCTTTCTTAAATTCAAGACTATCCAGTAAAGTAGAATCCCGCAAAACCCTCCAATCCAAAGAACCATAAGCATCCCACTCAAAATCCACCGCACCCAATTCTCCTTGGTGATTGGCCACAAAGGCAGCACCATAATCCCTGATCCAAAAGTCATCCCCAGGAATGATAAAAAACTGAATCTTAGCGGTATCGACTCCCAGGTTGTCAAGGTCGTGTTTCACAATAGGTAGCAAGCTATCAGCGGGTACAGCCATCTTAATCTGAACATGGCCATCGATGGCCATCATAACTTCGCTTATCACCAGCTTATAATCACTCGCCCATTCTTCCATGTTCCAGGTGCCAAACCACACCGCTTCATGGGGCTCAAATTCCCCGGGCATAAACAACACTGAGGGATCTTGAGATTTTTGACTGCAAGAGAAAATGATTAGAGTCAATAAGGAAAAGAATGTAAGCTTTTTCATAGTTGGGTAATTTTGGGTTCACGCATTGGGCGCAATGGAAATCGCAACGACCGCAACGAAACAAATTCTTAATTTTTTTTTAGGATTTAATTATGCTTGAATTAGGGTTTATGACAGAAACGTTGCGCTCTTTGCGTGAAACTCGTTGCGATCGCCGCGTGAAATTAATCATCTATTTAACATCTTAATCAGATGATACTTTAGCAATCCTTGGCCCCTCAATCTTCTGCAATTCAGCCGCCGCCTTCTCTACTGCTTCAAATACCCTTAGAAAGTTTTCCTGAGTGACCTTTTTCAGCTCACTTTCCGTCCAACCACGATTGGCCAGCTCCAAAAGAAGATTGGGAAAGGTACTTCCATCTTCCATCCCCTCGATCAAATAATACATCCCATCAAAATCACTCCCAATCCCGATATGATCCACTCCGATCAGATTTTTTACATAATCAAAATGATCTGCAAAATCTTTGACAGTCACTTTGGGTTCCGGATTGGCCGCTTCCCAGGCATCCCATTCGGCATAGGCCAACTCAATTTCTTCGTCGGACATCTGTTCAGGATAAGGATATTTTTCTTGAAATACCTTATCCATACTATCGAGCTTCACCAAATAATAATCATGGGCAGCCTGAGTGGTGAAATAGTTAACCGGAGTCAGCATGATCAATCCTCCATTTTCTTTTAATTTCAGAAGAACGGCATCAGAAGCATTTCTTTCGGTATCTGTAAGTGCCCTTGCATTGGCATGGCTAAATATGACCGGAACCCTTGTGATTTCAAGCACATCCAGCATCCCTTTCTCCGTAATATGGGATAGGTCAATCATAATGCCCAGCCTATTCATTTCTAATACCAGCTCTTTACCATAATCCGATAATCCACCATGAACAGGTTCATCAAAAGCCCCGTCGGCAATGTTATTGTTATTATAGGCCAAAATCACTGAGCGTAAACCCAATCGGTATAGTGTCCTCAATCTTCCCAAATCGTCCACCAATTCATAGGTATGCTCCATAGAAGGGATGATGGCAATCTTGCCTTTTTTCATTGTCTCTTTGACCTCGGAAGATGTAACTGCAATTTGAAAATCATCTGGATACTTTTCCTCTATCCTATAGATCAAATCCCAGCCTTGCAGGTATTCATTCATCTCTTTGCCCCTGCCAAAAATATTGGTCAGCAGGGCACCAACACCCCCTTTCCTCAATCGGGGAATATCAATATGGCCATCCGTAATTGTATCCAATGGATAGGCATCCAATTCTCTCGGGCATTCTTTGCACCAGATATAATGGATCAAAAGGTCGTTGTGTCCATCAATCAGGGGGGCATCTTTCAGGACTTTGGAAACGATTTCTTCCGCGCTCCGCTCAACTTGAGGTGAACACGAAATCAAGAGAATCAAAAACAATCCATAAAACTTCATAGGCAAAAATTCATCATGATTGAAGTGATCAATTTCCCCAAAACACAAACCTTTTACAATCCCCTAATCATGTGATAGCAAGTTCTAAATAACCCATTCCCTCTTCACAGTTTGGGTATTGAATGGTCAGCCAATTGAAGCTACAGATAAAAAACCTTTCAGATAATCTGAAAGCATCATAAAGAGAAATAGAACAGTACTTATCAAGGCGGCACAGCCACCGATGACACAGGTATGGGTGAGTATGTTTTCTGTTTGGATTTTCATAGTGTTGTTATTTAGGTAAAGCATTGAAAATGAATACACTATGAATATACGAAAATAAACATTACGGATAATACGCTAATTATGTGATAACCAAATATGAAAAACCCTTATTTTAATCATTTGATTTAACTGAAAACCAACTCAGGAAAGACTAAATCCACCTCGTTGTTTTTCTTTTTTTGAGAAATAGTTGGCTAATGCGATTATTGTAGTAATTGAAGCAACAGTCACAAAGTAAGAACCCTCCAATCCAAAAGAACCTCCATTGAATCGATTGAATTCATCCATTGATATAACTAAAAGTGAGTATTTATCAATTCCGCTGACATTAAACCCTACCAGAGATTGAAAAAAATTCCAACTCAGGTGCATACCTATCGGCAACCATAGGTTTTTGGAATAGATGTAAGAAATTCCAAAAACAAGCCCCACTAAAAATAGATTGATAAAAGCTATTTGATCAAAATGAGGGTTGAATCCATGCATGATGGAAAACAGTATAGACGAAAGAATTAGCGCCAAATACTTATTGAATGAAAGTATGAAGTTTTTTAAAACATAACCCCTGATCAACACTTCTTCACCAACAGATACTAGGATAAAAAGGGTGAATAAAATGATCATCTCCCCTATATCAAAATGAATCCTCTCCACAGCAATCTCTTTGAAGATGATCAAAAACAAAAATCCCACTATCATAATAACCATGCCAACCAAAAAGCCTAAGACAAAATCATTCCATCGTTCCTTCACCTGAAACCCAAGTTTTACAAATGGCTCTTTATCAACATATTTCATAAACAACCATAGAATCAAAAAAGTACCAGCGTTACTGAAAACCAAAATAACAAAGTCTTGATAAGAATTCTCTTTATGAACTTCTTGAGTGTAATCAAGCCCAACTAAAAGGGCTCCGAAAAATTGAAAAAAACCAACAACAATAAAATATGGAATGATTAACATAAGAATCCTTACCCATCCGCTTACTGTTTCCTCTTTCTCTAATTCATGGTTTTCTGAGAATGAATTCATTTGATAGAGTTTTGATAAGTTGTAAGTATAAATTCTGACTAAAATATACGTAATTATCAAAAGAGAAAAGAAAGTAAACAAAAACTTTACATTGATTCTGTGGGAAAAATTAATCTATAACTCAATAATAATTCTAACTTCATCCGAAAGAACCAAACTCTTCTCCCCTAGCCCAAAATCCAAGCGGTCAATTACAAACTCTCCTTTAAACTTCCTTTGTTTTCCTGTATTGGTCACAGAAAATGGAATTTCCACCTCCTTTTTTACATCCCTAATCTGAAGTTCAAAAATCCCTATAAACCCATTTTTACCATTGGTTTTGAATGACTTGGATTGCAAACGTAACTCAGGGTATTTCTTTACATCAAAATACTCTCTGCCTTGCAAATGCTTATCTCGTAATTTGATACCTGTATGAATACTTTCAGGATTAGCTGTCCCTCTGATACTGGATGCTCCCAATTTCTTTGGATCAAAATCCACCTCCACCATCCAGTCCGAAATTGCCCCATCTACTGTGATACCTGCATTTTTGATTTTGAATTGAATAGGGTTTTCAGGTTTGATTGTTTGGGCCAAAAGTGAAAATGAAACAAACAAAATCACTAACAACAAACTTAGCGTTAGTTGGATTTTCTTCTTTTCCAAGATTGGGTTCACGCAGCGAGCACAGCGTAAAATACGCAACGAGCGCAGCGGGTCAAGAATAATATCCAAATATCCAACCCGCCTGCCGTAGGGCAGGTATCCATAAATATCATAGTTCTTATAAATCACCATAAGTGTTAATTACAATGTCAGCAAATAAGCAATCAAAGCCTTCTTATCCACATCATTCAACTCCATCCCAAATTCATGTCCTCCAACAGCTTTGGTCTTTACATCATGCGCTTTGAAGGCGGTTGGTACATAATCATCCCTTAATCTGGCGGGATCAAACAAATCCTCTAATTTGGCCAATGAAGCATCATGAAGAAAGGGTCCCCTGTACCATAATCCCAACAAAGAAGGGACTTTATAATAGCCCGTTCCTCTTCTGGTCTTCATCGTGTAACCAGGATCTGTACCTACAGAAATATCGAAGATATCATATTTGTCATAATGTTCATCAGGGACTTCAAATCCATCGGCAGGGGTCAACTTGTTGTTAGTAAAAAGCGGCGGGGTATGACAGGTTACGCAACCTTGTTCCGCAAAAATGATCTTTCCCCGCTCGCTGACAGCTGATGGTTTATTAGGGTTTTCCGGTGGTGTCAATGAATAAACATATTTTGCAATGGCATATAATTGTGCTTCTGAATGTCGATCATGTGTTCCAGGAAAAAAAATGGGCTGACCGCTGTACAATTGTTCTTTGGTCAGGCCCAGTGAATTATAGTCCCCATAAAAATTTAAAAAATCCAAAGCTTGGTTCATGGCGATATAACGCATCATGTCTTCGATATTTCGATGCTGACCCAGTCCTCCATGATCCAGGTATTTTCTATCCTTTACTCCAATCAGGTTAGGGGCCTGAGGAGGATACAAAATACTGGTTCCCTGCCTTCCAAAAGCTCCTTCAGGAACTGCCTTATAAGCCTCCAGAATACTTTTTCTTCCACTTTCCAGTAATTTACCATGGGGGTTTCCTTCTGCAAAAGGACTTCCAAACAAAATATTGGTGATTCCTTGAACACCCCTTTCAGAAACGCCATCCGATTCTAAAGCAAAAACAAAAGCCTTATCCCCCGGCCAATTTCCTTGGGCACCTTTTAGCAATGACCCGTCCTCCATTACCCGAGTATGACACATGGCACAGGAAAGATTGCCTAAATAAACCTTCCCCTTGCCTGCCACTACCCACTGCGCAAAAGGCATCACTCCTTCCGGTGTCAAGGGCATTCCTGTTGCGGTGTAAAAATCTGGATTCCGAACATGTTGGGTACTAATTACAGCACCTAAAGTGTCTATAGGATAGTCAAAGAGCAATTCACCTGCCCTGATCCAATCCTCTTCTGTTAAAAGCTTGCTTTCCTCCAATACAATCTCCGCTTCTTGTTCGTGCAGCCACTCCCAATACCCTTCGGGTTCATGGTCGGGATGATACACAGGATAGGTTTTATAAATTACTCGCTCGGGAAGGTTATAGTAAAACTCTTCGGAAACAGGCTGTGCGGAAAACTCCGGATTGGAATTGGGCAGTTCCCAATCTTTCATGGCTTCATCTGTCCAGATACGGGGAAAATCTAATACAGAAAAATAAGCAATACCCTGCTTGCTCAATCCAAAAGCCAATAGCGGGAGCAGCATACAAGCGTATAGCCACAGCGGAAGTCTTGAAAGAAAGTCTTTTATTTTCATTTTGAAGCTTTGTTATCAATTACTTACACAAATTAGTGCTTTCAAAAACCGATCACAATACCCTAATCAGGGGATAAGACCTGGCAGGTTTCAAAAACCTGCCAGGTCTATGTTGCCTGTTTGTCTACTGGTCAGATGCTAACTTTCCGAGTTTTAAAACTTTTCCAAAGTTCGAAACTTTGGAAAAGTTTCGTTCTGTCTTAGTTCAAGTCTTCAGCCTTGGATTTATTTTATAACTTACCAAAACCTCAACTCCACGTCTTGTCTCGCCTTGGTTCTGGAAATCACCTTGTACTCAAAGCGCTGATTGGTACCTGGAATGGTTCCCTCGGACTCAATGACCAACAAATAATCTTCCTCAGTCCTTGGCTTATTATATTCTTCATAACGAGAAGCAACTCCTTTTCTAGGGCTGAGGGCTTCCAGTTCCGGAAGAGTAAGAACCCCGTCTGAAATGGCATTTAACAAAGGAGCACTATCCACAAACCAAACTGGCATATTCGTTCCTCCACCATACGCAATCACAGGAAAAGTTCCCATGGGTGTATTCGGCTCAATCAGTCCTTTTCCTGAAAGTGTCAAAGGACAAAAAAATCCATTTGGAACATGGTACAGGTCTAGCAAATTGAATTCAGGATCGATGCATTGAACGTCCCGCATCATGGGAATCACAATGGTGCCATTGGATTCCATAATCAGTTTATCTGGGCCTAAAACCGCAATTCTGGCATAAAATGGTGGTCCTGGATCATCCGCAGGGAACGCCAACTCGATAAAGTAAGGATTGGCTTTCAGTTTCTCGTATTCTAGTCGGGCTTTCTCAAGCTCTGAAATAGTGGGCTCTCCATCCTCATTAGAACATGCAATCACCAAAAAGGCAAGGCCGATAAATAGTTTCATTAACAAATAGTTTCCAATTCCTTTCATTGCTTTAAGAATTAAGATTTAACAATAATTACCCTACAAACCTAGTCTGAAAGCAAAAAAATGGATAGTAAAAAAACGACATGTTTGTTTAGAGACAAGATGCAAGAAACAAGAATCAAGACATCTTGAATCTTAATTCTTTCCTCTTTTCCCTCGCTCTTAGAACCTAATTTCCTTCTGAAATCTCAATGGCTTCCTTTTCAACTCCTCTTCCATCATCGTTGGCGTGATTCCCGCAAACTCTTTGAAGTCTTTGATAAAATGCATCTGATCGTAATAACCGGACAGATAAGCTATTTCAGACCAATTAGGGGTTTCGGACCTCTCAAAAAGTCTGTAGGCATTGGAAAATCTAATTAATCTGGAATAGACTTTTGGGGAAAATCCCAATCTTTCTTTGCATTTTCTTTCAAATTGCCTCACGCTCAGACATGCCAAATCAGCCACCTGAGTGATTGGCATATGGCCTTGATATTTGAGCATATATAAGAATGCTTTGTCGATGGGAAGCAATTCTTTAACCTTGGTTAATTTACTAAGCAAATAATTCTCTATGCATTCATGAATTTTGTCCAATGATTTCATTTCAGCACACCTGTCCACCAGTTCATTGATATCAGACCCCATCAATTCCAATCCGTCAAAGCCATCATCAAAAATCTCTTCCATGGGAATTCCCAGCAACCTAAAAAGACCACCTGGGCGGAAACCAATAACCGCAACTGTGTAATCTTGATTAACAGTCAATTCCATTCTTGTCGCCTGTGGCCCCACCACCACAGCCTTTGGTCTTACCTTAAACGCAAGCTCATTGACCTTCTTGGCTTTAAACTTTGCTTTGATATATAAAAAAATACAATGCTGGGGTGTTGGAGGATATTGACCGATAACACCTCCTTCATTTGGATCAAGGACATGATCCACTATAAAAACACTTTGGACAAAGTTTGACAACAAAGGATGTGGATTAAATGAATGAGCTCTTAACATTTGTTTGAATTCTTATTTCCACGACAAATTAGAACTCTTTGACGGCTTAAGCAATACCCTAATCAGGGTATAAGCATGCTTACTTTCAGGTGATTATCCCCTATAATAACTTTAAATGGATGTAAACAAATACGTTTAATCGGCCTTGCTTTCTACTTTCCCAGAAAAACATTTTTATAATTTAAGTAATGCCATAGCTACTCCAAAATAAACCGCCAATCCCAATAGATCATTTGCCGTAGTAATAAAGGGGCCCGAGGCAATTGCGGGATTAATACCGAATTTATCTAAAACCAATGGTGTAACTGTACCCATAAAGGAGGCTAACAACACCACGCAAAACATGGCTAAACCTACAGTGATTCCAAAAATAGATTCAAAACCATAGACAAAGTGAACCACTAAAAATACAAATATGCCCAATACAACTCCATTCACCAATGCAATGGAAACACCTTTGATAAAGCGTTGCCATGGGGTATCATCAAAGACTGATTTGGATGCCAAGGTTTGCACCACTAAGGAAGAAGATTGAATTCCTACATTTCCACCTGTAGCAGCTACCAAAGGAATAAAAGAAGCCAAGGCGATATACTTGCTCAAACCTTCTTCAAAAAAACCAATGATTTGAGCGCCCATCAAACCTCCTATTACTCCGATTAGCAACCAAGGAAGACGCGCTTTAGATATTTTAAAAATGGAATCAGACTCCTCCACATCTGCGGAAATACCAGTCATTGCCTGTATATCCTCTTCAGATTGCTCCCGGATTAAATCCAAGACATCATCCACGGTAATTCTACCGACCAGTCGGTTTTTCGCATTGACTACAGGGATAGACTCCAAATCATATTTTCGCATAATTTCAGCAACTTCCTCCCCATCCGCATGCGTAGGAACAGACACTATATCAGGCTCATAAATATCCATAATCTTGGTATCGGAAGCAGCTAGGATGATTTTCTTCAATGACACACGTCCCAACAAATGCTGCTTATTATCCACCACATAAATAGAATAAATTTTTTCTACCCGTTCAGCTTGTCTTCGAATTTCTTCTATGGTCTGTACTACATTCCAGTTTTGATTGGCTTTGATAAATTCCTTGGCCATCAAACCACCTGCCGAATCCTCATCATAGCGTAAGAGGTCTAAGATATTGGCTGATTTTTCCTTTTCAGTCAGATTAGAAATTACCTCCTCCCGCTCTTTAAACGGCATCAATATCAGAATATCCACCGCATCATCGGAATCCATATGCTCGATGAATCCAGCCAATTCGGAAGACTCCATCTCTCGAATCACTTTGAGCAAGGAGTCCTCTTCCAACTCAATCAAGATGTCAGCCGCAATGTCAGCCTCCAGAAGACGCAACACATACAGAGCCTCCTCCATGTTCAATTCATCCAAAATAGCTGCAATATCCGCTACATTGGCTCCTTCCAAAGATTCTTTAATGAAGTCTATTTGTTGCTCTTCAATGCCTTCCCGTAGACTTTCTAAGTATTCTTTGGATAATGAAAATGATTTTATTGGTTCCAAGACTCTTGTATTTTTTGGGTTAAACTCACAAACTCCTGCACATCCAACTGTTCTGCCCGCTTGTCCATTACAGGACTACTGTTTAATTCTGAGGATACATTGAACACCTTCATGCAGTTTCTCAATGTCTTTCTTCTAGTGGCAAAACCTTGTTTCACAACTTTGAAAAACAATTTCTCGTCGCATGCCAAGTGGGTCACTCCATTCCTCCGAAGACGGATAACTCCGGAATTAACTTTGGGGGGTGGATTGAACACTCCAGGCGGAACAGTAAATAGATACTCAATATCATAGAAAGCCTGCAATAAAACAGATAAAATCCCATAATCCTTATTGCCTTTTGGGGATGCGATCCGCTCTGCTACTTCTTTTTGCAACATACACACCACCTCCGTGACATGCGAGCGCTCTTCCAAAATCTTGAAAAAAATTTGGGAAGAAATATTGTAAGGAAAATTACCTGCCACTGCATAAGGCCCTTGCATGATTGGTGTAAAATCCTTTTTCAAATAATCAGCCTCTATGATTTTATCACCTAACTGAGGGTATTTCTGATTCAAATAGACAATGGATTCTGAATCAATATCTACCAAGTATAAATCCCATGCCTTTTCTAGCAAGAAATCTGTCAAGACCCCCATTCCTGGACCTATTTCCAACACTTTATTTACATGTTGATGCCCGGTGACAGCATCTGCTATCCGCTGAGCAATCCTTAAATCTGTAAGAAAATGCTGTCCCAGGTGTTTTTTGGGTTTGACTTTGTCCATGCGGCTAACTTTGATATTTTTATATAAATTGCAGTTCAAAAATAAGACAATTATCACAAAGGCCTACTATCTTATGTGAAGTCCTTGTGAAGCTTGGTACGCTAATCAAAAATTAATGAGTAATAGAAAACAGAAACCCATCATCGGAATCAGCATTGGAGACATCAATGGAATCGGTGCAGAAGTAACCATGAAAGCCTTGTTAGACAACCGAATCATGCGTTTGGTGACTCCAGTTATCTATGGACATGGCAAGACTATGGCCTTCTACCGAAAGCAATTGGAGCTGGAAGATTTCAACTTTATGCAAATCCGTTCGGTGGATGAAGTACATCATAAAAAAATAAATTTGGTCAACGTTTTGGAAGAAAGCCCTGAGGTCATGCCAGGAGTAGAAACCCAAGAGTCTGGAAAAATGGCTTTAGCCGCCTTGAACCAAGCGATTGAAGATCTAAAAACAAATAAAATCGATGGATTAGTTACGGCTCCATTGAATAAAAACAATATCAACTCCCCTGAAAAAAAGTTTATCGGGCATACAGAATATCTGACTGATGCCTTTGGAGCGGAAGACAGTTTGATGTTTTTAGTAGCAGAAGATATCCGAGTGGGGCTGGTGACCGGCCATATTCCGATTACTCAAATTGGCAATAAATTAACAGCAGAAAATATCCGGAAGAAATTGACCGTTATGTTGAATTCCTTAGAAAATGATTTTGGAATCAACAAACCAAAAGTAGCAGTCTTGGGATTAAACCCTCATGCAGGTGAAGACGGACTCCTAGGAACAGAGGAAACTGAAATTATAAGTCCTGTCATCC
Organism: Mongoliitalea sp.; assembly: GCF_054166905.1. Lineage (NCBI taxonomy): Bacteria > Pseudomonadati > Bacteroidota > Cytophagia > Cytophagales > Cyclobacteriaceae > Mongoliitalea > Mongoliitalea sp. The sequence continues at coordinate 229,539 of NZ_JBSZCK010000040.1, read as the reverse complement.
GAGAATTTAAAGATAAAGGTAAGTTGGTTTTTGGCCCTTATCCTGCTGATGGATTTTTCGGAATGATGCACCAAAAGAAATTTGATGGTGTCCTTGCCATGTATCACGACCAAGGATTGATCCCATTCAAATCCATGGCCTTTGACTCAGGAGTCAATTTTACAGCTGGATTACCGATCGTGCGCACCTCCCCTGACCATGGCACTGCCTATAACATCGCAGGAAAAAATGTTGCAGACGAAGGTTCCATGCGAGCAGCCATCCTTCAGGCCTATGATATTTTAAAAAATCGAGGTAACTGGGAAAATGAACAAGAAGATGAATAAAACTAACTGGGAGTTGATCAATCACAAATGACTAACTCCCTTTTTAATTTTAATGACGAGGATTGCAATAAACCCATGTAAACTTTATGCTAGACGTACTCATCATTGGCGCAGGATTTTCAGGAATTGCTGCCGGTAAAAAGCTCCATGAAGCCGGGAAATCATTCAAAATTCTGGAAGCACGAGACAGAATCGGTGGCAGAGTATATACCAAACGCTGGGAGGATGGTTTCTACTTGGATTTAGGTGGGCAATGGATAGGTCCAACGCAAGACCGTATGTATGAACTGTGCCGAGAGTATGGAGTCGACTTCTTCGAAACTTACGATGAAGGTAAAAACTTATTAGATCTGAATAATAAAATAAGGAGTTACGCAGGCCTAATTCCCAAAATGGACATCATTTCCTTGATTAATCTTGACTGGGTCATGAAAAAAATGGAGAAAATGGCAGCCTCCATCGATTTAAACCAACCTTGGGCTCACTCCAATGCAAAAGAGTATGACAGCATTAGTTTGGAAGCTTTTATAAGCAAAAACTGTAAAACCAAAGCCTGCAAAAAAGTCATCCGATTGGCATGCGAAACAGTCTTTGCTTCGGAAATGAATGAAATCTCATTACTTCATGCCTTGTTTTACATTCGTTCCGGAACTGACTTAAATACCCTCGTCAGCATCAAAAATGGTGCTCAACAGCATCGCATTCAAGGTGGTATGGGAACCATAGCCGAACGTATGGCCAAAGCATTTGAGGGTTCCATCCTGTTATCTCATGCAGTCAGCAAGATAGAACAAGGTGACTCTTCAGTAACTGTTTATACCGAGAAGGTCTCTTTCACTGCTAAAAAACTGATCATAGCTATCCCTCCACCACTCGCTGCCAAAATCAATTTCAATCCCATGCTGCCCGCCAACAAAAGACAAGTTATGGATCGTATAGCCATGGGGCAGGTAGGAAAATGTTTTATGATTTACAAAAAACCATTTTGGAGAGAAAAAGGATTTAGTGGACAGGTACTAGCTGACGAGCAATCACCTTTCCAAACACTTTTCGATGCTTCTCCTAATGATGGATCGATTGGTATTATTTTAGGTTTTACCATTGCAGAAAGATGCAAGGCCTACTTTGCACATGTAAAAAAAGACCGGCAGAAAGCTATGGAAAAACAATTGGTTTCCTATTTTGGTGCAGAAGCATCCACCCCCATTCGTTATGAAGATTTTACCATGACAGATGAAGCTTGGTCCCGAGGCTGCTATGCAGGCTTGTACCCCACAGGTGCTTGGACCGGTTTTCAGGATGCTTATCGGGAAACAACCGGACGCATTCATTGGGCCGGTACGGAGGCAGCTACTCGTTGGTTTGGGTATATTGAAGGGGCAGTCTTAGCTGGAGAAAAAACGGCTACCGACATCATTTTATCTCTCAAAGATTAAGGGAATTGGGCAGATTGAGCGCAGGTATTTTTTGATTTTGAATGATTGAAAACAGATAAAGTAGGCATGAGAAAGGTTAGGATTGGTTTGGTAATTATACTGGTTGGGTGGGGAGTATGGGTGAATGTGGGGTATTCAGTTGAGTCAATTTCTACGGAATCCCATATCAGCTTGGTTGAGGACATCAATCCAGTTGGATATGATACAACTACTGGCAATATTGTGGGCATTCAGCCTTACATGCTTCCTGCTGACTATTTGAGCGAGGAACTGTTTTTCCAAAAAATGGACGCCTATTTCAATAAAGCTGAGCAGGCAGGATTTTTTGGAGATAAAACCGTTGTTCTACTTCCTGAATACCTTGGCACCTGGTTGGTTATTTCCAACGAAAAAGTAGCGGTTAGCAAGGCTTATACCTTAACCGGTGCCATGGCCACATTATTGTTGAGTAACCCCCTGAGTTTTTTAAAAAACTACTTCTTATCATCTTCTGATGAAGATCGTATTGCTTCCACCCTATTTCGCATGAAAAGTCAGGAAATGGCTCGAATTTACAGTACTACTTTTCAGCAATTGGCAAGAAATTATAGCGTACATATCGTGGCCGGGTCCATCAACCTTCCGGGAGCCCATGTAACTCAGGGAACAATTCAAGTTACTCCCTCTGACCCGATCAAAAATACTTCCTTTGTTTTTAGCCCGACGGGAGAAATCCTTCCTTATGCTGTACAAAAAGCCTTTCCTATTGAATCCGAACAGCCTTTTGTGACAGCAGCCAATCCCTCAAATATCCCAGTCATTCAATTACCTATTGGCAAAATCGGCGTATTGGTATGCGCGGACTCCTGGTATCCAGAATCTTACCAAGCCATCCAATCTGCTGACATTATCTTGGTCAATTCCTATTGTGCAGGTAACGGAGCCATGAGCATTCCATGGGCTGGTTATAACGGTGCTCCCACCCCATCCGATGTAGCACTTTCAGATATCGGAACCCTCACCGAACAGGAAGCATGGAAAAAATACGCCCTCCCCGGTCGCATCTCCACCACCCAAGCCCGCCACGGCGCTAACATCTTCCTCCGAGGCCAACTCTGGGACCTCGGCACCGATGGACAGCCATTTTTTATTCTGAATGGAGTGTTGCTAGATATAAAAGAGGCGGAAAGAGGGGGTATATGGAATTTGTCTCTCGCAGAAAGTTCTCGCAGATAAAAGGGATTGAACAGATTAAGCGCAGATTATTTTTTTTGATTTTAGGAGAGTTTCTCGCTGATAAAACAGATAGTGAAGATTTCAAGCAGATTTAATTACTTGGATTTTAGGCAGATTACTTTAAAATGCTAGTTATATAGCAAACCTACAAGACTTAATTGAGTGAGTTTATTTGGATTTAGTTAAAGTTGATTACTTGGATTCTCTGGTATTGATGATTCTTATGATACTTTTTTTATTGACTAATTCATTGGTGTTGAAATTCACTAAAATACCCAATTTCAATCCCGAAAGTCTTAGATAGCTTAATAATTGCTTTTTATGGACATCATGCAATTCTTCCACTGATTTAACTTCAACAATCACTTTATCTTCTACAAGAATATCTAAGCGATAATTTCCTTCTAATTTTACTCCTCTGTAGACTATTGGAAGGGTAACTTGTGTTTGCAATTTTAACCCTTGTTCTTCCAACTCCAAGGCTAATGCTTTTTCATAAATTGTCTCTAACAGCCCTGGACCAAAGTGGTTATACACAGCAAATATTGCTCCCCTAATCTTATAGCTAACATCATTTTCCTCCATACCCAAAAATAGAATATGTGAGCAAATCAGTTCCAAATTTAAGTACTTCAATAAATACTTAATTTTCTTCAGAGGCTTGTCCCTTCCCAACTATTAGAATCAATAACCATCAACTAATATTTGATCTGTGGGAAATCCGCCATATCCCCTTTATCTGCGATAACCTTTTGCGAGAGCCTTACCTATAATTCCAATTGATAATTGCATTCCATACCATGGGGGCTTGGTGTAAGTTCAAGTATCGGTGGAGAGGATCGAAGGTGAAGGCTACGATGGAACCTTTGCCCACAGGAACGTGGAAGATAGCGCCGTGACCGATGATTTCCTGTTCGTTGCGCACCATGCCAGATACTACGTAGGCCGGATTTTTAGTGGAAGGTTTTTCTTCTTTCTCTACTTTTTCTACTGTTGGCATACCCAAAATCGGTCCTTCATAAGGCACCTCATCTTTCAATTGCCCATAGCCGTACTGGGCAATCATGTAGTCTCGATTATACTTATCCGTTTGTAAAAGCGGTCCATTCCCTCTAAACAAATCAAAGTCTTCGGGATAGCCATATAATATTGGATGGGTACTTTTTCGGGCCTTGCCTCGCACGATGGAACCAGGATGAAACAAACTCGGTGTACTCACAGCTGACAATTCGGAAATCAAACCTGCTTCTGCCAAGATTGCGGCACTATTTTCCAAGGCAATAACCATACCCCCTTCTTCCACAAACTTTTTCAACTGTTCCATCCCCAGAAAACCAGGACCTCCCGTCATATCTGCCGTGCTGGATGGAAATCCATGAGATGGAAATTCAGCAGTCTTTGTATAGGGCATAGGACCATATTTGCTGTCTACCCCATGAATGAAGTTTTTGGCAGTTCCCCTTACTCTAGGAATCAAAATCACGTCGTACTTGGAGCGGAGATTTCCTGCTTTCAGTGCGTCTTTGTCTATACTGGTATACGGGATTTTATTGGTATCAAAGGTGTAACGGGACCAACCTTCATCTTGGGTATTGAACCATGTATGATAAATGGCTATTCTCGGTAGTTGAACATCTCGTAAAGCCGCTCTCATAATCGTCAAAGGCTCGGGAACCAAGTCAATCCCGAATTCTTTCGCTACTTGCTCTGCTAAGGAACGGTTGATTTTTCGCACGAGGATGGTTCCAGCTGGATAAAGTTCTCCTTTGATCTCTGTACTATTCGAGAGTACAAAAAGCTCTGCATTACGATTTTTGGATTTGATCGCATAGAGCGCTGGCAGAACATTCGCTTGTGCATGATAGGGAATCAAGTAACTGCTTCCATCACCTTGCGCTTTCCCTTCATACCTAACCCCTTCAGCCACTCGAGTCAATTCGCTCATTTGGAGATTCAACTCCTGATGCGTTTCCACTTCCACTCCATACAAATTAGGCAAAGTCCAAGCAATGGCATCATAGGGAGGGAATTTGGCATCCTTTGGGTAGGCCGTAGGAGTCATCAGAGAAACCAATAAATTTCTATAGGGCTGTTCGGTTAGCGCAATGTAATGCGTGTCATTTTCATGCACTTCGATTCCTTGAGCAATCAATTGATTGGCTAAGTAGGCCGCCATACTCGGATCACGCTGAGCTTTGGCTATTGAAAAAGCTTTTGGACCTTCGTTTTTCCCTTTCTGCAAGCTGTTGTAGCCTTTTTTATAAAAATTCTCTAACAATAACTTGCTATTGGTTGCTGCATAGGATAAGGAAGCAATCACTCCCACTTGGGTATAATTGATATTATTTCTAAAAGACCACAAGACTTGAGGCGTCGCTGGATCTGGCCTGTACCATTCCTTCGAAGTAGCCAAATCTCCTGCATATCTGGATGTTGACAAATCTCTCAGATAGGTGTCGGCCCCTGCATTTCCATAGGTTTCATAAAAACGCCCATTGGAATTGTGATTATTGGCCACCCAAATTCCATAACCTGGCCACCAACCATCGTAAAAGGCCCAAGTAAAGGCACCTGGCATACCCTGAGCAGCAACTGCTGCCACATCATGGTTACCCATGACCTGCCATTCACTTTGAGTAATAGGATCTACGTAGTCATTGTACGGCCCTGTACCTGTGGAGATGTATAACAAAGGCACTGACTCATGCAGGTCCAACATGACGGTTGGATGAAACTCGAAAAAGCCCTTGAAAATACTTTTAGTGATGGCTTGAGAGATCTGCAAACCATCCCGGTTGTTATCATGAAAGACATATTTTCCCCAGTAAGGTGTAGAGCGCGGAAACCCATCATCAAACTTATCTCTGCCTTTGGTATATCTATAGTACCAATCCACCTGCTTATCCCAACCATCCGGTTCCATGATTGGGTTGATGACGGTGATGATATTTTCCCGGATCTGACGGATTTCATCTTCTGGGGAAGTCACTAAGCGGTAAGCTAATTCCATCATCATTTCAGGCGAGCCCATTTCCGTAGCATGCATCCCCCCTGAAACGTAATAGATGGGTTTACTATCTAGGATGATTGTCTTTGCTTGTTCTGGACTGGTGATCCGTGCATCTGCCAATCGGGCTGTTTGAGCTTTGTAGTGCTCCAATTTTCCAATGCTAGCTTCATCTGCAATCACTACCAGATAAAACGATCTCCCCTCTTCTGATTTCCCCATTTCTTGCATATGAACCATGGCCGAAGTCTCTGCGAGTTTCTTATAATACCCAAAAATCTCCTCCGAACGGTGGACATGACCTTCTGCCCCAATGATATGACCAAAATGCTTTAAGGGAGATGGAATGGTCGGATGATCCACCACATTCAAGAGTTTCTCCGGTAGAAATCGTGCATCGGTCGTGAAATCTTTGATGAGCTGATTGTACGTCTGATCGAGTTGCTGAGCAAAAAGCGAGGTATGAAGACAAAAAATAAAGGCAAGGGAAAGTATTTTTCGTAGCATAGGAACTGACTTTGTTGATGATGTCAGGAAAGTACAAAAAATAATCAGTGCTAAAAAACGAATTTTCTTAAAAGGTCTCTCGCAGATACAACTGATTTGGCGGATTTCACACAGATAACAATTATTAAAAAATTGATCTGCGGTAAATCTGTTATATCTGCTCGATCTGCGAGAGACCTGATCTATCTGAATTTATTCAATACATCTATAAATGCTTGAATATCTTCCTCCGTATTGAAAAGATGTAAAGAAACACGAATACCCTCCCCTCGGACGGAAACGTATATTTTGGCTTCTTCCAAGGATTTTAGAAGGTCCGTTCGGGCTATTCCTTGGGGCAATCCGATTGCAAATAGGTGTTTGGCACGATAAGTTTCCTCCTCTACCCAAAAGCCATTGGCTTTACAGAAGGAAATCAAGGGCTTGGCTAACTCCTCCACATAAGCCGTAATCATTTCAGGAGTCCATTCCAGCAATTGGATAAGTGCTGCTTCAAGCATGGGCATCAGATTGAAACTGCTAAATTCACCCATATTGAATCGTCCTGCTCCTTCAGAGTATTCCGAAGTGTAATGGGTAAGAGCGGCAAAATTCTCGGCATTGGCACGATTCATCCAAGACTCTTCCATAGGCTTTCCTTCATTAAATTTTGAGGAATAGTATGCCAAACCAATGGCATAGGGCCCCATCAGCCATTTATACCCCGCACAGACTAAAGCGTCAATCCTGCATTTTTTTACATCAATAGGCATGGCACCCACGGATTGTGTTCCGTCGACAATTAAATAACAAGTATGCTTTTGGCAAGCCTCCCCTATTTTTTCCAAATCAAAAATAGTCCCATCCGCCCAATGAATGGTTGAGATAACTATAGCCGTACACGTATCATCAATAGCATCCAAAATTTGCTGATTCCAAAGAGCACCTTTTCCCACATGAACCTCAGGTGCAGACACAACTTCTAACGACTGTCCATGCTCCTTACACCAGCGCTCAGCTGTGTAATACCCACTTGGAAATTCATCCGATACAACCAAAACCTTACTTCCCTGATCGTTTGGTAGATTTGAAACTGCCGTCATCATTCCATAGGATGCAGATGGAATAATGGCTACTTGTTGGGCAGTACCATTGACCAACTGAGCAAACAAAGATTTTACCCGAGCCGTCTCGGTAAAAAAATCAATGGGTTTGATTTGTGTTGGATTTCTCTTTTTTACTAAGGCGCTCATACCTGCCTCTTCCACTGATATAAGCAAGGGTGACATGTAGGCAGCATTGAGGTAATGGATATCCTCGGGTAATTGGAAAAGGTGTTTGTAGTCCTTCATAGAGTTGGATGAATCTTCTTCTTCATCAAACATAAAAACAAGCAAGGGAATTTTCTCAAAAAGGGGTGAAAAAAGCTATCTAGCATAAGTGAAAAGTGTACTTGCTAGATAGCTTTACGACTCTTTCATCAAGGAAACTTCACACTGAGCATCAAGAAAAAATTTCTACCAGGCGCAAACAAAGGTCTTCTGTCTGCTCCTATAGGTCTATTGAGATGCTCATAATACGTTTGATTGAATAGATTTTGTGCTCCCATTTTCAAGGAAAGTTGGGATGTGAGGGTATAGGATGCGTCCACATCCACCAAGGTAAATCCTGGTGTACTCATTTCACTAAATATGGTTGAAACCCTATCTTGCGCAAGAACATGCCTTAATCGGAAAGCCGTATGTAATTTTTGATTGAAATGATTGCCTTGCAAAGAATAGCGAGCATCCAAAGGGGCTATTTCAGGCAGGGCTTCTCCCACTACCAAATTTTGGCCATAGGTATAAGCAAATGCTATTTGTTGCTGAAAACCAAATCCTATCAGTTGATTAAATGCTACCTCTAAACCTGTTTTAAAAGCCCTGTCTATGTTTACAAATTGCCTAACGCCTGGAGCAGTCGCAATTCTTGGTGTAAGGTTTGTTTTTTCCGCAGTAATAAAATCTGTCAAATAGGCAGCAAAGGCACTGAGTTCAATCTGTATTTTTCCCTCCTGATAGCCAAGAACGAAATCTACCTGATTATTGGTTTCAGCTCTTAAATTTGGATTCCCAACCATCTCGTAGGGGTCAAGCCCCACGGGAAAGTAATTGATAAATCGTTCAGTTAAGCTCCCACTTCTTTGTACACTTGCCATCCAAATGCTAGCATTCCACTGCCCATTGATATCTTTTTTGACACCCAAAGAAACTCCAGGATTCAGCTGTGTAACTTCACTTGCTGGATTGACAACTTCAAATTCTAGTACCGTATCTTTGGCCTTCGCATGATTTACATCCAGTCTTCCTGCAAGTGAAACAAGGTAGTCACCAAGAGGCAAGTGATAGCTCATAAATCCACCAAATTTTTCAATAGTTGAATTCTGCCAAGCGTTATCAAATACAACTCTTCCTGCCATGGGACCCACTAAAAACTCACGCTCCCGTATCCCTTGAGCCGATTCTGAACGAAAGTCAATACCTGCATACATTCGGGCATTTCCTATTTTCCAAAGCCCCTCTGTTCTACCTCCAAAATTTTCGGTAGTAGCGGGCACTCGGGCATTGCTCATACGAGGAGTTAGATCTCTGAGCAAATTATCCATTAAATGATCTACCTTAGATAAGTAAACAGATGATGTCAGTGAAAGTAAATTTCTGTTTTGAAAGGTTCGGGTATGCTTGAGAGATCCCATCCATGTATCGTCCGTCCTTAGATCCATGGCCAAAGAAGGAAAGTCCACATCCCTGGCAAAATTTCTATTGAGGGTCATTTGAATTAAATCCCGTTTACTTACACTAAAGTCTCCGTACAACCCAATTGTCCCTCTTCGAAAATTAGCTGGTACCCTTGTACCCGATCCGTCTACGTAGTCTGTCCCTGTAGACCAAGATCCCAAAATACCAACATCGTGATTCTCGCCAGAAAAGCCTACTCTTCCCTCATTCCTCCATATATTTCCATTACTTTCGTACATACTGGAATATCGGCCATATACGCCGTTGGGAGAAGAGAAATTAGGGTCTTCTTGTACAAAATTTATGGTACCACCAAGGCCAATACCATATCGCAGGGCATGTGGGCCCTTGAGGATTTCAACCTGCTTAATCCGATTCAATGCAATCTGGGAAGTAGGTGGGTCCATGCGATTGGGACAGGCAGCTATAGCGGACTGAAGACCGTCTATAACGATATTCAATTGTTCGTATTTAAATCCTCTCATGACGGGATCAAAGGCAAATGACCCACTTTTTCGAATCCCGTTGACTACGGGGTTTTGATTTAAAATAGCCCCTGCATCGTGGTGCAAACGCTCTTGATCAGAAATCATGATCCGCTGATCTTTTTCATCCGTTTGCTTCAGTGAAATTACCGTAACAGGCTGTAAATGGAATGATTGCTCCGTCCGATAAACTATACCAAGTCTAATTGCCTCTTGAAGTTCGGTCGCATCAAAGGTCCATTTTCCGTACAATACATGGCTGAAATGGATAGACGCTCCTACCTGAATTTGAATAGTGATTTTTCCGAATTCATCTGAAATGCCGGATTGATCGGCATAATGATAAGTCAATCCTATGATAGGGTCTAGTGTTTGGCGATCAAGTAGCTGGATCGTCTGGGCTTGAGAAGATATGCCTGCTACCCAAAACAAAAGGATAAGCAGATATATATACATTTTAAATATAGGCGAATTCATAAGCGAAAGTTTGAATTTGAAGAGTAAGGTTTGGACAAAATCGATCCTTGCTAACTCTCAAAGGAGTAGCTATCGGGTTATTTGTCAAGACACATGTGGATTTTTTAAAAAAAATCAGGCAATGGGAGGATGAAAAAAGTCAAGAAAAACTCCTTGAGATTGATTGGCTGGTACGAATAAACATTTGGACTGCTCAACTACCTTCCTTTCAGTCGAATAAACCTGAATAGCAGGTGTCGATAGATACAGCAGTTGCACCTCTTCTTGAATATGTGCCTTCTTGGTGTCTTCATGATCTTTTGCTTTGTCCAAGCGCTTATCCAATTCACACAATCCATCACACTCCAAAGTAGGCTGTTCCTTGTTTTCACAAAAAGCATCTGCAATAGCTTCCCTATTCATGTAAAAATGGGTCTGAATCAAAGAATAACTCATTCCTGAAGCAAGCAAGAGCAGTGAAAGGACTATATAGGTAAGGGATTTCAGCATGTGCTATAAAGTTGCAAATTTAGATTTCATTCCTTGGAATAATGTGACCAAGGTCACGGTTAAGGCTTTTTTTAATGGAAAGCTTCATGGGAAAAATAAAAGCAGGTATTGAAATCATTTTCATAGTGATGAATAGAACATGAATTTCCATAAGTTTTTGCCTTGGTTTTCTATCCTGTTGCCTTTACTTTGTAAGCAAGTTCTAATTTCAATAATGGTAGCTATTGCCTCTTCATTCTTGTTTCTTATTTATCGATTTTAAATAAATGGTCAACATAACCCATAAATCCCCCACCCTCCGAAAAGCCATCGCTCAGGCCATTGTCAAGGTAAGTTCTCAAGCCACTATTGAGGCCATCCTAGAAAAAAAAGTCCCCAAAGGAGATGTATTTGAAATGGCAAAAGTGGCAGGCTTATTTGCAGCCAAGAGAACTGCTGACATGATTCCGGATTGCCATCCACTACCCATAGAATTTACAGCTATCAGCTATGAAATCAAGGAAATGGAGGTCTATGTATATGTAGAAATTCACACCATTTACAAAACAGGGGTAGAAGTGGAAGCCATGCATGCAGCATCGGTCGTAGCTTTGACCATGTATGATATGCTTAAGCCTATTGATAAACAGATTAGCATAGAGCAGATCAAACTGGTGGAGAAAAAAGGTGGTAAAACAGATTATTCAAAAGACAAGAATACTGACTTAAAAGCAGCTGTAATTGTATGTTCCGATTCTATTGCAGCAGGCAAAAAAGAAGATAGAGCAGGCATGGCTATCATTCAAAAATTAGAGCAATCGGCTGTTCACATTCATCAATACTTAGTCATTCCCGATGAAGTGGAACAGATACAAAACCAATTGAAGAAATTCCTTGCTGAAAAAGTTGATATGGTCATCTTCACAGGTGGTACAGGACTTTCCCCACGGGATGTCACACCCGAAGCCATCAGGCCATTATTGGAAAAAGAAGTTCCTGGTGTAGAAGAGGCCATTCGCTCTTACGGTCAGCAAAGAACTCCCTACTCCATGCTTTCACGGTCAGTGGCTGGATTGATTGGAAACACCTTAGTGCTTGCGCTACCTGGTTCTACCAAAGGGGCAGAAGAATCCATGGACGCCATTTTTCCTGCTATTCTCCATATTTTCAAAGTGATGGAAGGACCTAGATTTACCCATTGAAAGCATTGGTGATCAGAGTGCAGTGAGTTGCATTCTTTTAGGGATTCTTAGGGAGTACAAAAGAAAAATTGCGCTCTGCCGAAAGCATGTAGACAGGGATACTATTACCAATAGTAACGGCCATGCAGGTATTTTAGAAAAAAGACTTCTAATAGATGGAAAAATGTTTATTGATTGAAGGTAAAGAACCAAACCGTGGGTACGGTTTGGTTCTTTTATTGATTCAACACGAATAGGTCTTCAATTTCAGATTAAGCTATCGTAGGCACCAATCCCCTTACCTCATCCTCTAAAGCTTGCAATTGTGCCTTGAAGCTACTCATCACTTCCTCTGTATCCATACTCCATTGATTGGCTAGTTCTTTGTAGTAATTCACACCATCCAACAGATTACTCTTAAACTTTTCGAGGTAGCTGGTGTATTTGGCTGTTTGCTCAGGTAAAGTCTTCTCCATTTCTTTTTGAAGATGCTGCACATACAGCTGCAATTCTTTGATAAATACATGCGGACGCTCTGGGTCAAGTGGCAATTGCAATTTTCCATAGATATGGCCTACCATTTCCTTCAAGCTGTAAATTCCTTTAAAATAAGCCAAATTAGGACCAGGGCAAATAGTTACCGCTTTCAAGTTTCGAGCAGGCACTTCTCCCGCGTGTAAGATAGCTGGAGCACTCAAACCTTCACACAGGCAATCCTTTTCCAATACTTCAGTCACTTCCTGTTGAGAAACTTCTCCCGCTTGGAATTGCTTCAATTTCAAGTGCTGATATTCGCGGGAAGCAGTACAAATAGGCTTTGCTGAATATTCTGTACTAAATGCCAAAAACTTCTTGTAACATGGACTTCCTGCTCTGTTTTTTTCAATCCTTGCTTTCCGCTGATCTTCCCCCGTGCTTGTTCTTAGGTTATTGAAAGGCACTCCTAGAGGAGAAGCATGACTTAGATAAAAGTCTGATTTTTTAGCGTCGATAATTCGCTGAAGTGTTTCATCATCTACACTAGTAGCCTCAGGAACCAATAGGAAAGGACTTCCCCAGCCAGTACCGTCCAATTCATAGTGATTCAATAAAAACTCTTTTTCCTCTGCATTTCCCAAGCCACCTTGGTAGGTAATTTTGAGCGTAGTATCATCTGTGATTAAAGAAAGGCCTTTACTTAAAAGTACCTGATTACATCCTTCTCGTAATAAATCAGCAAGGGATTGTTTGTTAGCTTTGAACTCCTCCAAGATTGGACCTGCCAAAATCCCGTCTGTGGCAAATGCATGCCCCCCACAATTTAAACCAGATTCAATTCTAAATTCACTAACCCAAATCCCTTTTTTGGCTAAAAAACGCCCTTGAATCATGGCCGAGCGGTAATCTGAAACTTTCAGTATCACTCCTTTGGCAATATTTCCAGCTTTGTCTGGGAAAAAATCTTCAAATTCTTCCAAGTAGCTGTATAGTGCAGGGTTTAAGCCTGCGGAAAACACAACATTTCCTCTCACCTTACTTTTGGCAAAACCTCTCAAAGCAGCCAAAGCATCAGAATATTCCCGTGGAAGAGCCTCTCCTGTCTTGGTTCGGTTGATTTTATCCACCTTTGTCATGATATTGACATCAATGTTCCCGGCTTGAATGAATGTTCTCAATTGCGCTTGTAAAGACAATCGCACCTCTCCATTGGCTTCCAACATTTGCCGGTACACAACTGCATAGGCATGATTGCTTGGCAATAATTCAAAAAAATCATGAATGCTTGTAGACGACTCAAAGTCCTCTCCACGTAACTGCTCCACTTGTTGGTCTACCAAATCTTGTAGAAGGTCCAAATAAGCTGCTACCCGTTTGGCTCGATGATCTTGCTCGCTTTCCAAAATAGGAATGTAAGGAACCGCATATTTTCGTGAATAAATTCGTCGCATTTCCTCCAGTAGTTGATCATCAACTATGGAAACGACTGATGTAATTCCGAATTTGGCTACTTTCAAAGGAGAGTCAATAGTAAATCCCAATCCCATAACCGGGATATGAAACTGATGCAAAGCGTTATTCATGGCACTGATTGATTGTAAGGTATTAAAAACACATTTACAAAGGAGAGATTTATCTCCGAGATAAAAGATGATATTCATCAGGCTTTTGAAAAAGTTTTCTTTTTTACACAAACGGACAGCAATTCAATCAAATTGTCCGAAATCGTGCATTCTTAAAGTAAAAAGTCCCTTTGTACGCTACCCACAATCATTTAGTAATCATGGCACTGAATTTGGACTTGTAATTAAAAAAACTCCGTTAATGCTGACATTTCTCCTGTGGTTAATCCTCTGCATCCTTTGCTGGCCAATTGCTCTGCTAGCGTTGATTCTTTACCCCTTGGTTTGGTTGCTTTTGCTCCCCTTCCGCTTGTTGGGGTTTGCGGTAAACCTATCGTTGAGTTTTATCCAGAATTTGGTACTACTGCCATTTCGGTTGGTCAGGTAATCAATTCACAGCTATAAAAATCTGCTGAAACAGAGCCTCCACTTCTTGCCTGACTACACGGGCATCCAATTGATTATTCTGTAAATGCCGTGACATCACTTCCATAGAAGCCAAAGGAATCACCCCATTGGTTTGATAGAGGGTATACCTAGTTAAAGTGCGATGTTCGGGTTCAGGTATCAGTCCCGGCGAACCAGCGAAAGGTGCTGCCATAGCTTCCCGATGTTGCAATTGAGCTCCTAGGCCTGAATTTCGGGAAGGTTTCCTGCTGACTACCTGCATATCCAAAAAATAACTTACCCCCAAGTTATCGTGCAATCGCTGTATGTTCCGCTCCAAAGAAAAGTCATTGATCTGCGCTGCTTTTAAATCAAAATCATGTTCGTCAATATCCAAAATATCCTGAAACCCCCTCATCCGAACTCCTGTAATCATGGATTCTCTGACAGCTTTAAAATCTGTCGGAGATAAATTTTGCGGAAAACTCAACATAATGGACTCTTGGATCCTGAGGTCTATGAATGGTTGAACATCCACCTTATTCAAAGCTAAAATCTGACCTCTTGGACTACAAGAAACCAAACTAACCAGTACAATCCATATTCCTACATACTTCATAAGTCTTCGATTATGATACACAAACATACTTATATACCGCCCATTCTCCATAGGCTACAAAATAAATTCGCATCCATCATTAAACTTTTCTAATTTCCCCAAGTCAAACGTTTGAATGTTGTCAATAACTGATTTAGACCTTTTAAAGCTAATACAAGACCCTTCCACCAAGGAAAAAGGGTTTCGCTTACTTATTGAAACCTATCAGAGACGTGTCTATGGGATAGCCCGTAAAATGGTTTTAATCCACGAAGATGCGGATGATATTACCCAAAACACATTCATCAAAGCATTCAGGAATATTCATAAATTCCAACATAACTCCAGTTTGTTCACTTGGTTGTACAGAATTGCTGTCAATGAAAGTCTAACTTTCTTAGAAAGTAAAAAAAAGCGATTTTTTTTTCCTGTAGAAGATCATTTGGAGGTATTGGAAAACTATCTGGACCAATCGACTGCTATATCTGCCGACGAAATTACTTTGAAACTCCAAAAAGCCCTGCTTAAAATCCCTGAAAAACAGCGATTGGTGTTCAATTTAAAATATTATGAAGACCTTAGCTATGAAGAGATTTCAAAAATCACCGACACTTCCGTAGGTGCTTTAAAGGCTTCTTATCATCATGCCGTAAAAAAAATTGAATCAATTCTGACAAATGAATAAACCTCAAGCCATTTTCAGAGTCTAATAATCAAATTATGTTACCAAAACAACCACATACCAATTTTCATCGAGCCCCAGAGGGTTACTTCGATCAATTGCCAGATAAAATTTTCCAGCGAAGAAAACAATCTGCCACAAAAGTGAGAAGCCTTTGGTTAGCTGCTAGCTTAAGCGCCGCCATGGTACTTATGGGGATTTTCTTTTGGAATCAATCGGAATTACCATCAGATCAGCTAAAAAATAACCTATCCGCTGAAATCAATTTCTACATCAACGCTGGATATTGGGAAGCAGAGGACATTCTCAACCTTAGTGATAACCCTAATCAATTGTTAGATGATTTAATTGCCAGTGAATGGGATTTCATGGATTATTCCGATGATGATGATGATGAGTTGGATGAATTTTGGTTTTAATTGATACTACTATGAAAATCGCCCCATACTTACTACTAACTTCCTTTTTCATCCTGATGAGTTTAGATGGGTTTGCTCAACGCCAAGAGCAACGCAGCTATGACCGTGAAAAATTGGAATCAGCTAGAATTGCATTTATCACCAATCGATTGGATCTCAGACCCGAGCAAGCAGAAAAATTCTGGCCATTATTCAATCAATACAATGAGCAACGATCTGCCATCATGGAAACATTGGTTTCGCTGAATCGAACTTCTATGGATAATATGTCAGATGCTCAGGCAAAAGACATTATTCAAAAAAGACTCAACCATCAACAAAAGATGCTGGATTTGGAAGTAACCTTTATGGAATCCATCACCAAAGTCATCAGCCCCAAGCAAGCGGTCCAACTCAGTGGAGTCAACAGAGAATTTACTAGACAAATCTACCGCAGTCAACAAGGTGGCGGCGGTGGTAGGAGAAATTAATCAAATTTAAAGCCCTATTCCACTTCCCAGTACATCAGACGCTGTACTTTACCATCAAGGGTAATAACTTCTACAGTTCGTAAAGGCTCCCAGTCTCCTATGGGGTATTGATGAGAAATAATTCTGGAGCCTTTGGGCATAGCCTGAATCTTTGGTAGTAATTTTTCATTGATATCGGGAAATAGATAGATAATCAAGATACTCGCCTGATTAAAGTCAAATGCAAAAAGATCTCCTTGGTAAAACTTGACTAAATCGTCAACTCTAGCTTCTTTGGCCAAGGAATCTGCCAATTGGACGAGTTCAGAATCGATTTCTACTCCTAAACTTTTGATGCCAAACCGTTTGGACGCAGCAATGGGAATCCTCCCATCTCCCGAACCCAAATCCAATAATACATCCCCCTCCTGAATACCCGCCAATTCAAACATTACCTGCATGACTTCTTCTGAGGTGGTCACAAAAGGCACGATATCACCTACAGTAGTTTGAGCCAATGCCGTACCAAAACACAAATACAACAACCAACCGATGAAGCCACGACTTTTCATACTTACAAATATAGAAGATTTTGAAGCGTGAAATCCCTGCCAAAATCTGGGTAATTGGGGTATTTTCGCTATTTTTGCGCGATTCAATTGAAATAAACCCAGAATTTTTGTGATGAGAAATATAAAATTGGTAGAAGTACGCTCTGAAATTGCCGCCGGTACTCGTGGTGCCAGTATGGGCATTGATGCCCTGAAAATTGCAAGTTTGGACAAAACATCCGACTTCTTTACAAAGTTTGAGCCTGTTCATGTACAGGATGCCAATAACTTTCTATTCAAAGGAAATAAGTATCCCCATGCCAAATACATCGACGGGGTATATCATGTATTGAAAAATGTGTACAGCACCATCGAGACCTTACGGTTAGAGAAAATGTTTCCCATCATTTTGGCGGGAGACCATTCCACCGCGGCAGGCACGATTATGGGCATCAAAGCTGCTCATCCAGAAAAACGCTTAGGTGTCATCTGGATTGACGCGCATGCGGACTTACACACTCCTTTTACAACTCCTTCAGGGAATATGCACGGAATGCCATTAGCTATGTGTATTCAGACAGACAACTTAGCCTGTCAAGTCAATGAACCATCGGAAGACACTTTGCTATTTTGGAACAAAATCAAAGTTATCGGAGGGGATTTCCCTAAAGTAAAACCAAAAGATATTGTTTTTATATCTGTCAGGGACACAGAGGAACCCGAAGATTATCTGATTGAAAAATATGGCATCAAAAACTTCCAAACGGAAGAAGTAAGAACAAAAGGCGTCACACAAATAGCTCAAGAAGCTTTGGAATTATTAAAGGATTGTGACCAAATCTACATCTCTTTTGATGTGGATAGCCTAGACTCTTCTATATCTGTGGGTACTGGAACTCCCGTTCCTAATGGTCTTACAGTAGAAGAAGCGCTCCATCTAAATGCAGAATTGATCAAAGATAAGCGGGTCTGTTGTTGGGAAATTGTGGAAGTTAACCCAACTTTGGACACTGAAAACCTGATGGCTGAAAATGCATTTGACATTTTGGAAGCCACCACCAAGTCACTCGTCGAACACTTTTAAAACCTATGAGCTTAGAACAAGGAATACTGTCATCCATTCAACAGGCTTTTGCCGAACTATTCAACCACGAGGTAGCAGTTGAAGATTTACAATTGCAACCTACCCGAAAAGAATTTGAAGGTAGTTATACCTTCGTTGTCTTCCCGTACCTCAAAGTAACCAAATTGAATCCGGAAGCTTCTGCAAAGGCTATCGGAGATTATTTGGTCAATGCAAGTGAAGCAGTAAGTGCCTATAATGTGGTGAAAGGTTTCTTGAATTTGGTGGTCAATCAAGCATCTTGGTTGGATATTTTCCAAGGACTAATGAGTAAGCCACAAATCGGACAACTACCTGGCAATGGCAAAAAGGTCATGGTGGAGTACAGTAGCCCGAATACTAATAAGCCCTTACACCTTGGGCACCTACGCAATAACTTCCTGGGGTATTCCGTGGCTGAAATTATGAAGGCTACCGGATACGAAGTAATTAAAGCTAACCTTGTCAATGACCGCGGCATTCATATCTGTAAGTCTATGGTTGCCTACAAGCACTTGGGCAATGGAGAAACCCCCACTAGCAGTGGCTTAAAAGGTGATCACTTAGCAGGCAAATATTATGTATTGTTTGATAAAGCTTATAAAACCCAAATATCAGAACTTGTAGAACAAGGCATAAGTGAGGAGGAAGCCAAAAAATCTGCTCCTTGGATGCTTGAGGCTCAGGAGATGTTGCGGCTATGGGAAAACGGTGATTCAGAAGTCGTTGGCTTATGGAAACTGATGAATGGATGGGTGTATGAAGGCTTCAATGCTACCTACCAAAAAATGGGAGTGAATTTTGACAAGTTTTACTACGAGTCCGATACCTATCTTTTGGGTAAAGACATTGTAGAAGAAGGTTTGTCCAAAGGCGTTTTCTTCAAAAAAGAAAATGGCTCTGTGTGGGTAGACCTCACAGACGAAGGTTTGGATGAAAAACTGGTTCTTCGTGCCGATGGCACCTCTGTATACATCACCCAAGATATGGGTACGGCAGACTTAAAGTATCATGATTTCCAAATCGATAAATCAGTGTATGTGGTAGGGAATGAACAAGATTATCATTTTGATGTGTTGTTCAAAATCATGCGGAAATTAGGTCGTTCTTACGGAGAAGGCTTGTATCATCTTTCGTACGGCATGGTGGACCTGCCCACGGGAAAAATGAAATCCCGCGAAGGAACTGTGGTGGATGCCGACGATTTGATACAGGAAATGATTGATACAGCAGAAAGTCATACCAAGGAATTGGGAAAAATCGACGGATTTACCGAAGAACAAGCAGCTGAACTGTATGAAACCCTAGGATTAGGGGCATTGAAATATTTCCTTTTGAAGGTGGATCCGAAAAAACGCATGTTGTTCAACCCTCAAGAATCCATCGAATTCCAAGGAAATACAGGTCCATTTATTCAATATTCCCATGCAAGGATTGCCTCTATATTGAGAAAAGCTTCTCAAATTGGCGTTTCTTATGACACGGAGGCCTTCGCTGCTCTTACAGCCATCCAAGATGCAGAGCGCGATTTGATCATCATTCTCCATGACTTCGAAAAGAAATTAACCCAGGCAGCAGAGGATTACTCCCCGGCAATCTTGGCACAGTATCTTTTTGATTTGGCCAAGGAGTATAATCGCTTCTATGCCGAACTTCCAATTTTCAATGAACAGGAAAAATCCATTCAATCCTTCCGTATCGCTTTATCCTTCCAAACCGCACAAACAATCAAACGCGGTATGGAGTTATTAGGTATAAAAGTTCCAGACCGAATGTAATATGAACAAACTACTGCTATTTTCTGCACTAATCATTTTTGCCTGCACTTCCAGTGTGCAAAAGCAAAATCCTGAAACCATCTCTACACTAGACCAATTGCTCATGGAAAAGACTATTTACGATTTCAAAATGAAAAACATCAATGGCGATGAGGTTGATTTCTCTCAGTTCCAAGGCAAAAAACTATTACTGGTAAACGTAGCTTCCCGTTGCGGATACACGCCACAATACGAAGATCTTCAAAAATTGCATGAGCAATATGGAGACCAAGTAACTATTTTGGGATTCCCGGCTAATAACTTTGGTGGTCAGGAGCCTGGGACCAACGAACAAATCAAAGAATTTTGTTCTTCTAAGTTTGGGGTAACCTTTACTATGATGGATAAAATATCCGTCAAAGGTGCTGACAAGCATCCCCTATACAGATGGCTTTCCGACAAAGACTTGAATGGATGGAATGATAAAGAACCTTCTTGGAATTTCTGTAAATACTTTATCAACGAAAAAGGAGAATTGGTAAAGTTCTTCCCTTCTTCAGTGAAGCCAATGGACAATCAAATTTTGGAATTGATCAAGGCTTAAATTCTGTCATTTGTTTCCATCTTGGTTACTCCTTGTTAGTATCCAAGATGGAATAATTTTATCGATCCGCCGTACTTGTGGAAACAGCACTTACCAGTAAAAAACAAGCTTGGCTTCATGCCTTTCGCTTACGCACCCTACCTTTAGCTTTATCCAGTATTTTCCTAGGGAGTATCCTAGCTTCCTACTTTGGCGATATGTATTGGGGAGTTTTGATTTTAGCTTCCTTGACCACCATATTCCTGCAAGTGCTCTCCAATCTTGCCAACGATTATGGGGATTCAGTTCATGGAGCTGATAGCGCAGAAAGAGAAGGTCCTGTACGTGCTGTTCAATCAGGAATTATTTCCCTTGCTGAAATGAAGCGTGCCATGATTATCTGTGGCGTTTGTTCATTTATTTCAGGTATTTTCCTCCTCTTCGTTGCTCTGCAAAGCTGGCAATTGATTTTGTTATTTGTAGGCTTAGGTGTAGCTGCCATATATGCTGCTATCACTTACACCTCTGGTTCCAATCCTTACGGATACATTGGCCTGGGAGACATTTCTGTGTTCATTTTCTTTGGATTACTTGGAGTGTTAGGTACCTTTTTCCTTCACAATCTCACGCTTGAAATAGGTGTTTGGTTGCCTGCAATTTCTTTGGGTCTCTTTAGCACGGCTGTTTTAAATATTAACAATATCCGGGATATTGCATCAGATACCAAAGCAGGAAAACGCTCCATTCCTGTCCGCATTGGTAGGGAAAATGCTGTTTTATATAATTGGATACTCATCTTGGGAGGAAACGCATTATTGCTGGCCTTTGCCTGGATGCATGAGGCTTGGGGAGCACTTGGCGCCTTGATCGCTTTGCCTATCATGCTTGCTGTTGGGACAGGAATTCAACGGGAGCGAGAAGCGGAAAAGATTGACCCTTTTCTGAAAAAAATGGCTATTTCCACCTTTCTTTGGGTATTAGGATTTGGGTTGGGGCTTTACCTTTTCAAATAAATTGGCCACAATTCTTTGTTTTTGGGGATTTTTCGTATTTTCCAATGTAAAAAACATAAACCCCTATGAAAACTATTCTTGTTCCTTACGATTTTTCAAAAGAAGCTAACTATGCATTGAATTTTGCTGCTGAATTAGCCAAAAAAACTAAGAATAAACTGGAATTGCTACATGTGATTGAATTACCAACTCCGACAAGTTTCAGCTCTTTTGGAGAAGCTGGTGCCATGAGCAATGAAACAGCCAATATTTTTATGATCGAGCTGATCGAGAAGCGTAAAAAGCAGATGAAAGAGCTGGAAGAGGAATTTAAAGATGCTGGCTTCAACTTTGAAACCAAGATGGTATTCGGCAATCCTTTTGCGGGTATTTCTAAAGAAATCTTGGAGATTGATGCGGACCTCGTGGTGATGGGAAGCAAGGGTTCCTCTGGCTTGGAAGAAGTCCTGATCGGATCCAACACAGAGAAAGTAGTTCGCAATGCCTCCTGCCCTGTCATCACAATCAAATCAGAAATAGCTCCATCAGATATCCATAAGATTGTATTTGCTTCTGATTTCAATGAAGTGCCCGCCAATGTGGTCGCAAGACTCAAAACATCCATCGAAATTATCGACGGAGAATTACATTTGGTGAAAATCAACACCCCAAGTATGTTTGAACATAGCAGGACATCTATGGAGAAAATGGAAGCTTTCATTAAGGCATTTGACCTGAAGCCAAGCTCTAAGAAAATCTATAACGCTCCTTCTGAGGAGGAAGGAATTGTGGATTATGCTGAGGACATTCAAGCAGACATGATTGCCATGGCTACTACGGGACGAACCGGATTTTTACATTTATTGACCGGAAGCATTGCCGAAGATGTAGTCAACTCTGCTAAAAGGCCCGTATGGACCATGAAAGCTAAAAAGTAAGATGAGTAAAAAGAAAAATAACGATTGGAAAAAACGTGACGGAGTGGTCTATTCCACTGCGGATGATTTTGAATTTAACCTTCTGGGAAATGAGGACGTAGAAACCTTAGCCCCCTCCCAACAACAATTGAAAGTACAGCTGGATAAAAAAGCCAGGGCTGGCAAGCAGGTAACCTTGATTACCGGATTTATCGGAAGCGAGGAGGACTTACAGACCTTGGGTAAATTATTGAAAAACAAATGTGGTGTAGGAGGTTCTGCCAAAGATGGGGAAATCCTCCTGCAGGGAGATCTGCGGGATAAGGTGTTGGATTTCCTACTCAAGGAAGGGTACAAAGCCAAAAAATCAGGAGGGTAATCCCTCCTCTTGTTTTATATAGCCTATCATGATGAATCGTCTGATTTATAGTTTCGAATTACTCCTCCTCCTACCCTTTTTCCCCTTGCTTTATTGGAAAGGGAAAAAATTAAGACAAGAAGTACAACGGCTTCCTCAACACAGTTCCTTTTTGAATCTGGAAGCCGCACACACATCTAAGCGTGTATTGGTCATAGGTGAGTCTACGGCCGCAGGAGTGGGAGCCAGCAGTCCGGAAAGCAGTTTTGCGGCACGTCTTTTTGAAGTCGGAAAAAGAGAATTTCAGGTGCTTAACTTGGGCAAAAATGGACTCAAAGCCAAAGGCTTGGTGCGCCTACTCAATCATGCCAAGCCCGATATTCCAGCTTCCTTTGATCAGGTAATAATTTTAATCGGTGCCAATGACTGTTTCAAGTTTACCCCTCCCGGTAAGTTTAGAAATGAATTAAAATCATTCATCAAACTCTTTGAGCAGCAGCAAGCTACTCGGTTGGTATTCATACCTGCCATTCCTCCTGTCAACCACTTTCCTGCTATTCCATCGATATTGCGTTTTTTCTTGGGAATTCACCGTTACATTTTAAACAAAGAAATCAAACGCCTCAGTCAGGAACTGGATAAACTATACTTTCACGATTGGAAAACCGGTTTTACGGACGAATTCTTCGCAAGTGATGGCATTCATCCCTCGGATATAGGCTATGCTAAAATGGCCGAAGAAACCTATCCCTATATAAAAGGGTGACCCCGCAACAGCCACCCTTTGTTCAAAAAAATGTCTAACCATTTATCTAAAAAATTCCAGCCAACCTTATATACGAAGCATCAAACGGTATTGGATTGCAGTATTTGACAGCGTTATGGAAAAAATTGCACGTTTTTTTTCAGTGATTGGTCACCCACTGCTGGTGGGTCCCTTATACGTGATGTTTATGGCCTTTACTAAACTCAGTACCCAAGAGGCCATGTTATTGTCTGGTATGGTCATCGGAGTAGTGACTGTTCCGATTATTGTTCACAATTATTACAAAGTCAAAAAAGGGAGTTACACCAACTTTGATGTGTCCCAGCGGGAACAGCGGAAAGGTTTTTATCCTTTTTTACTCCTCTTGTTTGTTTGCATTCAAGTGCTGATATATGTGTCGGGCTTACCTCGAGAAGTCAGTATTCAAACGCTGATTTTCACGGTCCTTTTGGTCGTCTCCTACGGTGTCAATTTCTATCTCAAATCCTCCCTTCACGCTGCTATTATCTTTTACATCTGTTTTAGCGTGTTGAATTTAATCAGCTTTTCATGGTTAGCCTTACTAACCTTTGCTTTCTTGACAGCTTGGTCCCGAGTTTATACCCAGCGTCATCAGGTATCTGAAGTAGTTGTGGGTGGAGTTTTGGGGGCTGTTTTTGGGTGGATGGCTATGATAGTTTAAATCATGGATCAGATTTAGTAGCACATTGATTGTCTCATGTATGGGAGAAACATTAGGAATTTGAAAAAATAATAGGCATATCCTCTGGATAGTAATCAAGGAAACAAAAAAAATAGCCATCAAACAAGATGGCTAAGAGAGCTTAAGTAGAAGAGTAGCCCGCGAAACTTGGCCCCACCGCTCTCAAGGCTTACGGTTGCTCCCCCCTTCTACCTCAATTAAATTAACAAAACTATCTTATTTGAGTTCCAGAAAATTAAAATTTCAACTCAGAAAGTTAGAAACTTAATACTACGATTTAATGACATCAAAGAGAATTATCTGAAATATAAAAATTAACATTTAGTCCTAAGTATCAATGCATATTAAATCTGTCATTGTAAGTAAGTACCGATTACATTTTCAAGTATCGGCTACAAAAAACGCTGTTCTTGTTGAGAACAGCGTCTATGAGGATTAATTCATTCTGCACATCCTAAGCAACGATTTCGCCCCCGTACATCCCCTAGGTGTTGGCCAGCCTTACAGCGCAGTATAAACTTATGTAAATATACATAAATTAACAAAATGAGATTCAATTAGGAGTTTCGGTATGTAGATTCACTTAGAAATCGGAGGAACTGATAAAGTTATCAAGTGGTTTATATGTTTTTTTGACGATTCATGGCTTTTCATCTACGAAAGACAGGTATTAATAAATAGGAGTTTAGTTGGGAAAGGATTAGCTGAACTTGGTCCCTCCACTCCTAGGCTGACGGTTACTCCACCCTTCCCAACTCAAGTGATATTCACGATAAATGTCAGGCGAAAGTTTATAAAAAAAACCACCCCAGAGGATGGTTAGAGAGCTTAAGTAGAAGACTAGCCCGCTAAACTTGGCCCCACCGCTCTCAAGGCTTACGGTTGCTCCCCCCTTCTACTTCAATACAAATATAAACAAATAAATTTAACTGTTCTTTATAGTAGCAATAGAGCTGGAAAAAGCTTAATTCAGTAATTAACAAAATGCCCTACTTTCCAAAGGAGCAGGGCATCAGGTGGATTAATCTAAAACTAACATCTAACAACGGTTTCGCCCCCGTACATCCACTAGGTGTTGGCCAAACCTTACCAGTCTGTTTTAGACTTACTACAAAAATAAGTAACAAGATTTACAACTAAAATAAACTGAATCTTGCTTTCGCACCGACCAACGGGAGGTATATGAACTCCGCTGAAAATTATTTAATCAGTAAATAAATTGGTTTCCTCCTTAATAGACATGAGACGCTAAACACTAGATAATAGACAAAAAGTATCCAACTGAAATCATAAGTCGTAACTGAATCTTGCTTTCGCCCCGACCAACGGGAGGTATATGAACTCTGCTGAAAATTATTCAATCAGTAAATAAATTGGTTTCCTCCTTAATAGACATGAGATGCTAGAAACGAGATAATAGACAAAAAATATCCAACTGAAATCAGAAGTCCTAACTGAATCTTGCTTTCGCCCCGACCAGCGGGAGGTATATGATCACCGCTGAAAATTATTAAATCAGTGAATAAATTGGTATCTTCCTTAATAGACATGAGATGCTAGAAACGAGATACAAGACAAAAAATATCCAACTGAAATCAGAAGTCTGAAATGAATCTTGCTTTCGCACCGACCAGCGGGAGGTATATGAACTCCGCTGAAAATTATTAAATCAGTAAATAAATTGGTTTCCTCCTTAATAGACATGAGATGCTAGAAACGAGATACAAGACAAAAAATATCCAACTGAAATTAGAAGTCTGAACTGAATCTTGCTTTCGCCCCGACCAACGGGAGGTATATGAACTCCGCTGAAAATTATTAAATCAGTGAATAAATTGGTATCTTCTTTAATAGACATGAGACGCTAGACACTAGATGCTAGACAAAAAACATCCAACTGAAATCAGAAGTCCTAACTGAATCTTGCTTTCGCCCCGACCAACGGGAGGTATATGAGCTCCGCTGAAATTTATTTAATCAGTGAATAAATTGGTTTCTTCCTTAATAGACATGAGATACTAGACAAAAAATATCCAACTGAAATTAGAAGTCCTAACTGAATCTTGCTTTCGCCACGACCAACGGGAGGTATATGAACTCCGCTGAAAACAAACACAACAGTGAATAAATTGGTATCTTCCTAAGGAAATCACAGCCAAGGCCCATTGGCTTACGCCTGATCATCCGTTGTGAATTGCTTTCAAATTGGTATCTTCCTAAGGAAATCACAGCGAAAAACCACATTGTTTGGTGGAAGGCCTGTTGTGAATTGCTTTCAAATTGGTATCTTCCTAAGGAAATCACAGCGGTGATAGTTGTATAAATCCTTATCAAATAGTTGTGAATTGCTTTCAAATTGGTATCTTCCTAAGGAAATCACAGCCTTGACCACCCTCACCTCCCGTAATCCTACGTTGTGAATTGCTTTCAAATTGGTATCTTCCTAAGGAAATCACAGCTATCCGCTACCATACCCTGACGTTCCTCTCTGTTGTGAATTGCTTTCAAATTGGTATCTTCCTAAGGAAATCACAGCATCTCGCAATTGTTTTGAATAAAGAAAAGCGTTGTGAATTGCTTTCAAATTGGTATCTTCCTAAGGAAATCACAGCGAGAAGTTTGGATATTGCGTGAAGCTTTTTGTTGTGAATTGCTTTCAAATTGGTATCTTCCTAAGGAAATCACAGCTTGCACTTTCAGTCCTCAACAAAAAGCAGAGTTGTGAATTGCTTTCAAATTGGTATCTTCCTAAGGAAATCACAGCTGAATGATTAGGATAATTGCAGGAATGCAGGTTGTGAATTGCTTTCAAATTGGTATCTTCCTAAGGAAATCACAGCCCCCCAATTCTGTGGGAACGGTGCTTAAAAGTTGTGAATTGCTTTCAAATTGGTATCTTCCTAAGGAAATCACAGCTGCTATTCCTGATTTAGGCTACGTTTTTCAGTTGTGAATTGCTTTCAAATTGGTATCTTCCTAAGGAAATCACAGCCGTGCCAGAAGGCTAACCAATACCCGGTTTGTTGTGAATTGCTTTCAAATTGGTATCTTCCTAAGGAAATCACAGCGATAGACCTACCAACAAAGCTTGCCATTCTGTTGTGAATTGCTTTCAAATTGGTATCTTCCTAAGGAAATCACAGCAGCGATGCAGACACAGCCTTCTGGTGCACCGTTGTGAATTGCTTTCAAATTGGTATCTTCCTAAGGAAATCACAGCAATTTAGAAGTTGCTCACATATTGGTTCCAGTTGTGAATTGCTTTCAAATTGGTATCTTCCTAAGGAAATCACAGCGTAGGTGGTTTACGATGTTGCCCGAACCTGGTTGTGAATTGCTTTCAAATTGGTATCTTCCTAAGGAAATCACAGCAAGACGTACAGCGCTTGACGAGCTTGCCCAGTTGTGAATTGCTTTCAAATTGGTATCTTCCTAAGGAAATCACAGCAAAGGCTCTAAAATCAAACTCAACTTTGCAGTTGTGAATTGCTTTCAAATTGGTATCTTCCTAAGGAAATCACAGCTCACTCCCGGGCCCCCTCTCCCTGGAGGGTGTTGTGAATTGCTTTCAAATTGGTATCTTCCTAAGGAAATCACAGCTGTTTGAGGATGAAATATTAGATGTCAGCTGTTGTGAATTGCTTTCAAATTGGTATCTTCCTAAGGAAATCACAGCATGTTCCCTATAATGAAGAACTAAATATTGGTTGTGAATTGCTTTCAAATTGGTATCTTCCTAAGGAAATCACAGCTAATGGAAGTGAAAAAATAGCGGATGGATAGTTGTGAATTGCTTTCAAATTGGTATCTTCCTAAGGAAATCACAGCACACAGGTAAATTATATTCACTTCTTCCTGGTTGTGAATTGCTTTCAAATTGGTATCTTCCTAAGGAAATCACAGCGCGATGACTAGCAAGCCAATACCGGTAGCTGTTGTGAATTGCTTTCAAATTGGTATCTTCCTAAGGAAATCACAGCGCTTCAAAAACAAATCCCACAAATTTATAAGTTGTGAATTGCTTTCAAATTGGTATCTTCCTAAGGAAATCACAGCTTCAACGCTTGCGCAATTACCTAGAAACTTGTTGTGAATTGCTTTCAAATTGGTATCTTCCTAAGGAAATCACAGCCAGGTGAATTTCAACCCTCTCACAATATTAGTTGTGAATTGCTTTCAAATTGGTATCTTCCTAAGGAAATCACAGCTCTCTAGACCATTGGTTGCGATTAATCAAAGTTGTGAATTGCTTTCAAATTGGTATCTTCCTAAGGAAATCACAGCACAGTAGTGTTAGATAATATTTACCGAATAGTTGTGAATTGCTTTCAAATTGGTATCTTCCTAAGGAAATCACAGCTCCTGCCTTGTGGGATGTGCTGATCAATGGTTGTGAATTGCTTTCAAATTGGTATCTTCCTAAGGAAATCACAGCCAAGAAAGTATCTTCCCGGCTGGGAGAGGTCGTTGTGAATTGCTTTCAAATTGGTATCTTCCTAAGGAAATCACAGCGACTTAACTATTTGGTCAAAGTCGTCTATAGTTGTGAATTGCTTTCAAATTGGTATCTTCCTAAGGAAATCACAGCCAAGCAAGCAACGAGAAAAGACGATTGCTTGTTGTGAATTGCTTTCAAATTGGTATCTTCCTAAGGAAATCACAGCCAAGCAAGCAACGAGAAAAGACGATTGCTTGTTGTGAATTGCTTTCAAATTGGTATCTTCCTAAGGAAATCACAGCGCCAAGCAGCAAAACGTTATCGGCAACCCGTTGTGAATTGCTTTCAAATTGGTATCTTCCTAAGGAAATCACAGCTCCTACAAATTCAAGACAGATCAATTGGTTGTTGTGAATTGCTTTCAAATTGGTATCTTCCTAAGGAAATCACAGCATATGTGTGGGATGCCGATCCACCTTAGAAGTTGTGAATTGCTTTCAAATTGGTATCTTCCTAAGGAAATCACAGCGGGAGAATCGGTTTTTCTCAAAGATTTTGAGTTGTGAATTGCTTTCAAATTGGTATCTTCCTAAGGAAATCACAGCATACCCCACGTTAAGTGGCTGGTATGCTGTTTTTTATGGGCTAAAATAGAAAATTAAAAATAGTATTAAATTAGATTATGGGGTAATAGACCTGTCAGGTTTTAAAAACCTGACAGGTCTTATCCGCCAATTTGGAAGAGTTTCACAAACATTCAAAATAACTCCAACTGCTGAGAAGGCGGCTCTGTCTCTTGCTTGCTCGTACCAAAAAATACCTCCATCATCCCAAACTGTTTATCGGTTATGGACATAATCCCCACTTTTCCTTTGGGTGGGAGATTTTTTTTGGTTCGCTTGATATGGACATCCGCATTTTCACGGCTGGCACAAAAGCGCATATAAATGGAAAACTGAAACATTCCAAAACCATCATCCAAGAGTTTTTTCCGGAAAGAAGTAGCAATTTTTCTATCCTTGCGGGTTTCCGTGGGGAGGTCAAAAAAGACTAAGACCCACAAACTCCTGTATTGATTAAGTCTTGAAAAATATTTCTCATCCATATTCCGGGTAAATGATTTTTCTACTGATTCCAGCAAAACACTCAAACAAGGAAGATGTGGTCCGAGAGGCTGCTACCATCAAAGGGCTTTTTTGTCCATCTATCTTGACATCCAAGGCAGGAATGCTCAACAGCTCCTTTTTTAATACTGTGGTCAATTCTGCATACTCATCTTGGGTTTCTACGATGTGTGCTACCACCAAATCAACATAAGGTCGATACGGTTCCATAATATCATCCGCCAAGCAATAAGCATTGTATTTATTCCGATGCCAAATTCCTACACCCGGCAACATTCCCGAGGAAACTAAGGCCCGTGCTACCACTGCCCTCAAAATGGCATAGCCATAATTCAATAAATTATTGGGGGGAATTCCTGCCTGTCCCCGATTGAAATCGGGAATATCAAAGAGTTCCTGCCAATAAATAGCAGCCGCTTGTGCCTCATGATTTCCAGAATCTCCTGAATTGACATTTTTGTAGAGGTACTCCATACGCTTTGACTCTTTCCCCTTTTCTAGCAAAAGCGCATGTTGATTTTTGATTTTAGCAATCACTGTTTGCTGCCAAAGGTTTTTTTTGAGTGGTTGAGAAGCTTCCAACTGGTAACGGACACGCTCCGTTTGCTCGGTATGCCCCTGCATGGGAAGTAATAAGCCTTCGGGTAAATGTTGAGCATTACAGGACACAACAGCTACTTTTCTATCGGTCAACTTTGCTAACAATCCATTGGTAATGGTAATCTGCTGGTTCTCCAATACAATCATCCCCAAGTCTTCAATAGGGACAGTCCTATCTGCTTTTTCAGCCTCCGGAAAACTGATGTGCAGCTGCTCGTTTTTGGTGCTGAGGTAGGCAGGATTACCGAAGAAGAGGGTTCTTTTGATCATGTTGTTCTGAATTTAAAGACCTGACAGGTTTCTAAAACCTGTCAGATCTGGAGTCTGCTTCACCCCCACCAATAAATGGAAATGATTTGGCATCAGGCAAAAGGCATAAGTATCCACAACATCACCCAAATAATTTTTATACTGTTGCAAAAAGAACCTATAATTTTCTTCTTCACGAAAGATATTCTCCATTCCATTGGCGTGGTTGTAGATATGGTAGGATTGACCTGGTTCCATTCTTTAGTACTCTCCTATTTGAATAATCTTCCCTAAATGATTCAATCTTACTTTTATGATTTTCTTTAGTACTTCTTTGCTGTAAATATCTATATAAGTAACACCTTTCAATTCTTTCTTATTTTCTAATTGTGTTTCTAGGTGGTGTCTAAACCAAAATCCTGACTTAGATAATTCTCCAAACTTTTGCACTCTAAACAAAATTGGACTAATCAAATGAAAACTCTCTTCATCCAATAAGTCTATTTCCTCAGGATCAAAATCATCAGAAGGAAAAATGAAGTACTCATTCTGTTTAAGCGTAAATAAGAATTTCCATCCTAAAGCGTGGTTTTTATTGATTATTGGTAAGCCTTGATTCTGCCTAACAACAGCCTCAAAAAAGGAAACTACCTCCTCTTGAAGATTTCCCTTTTCATCCTCATAAATAGCAACATGATGGTTATTGCCCGTACTGACAAAATCCACAGGTATTTCATTTCCTTTTTGATCTAAAATTGGCGATCCAAAATGATCTCTTTTGATATGCAATGATTCAACATTGCTTACTCCAGAAATTTTAACTCTTTTAATGGATATACCTTTCTCTTTGTTGAGCCAAATAGGGTTTTCGTCAAGATTTGAAAATGCAAGCTTGGCATTACCTCCAAACTCTTCCAATCGGTTTTCTAAAATTCTTTTTACTCCAACATCTATAATTTTATCCACCTTCAAATCCGGATCAATATTTTTTCTGATGGTGTAATTTTCCTCCAGTCCAACTGTCTTTACTTTCTCAGGCAGCTTGATATTTCTTTCCAAGTCCAAGTAAATGGGCATTTTACTCAAGGAGTTCTTCCCCGTAAATGCCTTTTTTGGATCATTTCCATTTTCTACTAGCCTTTTCAATAGAGCTTCTCTTTCTTCCTTCTTTGCAACGGTATTAATTTTCTGTACATCAAAAGATGCTCCGATTTTCTCAAACTTAGTACTATAATGAAAGGACTTCCCGTACACCGTCTCCTTATGAAGCTGACCTCTTGGTGTTAGGGCAATCTGTTCATTGAAACCTGCTCTCTTCTTCGTTTTATTCTTATTAATTGTAACAACTTTATTTTTTGCTTTATAAGAAATCAAAATCTTAGAAAGGTGCTTTTTAGCCTCAACTCTAATATTTTCGATTGGAGGAATAAAACAAAGTTTTCCATTTTCTCTTTTAAGATACTTTTGTTCTATTGCAAAAATCTCTGTGCCTTTTTTACCATTCAATCCTTTAGCATTTAGATTATTGAGATACTGAATATAAGCTGGTTTTGTCAATGCCACTGCAAGAGCATCCATAGCATGATGACGATGATCATTTCTTTTACTCCAATCTTTGATTTTATTCAACCTTTCGCCATGTTTCCCTTCAATTGTGTAGGTCAACCCTAACTTATCATATTTTTCCCAATTCAGCTCCTTCATGATCTCTACTAGACCCCAATCCTCGCGTAGCTTATCAGTAATAATTCCAGTTGTAACAGTTACTCTCCTTGTAATCTCAAAAAGTATTTCCTTCGCTTTTTTGCTGATATAGCGGGTTTCTTGAAGCTGTCGAGCTATAAAATCCTCGGGTATTTTATCATTGGCCATTAATAGTTTTTGAATTTTTGCCTTACTCAACTTTCCATAAAATGATTTTACTCGAGACTGGTACTGCTCAAACTCATCAGCAGATAGTTTATTTTGAAGAAAACTAAATGCCGTAACATTCGCTTTATCAATATTTAGTTGCCTTTCACAAATAGTCTTGTTAGAAAAAGAATCATCAAATAATCTTGCTTTGGGAATAATATGTTCGATGTCATATTCCTTGGAAAAAAGTTTACTTGCCTCTATTGGCTTACCAGTGTAAAGAGATATCCCATCTGTTTCCAGCCAAAGTTTGTAACGCAACAAATCGTTTTTAGTAACTCTTTTCAGCCCAAATTCCTTTTTGAGTATTTCTCTATATTTTTCATGGTCTCTTGTCGCAGATGCAATATTGGAAGTCATATTTTTCCTTTGCTCGGCATTTGCCTTTAGCTCCCGAGCCATTTCAACTCTTATTTCATCAGGTCTGCCTAGATTTGGATCTTTTATAATAGCATTTACAACATTAATCATCTGATTAAGAATCTTTTCTACTACAGGATTCCTCAAAGAATTCTTTTTTAATAATTCCAACTCTGATCTCAACGCTCTCTTTTCATTTTCTTCTGTGGTAAAAGAAGACGAATGATTATATCCGGCATAAGTACAAGCTTTGTCATAAATAAGTCCGGATTGAAGGTGAGGTAAAATCCTTTTTATAGCCCTACTACTTAAGGATGCATGATCATCTTGAAGACTAATACTTGCCAAAATTTTTGCATGCTCTGGTTTGAAACCGAACTTTTTTATTAAGTTTTTCTTTAATTTCTGGTCGTCTTCAGAGCTATACAATAAATGCCAAAATTGAATATAGGGCTGTTTTTCATAATTTGGTCCGTCGACTTCATTGTTTACTTGGAGTAACCCTGGATCTATGCCAATTCTTAAAAAGGCCTCAGAGAACTGATCCAAAATATCGTCAGCTTTCAGATTACCCAAATCAAGAGGTTCTCCATCTTCTAGTTCAATTATTTTTGCAAATGCCTCAAAAAAAGCATGATTGGTACGGTTGCCTTCTATTTTTGTAAAATTGAGTTCCCATTCACTTGATTTTAAACCTAAAATACTCAAGGCATCTTTTAAGGGTAAATCCCTTTTGAAAGCCAATTCTTTTGACAAAGCAATTTTATCCTCTAATGCTAATTCATATTTTTCATTTAGATTGTCTTTTTTTAGTAAAGTTAAATTATTGAGATTTTGCCATATCCTAAATTCCTGAAAGATGGGGTGTGACTTTGGTACAACCTTATTGTGTTCTTCAAACTCACAATTGCTAATCAAATGCTTTTGAGATTTAAGGCGACGCTGAAAGAAAATAGTAATATCCCTAATCTCCTTTTTAATTTCATCATTTAATTGAGGATGAAATCCTGATTGTACACTCCAAATTTTTTCGAATTCATCCAAATAATCCTGTCTATAAAAAACCTGCCCTTTCAATCTTGTATGGGGATTTTTTTGGACTTGCTGAAACAAATATTGACCAACTGTTAGATTTTTAAAGTACAACTCCTTACTCCTGTCACTGATAGCCCCCAGATAGCCACTAGAATTGGATATTTGAGAATTAATTTGCGAAAGAATGAATGCAATTTCAGAAAGATCAATTTTAGATTTTACTGCTTCAGCTCTCCATTTATATTCTTGCAATCTTCTATCGTCCCGTTTACCTTTATTTTCGGCTAATTGAACTCCTTTTTTATTGAAATATTGCTTTGTAGGACTACTAGCTTTTCCCATCCAATCTTCAACAAAAGAAAAATTCAAAATATCTGGATAGAATTCAGATTGGTAATTCACAATTTTTTTGAATTCTTCTTGAAGGTCAGATCTGTAAAAATCAGGGACATTCTTTTTTCCATTTTTCAATGCATCGTATACCCATTGTCCAGGTGTTAGATCATTTTCATATAACTCTTTAGCTATAACCATGCTATCAATAGCCGATCCTTCATCCTCATCGGACTTTGCCTTTCTACTGCTTTTGTAGCCTCTTTTTTTATTTATTTGTAAAAGGACTTTCACTAATTCATCGAGCTCAATTTTTTCTTTCGCTGCTTTATCTCTTTGTTTTAATGTTGAAAACGTAGAAGATGGACCATCCTCAGCATATTTAAAGTTTGATGGGATCAAATTCTTATCTTTAAAGATTTCCAGAAGTGCATTTCTCCTTTGCTTGAATCGTTGTAAATTTCTTCTGGCTCCTCTTTTTAGAGTCCTATCAGCATTAATTGAAATAGTATTGCCTTTTGCAAAATCATTTTCTTCATCAGAACTAAGAGGTACTATCCTTACTCCCATATCGACAATTTCACTTCCAACCACATCTTTTTCTGGTTCTCTGATAAATGCCCAACCAATTGAAGTAGTACCCAAATCCAATCCCAAAATCTTTTTCATATCTTTTACAAAAATTTAAAATTTATATCCTATATTCGTTTTACCAATTTGAAGCAATTCACAATAAGGATTATTCCGTTGTGAAAACATTTAAAAGGGCCCCATAGACATTTGTTTATGGGGTCGTTTTTTTTGCAATGTCAAAATATCACTTTTGTTTTTCCTTTCCTATACCCTGATCAGGGTATTTTAGTTGATTGACATGGGTTGTCGCAAAAAAAAATAAAAATTTAGGGTTTGAGGACTTAAAAGTTGGCCTAAAACTTCCAAAAAGCATTTTTTAAGGATACTTTGAAGACCTATTCCTGCTAATTTTTGTAAAAAACTTTGTTTGTATTCCTGAAGTTTCCCCCAAACAAACTTTTCCAAAGTTCTAAACTTTGGAAAAGTTAGCTCTCTTCCCCCCCTAAAAAGAAAAACCCGGCAGGTTTTGAAAACTGCCGGGCTTAGCTAACTACGAACTTTAAATAGCTGAATTTTTAGACTTACTTCACATCCTTCATCAACTCCTCGACAGCCTTTTCCAATTGCTGATCAATTCCTTGATCAATTTTGCCTGGCATATTTTTCACCTCAAACTGTGGCTTGGTTTCGTTGTTTTCCATCCAATTGCCTTGCTTGTCTTTGGCAGAGATCGGTACAATACCCCAACGGGCACCATTTGGCAAAGCCTCCCAACCTGCAAAGGAACAGGTTCCTGGGGTAGGCATACCTACGGTTTTCCCAATCTGTAAATCTGTATACCCACAGGCAAAGCAATGTCCATCGGAATAGTTAGCTTCATTGAACATGGCTAGGGTTGGTTTGGTCCAACGGAAAGTTGGTTCGTAGCCTACATCTCTACCCTCTACGGCGTAGGTGATGAATTTCTCTCCAGTAAAGAACATAGCCAAATCAGCCACCAAGTCTCCCCCACCATTAAAACGAGTATCTACAATCACGCCTTCACGGTCATGATACTTGCCCATCATCTCCTCATAGGTAGTTCGGAAAGGTCCATCAGACATGCCGGGGATATGCACATAGCCCAATTTTCCATCCGATAGTTTGTCCACTTCCTCTTGATTTTTGCGTACCCATCTTCTGTATAACAACTGATTTTCCTCACCCAAGGAAACCGGCTTCACCGTCACCTGCTTGCGTGCATTGGTCTGTGGGTTGAAGATATCTAGTAACGTGAACTTATCTGCTTTTCTATTCAAGTAAACGGCCAC
Source organism: Mongoliitalea sp. (assembly GCF_054166905.1). Taxonomy (NCBI): domain Bacteria; kingdom Pseudomonadati; phylum Bacteroidota; class Cytophagia; order Cytophagales; family Cyclobacteriaceae; genus Mongoliitalea; species Mongoliitalea sp. The sequence goes on along the minus strand of NZ_JBSZCK010000040.1, from coordinate 193,382 downwards.
ATCCTGATCTTTCGAAACTACCTGACCATCGATTTTTTCGATGATCATACCAGGGCTTAGGTCCAATCCAGCCTTGTCCAAAGGTCCATTACGAAGAATTTCTACGATTTTGATGCCATCGCCACTGTGTTTGTAATCCATAAATATTCCCAAACTAGCTGTCGCATCTGATTGGGAAACTCTTCTAGAATAGCGGGCACCTGCATGGGATACATTCAGCTCCCCGATCAACTCTGAAACCATCTCCGCAAACTCATAGCCATTGCCAATATGTGGAAGGTATTTTTCGTAGGAATCTGCCAAGGCATCCCAATCTACTCCATGCATATCCGGTGTGTAGAAAGCACCTTTGGTACGGATACGGATATGGTCAAACATGGCCTTTCTCTCCAAATCGGTATCCAAAGTCATCTCACCTGCAATTCTGATAGGATCTCTCTTTGTTCCGTTATTAGTAATTTTGGCAATGGACCCGCTCGCCAATAGGTAGAGATTTTTCATCTCTGCATCCCATTCCATAGACCCAAAACCAGCATCCAACTTCAACTCCATTTTCGTTTCTTTGGTACGCAAGTCCGTGCTCCATAAGTTCAAACCCTTTTCAAATCTGGCCAAGTAAAATAGCTTCTCACCTTCCTTATCTAAGACCGCATCACCTAAAGAAGAAGAGTGAATGGTCAATTTAACTTTACGATAAATCAACTCATCCCAATCGATCTTAATGTCCTCTACTTTCTTACTGTCTTCTTTTTTATCATCAGCTTTCTTGTCATCTCCTTTTTTGTTTGCCTTTTCGATTTCCTTCATCAAATCGTAATCCTCCTTGCTGAGGTTAAATTTGTCGAAGCCCTCTTTGGTGAGGAAAAGCGTGTACACATCTGCTTGAGAACCTCCACTTGTCGCCAAACTCTTCAAACCATCTCTGTTGGAAAACCAGATAATCTGCTTACCTCCATTGACCCACTTAGGTCTATAATCGCGGAAACCATTTTGAGAGATATTTTCCATCGGTCGTTTACCTGTTACATCCAACAACACAATCTCACCATTGGCCATGGTTGGATTGTATTCCGCTAATAGCCATTTGCTGTCAGGACTCCAAGAGAAAAACTGATCTCCATCTTGCATATGGTACAATTGGGTGTCGTCCATCAAGGTGATGCTAGTTTTTGTAGCCAAGTCCATGACCACTAAATTTTTACGATTCTCAATGTATGCCAATTTTTTTCCATCAGGAGATAACTTTGGTTGATAGACGTCCACATCTTTGGACACCAACACTTCCTCATTCAAGAGTGTACTTGCAAAGAAGAAAGGCTCTTCTTTTTCACGCACACGCTTGGTCTGTAAAATCTCCCATTTGCCATCACGCTCTGCTGCATAAATAATGGACTTACCATCTGGTGCAAACTGCACAAAACGCTCGGCTTCGGGTGTAGTGGTAATTCTCTTGGTCAAAGCCCCATCCACAGAGGTAACAAAAACTTCACCTCTGGAAATAAAGGCAATCTCTTTACCATCCGGAGACAAAGACATTTCCCGTACTTCCCCGTTGATGGTAATAAAACTATCGGTATTGCTAATAGCCTGGGTGGTCAAGGATACCTCCACTAATTGAGGCTGTCCACCCTCTCTCAGGGTATATAAATGTCCATCATAAGAAAAACTCATCAAGCCATCCTTGGCAATGCTCAGGAAGCGAACTGGAAAGTCTTTCAAATCAGTCAAGGCTTGCTTATTGGCAGGGTTGGCCAAAGAAGCTTTCCAAACATTAAAGTTGCCGTTTTCCTCGGATAGGTAGAAAAAATCACTGCCATTAGGAGCAAAAACAGGATTCCTGTCTTCACCATAGAAAGTAGTCAGCATTTGATGGGAATTGCTCCCTTGATCATAGACCCAAATATCACGGGCAATACCGGATTGATGCTTTTTCCTCCACTCATTTTCTCCACCCTTTTTATCATGGTAGAGCATTTTGCTGCCATCTTCGGAGACAGCTACATATTCTGCCGGAATGGTCCAAACTTGGTCAATTCGCCCACCTTTAACAGGAACTTTATACAATTCAGGCTGCGAACCCGTCGGATATTGTCTGTGCTCTGCCAAATCCTGACGAACACCTCCAAAAATCACATGAGCACCGTCCGAAGAAAAGCTGTATGGCATCTCATCGTTAGAATGATAAGTCAAACGGGTGGCATTTCCTCCTTGTGCAGGCATGATGTACACATCAAAATTACCATAACGATCGGAAGCAAAAGCAATGCTTTGACCATCCTTGCTCCACACAGGCATAAAGTCATGCGCCTCATGGAAGGTTAATTGTACGGCTTTTCCTCCTTGTGAAGGTACTGTGTAAATATCCCCTTTGTAGGTAAATGCGATCAATCGTCCATCAGGTGAAATGGACGGGTAGCGCAGCCACTGTGGGGCTTGTTGCGCAACAATGCTTCCAGACGCCAAAAGACAGCAGAGAAGCATGAAAAACATATATTTCTTTTTCATAAGACAGATTTATACCTGCGAAAATAGAAAAAAAACACAGGTCACAGCATCAATTTTGCTGAATGGTGCTTTCGGGTTGAAAGTGGTTTGTAAAAATAGAGAAATGACTCGAAGACCAATCCTGGCAGGTTTTAAAAACCTGCCAGGATTCTCGCTAAAATCCCTGTTTTCCCTATCCCTTCAAAGTCGAACACTGGACCATCTTTTCCAAAGTTTAAAACTTTGGAAAAATTCTCAGAAGACCAATGTAAACCCCTGAAAGCTTATTCAAATCCATCAAATTCAAAATGCAATTGCTTACCGAAGAGTATTTTCTCCTCTTCAATATTCAGATTGGATAGCCCAATCCCCAATAAGCGAACAGGCATTTTTAATTCCTCTTGTTCCAATAAAGCTTGCACCGTTTCCCAAATCTTATCCATTTCGAGGTATTGTTCAAAAGTTTTGCTTCGGGTCTGAATGGTGAAATCAGAATACTTGATTTTGAGTGTAACAGTACGACCCTTAATTCCTGTTCGCTCCATGCGTTTTTTTACCTCCGCTAGCACATCCTGTAAAGCTCCCAAGCAATCAGAAGCCGAAGATAGGTCTAGTTCGAAGGTATTTTCTGCAGAAAGGGATTTGCGTAAGCGGTTAGGCTGCACCTCACTTTGATGGATACCTCTGACAATATTGAAATAGTGCAACCCTGACTTCCCAAACTTTTTGGTTAAAAACTGGAGGGAATACTGCTTAAGATCATAGCCATTGTAAATGCCGAGTTTATTCATTTTCTCAGCTGTGACCTTGCCCACTCCATAAAATCGTTCGATGGGTAATTTTTCCAAAAAAGCCTCCGCATCCTTGGGTAAGATGACTGCCTGCCCATTGGGTTTATTGATGTCAGAGGCTGTTTTGGCTAAAAACTTATTGTACGAAATGCCTGCTGAGGCATTCAAACCAACTTCATCTTTGATCCGTTGACGGATTTCTTTAGCCAACAAGGTAGCGGATGGATTATTTACTTTATTGACCGTCACATCTAAAAATGCTTCATCCAAAGACAGTGGTTCCACCAAGTCAGTGTATTCGTAAAAAATTTCGCGGATTTGCATGGAAAGTTCCTTGTAGCGCTCAAATCGTGGGCGGACAAAAATCAAATGAGGACACTTCATCGCCGCCATTTTACCAGACATAGCCGAGCGCACTCCGTATTTTCTAGCCTCATACGATGCTGCCGCCACGACGCCCCGCTCACGATTACCGCCCACTGCCACCGGTTTCCCTTTCAGGTCAGGATTATCCATCTGTTCCACCGAGGCATAAAATGCATCCATGTCTACATGAATAATTTTCCGTATGACAACTCCTTCAATTTCCATTCTTTATTTTTACGGTCCACGAGTTATGCAAATTACACGAAGTTGATTATTATTCGTAACTTGCATGGAATGATTTCCCTAAATAACATATCGTCTCAATTTTCACGCGCTTTTCAAGGGAATTCTATGCACTTTTTGAAATCAACACCCAGCAAAGTCTTTGTACTGTAAGCCCCTGCTAGTGCAATCAACCAATTTATCGTAGCAGGGGAATCTTTCCCAGGCATATGTGCATCTGGGATTCTTCAATTCAACGCCAATTTACACTTTCAAATTTCAGCTACTTGGAATGCTGTTATCAATTTATTTAAAAAATTCACTTATAAATTACCTAACTCATGGTACCTATCATTAAACAATCAGACGAAAAAGCCCTTTTATCCATGATGGAAAGAATTCCATCCAGTGAACGAACCAAAGAAATGGGCGTATTACAATCTGAACTCCGTAGAGCCAAAATAGTTGCCGACAAGAAAATTTCTGATAAAGTCATCCAACTCGGCTCTACCTTTCACATCACAGATATTACCAGTGGAAAAAAACTAGAGTTCACCCTTACCTTTCCCAAAGATGCCGACTTAGCTGCCAAGAAACTCTCCATTCTTTCCCCATTGGGGGTTGCACTGATCGGTTTTCAGGAAGGGCAGGAAATTGAATGGAATCTGCCTGCAGGAATCCGTACCTTTAATATCGAAAAAGTTTCTCAACCTGAATACTCGATTTCAACCTAAATAAATCCTTCCCTACATTCGGGGAAGGATTTTTTAGATTTTATAGTGGTGAATTTAGAATTAAGGGACAAGAAATAAGATAGACTTCCAAGTGTCAGTGCCTAATTTCTCTTGACACTTTTTTTATCATTCTTCAATGATTAAACAAAGCCTCCGATCCCAGCGGGATCAACTATTTAAAGTTACAAAATGTCTAGGGACAGGTGCGACTCCGAACGGAGTCGAATGTCGCTAACTGCAAACAATTTAACTATAAACATGTGACCTCTTCGAGGTCGGGATTTTCGGCATTAAAAATAAATGCATATACTGTATTCAATAAACCAATTATTAGCTCCATCGGAGGGGCCGACATTTTAACAATGGGTTTAAAACCATTGATGTATATTCACACCTTAGGCGAAGTGTCATAGACACGATTGACATTGGCCAAAGGTATTTATGTCGGTCGTCCCGATGGGACTTTTAGGAGAGAGCTGGAAATCTTTTATCCGAGGGTTGAAACCCTCGGCTAGTATGCTGGCCGTCTCTATGAGACTCTAGCGGAAATTAGTAGGCAAAAACGAACTCCTTTAAAGTTTGAAAATTTCTATTTAAAGTGCTCGAATCTAGTCTTGACTCTTGGTTCTAAGTACAAGATTCGCGTAAGAAAAAGAAATATCTTCTGTACTCACATTTCTCATTCCTCATTCTTCATTCTTAATTCACCAACTGTTCACTGTCAATAATTTAAGATTTTAGAAGGTAGATTTTAGATTTGACTGCAACACCATTCGGTCTTCGGTCAATGAACTGTCAACCTATTTCATAAGGAGGTATTTCAACTGTTCACTGCCAATCTCCTCCAATGCCGGGGATTAAAATCCACGGCTATTGATAGAGCTACCCTCTCATAAAGTATCTGAATTTCAGACAATAATAGTCAAATCATTAGTGGGTTAAAACCCACAGAAAAAAGGATTCCTAATTTTAGTCTTACCATTTGGTTCTTGTCTCTTGTCTCTCGTTTCTCGCTTCTCATTTCTAAGTAAAGGATTCGTTTAAGAAAAAAAGTAATATCTTCCGTACCCCCATTCCTCATTTCTCATTCTTCATTCTTAATTCCTCACTGTTCATTTCTCACTGTTCCCTCCCCCTCCAAAACCTGTCTCATGGCTGATGCCTTCAACTGGCATTCTTCGTATTCATAGGCAGGATCGGCGTCGTAAGTGATGGCGGAACCCACGGCGAAGTAGCCTTTGCCTGTTTGTTGATTATAGATAATGCTGCGAATAATTACATTGAAATCAAAGTCACCCGATGCATCAATGATTCCTACGGATCCAGAAAACCATCCCCTCTTAAAATTCTCATACTGCTCGATGAGTTCCATGCACTTGATTTTAGGAGCACCCGTCATGCTTCCCATGGGAAATGTTGCCTTAAAAATCTCAGAAATGCTGATTTCTTCTCTCACTTGGGAACTAACAGTTGAGATCATTTGATGAACCCGAGGAAAGGCATACACACCAAACAACTCTTCCACTGCAACTGAACCGGTTACCGATACTTTGGAAAGATCGTTTCGCATAAGATCTACAATCATCAGATTTTCTGCACGCTCTTTTTCGGAATTCAATAAAGTTTGTGCAAGTTCGAGGTCTTCTGCTGGATTGGAACCTCTACGAATGGTGCCTTTGATGGGTTGTGCGATTAGTGTACTCCCTGTTTTCTTCAAAAACCGCTCTGGAGAAGCACCTATCAAATACTGATGCTGAGCTTTCAGGAAAACTGAAAAAGGCATGGGAGAAAGCTGCATCAACTCCCTAAATGCAGCCACAGGATTCCAATTAGATTTTTCAAAAGTATAACCCAAGCAGTAATTTAATTCATACATATCTCCTTCCTCTATATGCTGCTGTATGGATCGTACATGGGCAATGTACTGCTCACGGGAACTGAGGGCTTGAATTTGTACAGGAGGATTTTTTGACTCTGCTACCTGATGTTCCTGAATTTGCAGAAGAATCTGTTCCGGGTGCTCACTCTGTATGATAATCCTTTGTTTTTCCAATTGGATGGAAAGCGCTGCTTCGAAAAATACTGAATCCGGAACTGCCACGATGACCTGGTTTTCACTTCGCAATTTTTCCAATTGGTTTTTGTAATCATAAGAAAGTATACCAATGGTCGGAACATTTGTTTTGGTTAATTCATCCAAAGACTTAGCCTCGTATCCTGCAAAAATAGCCTTAGGAAAGGTGCCTTGGGGATACTCCACGTCGTTCCCGTGGAATAATGCCATATATGGAAAATTGCCCTGAGTCCAATCCAAGGCTTTGTACAAAAATTGAATACTGTTTTCTAGGTGTACTTCGATTTGAAACATGGCACAAATATAAGGATACAAAAAAAGGAAACCCGAAGGTCTCCTTTTTACCAAACAAACAATCTATGAATTTGTCTTAGTTAGCTTTGATGTCGAATCCTACACTTACTGTGTTGTAGATAAATTGATCTTTTGCTTTATCTACTGCATTACTTTCGTCACCGTAAGCCAAACCCCAAGCTGTTCTGTCAATGTTGAAACCAGCTTTAGCGCTTACTGCACCATCCACAATAGATACTGTAGCAGGGAATTTGATATTTTTGGTAGTACCTCTCATAGTCAAGTTACCAGAGATCCAATGAGTTGGGTTACCAGCTAATTCTGAAGCTGAAGCAGGAGTGTTTTCAGTTTCGAACTCATCCTTGTCCTCAATAGTACCAGCAGAGAAAGGTTCCACACCAGTCATTTCGAATACAGCTTCTGGGAAGTTAGCCGCATCGAAGAAATCGGCAGACTGAAGGTGACCCCACAATTTACCATAATTCTCATTGTCAGCGGGGATATCATCAATTTTCAAGCCCGTGATATCAAATGCAAAACGAGCACCTGTCAAATTAGTACCCTCTACCATCAATTCACCGGAAGTTACCGGGATAGTTCCCCAGTGCTTACCAGTTGGCTTGTAACCAGTCCAGTTTACAGAAGAAGTTTCTGGGCTGATTGCAAGAGTTACACCAGAACCAGCAGCTACATCTTGAGCATCTGTGGTTTCTACTGTATCGCCTGGTTTACCACAAGCGAAGGCTAACAAAGCAGCGGCTACAAACAAGCCTGATTTTTGAATGAATTTCATAATTTTTAATAGATAAGTTAGTTTCCTATTTAATGTCTATACACGAAAACTATTTTGAGCCAAAAAAGTTCACGCTAAGCCAAAAAAAAATACTTTTGATAGAAAATTTAACGCATTTTATACCTAATTCTTATGGCACTTATCATGGAAGTTAATGGAACTCAGCCCTCTTGGGATGAAAATTGTTGGTTTGCCCCCAATGCAACTATTGTTGGAGATGTGAAAATGGGAAAAAACTGCACGGTTTGGTTTAACGCAGTAATCAGAGGAGATGTTCATGAAATCCGCATAGGTGATGATAGCAATATCCAAGATGGGGCGGTGATCCATGGGACCTATCAGCAATCCGGGACTTACATTGGCAATAAAGTATCGATTGCTCACAATGCGGTTGTTCATGGCTGTACCATTCATGATAATGTATTGATAGGTATGGGCGCAATAGTGATGGATAAAGCAGTTATTCACTCGGGTGCGGTGATTGCTGCAGGTGCGGTGGTATTGGCGGGAACTGTGGTAGAAGAAAATAGTATTTATGCAGGTGCACCTGCCAAAAAAGTAAAAGCTACTGGACCAGAAATGCTTGCAGTAATCGAGCGTACTGCCGGGAACTATCCGAAATATGCGGGATGGTTTAGGGATGCTGAGAAAAAGTAAGTTAGTCCTTCAGCTATTTATCTCCCTATTGCGGGATAGATTTCATCAGAGTTCCAACTCAGTTAGGTTATTTTTAACCCAAAATTAAGAATGCGTTAATTCATTGCATTTGTCGTATACCGACAATGAAGCCTTCATAGAGGGGCTACTTTCGTGACTCAAAATCACACCTTCTATGAAAAAACTAGTACACATCACAGCCATTGTTTTTCTGAGTTTATTAAGCTTGGAAACATTTGCTCAAAATGCATCTGCCTCATTTTTTGGTAGTGTGCGAAATGCTTCGGGAGAAACTCTTCCGGGTGCCAATCTACAGATTCGAAATGAATCTACGGGCTTCGTTACCGGGACTGTAACCAATTTGGAAGGACGTTTTCAAATCAGTCAGTTACCCTTAGGTGGACCTTATGTCATCACAGCTTCTTTTGTTGGAGAGGGTCAGGTAAGCAAAACTGGGTATTTCCTCAATCTAGGTGATCAGGTCCGTGTGGATTTTGACCTAAGAGATGGAGATGGGGAATTGGAAATGATTACCGTCACTGCATCAGACTATGCTCCGAATAGAGTATCCCCTATTGGTGGTGCTACCCGTCTAGGTATTACCGAGATGAAAAATATGCCAACCAATGGCAGAAGCTTTCAGGACTTAGCCAACTTGTCGCCTACAACTGCCCCTGGGGGTTCTTTAGCCATCGGTGGTACTCGTGAGAGCTCTACGTCTATCACCTTAGATGGAGGCAATCAACGCTTCATGATGAATGGAGGATTGATCTCTCAATACACGGTATCCATGGAAGCTATTCGGGAATTTGAAGTAACAACCAATGAATACAGTGTACGCGAAGGACGACAAGGTGGAGGAGCCATCAACGTTGTAACCAAATCAGGAACCAATGAATTTACTGGTTCTGCCTTTCTTTTCAACCGTAATCAGCGATTGACTGCTGATCAAGATTATATCGGAAGACCCATCAATGACTTCAATATCAACCAATACGGCTTTTCATTGGGTGGACCAATCATCAAAGACAAATTACACTTTTTCACTGCCTTAGATTTTGAAGACAGAAGTGAACCATTCGCCATCATAGATGTACGGGATCCTTCCACGGAGCGATTGGAACAAATCACCCAGCAAAATTTGGATCGCTTTTTAACAATTTTGCAAAATCAATACGGCTTAGATCCAACGAGGCAACAAACCGGCTTATTCAACAGAAGACCTACGAATAGGACTGTCTTTGCACGCTTAGATTGGCAGATCAATGATATCCATAAGTTGACTTTCCGTAACAATGTCTTTTGGGGAGCGAATGAATTTGTCGTAGGTGGTGACCAAACTGCCCTGGCTGATTCCCGCGGCGATATCGAAATTTTTGGTCTCAATTCTCAATTGGCGCTTCGATCTACCTTTTCTCCCAAATTAACCAACGAGCTGAAAGTTCAGTACTTACGGGCACAACGTGACTTTGTAGCACGATCTTTTGCTCCTAGAGGTTTTGTAGGAATTGAATCCTTCCAAGAGGATGGTACAAGGTTATTTAGACAGTTTCAATTTGGAGGTAACAGAATCGCCCCAGAGGAGCAAGGTGAAAAACAGTTCCAATTAATCAACACCACATATCTTCAGACAGGTAAAATTTTCTGGACCTTTGGTACGGATAACATTGTAACCTTTACCAATACCTTAAATACCAATGAACAAGGCGGATTATTCCAATTTGCGAGCTTGGATGCCTTGGAAGCACAGACTCCTTTCCAGTATTCCAGATTAGTACCAAATAATCCTGATGGAAGATATGCTCCAAAATTACAGCAGACAGCTTTGGATTTATCCGCTTTTACCCAAGCAGATGTAAATTTTAGTTCCAAAATGAGTGCTTCCTTTGGTTTACGCTGGGATGCTACAGTATTTATGACAGCACCGGAATTCAATCCTTTGGTAGAACGTGAACTAGGCAGAAGAACAGACGTAGTAGCTTCTGATTGGAATAACTTCCAGCCTCGACTACAGTTCATCTATGACTTCAATGAAGATCAACGCAATGTATTGAAAGTTGGAATCGGTGGATACTCGGCCAACATCGTACACTGGGCTCAACTGAGTAATATCCTTCAGTCTGGAACAATTTTAACGGACCTCCTGCTCAGAGGTCAAAATGTTCCCTTCCCTGATTTCCCCTCGTTCATCAATGATCCAAGCACAGTACCAGGAGTACCTGCTGGTGGACAAGGCCGTTCTCCATATATCAACTTGATTGGAGAAAATTTCCAAGCTCCTTATACATGGAAAGGAAATTTGGCCTACAGAAGATTTTTGACGAATGAGTTCTATGTAGGTGCCAATGCCTATTTCGCAAGAACATTGAACAACTACCGATACCAAGACCTCAACTTAAGACAAGACTTTGTATTCCGATTGGCTAATGAAAATAACAGAGGCGTATTTGCCAGACCTGATCAAATTACTCCTGTCAACCTAAACAACCCAGGTGTAGTAGTCTATCCAATCAACGCTGAGGTAGTCAACGCCAACCCGAACTTGGGAAGAGTTTTGGAATTGAATGGTGACTCTGATATCTGGCAGCGAGGAATTATCTTTGAATCCGGTTATATCTTCCCTAAAGGTGGAACCATCACAGGTACCTTTACTTTGAATCGAACGGAAGATAACAACTCCTACAACTGTTGCATTGCACGAACATCCGTCTTGACAGCCATTGTAGATGACCCTAGAGACTTAATCGCCAACAGAGGGGGAGCAAATACGGACTTTAGACACAAAATCATCTTATTCGGAACAACGCCTACCTTCAAAAACATCTCCATCTCTGCTCGCTATGTAGGTCAATCAGGTACCCCTTGGTCTCCATTGGTATTTGGTGACATCGTGGGTGACGGTGCAGGTTTATTGATCAATGCCAATAAAAGAGCCTTTGTATTTAACCCTGAAACCATACGCGCTAATCCAAACCGAACCCCTTTTGAAGATATCATTGCAGATGGAATGGATGTGGTGCTCAACAATCCTAACAACATTGCTCGAGGACTATTGATCGATAACTTGGGTGAAATTGCTCCTAGAAATGAGATCTATAATCCATTCTGGCATAATGTGGATGTACGGGTGACCTATAAATTGGACAACACTGTCATCAAAGGTTTAGGAAAAAGCTACATGGAATTTATCGGAGAAATCTTCAACTTCACCAATCTGATCAACTCTGAGTGGGGTGGAGCTCCAACTGTTCCAGGAGGGAATCAAGTATTGTTACAAACACTAGGTTTAGATCCCATCGCAACTGCACAAGGAAGACCACAATATGCCTACCGAGTAAACCCAACTTTTGGAGAAACTGTAAAGGCTAATCCTCCTTTCCAAGTTCAGTTTGGTGTACGCTATAACTTCTAATCTTACAATCTAACCAATTCCAAAAAGACCTGTCGATGGCAGGTCTTTTTTTTAACCTTTTGTTTACATTCCGGTCACAGATTGATGATGTTTTTTTCGGAGCTTTGGCAATGATGAAAAAGTTGAAGTTGCGAGCTTATTTTAGCGATATTTTACAACAGGAAGGAACATGTGTACAAGTACTTCAGCTAAACCCCTTAGCTTGTGAAGGGCTTGCTTGGGTAGAATCAGGACTCGCCAAAATCTACGGCACCAATGAAAAGGGCCTGAAAGTAAATACTGACTTGATTTTTGAAAAAGAATTTGTTTGGCTGACTCCGGAGAACTATCAATCAAACGACCTTTTTTTCTTGGAGTGCATGAAAAACTCCAAACTCAGGTTTCTCCCGATTCACAAATTGGATAGTTCTGAAAAAGAAGCTGTCCCCATGTTAATGCTTGACTTTTATCAGGACAGACTTCGGAGAATTCATCAGCAGAAAGTAAAGAATTTTGATTTGGAACTAGAGGAGCGGGTCTTTTTCCTGTTGTTTGATTTTAGTTTACTTTATGGGAAAGAAGGCTATTCCCATATCAGTTTTCCAAATTTTTTCACGCATGATGATTTAGCCAGTATTCTCAAAAACTGCCGACAAAACATTACAACCTGTTTGAATGATTTGAAGAAAAAGGGAATTATCAGCTACAATAGGAAGGAAATCATCATCTCTAAAGATCAGCATGAACAGGCCATGCGAAAATATTACCAAGCAGTTTCCTGATTTTTCCCATCACACATTGACCAACTTCCATTTACCTTTCTTAAAGACCCACATGCTTACCATCGCGTGCATAGAATGAGCAATGGTGATCGCCCAGAAAACCCCAATAGCGCCCAATTCAAAATGGTTGGCAAGCACATAAGCAAGTGGAAGTTGAAAGCCCCACAACACCGCCAAGTTGATGATTGTAGGCGTGCGGGTATCCCCAGCCCCATTCAGCGACTGTGACATCACCATCCCATAAGCAAAGAAGACGTACCCCAGACAAATGATAGTCAAACCTAATCTTCCGACCTCAATCACGCCTGCTTCCTGATTGAAAATAGCAATGAAATAACCGGCACCAATGATAAATATCACGGAGCATATCCCTAAAAACAAGGCTGCTATATGTGCAGATAACCAAGCGGACCGCTCTGCCCTACCTGGTTGCAAGGCACCCAAATTCTGCCCCACTAAAGTTGCGGCGGCATTGGAAAAACCAAAGGCAGGTAATAAAACAAAGATGATTAGCCGTACCGCAATGGTATAACCCGCCAAAGCCACCGAACCTGATTCAGAAATGATGCGCATCAGGAAAATCCAAGAAGCCGATTCAATCAAAAACTGTCCCATACCACCCGAAGCTACTTTCAGTATCGTCCAGATAGTCTTCCAGTTCATCTGCAAACTCTCCCAATAGAATCGGATGATGGACATACCTTTAAAAAGAACTACTAGTTGAAAGACCACTCCAAGACTCCTTCCAATAGTTGTAGCCCAGGCAGCACCTTCCAAGCCCATGGCAGGAATCGGCCCCCATCCAAAAATCAGCAAAGGATCCAATACAATATTGAATCCATTGGCAATCCATAGGGCACGCATAGCCAAGGCAGCATTTCCCGCTCCTCTGAAAATCCCATTGATCAAAAAGAGTAACATGATGGCAACATTCCCACCAAATACGATCTGCGTATAGCGATAGCCCTCAGCAATGAGTTCTTCCGAACCTCCCATTAGGCGAAGCATGGTTTGTGCCTGCAATACACCGATAACAGCCATGGCAATTGCAAAAATGGAACAAACCATAATGGCCTGAAATGCTGCTATGGAGGCTGCTTGTTGGTTTTTCTCCCCTATCCTTCTTGCCACAATGGCGGTAGCTGCCATACTGAGACCGATAGCTATGGAGTAAATAATCGTCAACACTGATTCGGTCAATCCCACGGTAGCCACTGCGTTGACACCTAGTTTACCAACGAAAAAAATGTCAACGACAGCAAATAAGGATTCCATGACCATTTCTAAAATCATGGGAATGGAGAGATAGAAGATCGATTTTTTGATACTGATACTGGTAAAATCTTCTTCTTTGCCTTGTACGGCACGCTTGAAATGGGTAATAAATGAACGGAATTTCATACGCCGACGGTAATTGTTGAATGGAGAATAAGAAAAGTTCGGAGGCGTATTATAACTTCATGCCACAAATGTCTAGAAAAAATCATTTCCACAAAAGTGAACCGCTAAAAAATTTACGTTGAATAAGTTAATGGAAGAAGCATGTATTTTCCGCACGGAAGTTTTGATAATTATGGATGAGATAATATTTTCGCAGTAGGATTTCAGTTTGAAGTTCATATTCGGGGTGTGGCGCAGTCCGGTAGCGTACACGTCTGGGGGGCGTGTGGTCGCAGGTTCAAATCCTGTCACCCCGACTTTTTAACCTATTAAACTGATGAAAATCAATACTTTATACATTTATTTTCATTCTAGCCCCCATATAGGTCCCAAAAAATCTTATCATTTACCCACTTAATTTTCAGGTTTTAGCTTAATGCAATTTAAAAGGCTTAAAGAATTTTAACAATAAGTGCAAAGGACTGAAAACATACATAAAAACAAGCCTTTTCAACGAACCAACTGCTCATTGATTCACCCCCCACAAAAATCCTCATACTTCAAGGGAGACTTTCGATAATACAGGCTCCCTGCTGAACTGTAGCTTCCCAGAGAATAAACTAAATGTAAAAGCTCTCCATCCTCACTAAGCCCCCATTCATAATGTATCTCCAAACCTGATGCTTCCTTGATCGTGTAAAAAATGGCATTTTCACTCACAAAAACCGATACCACACCCTTTGGAAAATCCCTGAATTCTTTGTTATGAGTAAAGCAACCCTCTGCTTCCGTCCCATCACCTTTGCTGAGCTCCATGACTTTCCAATAATCAAATGCAATGACACGGGCAAAACCAAAAGGCATGTCTACATAAGGACCAAATGCTTCCCAAACCGTCTGATGTAATTTGGATGCTAAAATAGAGGGATTCGTCGGTACAAGCTTTGCAGTGATACTCATTGGTTGATTTACTGTTAGTTCAGCTACTGCTGTGGTAGCGGAAAATGAATCCTCCCATGAGACAAAAGCCCAATCGGGATCAGGGATGCATTCAATCCGAACCCTCCGCTCAAACGAGTCCCCCACAGGTATCGGTTCGGCAAGCAAGGTCTCCTCCACAGTACCCACCCCATCTACCACAAAATTGATCGGAGGACCCCAAGGGATAAAATGAGCTTGCAAATTCATGTCTCTGACCAAAACAAAGCGCAATAGTGGAGAAGTACTCTCAAACTCCCCTTCCCATCGATCAAATTTCCATCCTTCATCGGCCACTGCCTGCAACTCCACATGCCCTGGTAAAAATACTCCGGGAAACACAATCCACGTTCCTTGATTGACTTGCCCTTTCCCAATAATCTCTACAGTCAAATCAAATGATGAACGCACAAATACCGCACGCACCTCTTTTGGGCCATCTATTCGGATCACGTGAGGGTTACTGCTACCCGTCGCGTCCCCTTCCCAACGTACAAACACCCAACCTTCAGCAGGTAAAGGATTCAATTCCAACAATGTCTCCGCAGGATATTCCCTACTGGACGAATTAGAAATTATCCGTTCCTGAATGATACCTTCTCCATCCACATGTATGGTCAGTGGATACATGCGCTTAGTAAAATTAGCTTGAATTACCTGATCTTTATCCATTAGTACGACAAAGACACCATCTTCCAAATTCACCTCACCTTCCCAACCTGCAAATACCCAATGCTCAAAAGCCTCAGGTGTTAAAATAATCCGCTCGCCAGCCAAATAGCTTCCATTACTGCTTCCTTTGGATAAGTTAACAATTCCTCCTTCAGTAGGATTGGAAATCACCTGAAGGGTATAGCGGATGATGGGCTCTTCTTTCTCACAAGCCAAAAGCAAGACAACAAAAATATATTTTAAAAATCTTAGCATAACAGAAAATAATGATGAAAAATAGCAATTAAACAGAAGATAAACAAGAGACAATCTCCGAAATCAGAGTTAATAATATTCCACAAAAAAATTCGGGTTTATATTCATCACTTAGAGCCAATGTAACCTTAGTGGATTTACTTTAAACTTGAATGGCTACAAAGTCTCCAAGACACAAAGATTAATCGATCTTACACCAACTAATATTTGAGCAAATACTTCTAGGAAACTACTTATGACATAGCCTCCTATTCCCCTAATCTATACATCAATCTTATAAGACACGTAGCGTTTATCGGATGGGTTTTTCTGACGTACAATCAGTTCTTTTCCCTTGTCACCCATATAGAAGTCATTCACCCGATTGATTAAACGGGAGCGCTTCAAACGCTTGGAATCCAAATTATCTAACGTATGTATACCCAACACTTGATCGAGTTTTTCTGTATCCAATAACTCCCCCTCATAGCTGATAAGTGTTTGAACGAGCAGCTCGATTTCTTCTTCCTTTGAGGCTGTAATTATCTTTTGCTGCTGTCTATTCCACTGATTGAAGCCGATAAATAGAATTAACGAAACAATGACTAAGCTATAAGCCAAATCTTTGCTCATGAAGAATTTGGCGTCCTTAGAATCCGGGAAATCTTGTATAGTTATTTTACCAACTTCCTTGGACTTTGCTTTCAGTGTATTCAAATCCAACTGTACTGGACTACCATTGGGGTTTTGGTAAAATATCTGATTACCAATAACTTCTACAAAAGGCGATATAAACACATCTTCATTTCTCAAAGACTCATAAAAGTAAATCTTACCCGACTCCTTTTCTATGATATTCCAGCCTAAATTAGGAAAGTCAGCATTTGTTAATACCATATACACAAAATCATCTGTTTCGACGAATCTAAAATTTCCAACTTTAGAAATGCTAGAATTATCAATGCCCTCAATTTCAATCAGGAGTCTTTTCCATTCCTTACTTTTCCAATCTAAAAAATAACCATTTGGCTCTTGAATATTCAAATCTATTCGGGGATTAAAATAGGTGCCAAAAAGAGCAAAAATGCCATCTGAAGTGGAAAAAATCCTTTCAGTATGATAATTTAAAGGTTGGTTTTTAGTCTTCGTAAGCTCCCAGGATCCATTGATTTCATCCAACCACAACAAATCCATATGAGCTGTCCAAAGTCCATTTCCTCCCAATAGATAATTAACCGAGTCGCGCACAAATAAATAGCTGGCACAGGTATAGCCTCGATTATGCAATTTATACTTCGGCACCAATCCTTTGTCTCCTATAGTGTAAAAATCAAAAGAACATCCAATGGAAAGGTGTAATTGATCATTGACCCACAAAAAATTATAGCCGCTTGGTTTGAAGGCATATAGTTGATCAAGAGAATCCAATAGTTCGACCGAAACCCTTCCATTGAGAAAGGAAGTTCTATCAGTTTTTTTCCACAGACCAGTGTTGGTCTTAAAGTAATCACGGGAAGAGGATGCTATGGAAGCAAAGCTTGGCAAGAGCAAACATAGGAAAACTCCTAACAATTTATGCATAGTAATTTGGCATCGGGTGTTTTCAGGAAGAAAGGTGGAGAGAATCCCTGACTTTCTCTCCCCTTGTTGTACCCGAAAAATAGAAAAAATTTATCGTTATAAAAAAGAGTTGCACAAACATAATTTTTCGGTCATTGGTATGATAAAGGAATCGTGTTTTTCAGGAAACAATAACTGTTTCATATCTGATACATATTTTTTTACGAAATACAATCAACTGATTATAAATAAATTAACCCAATAACCCTTGCTTCCGAAAAAGAAAGAATTATTGGGCGAGAAAAGTACATAAATAGCAACTTATACCGCCAAATACCCTCCATCTACTGGATAATAGCTACCTGTTATGAAGGAAGATTTTTCGGATGCAAGAAACAATGCCAACTCGGCAACCTCTTCCGATTTCCCTAATCTCCCCAATGCATGTTTGGATGCAAGAAAATCTATGGTCTCCTTACCCATGGTTTCTTCATTGACCATTCCGGTGTAAATAAACGCCGGACCGATGGCATTTACCCGGAGATTTTGCAGACCATATTCAACTGCCGCAGCTTTAGTCAATCCTACGACTCCGTGTTTCGAAGCCACATAAGCAGGAGCCGTAGCAAAAGCCACCTGTCCAAGAATAGATGCCATATTGATGATACTTCCACCACCCGTCTTCAGCATTTCAGGAATTTGATAGTGCATACCATAAAATACACCGGAAAGGTTGATATCAATGACCTGCTGCCAGGATTCTATCGGATATTCTCCAGTCAAAGCAGCTGCCCCTCCGATTCCTGCATTGTTGACGGCGATATGCAGTGCACCAAATTCCTGAACAGCTGCCTTTACTAAGGCCTCATTATCCTCTGGTTTAGAGGTGTCCGCGTAGACAAAGATAGCTTCTCCACCCGCATTGCGGATAGAGTTCACTACTGCTTTGCCACTTTCCTCCACAATATCACTGACCACCACTTTGGCACCTTCTTGAGCGAATAGTTTGGCTGTAGCAGCACCAATTCCAGAGCTTGCTCCTGTGATAATGGCAACTTTATTTGCTAGATTTTTCATAGGGTTATATTGGGTTTAGTATATGCTTAAGATACAAACATTTTGAAAAACACCCCAATTTCCACAAAATCATCCCTATTTGAAAGAGCATTTATCAAAGCTAAACATGATAAATATCAGCTTTTGGGAAGGAAAAAGGAAGTAGATTCGTAAGTAAGAAATCAACCGAATAAATATCATGAAAACCCAAGATCCTATAAAAAATATCATGACCGCTCAGGTCTATACCGTACAGGAAGACGGGGACCTCCATGAAGTCATTCACATGTTTAAAAAACATAAAATCCGCCATGTGCCCGTACTAAAAGGCAAGCAATTGGTGGGAATGATCAGCCGTACGGACATCAATCGTCTAAGTTTTGGAGCCCTTTTTGAAAATCAACCGCGAGCAGATGAGACTGTCTTGGAAATGCTGACCATCAGTGAGGTTATGACATCCAAAATTAAAGTAGCTCAGGCAACTCAATCCATTCATGAGGTTGCACATATCTTCACCACAGAAAAGTTTCACACCCTACCCGTAGTCGAAGATGACAATCTCGTTGGAATTGTTTCCACCACGGATGTTATTCTCTATTTCCTAAGAAATTGTCATTAAAGACAGGTAAATCAAAAATCAATCGCTCGGAGCAGCATGATTTGCAGCAAGTGGCAGAAGCCTTAACGTTTTTGGCTTTACGAATGGCTTCTCTACCTGAGTTGAATGGGCCGAGGTAATCTCGGTCCATTGAATTTGGTATCAGAGGACAGTCTTTTTCATGAACTAAAAAGCGACCTTCAAAATCTGGAACAGAGGCTAAATAAAAGAATTTCATAACAGTAGGATTAAAGTCCAAAGATAATTCATTTACAAGCGTCAAAAAATACCCCGAAAAGGGTATTTTTTATCCATTTTTTTGAATTTCAGACCTTCTCATGGGCATACTGTCGACTAATTTAAAAACTGTTCCCCAATCTAATGCTAATTTTTCGTGGGCCTTTACTCCTCCATCCAAACCAATGAGCAACCATAATTCTTTATTCGCTTTCTTATCATACTGCTGACGTAGTTGACTGATTTCCTTTTCTATCAAGGAAAATTGGGCATTACTACTGACTTTTTCACCATATACCCAATACAAGATTTTCCTTTCTTGAAGTTCTTGAATCAGTTCTTTGGAGGGTTCAATCCAAGAATTTTCTTCGGATGGAAAGTAAAGTACCACGCGATACTTCCACTGCAATGTTTTTAGGGAAACTGTAGGATCTGAAAGATTCGCTAAGCCAATCCATATCCCTAACATCCAAATCCATCCGATTGCCATATCACCCGCTGTTTCTTCGTAACTCAATTACTGTAATTTCAGGCCAAATGCCTACACGTCCAGAAAATGCATGAAAACCAAAACCCCTGTTTACATACAGATACCTTCCTCCAAATTCTGAGAGTCCAGCCCAATTTGGATAGCGATACTGTACTGGACTCCAACGAAACACGGGAGTTTCAATCCCAAACTGCATCCCATGCGTATGTCCTGATAAAGTTAAATCAATTGGCATCTGATGGGTTTTGACCTCCGCTTCCCAATGTGAAGGATCATGAGAAAGTAATACCTTAAAATCTTCTTCGCTCAGGCCTTCCAATGCTTTGGACAAATCTCCCTTGGTTTTGAAGCCCAAACCCCAATTCTCTACCCCCATGATCACAATACTTTGTCCCTCTTTTTCAATCCGCACATGGGCATCGTTAAGCAAGGTCCATCCTAGCTTTGCATGATTATTTAGCAAGCGTTGAAAATTGGCTTTTTTCGCATCCTGACTCTCCCAGCTCACATAGTCTCCATAATCATGATTCCCTATTACCGAAAACTGTCCATAAGGGGTTTTGATCTGGGCAAAATTGGAGATAAAGGGTTCGATTTCATCCGCCTTATGATTGACCAAATCGCCTGTAAATACGAACAAATCAGCATTTTGCTCCTTGACTAAATCAATACCCTTTTGTATCCCCTCTGAATCTTTGAAACTGCCGGAATGAATGTCCGAAATCTGTACTATTCGAAAACCATCAAAAGCTTCTGGCAGGTGATCAAAATATATCACCTCTTCTTTGACTTGATAATTAAACTTGCCATACTTAATCCCATAGACAAAAGAGAAAAAAGGCACAGCTGCCACTGTCACCGCAAGCAAGGAAACCCACCTGTTACGGGCCGGAAAGGAATAGTCTTGAAAACCATTGACAAGATAGGTGAACCCAGCCTGTGCATTTCGAATGATATCTTCTCCAAATAGGAACATCACGCATACTAGCTGAGTGACCATGATGGTCAGAAACACATTCATGACTGTCTGAATTTCGGCGGTAATTTCTCCCATTCGAAAGACCTTCAAAAAAGTCAGCACCAACCATACAGCCAGTCCCTGAAAAATCACCCAATATACAACCGAGATCATGGTCCTTTGCTTTTCAGCTGCTAAGGTTAAACTCAAGGTTTTGACCGCCTGAAACACATACCAGTTAAGAAATGTGGCAAACAAAAATGCAGCAGCAAGAAAGATGATTGCTCCAAGAGAATTCATGTATCAATAGTTGGTTTACCCTATATACATTTCTTGGACAAAATATGTTCAATTTGCCTTCATAGAAACATAGGTTTCAAGAAAACTTGCGGCTTTCCCTCCGTAAGTTCCAACTATAGGAGCTGCACGCTCGAAATCAGCACTGCAAGCTAATGGGATGTAATGATGGTCAGTCAACAAACCTAAACTCGGATCCAAACCTATCCAACCTGCCCCCGGGAGATATACTTCCGTCCAAGCATGGAGTTCATGTCCCTCTTCCAACTCGGAATTAAAAGCATATCCGCTGACAAATCTTGCGGCAAAACCCGCCGATCGAAGCATCTGAATAAGCATCCAAGCCAAGTCTCTGCACGAACCGTGTTTGGCTTGGAAGGTTTTTTCCGGAGACCACACCCCTTCTTCCTGTCGGACTTCATACTTCCATTGGGTATGTACCTCACTGACCAACTTGACCAGAAAGGATACTATTTGATCCGATTCTTGTAAGATTCCCAAGGCAAAAAAATTAAAATTGGAGATTTGAGGATCTACTTGTAAAAAAGGCAATAGTAAAGGCAGGTCATTTTCGGCATACGCCATTCCCTGTTGATTGAAAGAA
Organism: Mongoliitalea sp.; assembly: GCF_054166905.1. NCBI lineage: Bacteria > Pseudomonadati > Bacteroidota > Cytophagia > Cytophagales > Cyclobacteriaceae > Mongoliitalea > Mongoliitalea sp. The sequence goes on along the minus strand of NZ_JBSZCK010000040.1, from coordinate 171,730 downwards.
AAGGTCGGATTTAAGATAAATCCATAAGGATTAAGCTCATGAATCGTAAGTTCATAGGAAATATATACAGCTAAGCTTTCGGTAAATCCTTCAAACCAAGCTTGATGGTGAAGGTTGCACTCCAAATCCAATCGGGTCTGTAGACCCTTAGGAATAGGGGTAATTTGAATTTCCTGAGCATCTAGCTTAAAATAGTTCCTAAATTGAGGAATCAGGTTGATGATATGAACATTCAGCTGCACAGGTTGATCATAGGTGTACCGTGTGGTATGCTCTATGCATAATTTCATAGATGGGTGGCTTTTTCCTCAGTATCGAAAATCTGCATCAGACGCTCTGCTGGCAAAGCTCGAATACCTTCTTTGATCCGATCATTCCAAAATTCTGAGATATGTTCCAGTTCTTTTTTATCAAAGCGTTTTTCTATGGTATGGTACTGATCATTTTCCAAAAAGACTACATCTATTGGAAAATCTACATCATTGGCGGATATGCGGGTAGCATCAAAAGCCAAAAAGGCACACTTAAGCGCATATTCAAGGGTATCTTCATAAGTTATGGAACGTCTAAGCACGGGATTACCGGCTCCTGTATTCCCGATAGATACAAAAGGAGTACCTCTCCTGATTTCAATCCAGTTACCTTGTGGATATAACAAGTAGAGCTTAGGCGCTTTATCCTCTTCCAGCTGTCCTCCTATGATGGAAAATAAATTGAAAGATAATCCGGAGGCTTCCAGAAATTCTTGGTCTTCTTTAGCTACTCGCTTGACCTGATCACCAAACTCATTGACAGCTTTGTACAGTTTGGTGAAGTTTTGATCCTGTTCTTCGATGACTTCCGAGAAATACGTAATTGCCTTATCCCTGACGGAGCGAAGTCCTGAGGTCATGATAAAAAACGTGTGTTTATCCCGATTCACAGTAAAAACCTTTTTGGAAGTAGTCGTCTCTGTACCTGAAGTAATTCGGGTGTCCGATAAGCCCACAATTCCATACTTGGTTTTTATTCCTAAACAAAAGGTCATTCTTGAGTTGATTTTTGATGGCTAAAGTTATCCTTTATTTGGAAGAAGTTATCATCAATCCTATTAGAAATCTGATTTATTTTAATCTGTAATTGGTCAATATACTCATGTAAACCTACCAAAATAATTTCTTCCACATCAGTAAACTCTAATTTGGAGCGAAGTTCTCCCAATGATTTTTCAGCCGAATTGTGGAATCCTGTTTCCCGATTGCCCGAGATGCTGTGCAGACATCGTTCTGCCTCTTTGATACAGAAAAAGACTGAACGTGGGAAATATTTATTCAATAACAAAAACTCCACTACAGCCGAAGGCTCAATGTTCCCATATAAGCGTCGATAGGTATTAAAGGCTGTCACCGACTTCAGTAACGCCGTCCAATGAAGGAAATCCAAGGGGGTTCCCACCCAATTGGGAGACGGAAGCAACATGTGGTATTTGACATCTACCATTCGGCTCGTCTTATCAGCACGTTCCAAAAACATCCCTAATTGCCTGAAATGCCAGCCCTCTGTTCGTGCCACTGTACTATCGGCTAAGCCATACAAGAGTAGAATTTGGTTTTTGATACTTTCAAAGAAAACCCTTGGGTCCTCTTTCCCAAAGTCCTTTTTCTCTGCTCTTTTTTTGACAAAATGGTATAATTCATTCAAATATTCCCAGGTCTCTTTGGTGAGATTCTCCCGTATCACGCGGGCATTTTCCCGAGCAAAGCTTATAGAGGAAAATATGGAATTAGGATTATCTAAGTCGAAGGTAAGAAAGTGTATGACTAATTTTCTATCGTATTGCTCATACTTCTTTGCATATAATTCCTGATCCCCTGTTGCAAAAATCAGAGGTTCCCATTGTGCTTTCAGGTCCTGAGGAAGATCTAGCATCAAATTAAAATTCACATCCAAAAAACGCGCATAATTCTCTGCTCTTTCCAGATATCTTCCTAACCAATAGATGGAGTTCGCTACTCTACTTAACATGTTTGATTTGTTCTTTGATTAAAAATGATTTAGTATGATTGCCCATTACTCTCATCCCCATACAAGACCCAAGTATCTTTGGAACCTCCACCTTGAGAACTGTTTACGACCAAGGAACCCTTCCTCAGTGCAACTCTTGTCAATGCTCCGGGAATCACCTCAATTGACTCTCCGTACAAGATATAGGGCCGTAGGTCTACATGTCTGGGCTCTAATCCATCATCTGTCCAGGTAGGGACGGTAGAAAGAGAAAGCGTTGGCTGTGCAATGTAATTGGTTGGATTGTCTTTGATGAGTTGCCGGAATTTGTCATGTTCCTCCTTAGTAGATTTAGGACCAATCAGCATTCCGTAGCCTCCGGCTGCATTGGTTTCTTTGACAACGAGTTCATCAATATGGTCCAAAACGTACTGTCTGTCCTTTTCTTCCCTACAGAGATACGTTGGAACATTTTTCAAAATGGGTTCTTCTCCCAAATAATACTTAATCAATCGGGGTACATAGGCGTAAACAGCTTTATCATCCGCTACACCTGTACCGGGCGCATTAGCCAAGGCTATATTTCCAGCTTTATACGCTTCAAAAATACCAGGAACTCCCAACATGGAATGAGGATTGAACGTCAAAGGGTCCAAAAATGTATCATCAATCCTTCTGTATAGCACATCGATTTGCTGCAGGCCTTTGGTGGTCTGCATATAAACTTTATTGCCTTTGGCTATCAAATCAACTCCAGACACCAACTCTACCCCCATTTGTAGGGCTAGATAAGAATGCTCAAAATAAGCTGAATTATAAATTCCCGGTGTAAGAACACCCACTACAGGTTTGTCCTTATTGGAAATAAACTGCAGCATCTTCAATAGTTTGGCAGGATAATCGGAGACGGGCATTACTCCTAGTTTATTGAACAAATCAGGATAAGCCCGTTTGATGATTTCCCTGCTTTCAAGCATGTAAGATACACCCGAAGGACAACGCAAATTATCTTCTAAAATGTAATATTCCCCATCCTTATCCTTGACCAGGTCTGTACCTGTTATGTGACACCAAATACCTTTGGGGGGAGTTAATCCCTGACAGGCTTTTAAGTAATCTTTACTCCCTAAAATCAGATCCTCAGGAATAATTTTATCCTTCAATGCTTTCTGATCATTATACATGTCATGTATAAAAAGATTCAAGGCATAAATCCGCTGCTTGAGACCTGCTTCTAGATGCTTCCATTCTGCATTGGCAATAATCCTAGGGACTATATCCAAATGCAGGATTTTTTCTACACCTTGATTGTCATGATACACATTAAACGTCATCCCCATGGCAACCTGCGTTTTGTTGGCAGAGTGCTGAAGATGCTGCATCTTTTTTGAACTCGTTTTCTTGAGAATTTTCAAAAAATCACAGTAATGCAACCTGCACTCACCCTCATTGGTAAACATTTCGTCATAATACCCTTGCGGTTGGTATAAATTGGTATCCATAATTCAAAAATTTACAATTTTCACTATTGATTTTTGAATATACTGGATTTCCTCACAAGAACAAAATTCAGGTTTGGTCTAGCAAGGTGCGAATGACAGCGATTTTATTTAAATCTAAGGGCTTGCTGAAATAATCAACAACACAGGAATAACCTGTAGCACGCTCCCGATCTTGATGTGCAATGGAAGAAGTCAACATAATCACTTTAAACGCATGCATACTGTTGGACTGCCTCAGCGCTTCCAAAACTTGAAACCCATCCATAAGAGGCATATTGATATCCAACAGGAGTACCGCAACTTGTTCAGGATTTTTGGCAAATTCCTCCATAAAAACGATTGCCTCTCGCGGCTTATCAAACGTTTTTAACTGTATATCCCCACCTAATACTCCAGACTTTTCAATTAAGCTCTTCGAAATTAAGATAGCCAAAGGATCATCGTCTACTAGTATCACTGTCTTAACTTTCATAAGGGAGCTCAATTTTTATTTTTGTACCGTAATCAACTTTACTTTGGATGAAAATACTTCCACCCATAAACTCTATTATATTTTTCACAAAGAACAAACCAAAACCTTTACTTCCGGAAATTTGATGATTCGTTTGATACAAACGAAACAGTTTGGTTGGATCTGGATCAATTTCCATACCCAAGCCATTGTCCATAATTTGTATGGTTAAAAATCTATCATTCGGAACATTTTGCTGGACCTCAATAGCAAGCGCTAATTTCCGGTTAGGAGACTTGAAATCTATTGCATTTGTCAGCAGCTTCACCAATACACTTTGGAGATAGGCACGATTAAGAATAACTTCTAATGAAGCGTCGCATTCAATGGAAAGAGCAACCTGATCGGAATCTAAAGTCGGGAAATTTTGCACCAACACTTCTTGGATGAACCGTCTAAGCTCTATTTTTTCTTTTTGATTATTCTCTGCACTGTTGATGGTTAATATCTCCATGATTTTATGCAGGAGTTGATCCAAATTATCCACCGTACCATTCATCAACTGAATGTAGCTTGCTTTTTCATGAGCATCCTCTGCAATTTCCATCAATACTAGTAATCCTTTTAGATTACTTACCTGAGAACGTATATTATGGGATGTAATGTTGCTGAATTCAATCAATTTATTATTCAAGAAGCCCATGAAATGAGAAAGCTTCTTCAAGCTTGAGCTTTTCTCTTCCAATTCGGTGATATCACATCCCAAACACAGGATTTCCCCCTCACCGGTAGCTTCTGTTAGTTGGAAACTAAAATCCCATACCCCTACAAGTAGTTCTCCCTGCCGATTTCGGGATCTAAATTTCACTTTGAATGATTGTCCCGGATTGGCAATTGCCTTTTTTACCGTATCCAAACAATCTTTCCGATCCTCTTCCAGAATTAAATCCATGGACTGACTTCCGATCATTGAAGTTTTGTCCTTTACAAATTTCTCTTCGTAAAAAGAATTATAAAACTTGATTCTACCTTGAAGATCTGTTTTAAATATGAAAAAAGACTGATTGTTGACAAGTCTATCCAAATACTTATTTTTTTCCTCAATCTGTTTCACTTTCTCCTTCAATGCTTGCAGCAGCAACATATCTTCTGTCACATCCTGAGCACTTCCGGTAATCTGAACATCTTCACTTTCTCCACTCAATTTCTCTCCATAGACTTTAATCCATTTCACAGATTGATCAGGAAAAGTTAACCGATAAACGTTAGTAAATGGACGATTCTCTTTCAAACAGTTTCTACCATCTATCAGTAGTTGGGTCCAGGATTTTTCATCAAAACAGCTTTCAAGGATAACCACAGAGGGATCTACCCCCAGGGGCATGGCAAATAAGCGGTATAAATTAGGTGTAAATACAAGTTTTCTTTGATTAAGTGTATACTCCCAAGCCCCAACATCACTAACCATTTCAAGCTTTTTGATGAGATTATGTTGTTGGGTTATTTCTTTTTGAAAAGTGTAATTTTTGGTGTTGTCTTCAATAAATACGTAAAAGAGCTCATTTTCATGCCTATAATTGACTTTAAGCACATTTCCCAATTGATGCACATGGAAAAGAAAATCCCCTTCTGATTTTTGTGACGCATATGCCAACTGCTTGATTTCAGAGAAAAAGTCTTTAATATCAGGAAAATCACTGAATAAGTCTTTTTCACCCATGAAATCATCAAAACTCAGCAACGTATTGGAGGGTAATCCAAACAGAACATTGTTAGTAGGCCACCAATGAAGCTTATTTTTTTCAACGTTTATAATGAATCCTCCAACACCTCCCAATAAGGCAGCTTTTTCAGTGAAAAAACGCCACACTTCCAATGCTTGCTTTTCTTTTTCAACCTCTGCCTTTTTTCTTCGAATTTCCAACATCTGCTGAACCTGAACTGCTTGATTTTTGAGGAAATCAAAATGAAAATCCTCCAAGTGTTTAGGTTGGGTATCCATTAAACAGACAGTACCCAAAAGGATCCCCTTTTCCGAATAAATTCCTGCCCCTGCATAAAATCGAATTCCAAAATCCAATAAGGCAGGATGATTTTGAAAGTTTGGATTATCGGCTAGGTCTGGAATAACCAGTAAATCAAGCGCTGACCCTACCAATTCTTTGCATAAAGAATACTTGATTTCAGTTTCTCGCATATCTAACCCAGTAGTGGCTTTAAACCACTGCCGCTGGTTATCCAAAAAAACTACTAAACTTATCTCACATCCAGAGAAAGCAGCAGAATTTTTTGTAATTCTGTCGAAGAATTCCTCCCTTTCGGTATCCAGAATCCGATATAACTTTAGTTCTTCCGCTATTTTCTCCATTTTTCTATATTCGAAATGCACTATTTTTCATTGAAAAATTGCTGATTTCTAAAGATAAATATAGCGAAAAAAGAACGGTAAATCCGAGTATATTAAGTAAAATACGCTAGCTTAAAAGACCTGCTTTTTAAACATTTCTTTGATAGGAATCTTACGAATCTTCCAAAAGTTTTTTCCGTCATAGGGGCTTCACTTTTTAAACTATTGCCCATATTGCACTAGCTAATGAATTATGTCTAACGATAGCTCTGATGAACCATCTAACAACACTAATAAAAGCATTCACACTGACAGTAATTATAAGTGCATGTTCGGTACCTTCTGACCATGAACTGAGTAAAGAAGCACACGATGCAGCAACGGAAGCTTGGGTGCAGGATCGGATAGCTGCATTGAAAAAAGAGGATGGTTGGCTGAACTTAGTCGGACTTCACTGGATTACTGAACGCAAGAGCAGCATGGGTTCTGATGCTTCCAATGATGTTTTAGTCCCAGAAAAATTCCCCGGAAAAATCGGGACTTTTACTTGGGAAGATTCCCTATTAAAATTTAATCCTGAAATTAATGGCATCAAACATGGTGAAGAGCTCATTGAAAATCAACTAATTCTTTTTTCAGCCGCTTCAGAAGAATCTCCCAAAACTCTTACATTAGGCTCTTTACAGTGGACTATCATCAAAAGAGGCGATGCAATCGGAATACGGATACGTGATTTGGAAGCTCCTGCTGTTTCCGAATTCAAAGGGATTCCCAGATTTCCAACTAGCTTAGAATGGAGACTGAAAGGAGAATTTACTGCATATACTCCTGCCAAAGAAATTTTAATTACCAATGTCATCGGACAAACAAGTGTAAATTTATCCCCAGGATTTGTAAGTTTTGAAAAAGATGGCAAACAGTATCAGTTGGATGCATTAGATGCTGGAAACCAACTATTTCTTATCCTGGCAGACGGAAGTAGTGGCATAGATACCTACGGTGGTGGCCGCTATTTATACATCGATAAGCCTAAACCGAATCAATCAGCAGTAGTTATAGACTTTAATCAAGCGTATAACCCACCTTGTGTATTTACGCCCTATGCCACTTGCCCGCTCCCTCCTAGGCAAAATATCCTGGAGTTGACCATTGCGGCAGGTGAAAAATATTCTGAAAAATGAAATCACTGAGTGCTCAAAATCATCCGCTTGCAAATGCAAGCAAAGAATTAGAATTACTAGAATCAACAGAAGAAACCTATTCTTTTCAGCAGAAATTAGAAGAGTCAGGTCTTTTTCCGCTTCAACCTGTAAGCTTGGATGTATTGCAGATCAATGTTGGGAAAATGTGTAATCAGGTCTGCAAGCATTGCCATGTGGATGCAGGTCCTGACCGTAAAGAAATCATGGATCAGCAAACCATGATGGAATGTCTCCGAATCATCGCAACAGAAGACATTAAAACTGTTGACCTAACCGGAGGAGCACCTGAGATGAATCCCAATTTCCGTTGGTTTGTAGAAGAAATCAGAAAAATCAGTACTTCGATCGATATCATCGTTCGCTGCAACCTGACCATCATTGTAGCCAACCCAAAATATAACGATTTACCCGAGTTTTTTAAAAAGCACAAGATTCAAGTGGTCTCTTCTCTCCCCTACTTTACAGCTCTGAAAACGAATTCCCAGCGCGGTGAAGGAGTGTTTGAAAAATCCATCAAAGCCCTCTTAATGCTGAATGAAGTGGGTTACGGGATTGAAGGCAGTGGTTTGGTTTTAAACTTAGTCTATAATCCATCGGGGGCATTTTTACCAGGCTCTCAAGCTGGCTTAGAGGCTGAATTTAAAAAGAAGTTGCTCTCTCTCTACAACATCCATTTTAATTCCCTCTTTACCATCACCAATTTGCCCATTTCACGGTTTTTAGAGTTTTTGGTCCGCAGCGGCAATTATGAATCTTACATGGAAAAGTTGATTGAGTCCTACAATCCTGTCGCTGCCAGTCAGGTGATGTGCAGAAGTATGATTTCTGTTGGATGGGACGGTCAGCTGTACGATTGCGACTTCAATCAAATGCTTGATTTAACAGTCGCTCCAAGCAGTAGCAAGCATATAAAAGATTGGAATAGTTCTACCCTACTTAACCGGAATATTGTCATCAATCAACATTGCTTTGGCTGTACAGCCGGTGCAGGTTCTAGTTGTGGAGGGGCTACTGCCTAAGTCCCCATGAAGCGAGCAATTATTATTTTCCAAAAAGCTTTGGTCATGGGTGAGGTGAAAACCCGCATTGCTGAAACTTTGGGAGCCGCAGAAGCTCTTCATATTTACGCAGAGCTTCGCGCTCATACCCATGAAATTGTAAATTCCTTAAAGCAAACTGAAACTTTTATTTTCCAGAATAAGCTGGAAGGAACCGGTGAAGCCATCAGATTCAGCAGTCCTCGGGTTTTCCTTCAACAAGGAAATGACTTGGGTGAAAAAATGAAACATGCCTTTTTAGAAGTGTTTGCGCAGGGCTTTGACCAAGTACTCATCATTGGTACAGATTGCTTGGATTTGAACACATCACATCTGGAGAAAGCATTTGACTTATTATCCCAGCATGATAGTGTCATTGGGCCTGCAATGGATGGAGGCTACTATTTACTGGGCTTGCGAAAAATGGTTCCTGAGCTGTTTCACAATATTCCCTGGAGTACATCAGAAGTCTTTGCCAAGACTTGTGAAATCTTAGCCTTCAACGGCCTTTCCTTCGCGTGTTTGGAGCAATTATCAGATATTGATACAGCGGAAGATTGGCGGCGTGCTCAAGAGAAAAAGAACAAAAATAAAGCATAAAAATAAGAGATCTTCCATTTTTTTGACCCAAGGCATTTCACGGCAAAATCAAAATTTTCTTCCTTAGAGATAGATACTATCTATTGGAAGCCAAATTTTAATCATCAAATAAACCATTGAAAATTTTTTAATTTTTGCAAGTCAGCAAACGTTTCAACATTGAAAACAAAAACTTTGCATCTATTTTTTTGCTAATCAACAAAAGGCGATTAATTTTATTGAATTCCAGCTAGATTTTACATTTTATGAAACAAGAATATTTTAAGTGGTACTCCCCCCATGTGCATAGGGATGTGGAGATGTTAGTTTTTGGTCATCAAGGTTATCCTGTGATTTTATTCCCAACTTCTATGGGTACTTTTCATGAAAACCGTGACATGGGACTCATAGAATCTGCGAAGTGGTACATCGAACAAGGTCTCATTCAAATTTTCTGTCCTGACTCCAATGACCGTGCAAGCTTTTATAACAAACATGTACATCCACATGAACGAATTCAAAACCATGTGCGCTATGACAAAATGATTTGCCATGAGATCGTGGAAAGAGTCCGTCTGAATACAGGTACTGGAAAGGTTGTTACTGCTGGCTGCAGCTTTGGCGGCTATCATGCTGCCAACTTTGCTTTCCGCCATCCCGGCTATGTCAGCCACATGTTTTCCATGTCAGGTGCCTTCGAAATACGAAGTTTTATGGATGGCTACATCCATGATGATGTTTTCTACAACTCTCCTTTGGAGTACCTTAAAGGCTTAAATGATCAGGAACTTTGGAAAATGGACATTGTACTGGGTACCTCCAATTGGGACATCTGCTTTGATGCCAACATCAAACTCAGTGATGTTTTAGAATCCAGAGGAGTGGGCCATTGGCTAGATGTCCGAAGAGACAGGCAACATGATTGGCCTGTGTGGAAAGAGATGTTTCCTCATTACTTATCAAGAATCAGGTTTACCTAAATAAACAAATCACTTTTAATCGATGCAAGGGTCAGTTTAGTTTCTGAGAAAATACCCTTTCGAAACAAAAGTGATGTTAACTAATGACAAATATAACCCCCTATACACATGAAAAAGATTGGAATCTTATTTGGCATGGAAGACACTTTTCCCCATGCATTCGTAGAGCGTGTCAATGAAAAGAACGAGAAGGGAATCATTGCCGAACCCGTTTCCATCGACAAAGTAATTCAAAACCAATTGACTGAGTACGCAGTAATCATTGACCGCATCTCACAAGATGTTCCATTTTACAGAGCCTATTTGAAAAATGCAGCCTTAACAGGCACTGCGGTTATCAACAACCCATTCTGGTGGAGTGCAGATGACAAATTTTTCAACAATGCCTTGGCTGACAAATTAGGGGTTCCCCTTCCGAATACGGTCATTCTTCCATCTGCTGAACATCCGACTGATACGACTTCAAAGTCTTTCCGAAACCTCAAAATGCCTTTAGATTGGGATGGAATATTTGACTATGTGGGCTTCCCTGCCTACATGAAACCCTATGCTGGAGGAGGTTGGAAAAACGTGTATCGCTTGGAAAATAAGGAAGAATTTTTCCAAAGACATAGAGAAACAGGACAGTTGGTCATGTTGCTACAGGAAGAAATTGTGTTTGAAGAGTACTTCCGTGTGTACTGCTTAGGTGGAAAAGCAGTAAGAATCATGGAATATGAACCAAGAAACCCCCATCATTTAAGGTATGTGGTAGATAGACCCCCTTCCGCTAAAAAACTACTTTCCAAAGTGAAAGAATACACCATCGCCCTCTGTCAGGGACTAGGTTATGATTTCAACACCGTAGAATTTGCGGTTAAAGATGGAATCCCTTACGCCATTGACTTTGGCAATCCTGCACCGGATGCAGACATTCATTCGGTAGGTCAGGAAAACTTTGACTGGGTAGTGGAGGAAGCTGCAAAAATGGCGATTGCCTACGCAAAAGCCCAAAAGCCAGGCAAAATCAATTTGACTTGGGGCACCTTTATGAAAGATGCCGTCAGCAATGCAAAACGATTCTAGTATATGAGAAAATTACCCGTTTTTACCTTAGGAGTAGAAGAGGAATATCAGATCATCGACCCTCAAACCCGAGATCTACGCTCCCACATGTCTAAAATAGTGGATGGGGCGAAGATTTTTTTGAAAGAGCAAGTGAAGGCTGAGATGCATCAGTCTGTGGTAGAAGTGGGTACCAACATTTGCCAAAACGTCAAAGATGCTCGAAAGGAAGTTTCTTTCCTTCGAAGAAAAATTGTGGATTTGGCAGCTGAACAAGGATTGGTTGTGGGTGCTTCGGGTACCCACCCTTTCTCCAAATGGCAAGATCAGCCCATCACAGACGATCCTCGCTATCACATGATTGTGAATGAACTTCAAGACACGGCACGTTCCAATCTGATTTTTGGACTGCATGTACATGTGGGAATAGAAAATCGAGAGATTGCCTTGCAAATTATGAATCAGGCTTGTTATTTCTTGCCTCACATCTATGCATTGACCACCAATTCTCCTTTTTGGGAAGGCAGAAATACAGGATTCAAAGCATTTAGAGCGCACGTTTTTGCCAAATTCCCAAGAACTGGGTTGCCTGAGTACTTTGACTCTGTACAGTCCTATGATAATTTCCTGGAGACCTTGGTGAAAACCAACTGTATTGACAATCCAAAGAAGATTTGGTGGGATTTGCGTATGCACCCATTCTTCAGCACCATAGAATTCAGAATCTGCGATATGTGCCTGACAGTAGACGAAACCATGTGTGTGGTGGCTCTGATTCAGGCGGTGGTAGCAAAGCTGTATAAAATGTATCTCATGAACACCAGTTTCAATATCTATCGTATAGCATTGATTCGGGAGAATAAATTCAGAGCGGCACGCTATGGTACCGATGGTATGATGATTGACTTTGGGCAAAAGAAAGAGGTTCCCTACAAAGAATTGATGTTGGAGTTATTGGAGTTTGTGGATGATGTGGTAGATGAATTGGGTAGTAGAGATGAAATCAACTACATCCATAAAATCTTCCAAGAGGGTACTGGTGCTGATAAGCAATTGAAAGTATTTGAAGATACCAAAGACTTATCTAAGGTTGTTGATTTTATAGTAGGAGAATTCTCCAAGAATATTTAATTCTTACTGGCTGTTTTTCTGATTGAAATGCAGTTACTTATATTCAATGCTACTGAAAAACAGCCACTTGAATTAAATTACTTACCTTTGCACTCCCAAACAAAAATACCATGCAAGATAAAATCAATGTAGCCATCCTGGACATGTATGATGGAGAGCCAAATCAAGGGATGCGCTGTATTCAGGATATACTCGGGAGATTTCAATCAGAAATCACCTACAAGACATATAATGTAAGGCAACATGCTGAAATTCCTGATTTCCATGAATACGATTTATATATTTCCTCTGGAGGACCAGGAAACCCTCTGGAAGGTGATGGCAATTGGGATGTTAAGTACTATGAATTGCTAGACAGCATTTACGAGTGGAACAAAAAACACGAGCAAAAGAAATATATTTTATTTATCTGCCACTCTTACCAAATGGCTATCAAGCATTTTGGCTTGGCAGAAATAACGAAACGAAAGTCCACCTCCTTTGGAGTGATGACCATTCATAAGACAGATGTAGGACTGGATGATCCTTTATTTGAAAACTTGGACAATCCCTTTTGGGCAGTCGATAGTAGAGACTACCAAGTGGTACAACCTCATCATAAAAAATTCCGGGAAATGGGTGCTCAAATCATCGCCTTAGAAAAAATAAGGACGCATGTGGAATACGAACGGGCCATCATGGCTGTACGCTTCACTCCTGAGATGGTAGGTACCCAATTCCATCCTGAGGCTGACCCAGAAAGCTTTCATGTGCACCTCCGTAAACCGGAAGTACGGGAGAAAATCATCCATATGCGGGGACGGGTTCGCTACCTTCGGATGCTTGAGCATTTGGTAGAAGAAGATACCATCTACAAGACGAATGAAACATTGATACCAAACTTTATTCGTCAGTCTATAGACCTCATCAATCAACAGCACGCATACACTCATTAACACTACCTATGATTAGTCAACACAGACAATTTTTCAATCAGCAGTTTAGTCAGGAAAAATACCAGTCTTTACTTCAAAGTATCGCAGCGGAATTTGACTACATGCCTACCTTTCGCATTGCGGAAACTCCTTTTTTTATCTCCGATGAGCTAAAATCCCAAGTGGAAGAAGCTTGTCAACAAGTGATTGACTTTATCAAACGGCCTGACTTCAATACCCTCACGCAAAAAGCCATTGATGTCAACTTTGATGTTCCCAATCAAGATGCTCATACTCAATTTCTGGCAATCGATTTTGGTATCTGTGAAGAAGATGGGAAGATTCTCCCAAAACTCATTGAGGTGCAGGGCTTCCCTTCCATTTTCAATTTCCAATTTAATCTCTTCCAGAAATTTTGTGAAACCTATCCCTTCTTAGCGGATTTCACGCCCTACCTGAGTGGATTGAATGAGCATAGCTATTTCGAAAAAGTGAAAGAAACCATCTTAAATGGTTATGATCCTCATGAAGTGGTCTTGTTGGAAATTGAACCTGAAAAACAGAATACAAAAATAGATTTCTACTATTGCAAAAAAGATTTGGGGGTGCCCTACATCTGCGTTACCGCTATTGAAAAAGAAGGAAAAAAACTGTTTTACACCAATGAGGCAGGGGAAAGAATTCAAATCAAACGAATTTATAATCGAGTAATTTTTGATGAATTGATGGCCCGAACAGACTTGAACATGCGTTTTTCATTCTTCGAGGAATTGGACGTGGAATGGGCAGGACATCCCAATTGGTTTGCAAGAATCAGTAAATTTATCCTTCCGTATCTTCAAGGACCTTACTTCAATGACACCGTATTACTATCAGATTTGCAAGAAATCCCAAGTGATTTGGAAAATTACGTGCTCAAGCCACTATTTTCTTTTTCGGGAAGCGGTGTGATTTTCCATGTGACCCGTGAAGATGTCATGAAGGTAGCGGAAAAAGATCTATATATCCTTCAAAAGAAAGCCACTTATAAACCCATCATTCAAGCTTTAGAAGGCCAAGTTAAAGCCGAACTTCGGGTTTTAGCTGTATGGCCTGAGAAGGATGAATCCCCTACTCTAGTCGGGAATCTTGTTCGCTTGAGTCGGGGTGAAATGATCGGGGTGAAATTCAATAAAGACAAAGATTGGGTTGGAGGCACGATTGGACTTTTTTCCAAATAAATTCTCAACACAATTTTCTTTGGGTTCACGTACAATTACTTACCATTCCTACTTTACATGACAAAAATCACTTTTTTTTGTCATTGTTTTTCCTAGCTTTAAAAGTTGGATGCACATTATCCACTTTTAAACACCTACTCATGATTATTGGAATCCTCAAAGAACCCGAGGGAGAGGCAAGAGTTGCTTTTCTTCCGGAGGCCGTAAAAACTCTTCTTGACTGGAAATTAGATGTTTGGATAGAGAAAGGTGCCGGTATCTCGGCTTTCTCTCCTGATGAGCAATACATATCCCAAGGAGCAAGTATTCACAGTCGGGATGAAATCCTTTCAAAAGCTCATTTGATTTGTGGTATTCAGTCCCTCAAACAGGCTGAATTTTCCCAAACAGGTCCTGAAACTGTTATAATGGGACAAATGGATGCGCTTTTCAATTTGGAACTGACTGATTTTCTGTTGAAAAACAACAAAACAGCATTCAGTATGGAGTTGGTCCCTAGGACTACGCGGGCGCAATCCATGGATGTCCTTTCTTCCATGGCAACTGTGACCGGATACAAAGCTGTTCTTTTGGCTGCTTCAATGCTTCCTCGGTTTTTCCCCATGTTTATGACCGCTGCCGGAAGTATTACTCCCGCAAGAGTATTGATCTTGGGAGCAGGTGTAGCTGGATTGCAAGCCATTGCTACAGCTAGAAGACTGGGGGCTAATGTTTTTGCCTTTGACGTGCGTCAAGCTGCCAAAGAAGAAGTCTTATCCTTGGGTGCTAAATTTGTAGATGTAGAAGGGGCTACAGAAGATAAATCTGCTGGAGGTTATGCGGTAGAGCAAAGCGAGGCTTACCTACAAAAGCAAAAAGATACCATACACGAGCATGCCCTAAAAGCAGATATTATTATCACCACCGCCCAAATCCCCGGACGGAAAGCTCCACAATTGGTGGAAGAACGCACAGTCAGGGCTATGAAACCCGGTTCAGTGATCATTGATCTAGCTGCAAGTTCCGGTGGGAATTGCGCGGGCTCTCAGCCAGACCAAACAATTGAGATAAATGGAGTACGAATTGTAGGAGTGAGTAATTTACCTGCTCAAATGCCTCAAGATGCCAGCAAAATGTTTGGCAAAAACTATTTGAACTTCCTGAAACTGATCATCAAAGATGGGCAGATCAATCTAAACTTTGAAGATGATATTGTGCAGGGCACCTGTATATGTCATCAAGGTGAAGCTATCAGTCCACGAATCATCCAACGCCTAACGATCTAAAATTATGGAAAGTATTTTACAATTTATTGGCGAAAATATGGAAATGGTATATTTCCTGATTTTAGCCATTCTCCTAGGAGTAGAGGTCATCTCCAATGTACCCGCCATCCTTCATACTCCTCTGATGTCCGGTGCAAATGCCATCCACGGAGTGGTAGTTGTAGGTGCCATCATTGTCATGTTACAGGCATCTCCTGATAATTACCTAGCCTTAGGCGTAGGCTTTTTAGCAGTGGTGGTAGGCACATTAAATGTAATTGGAGGATTTGTGGTCACCGATAGAATGTTGGAGATGTTTAAGAAAAAGCCGAAAAAATCATGATACAGCTCACATTCCTAGAAATTGCTTATTTAATTGCTTCCCTGACCTTTATCATAGGGCTCAAAATGCTCTCACATCCGGATTCGGCTCGTAAAGGAAACTTGGTTGCCGCAGCAGGTATGTTGTTGGCTATTGTAGTCACTTTAACTTTGTATCAGGATTTCGATAGTAGTAAACTATTAAATTACGGATTGATTTTCGGTGGTTTGATTGTGGGCTCCGTGATTGGCACCATCATGGCTCAAAAGGTCCAAATGACCGCTATGCCACAAATGGTTTCTTTCTTTAACGGTATGGGCGGTGCTTGTGCAGCTTTGATAGCCATCATCGAGTTTCAGCACCATCAGCATAGCACAGTTACAGGTTTTGATGGAGAATTGCTCGTGATGCTTTTGGGCCTTTTGATAGGTTCTGTTTCTTTCTCAGGCTCTTTGATTGCCTATGGGAAACTAGAAGGAAAAATCAAAGATAAAGTACTTCCATTCAACCATGTGATCAACATGACCATGTTATTGGCGATGATCATTTTAATAGTGTATCAAATGGTGTTTGGATCCAGTCCATTGGTGTTTTATGGAATTTTAGTCATTGCCCTAGTGTACGGAGTACTCTTTGTCATGCCTATCGGAGGTGCTGATATGCCTGTGGTAATTTCCTTACTCAATTCATTCACCGGAATAGCAGCTGCTTTTGGTGGTTTCTTATATGGAAACAAAGCTATGCTGACCGGAGGTATTTTGGTAGGTTCAGCAGGTACCATTTTGACGATATTGATGTGCAATGCGATGAACCGATCCTTAACCAATGTGCTCTTGGGTGCTTTTGGAGGAGCAGCAAAAGGAACAGCTAAAGCAGGGAGTGGTGATCAAACTGTCCGAGAGATTTCCATCTCGGATACAGCTGTACTCTTATCTTATTCACAAAATGTAGTTATTGTACCTGGCTATGGTTTGGCTGTTGCCCAAGCCCAACATATTTGCCACGAACTAGAAAAATTACTGGAAGAAAAAGGTGTAGAAGTCAATTATGCGATCCACCCAGTAGCAGGACGTATGCCCGGGCATATGAACGTACTTCTTGCGGAAGCAGATGTACCGTATGAACGTATGCAGGAAATGGAAGACATCAATGATAAATTTGCCAACACCGATGTAGTCGTAGTCATTGGCGCCAATGATGTAGTGAATCCTGCTGCAAAGAATGACCCTAGTTCACCGATTTACGGCATGCCTATTTTGGAAGTGGAGCAAGCGAAAAATGTCATTATCATGAAACGAGGAATGGCAGCAGGCTATGCAGGGATCGAAAATGAACTCTTTTTCTACCCTAAGACTAAAATGCTTTTTGGGGATGCTAAAGCAACCTTGCAGAAATTAACTGCGGAGGTTAAGGATATTTAAACCAATTCAGGCTTGATGGGTTATCAAAAGGCTAGTATATTGCTAATAAACTATTAAAAACCCATCAAGCCATGTTTACATTAACTCTTTACTTTCAAGCATTCTTCCTAGCTTTATTGGCTTGGAATCACCTGAAGCCTATAGATGCAACAAATGAGCTAGCTCCAGCTATAACTTTATGTCATTCAGGCCCCTCCGAAATGATTGCTTTTTTGGATGACCCCAGCTTTGTAGCTTTCCATCCATCCCCTATTCCTTTTGACTTTACTCCATCCGGACAAATGATCTCATTTCCCAGTCCAGACGGAAAAGATGCAAGTGGCTACTACTTACCGGCTACCAATCAATCTGAGCTTTGGCTCTTTGTATATCAAGAATGGTGGGGGCTTAATGATAACATTAAAAATGAATCTGAAAAGTTTTTCAATGACCTAGGTGGTAAAGTGAATGTACTGGCTTTGGACATGTACGATGGAAATGTCACTGCAAACCCTCAAGAGGCAATGACTTTTATGAGAGGAACAGAGGAAGATCGATTGACCAATATTGTAAAAGCTGCACAAAATTTTGCCGGGCCAAGAGCACAAATAGCCAATGTAGGTTGGTGCTTTGGAGGTGCTTGGTCTCTGAAGTCTGCTTTGATCCTAGGTCAATCAAACATTGGTTCCATCATCTATTATGGCATGCCTGTACGAGAAGTAGAGCAACTCAAAACCTTGAATTCTGATGTTTTAGGCCTATTCGCTACGGAACAAAATATTTCCAAGGAAATCATTGAGGAGTTTGCTTCTGCAATGAATCAAGCTGAAAAGGTTTTGAATTATAAAATTTTTGATGCTGTTCACGGCTTCGCCAATCCTTCCAATCCAAGACATGATGTGGCCGCTACGGAAGAAGCGTATGGAATGGCATTGGCCTACTTGAGGGAGAAGTTTCAGATGTAAAAGTGAGCAGTGGGGAGTGAATTTGGAATGAATTGGTCCAGTGGGTTTTAACCCGCTTGGGTGATTAGAATTTCTTGGCGATTATTCGATTCAATTTCTCGAGGATACTTAAATCTAAAGCCTTGGATTTTAATCTCCGGTATTCAAGGGACGTTGAACCCTGAGGAAACTAAGAGACCTCTAAAAAAATCTGCACTAATCAGAGAAATTTGTGGACATACGACCACTTTAAAGGATGAAGGTTGAAGGATGAATTAAACAATGCAAAACACAGTTGAGAATTCCATCTGTTATTGTGCACTGATTTTTGAAGATTAGAAAGAGTTTAGTGAAATCAAATTATTAATGAAATCCAAAACAGCTTGATGAGGTTACCCCTTCTTCTACGAATTCTGCGTTATCTGTAAGCCCTAAATTAAAACTTAATAGATAATCCCAACATCAAATTCTGGAAAGCAAAATCTCCGTTACCTGTGAATACATCATCAATCACAATGGTTTGTCCATTCAACACCCGTTGGTAGCGAAGATCCAATCCTAAATTCCCAAAATTCAGACCAATCCCAAATTGATAGCCGGCATTCCATTTATCAAATTCAAAAGGTCTTAATTCATCTTGGATATAATAATGCATCGCAGGACCGGCAAATACAGAAAAGATAGGACCTAAGACATTGACTCCAAGCAACAAAGGCGCATCTAATAATTGGGTTTTGAAAACTTCTGAATTGACTTCTGAGCGGACTTGTGTGTAATTCAATTCCGGACGCAGAAAGACAGGACCTAAATTTACTTTTCCAAACATCCCAAGGTTGAAGCCTACATTATCCATAGGGTTTCCCCAGGCCAAGCCTGCATCTTTGAAATACTGTCCGCTGGAATTGTAATTGACACCACCACGGATTCCAAAGCCTCCTGATGTTTGCGCATATACTTGTTGTGTTAAAGACAGAAACAGTAGCCCTGCCATAGCGAAGGATAATTGAAGGATTTTTTTCATAGTGCTTTTTGTTAATAGTTGGTAAAAGATGGAAATCTCACAAACACATGCATCTATTTCATGGTTTTAACTCGTAGATAAAACCAAATAAAATATTGACTTCCTCAGAACGATCCCTTTTCCAAAATCGTGCCTGAAAATTAAATTATAATCAAAAACCTATGCGCTCGATAAAAGTCCAGTTTAGTTATGTAGTATTAGGAATAGCCCTGTTATTCTCCCAATGTTCCTCAGCTGAGAACAAACAATTACAAGCAGAAGATAAATCTGCCGATGCTGCTACACTCTCTAATAGTCGATCACTTGCTACATTCGCAGGTGGTTGCTTTTGGTGTATAGAAGCACCGTTTGAAGGAATTGATGGGGTCATCAGTGTCATTTCCGGCTATGCCGGTGGAAAAGAAAAAAATCCAAGCTATTCTGATGTATCATCCGGTAAAACCTCTCATCGGGAGTCTGTTCAAATCACTTTTAACCCGGATGTAATTTCTTACTCGGAATTGGTAGATATCTTCTTTCAGCAATTTGATCCAACGGATGAAGGGGGTTCATTTTATGACAGAGGTTTTCAGTACTCCTCTGCTATTTTCTACCATGACAAAACCCAAAAAGAAGTAGCTGAAAAAGCGATCAAAGCCTTGGACCAAGCAAAAATCTTTGATAAACCCATTGTTACTCCTGTAATCAAATTTACCAACTTCTACGAAGCTGAGGAGTATCATCAGGATTATTACAAAAAAGAGCCAGGAGAATATTATGCCTATAGAAGAGGCTCAGGCAGAGATGCATTCATCGCCAAACATTGGCCAGTGAATCTGGCAGATCAGTATAAAAAGCCTAGTGATGCAGAGTTGAAAAAGCGCTTGACCAAGCTACAATACGATGTTACGATGCATGAGGCCACCGAACGTGCCTGGAACAATCAGTACAACGACAATAAAGAAAAAGGCATTTATGTCTGCATTGTTTCAGGTGCCCCACTATTCAGTAGTACAGATAAGTATGAGAGTTATTCCGGATGGCCATCCTTTACCAAACCAATAGATGCCCGCCTGATAGATAAGCCAACCGATATTTCCTATGGCATGATGCGTGTGGAAGTAAGAAGTAAACTGGGAGATTCTCATTTGGGACATGTGTTCAATGACGGTCCTAACCCAACCAGTTTACGCTATTGTATGAACTCTGCTGCTATGAAGTTTATCCCATTGGCCGAAATGGAAAAAGAAGGCTATGGCAGTTACAAATGGCTAGTAAATTAATTTCCGGAATGTCAAATTAATCCTTCCCCCCAAGACCTTTTTGGTTTTGGGGATTTGATGCTCCCAAAAGTGTTGACACTCCCCTTTCATCAAGAGTAAAGAGCCATTTTCCAGCTCAATTGACTTTTTGAGCTGTTTGTTTTCGTAGTGTCTTAATTGAAATGCACGGGATGCACCAAAGCTTACCGACGCAATGGTAGGATTTCCACCCAGCACCTTTTCATTATCCCGATGCCATCCCATACTATCTGCACCATTTCGGTAGTAGTTGAGCAATACGTGAGTGAATTTTTCTCCAGCTTCCTGTTCTACCGCATTCTTTATGTCAATCAAAAAATCTGTCCATGCCACTGGAGTCATTTCTATACCCGAATACCCATAAGGTTTGGAAGGGTCTCCGTATAGGGCGGTTAATCGAGGTTGCATCACCTGCTTCCCAAACATCCAAATAGGCTCTTGTTTCCAGGCTATTTCATTCAAAAGCTTCTCCCAAAAATAAGCTGATTGGTCGCCAGTAAAGAATTCGTGATAGTAATATGCCTCTCCTTGTACAGGCAATAAATTTTCTTGTGGTGAAGCGTGAAAGAGTTGCATACTGTAACAATAGTTCTTCTGAGGAATTGTTTACAAAAAGTAGAAAATCCACAGAGCTTTTCTTACTTTTAGTTAAAATTCATCAACACACACATGGCAAAATTTTTAAAAATCAGCATTCCTATCCTCATCTTAGTGCTTGCAGCATTGATTTATTGGAGATATTTCTTCGTTTTTGGCGAAGGAGTCAAGGGTGGCACACTCAATTATTTCGAGAAAAAAGGCTTTGTATTCAAAACTTGGGAGGGTAGATTGGTACAAGAAGGCTTCCAAAGTCCCACTGCCGGCGCACTTCAAAGCAATGAATTCCGCTTTAGCGCACAAGGGGATAATGTAGCCAATCAACTCGAGCGGGCAAGCGGTCGATTTGTAGAAGTGCGCTACAAGGAATACCTCAATGCACTTCCATGGAGAGGAGCTTCCAAATATGTCATTTATGAGGTAGTAGAAGTTGGCGAACGAGAAGGGGGAAGTAATCGGGATATTCCGTCCAATAAAGATTAATTTGTTTCAACAATAGCTGTCACAATGAAGAATCACCGTAGCAGTAGATTTTACAAAATTTGCTTTTCTGCGTTTGTGTATTTTTCTTTGTGACAGATTCTTTATCTGATTTATAAAGAAGAGGCGAGAGAACAGGCTCATTGACCCTCTGGCAACCACTCCAAGCGAAGGAAAAGGTGCCAAAACCTGCCCAAATGGGGACTATAAATTGGCAACTATGTACGTAACTATTTCCTTTCTTCAATATACTTTCCTCAGACGACCATATTCGTCTTTGATTTTTTCTGTTAACTATTCAATTATCTATTTCCATTTATCACACTATCAAGCTCTTATTTACTGGATTCAAAAAATCTGGCAACGGCATTTTTATACTATTCATAATCAATCAAGAAACAGATTAATCTAACATATATGGCTAATTTCGAAACCAACGCTATCAGAAACATCCCCGGAAATCCTCATCAGCGAGAGCACTCCACTCCTATTGCTTTGACATCTTCCTTCACTTTTGAAAATGCAGAAGAAGCCAGACAGATGTTTGCTGATGAAATCGATGGAAATATCTACTCCCGCTACTCCAATCCGAATACCGCAGAATTGATTCATAAAGTATGCGTAGCTGAAGGTACAGAAGCAGGTATTGCTACTGCTTCGGGCATGGCTGCCATGTTTGGTTCAATTGCCTCCATCTTACAGCAAGGAGATCATATTTTGGCTGCGCGCTCCTTATTTGGTTCTACGCATCAATTACTGACACGCATTTTTCCAAAATGGGGAATTACCTCCACCTATGGAGATATATCAGACTATAAAAATTGGGATCGCTTGGTTCAACCAAACACCAAGATGCTTTTTTTGGAAACACCTTCCAATCCTGGTTTGGAGATCATTGATTTGGAATGGGTCGGGAAATTTGCTGCTGCCCATAGCCTGATTTTGGTAGTCGATAACTGCTTTGCTACGCCTTACCTACAGCAACCTGCCAAGTGGGGTGCACATATAGTAACCCATTCCGCCACCAAATTCATCGATGGTCAAGGAAGAGTATTGGGAGGACTTATCTTAGGTACCAAGGAACTAATGGATGAAGTCACTTACTTCACAAGACACACGGGACCATCTATGTCTCCTTTCAATGCCTGGGTGTTGGCAAAAAGCATGGAAACCTTAGCGGTAAGAATGGACAGGCATTGTAGCAATGCACTGGCAGTTGCTACCTATTTCCAAGATAGCAAAGACGTGGAATTTGTTAAGTATCCGTTCTTGAAAACACATCCCCAATACGAGCTGGCACAAAAACAAATGAAACTGGGAGGTGGAATTATCACCCTTAACCTTCATGGTGGACTGACACGAGCCCAGCGCTTCATTGATCAGTTGCAGATGATTTCCATTACCCCTAACCTTGGAGATAGCAGAAGTATCGTAACTCACCCAGCCTCCACCACCCATAGTAAATTAAGCCCTGAGGAACGCGCCCTTGTGAGTATTACTGATGGCCTGGTAAGGATTTCGGTAGGTTTGGAACATCAAGATGATATTATCGCTGATATAGAGCGGGCCTTGGAGAAATCGAGATAGGGATATTGAGCTAGATAGATTTTTAGGAGTAGATAGTGATATATGCTTTGCGAAATAAATGGATATATGCCTAAGGCGGTATAACAGGGGCGTGTGATAAAAAAGATTACACTCTGCCCGCTGTCCGAGATTATAAATCTCGGACAGTAGATGATGGGGATTTGTAATCCCCATTTGTGGAATTCATGTAGTTAATTCATGAGATTTTCGGTCATGCTTGTGGCGTTATGTCAATGCTATGCGTATTAGCTATAATCAAACTGTGAAAAATGAAAAATCAAATCTCATTTCTACTCTCACTCTGTTTTTTGTTTATCAGTTCATGCCAGCTGTTTGAAAGTGAAGATACATTTACCTGTACCTTAGATGCTGCATTCTGTAACCCTTTAATACAAGAAGATTTTGAAAAAATAGCCATTCCCGTCAATGCCTTTTTAGGAAGCTTGCCTTCCAATCTATCTGAACAAGAGGTTATTGATCGACTCATGGAGTGGATGATTTGTAAAAGTTGTGTAGACTCTATTGATTTTTCCTGCGTTTCTTGTTTATCTTCTTTTCCTCCTCAAAGCAGAATAGGATTTACTGTATTAAAAGATGGTCAACCCCAGCTTCATTACATGGATATTCTCATGAGTGAGCAACCAAGATTTATGCGAGTGTTTAGGTTTTCGGAGTGATTTTAAATACGAAAGCACTAGTGGGGTTGCAAATCCCTATTTATCTTTTTCACGAAATTACAAATTTTTAGAAGCAGAGAAGCGTCAAAAAAGCCTAGAAGTCTTTCTAATCCCCTAGGCTTTTCATTTGTAAATATGATACCAACTCTTAAGCTTCTTTTCTGAAGGATTTATATGCATTAATCAACCCATTGGTAGATGCATCATGACTGCTGACTGCTTCCTCTGATTCCAGTTCAGGAAGAATGGCATTAGCCAAGACTTTACCCAATTCAACACCCCACTGATCAAAGCTATAAATATTCCAAATGACTCCTTGCACAAATATCTTGTGCTCATACATAGCAATCAATTGACCTAGCGTATATGGAGTAATCTTTTTAACCAAGATAGAATTCGTTGGTCTATTTCCTTCAAAAACGCGATGCGGAGCAATTTTTTCAATGGCCTCTGATGACTTACCCGCTTGCTGCATCTCCGCTTTCACTTCTGCTAAAGACTTGCCATTCATCAAGGCCTCTGTTTGGGCAAAGAAGTTGGATAGTAATTTGGTATGATGATCACTCACAGGGTTATGAGAAATCGCAGGTGCAATGAAATCGCAAGGAATCAAATGAGTGCCTTGATGGATTAACTGATAAAAAGCATGCTGCCCATTCGTTCCTGGCTCACCCCAGATGATCGGACCAGTTGCATAAGAAACCTTTCCACCATCACGGGTTACATATTTACCATTGGATTCCATATTTCCTTGCTGAAAATAGGCCGCAAAACGATGTAAATACTGATCATAAGGCAAGATGGCCTCGGATGTTGCACCCAAGAAATTGGTATTCCATAAACCTATCAATGCCAATAAAACAGGAATATTTTTTTCAAATTTAGCTTCCCTAAAATGCTTGTCTATGCTATGAGCTCCGGAAAGCAGTGCCTCAAAGTTGTCATAGCCTATCGCACAGGCAATCGGTAAACCGATAGCAGACCATAAGGAATACCTTCCTCCTACCCAATCCCAGAAAGCAAACATATTTGCCGTATCAATCCCAAAAGCTGCAACAGCCTGGGCATTGGTAGATAAAGCCACAAAGTGCTTCGCAACCGCAGCCTCATCCTTTGCATGCTCTAAAAACCAACGTCTTGCCGAGTGGGCATTGGTCATAGTTTCTTGAGTAGTGAAAGTCTTGGAAGCAATAAAAAACAAGGTAGTCTCTGGATCTACTTGCTTCAAAGTTTCGGCTATATGCGTACCATCTACATTTGAAACAAAATAGATCGATAAGTCCGGATGCTGATACGGTTTTAGGGCCTCAGTCACCATCACTGGACCTAAATCAGATCCCCCAATACCGATGTTGACCAAATGTTTGATTGGTTTACCGGTAAAGCCCAACCACCTTCCTTGCTGAATTTGATCTGCAAAAGATTTCATTTGAGCCAAGACCTTATTGATAGCAGGCATGACATCCTCACCATCAACAAATACGGGAGCATTTGAACGATTTCTAAGTGCTGTATGCAAAACTGCCCGGCCTTCAGTTCCATTTATTGGCTGACCGGTAAACATCGCTTCAACTGCTTCTTGCAAGCCACATTCCGAAGCAAGGTTCACTAATTGATTCCTCACCTCATCAGTGACCCGGTTTTTGGAATAGTCTACTAAAATATCCTCCAATTGAATGGAATATTTCTGAAACCGATCAGTATCAGCGAATAAGTCTTTTATTTGAACAGTACCAAACTCTTGAGAAAGTTTAGTTAATTTTTTCCAAGCTTGTGCTTCAGTCGGATTAATTGCCTTCATGCATCTGTAGGTTTAATAGGATAAAGCGCAAAGTTAAAATTATTATTGAATCTGTTTAGAAAGCGTAGCCAAAACCTACACCTACCCATAGTGGCCAAAATCCATTATGGTTGAAAATTGGGGTAAGATTCGCTCGGAAGGTAAATCCCCCATCCACAGGAATTCTACGATAGCCTAAGTTCAAAACTCCCATAAATGCCGGTGTATTTCCTGAAGGAAGAATGAAATCGAATTCTTTGTAAGTTGTAGTAGGTCCCCCATTCCAATCTTCCCAACGATCTCTGTAATAAATAAAGGTTGTACCAAAACCCATTTCAAAAAAATGTGTATCCCTACCATAGAGCTTGTTCAACATGACAGGCATCGTTAAGAGACCTTCGGAAGTATTACCCCAACCTCTGTCTCTTCTAGCCCATCCACCGGCACCAATCCGCATGCCCCAAGAGTTGATATCATCTTTATCAAATCGGAAATCATAATTGAAGGAATAAGCCAAACCGGCACCGCCCAATTCAGCATAAAATGCTTGGGTTCCACCTTGTTGTTGCGCCTGAGCATTGAATGTCAATACTATAGAAAAACAGGCAATAATAAACAGTCTTTTCATGTTGTGTCAGGGAATTTAATTTCCAAAACTGAACATAAAATAATCAGAAACAAAAAATTTAGTTAATTATTTTTCTCCCGTTCGAAATTTAACAGCAATGGAAGTTTCCAAATCAGCATATAAACAAAAGAGCATCCATTCTCAGGTTTTGAGAAAAGATACTCTTTTGAAGTTAAACTATTCGCAAGTTAAAAACAACAATTATTTAGCTGGCAGAACTTTAGAGGCGACTTCACCAAAGCCTATGCGTACACCATCTTTTTCACAGAAACCTTTCATGATGACGGTATCTCCATCTTCAATAAATTTCCGCTCAGCACCATCTTCTAAGATTAATGGTTTGGTTCCTTTCCAAGCGAGTTCCAGCATAGAACCAAAACTATCCGGGGTTGATCCAGAAATCGTTCCTGATGCCATCATATCTCCTACATTCACATTACAACCGTTGATGGTATGATGAGCCAATTGCTGGGCAATATTCCAATACATGTACTTAAAATTAGAAGTACACACTTTACTTGCAGAACTTTCTTCCGGCTGGATAAAAACTTCTAATTGAATATCAAAAGCGTGATCAGATTCACAGGTTAAATATGGTAAAACTGGAACATCTTGCTCTGGGCCTTTAACTCGGAAAGGCTCTAATGCCTCCATCGTCACCACCCAAGGAGAAATGCTGGATGCAAAACTTTTACCTAAGAATGGACCTAATGGCACGTACTCCCAAGCCTGAATATCTCTTGCAGACCAATCATTGAATAAAACCATTCCAAAAATATGGTCTTCCGCTTGGTCGGTTGCGACTGAATCTCCCATTTTGGTGGTTTTCCCAACGATAAAGGCCATTTCCAATTCAAAATCCAATCGTCTGCTTGGGCCAAACTCAGGTTTCTCCATGTTGGGATCTTTGTATTGTCCCTTTGGTCTATG
This sequence comes from Mongoliitalea sp., assembly GCF_054166905.1. Classification (NCBI taxonomy): domain Bacteria; kingdom Pseudomonadati; phylum Bacteroidota; class Cytophagia; order Cytophagales; family Cyclobacteriaceae; genus Mongoliitalea; species Mongoliitalea sp. The sequence continues at coordinate 144,450 of NZ_JBSZCK010000040.1, read as the reverse complement.
AATAGGTACTCCTGATGGAATAATTGAAGATGCACGACCATGATAACCCACAGGCAAATGTTTCCAATTAGGAAGCAATGCATTATTTGGGTCACGGAACATAGTTCCTACGTTGGTTGCATGTTCAATACTACTGTAAAAATCTGTATAATCACCTACCTTTACTGGCATCAGCATCTGTGCTTCCGAACGGTTGACCATGGCTTTACCTCTACAGGTATGCTCTTTAAGTGCGTCATTCTCATCCAATAATAAATCCTGGACTTTTTCTCTGACACGTCTGGTAACTGATTTACCAAGAGCTATAAAATCATTTAAAGCATCTCTTAAAAAGATATCATGTGGTAGTTGTGTCAAATCAGCAAAAAATCCTTCTTCATGTAACACAGATAAATCCACAATTTTATCACCGATGGCTATACCCACCCGGGCTGAAAGGCGCTTGCTTTGAAAAATACCAAATGGCAAATTATAAATGGTAAAATCAGAGTTTTTAGGCACAGAAACCCAAGATTGTAAGCTGGGTAATGGTTGGTTTGTCATCGTATAGATTTATTTTGGAGCTGCAAATGTAAGAAATAATGCTTTAAAAGGGAAAGTGCAAGGATTTTTCAAAGCTCTGAACAGTCTTATCTAGCTCAAAGTCAAGTATAAGTGATAATTATTCGCTGAATAACCGTAATGAATTACCTTCCTCTTAACTTGGATCAGAACTTCAGGCACGAATACCCAAAATATCAAATACAAAGGCATACTCTCTCGCCAACTCTTTCAAGCTTTCAAAACGTCCGCTTGCCCCACCATGACCAGCATCCATATTAGTATATAAAAACACATGATTGCTATCCGTCTTTAAAGTTCGGAGTTTGGCCACCCACTTGGCAGGTTCCCAGTACTGTACTTGGGAATCATGTAAACCGGTAGTAGCTAAAATATGAGGGTATGCTTTTGCTTCCACATTATCGTAAGGAGAATAGGAAAGCATGTATTCATACTCTTCCTGAATATTAGGATTTCCCCATTCTAACCACTCAAAAGTAGTCAACGGAATACTTTCATCCATCATCGTAGTGACTACATCTACAAACGCAACAGCAGCAATAATCCCTCTATAGACTTCAGGAGCCATATTAGCCACAGCACCCATCAATAAGCCACCTGCACTTCCTCCCGAAGCAAATAATTGATCTTTGGCCACATATCCATTGTCCTGCAACCACCGTGAACAATCAATAAAATCGTAAAAGGTGTTTTTCTTTTGCATCATTTTCCCTTCTTCATACCAATGGCCTCCCATTTCTTGTCCACCTCGAATATGAGCGATGGCAAATACAAATCCTCTATCTAATAAACTCAATCGGGGCCTACTAAATGTTGGATCAGTAGAATATCCATAAGAACCATAAGAATAAATCCATCCAGGCCTAGACCCGTCTTTCTTAAACTTGTCCTTTCTATACACCAAAGACATTGGTACTAATTTCCCATCTCTGGCAGGCACCATAATTCGCTCTGTTTGGTAATTGTTTTTATCAAAGTCCCCCAAAACAGGGGTTTCTTTCTTCAATTCCCGCTCTTGCGTTCGCATATTATAATCAAAAATTGAAGCAGGTGTTGTCAATGATGTGTAGTCAAACCTAAGAATCTCTGTATCAAATGCAGGATTATAATTGATTCCTGCTGAATAGGCGGGTTCATCGAATGCTAAAAAGTGTTCTCCACCCCCATCCATTTGGATAATTCGGATCCTAGTTAAACCTTCCACGGTTTCTTGAGCTACCATGAAATTTTTAAACAATTCAACTGCTTCCAAAAAGACTTCTAGACGATGTGGCAATACATCTTCCCAATAATCCGCAGAGGGATATTGCACAGCACATTGACATAATCTATAATTCACTGCATCCTTGTTGGTATGGATGTAAAAAAGATCCCCACCGGCATGGTCTACATCATATTGCACATTATCCTGTAAAGGTTCGATGATTTTTGGAGCCGTTGGATTATTGGCATTAATGTAAAAGGAATAAGAAGCATCTGTTCTCCCAGAAGAAATAATGATATACTCCTTGGATTTGGTTTTTCCTATACCACAATTGAGTGTAGGATCATCTTCTTGAAAAACAAGCTCATCCAGAGATGGGTCCGTTCCAAGAAAATGCCTTTTAATCTGAAAATTTCTAAGGGTTTGCTTATCCGGTATGGCATAATAAAAGGACTCATTATCATTGGTCCAGGCAGTTGAGCTTCTAATATCCATGATCTGCTCAGGGAAAAACTCTCCAGTCTGCAAGTTTTTAATCCTTACCTGATAAAAGTTTCTACCTTGGGTATCCATGATGATCGCCATCACTTGGTGATTGGGACTTACTGAAATAAAGAAATTCAAAAACGCCTGATCCTTTCCTAACTCATTACCGTCTACCAAAATTTCTTCTTCCGCTTCCAAAGAATCTTTTTTCCGTGCATAAACAGGATACTCCCCACCTTCTACAAATCGGGTGTAATAAAAATACTCATCAATTTTAGCAGGAACTGAAGAATCATCCTCCTTTACCCTAGCTCTCATTTCTTTGAACAATTGCTTTTGAAAGGATTTGGTATGTCCCAGCATTTGCTCGAAATACGTATTCTCTTGATTCAAGTAATCAATAACTTCCGGATTCTCCCGGTCATTTAACCAGTAATAGTTATCAGTACGTACATGTCCATGTTTGGCATGGATATCGAAAGGTTTGATTGCTGCTTGAGGTGCGGGTATACTAGGGTAGATAAATTCGGTTACTGACATCAGATTTTTTTAAAATGAACTAAGCCTCAAAATTACAAGAAGACCTAGAATTCTCTCTTTTTTTCATCATTTTAAAATGGAATAAAAAAAGCCACCTCAAGGAGGTAGCCTTTGTGCATTAAAATAAACCCAAACATTAACCTGCCACTGTAAAGTACAGCAGCTTAATTTTTCCGGTCCGATTGAACATCTCAGCAGACATCGCAGCGGACAATTTATTTCCTTCTATTTTTTCAAGAATCAACGAATTTTCCCCAATCACCTGAATCAAATTTTTAGAACCCTTGACATATTTCACTGGAACCTGACAGTAAGTAAAGCCCAAGCTATCTTTTTCCAACGGCAATACTTTAAACTCTCCATTCAGATCTAAATAAGAAAACTCTTGCGGGGTTTTCAACCACTCATGGGCCGCTAAGAAAGTTGGATTCAACTGAATGCAACCATCCACTACCCCAACTCCCAATTCTGCCCAGCGATTGAGGACATCCTCTTTCACCTGACCGGTCATACCAGGTTGTTGTGCTCCTCTATGTGCTGGCGTGTGACTGTAAGGGTCTGTTGGAATTGCACCATACACAGTTGGAATTTTATTGATTCCAATTCCTGCTCTTATTTCATAGTAATTGTCAATGAGCTTACCTCTGACCACAGGATCCATCGGTGTATCTTCCGCCAAAATTTCACTCACTGCCAACAAGAGTTTGGAAACCATGTGCCAGTAAATACTTCCCAATCCTTCAAATGCAAAGAATGTACCCGATCTTCCTGTAAAGGCTTTATGATTGAATACTCCTTCGTAAATGGCTTCTACATCTTTGAAGATCTCATCTGTCGCTGTTGGATAATCAGCTTTTATCACCTCATAAATCGTACGGAGCGCCTTGACATTATTAAAATCACTATTGAAGAAGCAATTACCCTGTGCATCCTGATCAATGATGCGAGAATCTCCTTTTGCAATCATTGCCGCCAACAGTGGATTTTTTTGAACTGTAGCAGCTGGCACACTGCTTTTTTCTAAAAATCCTGCCAAAGTTCGATTTGGATAGAGCAAATAACTATACTGATCTTCTCTGAAAATAGCGCTTTTTTTCATTTGCTCCAACAACTCTACTGCCTCAGTTTCATCCAAATAACCCGAAGAAAGAATACTTACTTGTCCTTCCAACATTTCATACAAATAATCAATTTCAATTGTACCTTTTTTGCAATCGATCAAATTATATGCATGGTAAAGCCCATCCTCCCGCTTGTTGTGAGCTATGGATTTTCGCAGGTATTGCTTAGTAAGAGATAATATCTCTAACAATTGCATAATAGATACGCTGGATTTTTTCTCTGACAATCCAGCATAGGCCTGCTCCCGATAGTTTTCTGACAACAGACCCAATGCTTTCACAAAAGTATATCTGGTATTGGCATCGAAACCTTGACTGAGCTGTCCTTCATAGGATTTCAGCACATCATATATTCCCTGCATCCAACTTTCTACTTCCTCGTGAAATTGAACTTCCTCATGAAGCTCTTCCTGAATCCAGGTTTCCATAAACTTGGTAAATCGGTACATGTAGTACAAGGTTACCATGGATGTTCCGTTACCTACCAAAGCATTATTGGCATCATTCCACTCTGGACGTTGCGTATTCATCCAGATCCCTGCATCTGGCACAAGGTTACCTAGTTTGGTGAGCCATGGAATGAAAAGTTTTTCCAAGAAACTGCTTTTCAGGATAGTACCGTTTTTAGCTGGTACCAATTTCCCGTCGCCACCCATACTTGCAACTCGTTGCTGTATACGATGCTCCAAGGCCTCATCAAAAATCACCGTATCTTGAGAATCTTTTACAATTTCTTCAAAAGAGCGGATACGATATGGAACGTTTGCAAATACAAACCATTCTTTTGGGGCTAACTCTTTAAGAGATAAAACCTGATGTTTTTTGGCCAACTCCAATAATTTCAAAAGATAAATCAACTGGTGGTCTCCCCAATATCCAATGTAGGACCATGGATCATCCGGTTCAATCACTTCCCAATCTACCCCGTTACGAGAAATCCGGTAAGGATTGTATCCATCCATCGTGGAGGCATTCAAAAACTTACTTATCATTCCCTCCAAAAACTGAGGAAATGACAAGGCCAAAGCCTCCCAGTTTTGGAAAATATCTCTCCAATTACCTGCGTAGGCTCTACGCTTAGATCCATCCGGATTTTTTAAATCAATGCTAAATTTATTCCATGGCCTACTCGGGTCACCATGCCTTCTACTAAAGCTTAATGGTAAATATTCCGTGCAAACCCGAATCAAATCAGAAGAGCCGATAGCCTTTGCTTTGGAAATTAAGGCCTGATAATTTTCCTGTGCTTCTAAAGAGTCAAAAAATGCTGCATGCTCGGTCATCAAAGGCTTGTTGATTTCGTTGACATAATGCAAGAAATCACGCTTGTCTACAGAATAGTCATCTTCAAAAATCCCCCCACGCATCACATTAAACAAGACATTGGAATAGTGCCTGCTAACAGATGCCTGATCTGCTGTTAATTGTAAGCCATCAGACTTTGCCACTATTTTTTTCAGCTCTTCCCTACCCTTGGCTAAATCTGCATGGAGGATAGACATAACCTGATCGCTAGATTTAGTCAGTTCAGCAATTAAGTTATGTACCTGAGCAGGAGTTTGGTCAATATCCAAGCAAAAAAAACATTCCTTGTTTTCTTGTGAACCTAAACTCAACGAAGCCTTTATTCCATAAGAACCAATAGTCCCTTTGATATCTTTTTCTGTTTGAATTGCTTTTCCTGTAACAAAAGCACTCACCTGCAAAGAAGACAAGACAACAGCATCGGCAGGTATACCAGTGTGCCAAGCGATCGTTGCTTTCAAGGCTTCACTTGGTTCAGCTTTATCTACAATTAATGAACTCAATGCAAACACACCCAATCCAGTCCCTTCATGTAGCTCACTTCTCTTATAGGCATTCCCTAGATTGCTACGCTGTTGCTGCAAGGCAGAAGAAATACCAAATGGCATTAAGTCCTGCACAAGGTCCATCACTTCTAGTGTGATTTCCTTATCAGATAGATTGATTAGCTGACTTTTCTTCACAAAACCGTACTTGGAAGAAAACTGCCAGCTATAAGAAAAGCTTAAGCCTAAATCATGATTGATTTCTTCAAAAACAACTTCATTTCCCCACTGACTTTTATAAAGATTTTGCTCCAATGCATACACTCCCGCATAATCTTTAGAAAATGGTTTCCATAAAATTAACTTACCGGCTACATGCACCCGAATCAAAGTCAACGAACCTACTTTCCCCTCAGCTTCTAAAATTTTATCATCTGTTGTATATGGAAAAAGCGCATGTTCTTCATTTTTTCTACCTGCTGTCAGAGCACCGTTTGATCCTATAAACATCCAATGCTCATCGTGACTCACGATGGACATAAAGAAAGGAGCCATTTGATTGACATTACCTACTTTATAATATAAATCACCATCTCTTTTCACAAAAGAACCGGTAACTTCTTGATCTGAAAAATTCAGCGATGAACTTCCAATTTTTACCGTGGAGGTTTGAGGTTTGGGCATACTCGAATTAAGTCTTTTAAATAACTGGGTTTATTTCGTAAAAATCGAAAGTCAAAACAAGTAATATTTAGACCGAAGGACTAATTTACCGATACATCATTACTACATCAAAGTAATGAAAATCATTTCTCAAAAACTATACAGATTCAAACAAACCCATTAATTTTCAGCATTTAATGGGCTCTATTCTGTTTTCAAATCAAAAAAGATATTTCATCGGTGAAATTTTCAAAACTTATTTAAAACTGCACATCAAAGGCAATTTTTCAAGACCAAAGAAACTTAAAAAATTACTAAAACACATTGTAATGCTCTACCAATAGAGTACCGTAAAAATCATTTTTTTACGATTTATCTGTAAACTCATGACTTTTGATAAAATATCTAAAAAAATCAACCTGTTTTTAAGATTTATCAACAAAATCAAATAATAGATGTATTTATTTTAACCAATAATCACAATTAATAATGATTTTTAAAATTTTTTGGTTTATTTTTAAACCAAAAACCACTAATCACATGAAAAATTTATCGAGAAGGGCTTGGTTAAGAACCAGTGCATTTGGTTTGGGCGGAATTTCGGCTCTTTCTAGTCTCCCCTTAAACGCGACTACAAGCCAGGAAGCAATTCACCACAAGAGTCTGGTAATGGAACTTCCTTTCACGGAAAATCTCCAAGTTCCTATTCGAGCAAGATTATCGGCCAATGAAAATCCATTTGGACCTTCTCCAAAAGCACAGCAAGCAATCATGGAGTCCATAGGACAGGGAAACCGTTATGGCCATGCGGATGCACAATACCTGATCTCATTGATCGCAGAAAAGGAAGGCGTCAAACCTGCCAATATCATGTTAGGCCCAGGCTCCACAGATTTATTGGAAAAAACGGCTATTGCACTCTGTAGACATGGGGGGAATGTGATTTCAGCAGATCCATCTTACCTTTCTTTAGTCAATACTGCCAAAGCAGTGGGTGCAAATTGGAAAGCAGTTCCACTAACAGCTGACCAAAGCCATGACTTAACCGGAATAGCTCAAGCTATAGACTCCAACACAAAACTAGTTTACATCTGCAACCCCAACAATCCAATGGGATCGATTACAGATTTTGAAGCCGTAAAATCATTTTGTAAAATGAATGCATCCAAGTCTCCGATTTTTGTAGATGAAGCATATTTGGAGTTTTTAGATAATCCCCAAGAAAAAAGTGCTGTAAACTTAGTAGCTGAAGGCCATGACGTCATGGTAGCGCGGACATTTTCCAAAATTCATGGCATGGCAGGCCTGCGAATCGGTTACATGGTAGCGACTGAGGAGCGCATCAAATCTGTTACGGATTTAGTGAGAAGCACTATGGGACTTTGTATCACTTCATTGAAAGGCGCAATTGCAAGCTTTCAGGATGAATCATTTATTGCTGAGTGTAGAGCCTTGAATAAGGCTTCCAGAGAATTTACCTCCGAGCAAATCCATCAGTTGGGGTATCAGGAAATTCCGTCCTATACCAGCTTTATGATATTCCCCATACGCTCCAAGGCTGAAACCTTTTCAAAATCTATGCTGAGTAAAGGAATAGGTATTCGCATGTATGCGATTGATGATAAACCATGGTGTAGAGTGAGTATGGGTACTATGGAGGAGATGAATTACTTCATTGAAGCACTTAAAATCACAGAAGGCTGAATTAACTAAAACCCAAAATAACCTTTTGAATTGATTTACCATTAACTATCACATCGTATGAATCCAGCAGTTCAAAAGACGCTAGCTTTTCTATTACTTCTGTTTATTGGCTTCTTGTTGCGCAGTAAGTTTCAATCATCGGAACAACAAAAAGGATTAAAAACAATCATTTTGACCATTGCATTGCCAGCTATCATCTTTGTAGCCTTATTGAAAGCTGAAATTTCCCAAGAGCTTTTATGGTTACCTATTATAGCTTTGGCATTCAACTTTATCTTATTTTTTATGCTTCAATTTATTCTTCCAATCTATGGAATAGAAAAAGACACGGCCACTTACAGAACCTATCTCTTACTTTTTCCTTCACTTGCTCCAGGTCTGTCCTGTTTTCCATTCCTGATAGAGTATTTGGGGGATGATGCGTTGGCATGGGGAGCACTCGCAGATATTGGGAATAAGTTTTTTGTCTTGATTTTTGCCTACATGTTAGCAATTCACTGGTTCTTCAAAATCCATCCTTCTGTGGATGGAAACAGCAGGGGGAAAATAAAGTCTTTACTCGTCAGCCTGGTGAATGAACCTATCAATATGGTGATCGTGATTGCCCTTATTTTATTGGCATTTGGTATCCGCATGGATAATCTACCTCTATTTTTATCCAGCTCAATTATCAGTTTGAGTAATTTGATGACTCCTTTAGTATTGATGTATATAGGAATAGCCGTTGTTTTCAACTGGGCTCAGATCAAAAAGATATTTAACCTATTAATGCTTCGCTCAGGGTTGACTTTTTTACTAAGTGGACTCCTGATTGCTATGGCACCCGGACTTTCCCCTTTGGCAATTTTGGTTATTGTGGTATTTCCTCAAAGTGCTATTAGTTTTTGGCCTTATGCACACATGTCTGCTATCCATGCAATGGAACAGGTGACTTCTCAACCAGGGAAAAAAACATTCGATTTAGCACTTGGAATTAATATTTTGGCTCTATCCCTTCCTTTTACCACTGCCATTATGCTGCTAGTCTTTTCCTTTGGAGAAACCTTTACTTCTCCCTCAGTCCTTTTGAGTTTAGGTTTAGGAATGACTTCTATCAGCGCTATCAAACCTACCTATATTAAAATCAATGATTGGATATTAAACGCTATGTTGAAAAAAGAACAGGGATAACGTTGGGTTGATTAACTCTTGAGTTTGAGAATTTCAGTCTTTAAGTCAAGAATCATTTTAGAAATATCCTCTAGGCTTGCGGGCTGAGCCTTATCTTTTGGACTTGGGAAGTCAGTGCTGATATAGGCTTTGGCTTCCCATATTTCCAATACATCCTCGCCTTTGACTTCATAGGGCTTATAGTATTCATTGTCTGATACGAGAAACAATTTTCCGTTTTCTTCCAAATAGTTGAAAACTCTTTTGTAGACAACTCCTTCAGTAATAGTCACCAACACATACGTTTTCCCACTTTTGATTTCATGCAATTGCTCCACATAACTGCCAATCACAACCGTGCCTGGGACTAATGGCAGCATACTATCTCCACTTAGTTCAAAAGCTCGGTACGTAGCATGATTGGAAAGATTTGGCAAGGAAAATTGCGGTAAATTTTCCACATATTCCGGATCCGCAAAGCCATTTAAATATCCAGCTGAAGCCTTTTGAGCAACCATAGGGATCTGCTCTCGATCCTCTCTATCAACTGTTATTGCCAACACTTTAATCTGCTTATTTTGCTGCACCTTCCTACCCAAAGTAGGGATGTCATGATATAACAATTCATCCACAGAAGTTTGAAACAATTCTGCGATTACACCAAGTGTAGAAAGCTTGGGTTCTGAGCGACCATCCTCATAAGCAGAAATCATCGTCCGCTGAAGACCTAATTTCTCCGCCAATTCCGCTTGTGTCATCTGAAGGGAAGATCGTAAGAACTTGAGATTTTTTGATAGAAGCATAGCTTAAGCAGAATAGAGGTAAAACTGATGATCATCTTTCACGGGCTTTGTCAAAGAAAAATGTTGGTTATTTTCCAATTGAACCATTCGCTGATACATGCGTTTGGTGATCTCATCAATGATTTCTCCAACAGGCTTTGGTTCTTGTGTTAACAAATATCCGTACATAGGCAATTGCTCATCCTCAATCACAAATTTAACCTGACACTTTCCCGAAGGAAGCTCTTTCTGAGTAATGCTGATTTTTTCTTTGAATTCCATAGCTCTTAGCGATTAACAAGAGCTAATATACAAATGTTGTTTTTATAAACACACAGGAGTTTATAATTTTAACATTTTTGAGACATTTATTGTCTCATTTTATATGAAATAGCAGGTATCAATTCAAAAAAAGATAGAGAATCATGTTACTGTTAAACTGATTACATCGAAGATGCAGCTAAAAAATATGACATATACCTCTTTAGACCAATCCCTCATTGATGGCCTTTGATACTGCCTCTGTCTGACAATGCACTTGAAGCTTTTCGTAGATTCTCTTAATATGTGTTCGTACGGTATCTATGCTGATTTTACAATCCGCAGCTATCATTTTAAAACTATTCCCTTTGCTGAGTGAAATCAACACATCTTTTTCCCGATCTGTCAAGCCATAATCACTGCTAGCAGGAGATTTTTGCATGGACTGTATCACCAATTTGGCAACAGCAGGAGACATGGGCGCCCCCCCTTCCAATATTTCTTCAACAGCATCGAACAAACGGCTGGCTATATGTTTTTTCAACAAATATCCTGAAGCACCGGCCTTTATGGCTTGTAAAACATTTTCGGAATCATCAAAAACCGTCATTATCAATACATAGACAGATGGAGACACCTTCTTTACTAGACGTGTTGCCTCAATACCATTTATTCCCGGCATCTCTATATCCATCAAAATCAGATCCGGATTAGTGAACTTGACTTGTCCCACAACCTCATTAGCATGCGAAAAAGCTCCCAACAATTCCATACTGCCACTCAAACCAACCATACTACTGATGCTTTCACGGAGGAGGTCATTATCTTCGTATAGGAGTACTCTAATCATTGGATTTTATTATGGTAGAAAGAGCTTTTAACTATCAAATTATTGCTTGATATTATTTTGGAAATTCATAAAGAATGTAGGTTTTACTATCGAACAATATCAATTATCTATAAATATCCGATTTTGTATTCAAAAATTAAATCCCCTAATCATGTGATAGCAAATTAAGCAATTGGAGCAGTAAGTTGAATAGAAGTCCCCATTTCCGGGAAACTTTCGATTACCATATTGCCTCCCATCATGGTTGCTCTTTGCTGCATATTGAATAATCCATTTCCTTTTTTTATCAACTCCTGATCGAAGCCCTTTCCATCGTCTTTGATCAAGAGGGTTAATTTCCCCGCTTCTACTGTCAAGCGAATATCTAAATGATGGCTATCGGCGTATTTGGCGGCATTATTTAGGGCCTCTTTGAATATTAAAAACAAGTTTCTGCGTTTCTCTAAGTCCAATTTAATTTCCTTAGCTTTTTCACTAACCTCAAATTCATACGTGATTTCTTTGGGTTCTAGGATCTCCGCTGCAAATTCCTGCATTTTACTTAATAATTGATCGAGATTATCATTATCAGGATGAATGGACCATACAATATCACTGAGTTTATCCATCATGCTTGCAGTTTGGGTATTGATTTTTGAAAAAATAGGCTTGCTCCCGTTCTTCTCCCGTTGCAAGGCCATTTGGGACAAAATATGTATACTCGAAAGCGTGCTCCCCAAATCATCATGTAAATCTCTAGCAATCGCATTCCGGAGGCGCTCAACTTCTAAAAGTCGCTTGGTTTTTCCTACGACACGGTATTTATTGACTAAAATACCCGCCAAAAGAATCAAAAAGAAAAAAATCGCAAGGATTAAATTTTGATTGGCCTTACGCTTAGATAACTCCACCTGGTCCAACTCTTTTTCAGCTTTTAGCAGGCTGATTTCATTTTCCTTCAAATCCAACAAATACTTGGATTCCAATTGAAGCAGCTGAGCCTGTAAAGCATCCACTCCCATGGAGTCTCGATAGGCATATTCCATACTTTGCGCTTCTAACGCTTCTTTAAAATACCCTTCCTTCAAGTAATATTCTTTAAGGTTTTTGAAGGCTTTTACAGCATCATCATATCGCTTACTTTCCATGGCGATCTTTTTGGCTACAAACAAATTTTGATAAGCATCCTTTTTTTGTTCCAATTTCTGCTGCGCATGTCCAAGATCTGCCAAAACCTTAGCCTGATAGGTTGTGACACCAGAATCGTGAAAATTTGTTTTTGCTTGCTCGAAATAAGAAACTGCCTGAGCATATTTTTCCTGACTCAGGGCATTTTTTCCAAGATTATAATATTGAATTCCCACCATCTCTTTTAGGCCCAACTGCTGCTGCATTTCCAATGCCTCCAAAAAATAGTGCTCCGCTTTACTATGGTCCCCAAGATCCATAAAATTATTTCCAAGATTAGCTAATACCATCGCCTCTCCCCGCTTATCTCCCAGCGATTTTCGGTATTCAAGCGACTTTAATAGGTAAGTTTGGGACTCCTTATAATTTTTTAAATGATAATGTAAGGTACCCAAACTGTTATAGGCAAAAGCAAGCCCTGTTTTATTTTGGGTTTTTTCAAATATCTCGAGGGCTTTATACGAAACTTCCAAAGTAGATTTCTCATCTCCAATTTGCTTATACACATTAGACAGATTGATATAAGTACCTGCTAAATTGTCCTGTCCAATGATAGAGGGATCCAATTCCAATACTTTCCGATAATTCATCAGAGCCTGTTCAAACTGACCTATTCTATTATAATGAATCCCCTTAGCTGTGTAGATCGGATAGCTTAACCGTTGATTATTTTCAGGATCACCAATAAATCTTTCCGCTAAATCAAAATAATAATCAACAGAATCCAACTTGCCCATAGCCGAAAAATTACCTGCTAGTCGTAAAGCAGCATTAGCTTTAAACCTATCAAATTCATTAATATCAGGCATGCGAAGAGCAGATAGGTAATTCGTGACGGACCTTTTGAGATCACTTCTCTCCAAGGCAATCCCCTGATTGACCAAGGCTTTGGCATACAAGGTGTCCTTTTGATTTTTATCAATGATGTGCTGAAGGCTATCAATTAATGCCTGTTGAGCAAAAGTCTTAGAAGGCTTACAAAAACACAAAAAAAGGCAAACCAAATAAATAACGAAATTTCTCATAAGTAAAAAGGTGTTTTATTACTAAAAATAAAACATTTATTTACAAAATAAAAAATTGATATCCAAAAACTTACTTAGCCATCTGAGAGATAAATAAAAAAGTCTGTTGACTTCACCTTTCCAGATAAAACAACAGACTATCAATCACTTATTGAGTTTCCAAATTACATGGAAGCAGCAAGCCTAATTATTATCTAAACTTCCCTTTTAGAAGCGCCAATTTGGAAGCAAAATCCCCCGTTTCTTCTACTTTCTCCTTCTTTGGCTGCGACTTCTGATTAGGTTTACCTCGATCTGCAAAAGGATCTGACTTCATGCTTAATCCTATGCGCTTTCTTGCCACATCCACTTCCATTACAGTCACTTCTACTTTTTGATTAACAGACACTACCTCCGTTGCATCCTTGATAAAACGGTCTGCTAAATGGCTAAGATGCACCAATCCATCTTGATGAACGCCCACATCCACGAAGGCTCCAAACTTGGTGATATTCGTAACAATGCCAGGAAGTTTCATTCCTACTTTCAAATCCGAAATTTCATTGACACCCTCCTGAAAATTAAACACCTCAAAAGTTTCTCTTGGATCTCTTCCTGGCTTGGATAATTCTTCCAAAATATCCTGCAAAGTCGGCAAACCAACATCCTCAGAAATATATTTTTTCAATTGGATTTTAGCACGAATTTCCTCCGAAGCCATCAAATCGACAACTTTGACACCTAGATCATCCGCCATTTGCTCCACTAGGGCATAGCGCTCCGGGTGAACAGCAGATGCATCCAATGGATGTTTGGCATTGCGTATTCTCAAAAACCCTGCAGCTTGTTCAAATGCTTTATCGCCCAATCTTGGCACCTTCCTGATATCATTTCTACTCTTAAAAGGACCGTGCTCATTTCGATAGCTGATAATATTCTGAGCTAATACGGGACCAAGTCCAGATACGTAAGTCAATAACTGCTTAGAAGCCGTATTTACTTCCACTCCTACCCCATTTACACAGCTCATAACGGTATCATCCAGGGAGTTTTTCAAGGCAGATTGGTCTACATCGTGCTGGTACTGACCTACACCAATGGATTTAGCATCAATCTTCACTAATTCTGCCAAGGGATCCATCAATCTCCTTCCAATGGATACTGCACCTCTTACAGTCAAATCAAAATCAGGGAATTCTTCTCGTGCCACTTCAGATGCAGAATAAATGGAAGCTCCACTTTCGTTGACCATGGTCACGATCACATGTTTAGGTAGTCCCAAAGATTTCACAAAAGCCTCTGTCTCTCTACTAGCAGTTCCATTTCCAATAGCAATAGCTTCAATTTTAAATTTATCCACCAAATGCTTTACCGTAGCTCCTGACTCAGCTAGTTTTCGCTGTGGTTCATTCGGGAAGATAGTATCATAGCTTAGCACTTGTCCTTGTGGCCCCAAACAAACAGTTTTACAGCCTGTCCTGAAGCCTGGGTCTATAGCCATGACAGACTTTTCGCCCAAAGGTGCCGCCAATAGCAACTGACGCAAGTTTTCGGCAAAAACCCTGATTGCCTCTTCATCAGCCTTCTTTTTGGTAAATAAACGCACCTCTGTTTCCATAGAAGGTTTCATTAGACGCTTATAGCAATCTTTGATAGCCAATCTCACTTGATCTACTGACGAATTTGCAGCCTTTTCTAGCACCATCTCTTCCATCAAAGCAATCGCTGAAAACTCCTCAGGGCAAGAATCCAACATCAAAAACAATTCTTTTTCCCCTCTGCGCATAGCTAAAACTCTATGAGAGGGAGCTGTTTTGATAGGCTCCGACCAGTCAAAATAATCCTTGTATTTGGCAGCATCCTCTTCCTTTCCAGGAATGACTTTACAAGTAAATGTCCCTTCATTGATAAAGAGATCACGCATTTTTTTTCTTAACTCTACGTACTCATTTACCCGCTCAGCGATGATATCCCGCGCACCTTGTAATGCTTCTTCAACAGATGCTACTTCTTTTTCTTCCGAAATATATTTTGAAGCTTCAGTTTCTAGATCTATGGAATCCTGAGCAAAAATTATATCAGCCAAAGGTTCCAAGCCCTTTTCTTTGGCTATCGTTGCTTTGGTCCTTCTTTTTGGTTTATAGGGTAAATACAAATCCTCTAAAACTGCCATCGTCTCCGCGGCCTGAATTTTCTTTTCCAAATCTTCTGTCAACTTTCCTTGCTCCTGAATGGACTTGAGAATAGCTTCTCTCCGTTTATCCAACTCCCGCAGTTGTTGCATACGATCACGGATAGCTGCCACCTGCACTTCATCCAAACTTCCTGTCACCTCTTTTCTATACCGGGAGATAAATGGCACTGTAGCACCCTCGTCCAAAAGTGCAGCAGTATCGGTTACCTGCTTCACTTTTACCTGAAGTTCCTCGGCAATTTTGATAAAATAATTGATATCCATAGTTCTCTTTATGCTTCAAAATGGAGGCGCAAAGTAAACAGGACTTTAGTAAGCTCACAAAAAAAGGAGGAGAATTTTCAGGCTTAAACGTAATTAATTCAGACGATGTAAGACACTAATAAAATCATATTCAGCAAAGTATGTTTTAACAAAAAAAATCGAAAAAAAACCCAGCCAAATACCCTTTTGGTGTTATCTGGCTGAGTTTTAAAATTAATTTGCTAATCTGAAAATCAACCCTCCTGTAAATCCAAATTGAACCACAGATGACCAACCACTTACTCCCACTTGAGTTCCTCCTCCCGGACTCCACCACAAGTTTGCCCCTACATTGGAGATTGGCATCATCAAGTTAGCTTGTAAACGAATACCAATGTTATCTGACACGAAGTACTTCATTCCTCCATTGAGCCCGACAGCAAACCTTGAAATATCTCGAAAATCTCCTTCAGGAAAAGCCAAGATACCGGCACCAGCTTTCAAACCAGAGAAAAATGCCATCTGAGAGCTTACTGGAAACAGACGATTACCTCCGATCATAATGTAATTGGCGTTTGTACGGGTATTGACATTGGATTGGATAGCGGTAGACCGAGCAGTACTGTTGCCACCTTGCCAACTGTATAACACTTCCACTTCTGTAAAATCATTGAGCTGGAATCCCAGCATACCACCCCAAGTCTGACCACCACCTAACGTGGCCCTTCCTCCTAGGATTGGTAAACTATGATTGAACGTGTAACCTGTGAAAGGCGTAATTTCAAGATTTTGAGCCTTACTTTCTATCAATAGAGAAAAAAAGATGCTGAGTAGTAATAGTTGTTTTTTCATAATGCTAATAAAATTTATTACCGATAATCGCAATCAACAAAAAACCTTATTTGAAAAATAAAGAATTTTTTGGAAGATTAATTAACAAATCTAATAAGTTTGTTTTTCCAAAAAAATAAAAATCTATTCCCATCAATAGAATTTTTAAAATGTTAAATCCCACCCGAATTTTTCCTATTTTTGTCGAAAGTAAATGCTTATGTTTCACTGGAAAAAACTGATGTTTTTTGGAGTTTTGTTGCTCTCATTGGTTGCTGTAATATCTATTTCAGGATTTAAAAAGCCAATTAAAAAAGCCCTCAACACACTTCTAGTGAATACTGGATTGAAAAAGCCAAAAGCTATTTTAATAAGTGCAGAAACTGAGCAGTTTTCTTACGATGGAAATTTTATGAATGAAGTCGGCGAAAGCATCGCACTTGCAGACTTTAAGGGCAAAACACTATTTGTCAACGTATGGGCCACATGGTGTCCTTATTGCAGAGAAGAGTTGCCCGATATCAATAGGCTTTATGAAAAATTCCGAGACAACGAAAAAATTGCATTCTTAACCATTTCAGTGGATAAAAAATTTGATAAAGCCCTTCAACTCATGCAAAATAAATCCTACCATTTTCCTGTAGTACATGCAGTTGATGGATTGAATGTCTCATTAGACGGTTCCACTCTACCCACTACACTCATCATCAATCCAAGTGGGCAAATTGTATTTTTTCAAAAAGGAAAATATGATTTTGGAACAGTTGAATTTGAGAACCTTTTACTCACTGCCTCTAACTAAATCACTTTATCAAAAAATCCCCCTTCCTTCATCGTGAGTTTTATCACAGGATTAGAATTGCTTAATTCCATAAATTGCATCAAAATTAACTAGTATGATTGATTGGAAGAAAGAATTAAAAAGTTGGGGGATAATGGCTGCCATTTTTGGTTTTCTATACTTTACTGGATTGCTAACCCCCATTATGGGTGGAGTTCAGTCAATGCTCCTAGCCACAGGTATCAAAAAACCAAAAGTCACCCTTGTCAACAAAGAAAAAGAGCAATTTTCATACGCCGGCATTTTCACAGATGCTTCTGGACAAGTTTTGCGATTAGAGGATTACGAAGGTAAGGCTGTATTTATCAATCTATGGGCTACCTGGTGCCCACCTTGCCGAGCCGAAATGCCCCATATTCATAGCCTATTTGAAAAAGTACAAGATCAGGAAAACCTAGAATTTTTAATGATCGCTTTGGATAAGGATTTTGACAAAAGCTTGAAATATATTGCAGACAAATCCTTTTCTTTCCCTGTGGTGCATGCCAGTCATGGCTTAAATGCTTCTCTACAAAGTCAATCCATTCCCACTACCCTCGTTATCAACCCCTTGGGAGAAATCGTTTTTTACCAAGAAGGGATGAGTAATTTTGATACAAAAGAATTTCGGGAATTTTTGATTGCTACGGCGGGGAACTAAGAAACGAAAAACAAGTGGAGCGAGAGATTCTGAGGAAGAGATAATGTAATATGCTTACTTAGACAGGCTCAGCACAAGTGTTCGATTTAAGTTGATATGTCCACTTCGACGAGCTTAGCAGAAGAATGACGATATATTATTGGCTAGTAGATAAGAGAATTATTCTAAAAAAAAGAATGAGGATCAATAAGCCAACAGGCCCAATTCCTCATTCTTTCATCACCAATTTTCCATTCCTAATCTAATGTCGTATAAATTAGAATGCAACTTGAATTGAAACTTTTCAAAAGTTAGATTAGAAGTATAATCAAACTGAACCTGCAAACAGAACTTTGGAAAAGTTATGCTAAACTAAACAGCATTAATTCCTAATCCCTCATTCCACGATGCAGATCATTCAACCTTTTTTCAAAAGGTCTCTGATTTCTTCCAAAAGTTGCTCTGATTTTGGTGGTGCTGGTGGGGCAACAGGAGCAGCTTCCTCTTTCTTTTTAAAGGAATTCATTCCCTTGATAGCCATAAAAATCACAAAGGCAATTATTAAAAAGTCTACTACATTTTGAATGAAATTCCCATAACTCAACACAACAGCAGCCATTTCTACTCCTGCATCAGTAGTGTAAGCATCCCTTAAAGTCACCGCAAGATCTTTGAAATCCACTCCACCAAGCAATACTCCCAATGGTGGCATAATGATATCGTTAACAAAGGAGGAAACAATTTTGCCAAAGGCTCCGCCAATAATCACGGCAACAGCTAAATCGACCACATTCCCTTTAACCGCAAATTCTTTGAATTCTTTAAGTAATCCCATAAAATAATTTGTTTAGTTGATTGATACGCCCAAAATACCTCAAATTCAAACATAAGCAAAATTTACTAGTTTATTTTTTGTACTAATCTCTCTAAAATTAACAAAAACCCAGATTCCACAATAATTCTATCGTTTCAAGAAAATAGATGCACAGTTCTTAGTAAATTTGTAAAAATTTATATCTTTCGACCTGAACCTATTGAATCTAATGAAAATTGCATTAATTGCCCACGATGGAAAAAAAGCCGACATGGTTCATTTCCTCAGTGGCTACAAAGATGTGTTTAACCATAAAGATATCCGCCTAGTAGCTACCGGAACAACTGGTTCGCATATAGAGCGGGCAGGAATTTTGGTGGACAAGCTCCTTTCTGGTCCACTTGGTGGAGACGCCCAAATCGCTGCTATGGTTGCAGAAAAAACGATTGGTATGGTGATTTTTTTCAGAGACCCTCTTGACAAGCACCCTCATGAACCTGATGTACAAATGCTTATGCGACTATGCGATGTGCATAATATTCCCCTAGCAACCAATCCAGCAACAGCCAACCTTTTGTTGAATGAACTAATTACAAGACTTTAATGGAAATCAAGACTATAAAAAAAATCGGTGTATTGACTTCTGGAGGCGATGCCCCTGGAATGAATGCAGCCATTCGTGCAACTGTCAGAGCAGGATTCTATTACAATTTGGAAATGTATGGAATCTATCGTGGCTATGAAGGCATGATCAATGATGAAATCAAAAAACTCGAGTCCAAAAATATTACTCATGTATTGGAAAGGGGAGGCACCTTCCTAAAGTCTGCACGTTCAGCAGAGTTTAGAACCCCTGAAGGTCGGAAAAGAGCCTATGATAATCTCAAAAAATACGGAATCGACGCATTAGTAGTCATTGGCGGAGACGGTTCTTTGACAGGGGCTCATCTATTTTATAAAGAATTTGGGATACCGGCTGTAGGGATTCCTGGGACTATCGATAATGATTTGGCAGGTACAGATATCACTGTTGGATTCGACACCGCCTGTAATACAGCAATTGAAGCAATCGATAAAATCAGAGATACAGCTACCTCTCATGATCGCTTATTTTTCGTGGAAGTGATGGGTAGAGATGCAGGATTTATTGCTATCAATGCTGGGATTGGAAGTGCCGCTGCTGCTACCTTGATCCCAGAGAAAAAAATGCCTATTGAGCGCTTGGTCGAACGACTAAAAGCCCGTACCAAAGCCATGAAGACATCCAATATCGTCATTGTGGCCGAAGGAGGTAAATCCGGAGGTGCTGCTGAAATAGCTGAAAAAATCAAAAAAGAGCTACCTTATTACGATATTAAAGTAACCATCCTTGGACACCTGCAAAGAGGTGGAGCGCCTTCAGCTTTGGACAGGGTATTGGCATCAAAATTAGGGGTGGCCGCCGTAGAGGGTTTACTCCAAGGCAAATACGATGTCATGGCTGGAGTTATCAATAATAAAGTAGTCTATACGCCTATTTCCAAAGCCATTTTAGGAGATAAAGAAGTGGATGAAGATGACTTTAGAGTAGTAAGGATTCTTTCTACTTAATATCAAAAGAGGTAATAGATCAATACATATCTATTACCTCTTTTTTCTGATACTTCCAGTGGATGACAGCGCTGGAAAGGTTATCCATACTAGAAATTACCTGTTTCATTACATTGGTAATCGTAGAGATAGGATAATCTAAATCTTCTTCTTGGATTTTTTGATAAAGTTCGGCTATCCAGTGGTTATACACACCTTCATTTTGTGCCAACCAACGTGGGAGGCCATTTGATTCGTCTACTTTTTCTATATGCCTATTAAGTTCTGTAATAAAATCAAAGCTGTACGATTTGATATCTTTATAAAAATACAGAACTAGCCTACTCTCATGTTCTTCCATTTCTCGAATATTATGCATGACATCCTTGATATCTTTGGCAGCATAAATGAGTGTTCGCAAAGTCAACATCAATGATGTTAATTTTTGAGCTTCTATTGGCTGCATATGCTGCCCTAGTAATTGGATGTGATAGGAAGTTAGCTCATCCTCTAAGCTTTTAAGCTCTTGATAACTTTGATTTAAATCTTTGGGTTGAAGTAATATCTTCCTCCAAATAGAAAGAGTCGCTTTAGAGGCATCTCCAGCCTTCCAAATATTCGCGATGAAATTGATTGTTTTATGGTAAGTTAGATTTATATCTTTTTCCAAGGCTGCTATGGCTGCTTCTGGAACTTCTACCGATACTTTTTTGGTATATACCGAAAACCCCTTTGGTTCATCTTTGGAAAAACGAGTATTCAGCCAATTTTCAAAAGTCCCTAAAATTGGAAAAAATAAGATAATCCCAATTAGATTAATGATGGAGTTCAATAATACCAGTTCCATCAAGGGATCCGAAATATGAAATGACTTCATAGTAAAGTCAACTAATTTTCCTACAAATAAAAATACTATCAAACCAGTAATAACATTAAATAAAAAGTGTGCTAAAGCCAATCGTTTTTTATTTGCATTACCACTAATTGCTCCGATACTTACCGTAATTGTTGTTCCGATATTAGCTCCTATAATCAAAACAGCCCCTTCGGTCAAAGTTATAATTGAAGCACTCATGGCACTTAAAATTATCACCATCATAGCCGAACTTGATTGAATCAATGCAGTAATGACAACCCCTAACAACAAATAAATCCACAAACCGTAAGCATGGAATGTACTTAGGTCAATCTGATCTGCTATTTCTTCTATGGCCGTTTTCATAAAGTCCAGACCAAGAAATAACAATCCAAAACCCACAGAAAACATCCCGATATTCCGAAGCACAGGGCGACTGGAAAAAAACAGGTAAAACAAGCTCCCAAAACCTAAAAAAGGCATAGAAAAAGATGCTACACTCAGCTTAAATCCCAAGGTAGCTACTATCCAAGCTGTCGCAGTTGTACCTAGATTAGCGCCCAAAATAACGCCTATGGAATTTTTTAAACTGATGACTCCTGCACCTAAGAATGCTAATACCATCAAGGTCACCAAACTACTGCTTTGAAGAATAGCCGTAATTAAGGCACCTACACTGATTCCTTTCAAAGGGGTATTTGTAAACTTTTGGAGCAAATGCCGAAAGGACTTCCCTGCCATTTCCTTGACCGCAGTTTCCAATTGATGCATCCCCCACAAGAATAGGCCAATACCTGCTAGGAATTGCCAAAAATCAAAAGTGTTTGTTTCCATAGATTGTATACAGCTACAACCAAAATTACACTTTTAGCAGAAAAAACAAAGGACTACTTTACTCTGCACGTTTGAATTTAGCCTGTTTTATTTTCTTTGGATAGTACCATAAATAAAAACCGGAAATGGCAAAACCAATTAAAGCCAAGGAAGTCAGCGTACTATAAACAAGTTTCGAATTTTCATTAGAAGATTGCAATAAAAAATCCAAGATACTACCATCATGGATTTTTTCAATCAAATCAGAGTTTCTCTGTGCAATGGACAAAACTTCTCCTGTGTAGCCATCCAATTGAATCTCAGTAAAGTGATGCTTAAAAACTACTTTAGCTATACCTTTATCTGGTCTCACATCCACTCTATCGATTAGCGTAGATTTACCCAAACTATCACCCATGATATGTTTAGAAATAGCTATCATTTCCTCTAAACTTATCCACTCCCCTAGCTGCTCAACTTTGGTCTTTTGGGTTTTGGGAATTAAACCCGTTTCTTTCTTCCAAGCCAATAAAATCGCGGTAACTCCTATAATGAACATAAAAGCCACGAAAGGCAAACTTAGCCACTTATGGATCCTTCGGTTGATACGGGTATTACGGGCGAGTTTAGAACTATTGGGCATGTACTTCTTACTTAAACACTACCTGCGCCAACTTCATGGCTTCGGCAAATTCATCCATCTTCAATCCTAAGTCAAAACCCTTTGCTTGGAGCAATGCAATCAACTGTTCGGTAGCCACATTTCCTACTAACTCATCTTTGGCCATAGGGCAACCACCATACCCCTTCAATGCCCCGTCAAAACGTTGACAACCAGCAGCTAATGCTGCGTCAATCTTTGGTGCTAAATCCTGTGCGTGGGTATGCAAGTGAAGCCCAAACTCAATAGCTGGAAATGACTGAGCATTAACTTGGTAAAGCGATCTAATTAACTCAGGGCTTGCAGACCCTGTAGTATCCGCAAAAGAGATGATCTGAATATCCAAATCCACCAATTGCTGTACAAAGGTCGCTACTAATTCTGGGGAATAAGGGTCACCGTAAGGATTACCAAAGCCCATACTTAAATAAGTGACCAACTGCTTACCCTTTGTCTGACAAAGATTCTGGATTTCCTCCACGGTCTGAAGTGCATCCTGAATACTTTTATTAGTGTTACGCTGCTGAAAGGTTTCAGAAACTGAAAGCGGGAACCCTAAATAATCAATCTGTTCAAATTGGCAAGCATCTTCTGCACCCCGGAGATTGGCAACAATAGCCAGCAGTTTGGAATGAGTGCCAAACAAATCCAGCTGATCCAATATATCTGCGGTATCCCGCATTTGAGGGATTGCTTTAGGACTGACAAAAGACCCAAAATCAATAGTATCAAATCCAACTTGTAGCAATTGGTTGATATAAGCCGCCTTAATGGAAGTATCTATAAAATCGGGAAGTCCTTGCATCGCATCCCGAGGGCATTCAATTAACTTAATCATGCGCTAAAGGTAAATGGAAGCTTTCAGTACTCCAAGGCAATTATTTAAATGGCCTTGGATAGACTTTTAAATGGTGATTAGAGCTGAAGACTCCCCGACACCAACCGTATATGGCTCAAATGATGCCTGCAATGCCAAGCGTACAAGGCAACATTGAAATCCAAGGCAATAGACTGTTGGCGCTCTGGATGGTAAAATGTTTTTTGGAAGTCTTCAATGTTCATACTACGCATCAATACTACCCAACGCCGATGAACAGCACGAATGATTGCCAAACTATCCGCAATGGGAGCTGATTTTCCATCCGGAAGCTCTGCCCATAGCTCTTCGTGATAGGGTTTCACTGTTGGGTTTTCTTCCGTTAATGCCAGCTTAAATCTGCAAAAACTATTCATATGACTATCGGCCAGATGATGGACAACCTGTCTGACAGTCCAGCCTCCATCACGATAGGGGGTATTCAACTGCTCCTCGATCAAGTCTTGGACTTCAGCTTCCAATAAAGCAGGAAATTCTTTTATTGTAGCGATCCAAGACTGAAAATCAGTTTCCGTATACGCGGATGGGAAGACAAACTTCCCGACTGGATATTGTTTCGTGAACTCCATCATTTTTCTAGTTAAAATACACAGGCAATCTAGTAAATTAAGGAAATCAAATAAAAAAAATCAGCTCATGTGTGACACCTTTGTAGCTTTAACACCCAAAACATTTACTGGAAATACCATCCTCTCCAAAAACTCTGACAGAGAACCTACAGAAGCGCAAGCGTTGCTACATCTTCCACGCAGCAAACAGGCATCCCCTACCCTTCGGTGTACCTTTATAGAAATCCCCCAAGTCCAAGAAACGTATGAAGTGATTTTATCGAAACCTTTTCAAATGTGGGGAGCCGAAATGGGAGTCAATGAGTTTGGATTAGCTATTGGTAACGAGGCAGTATTTACCACTGTAAAAATGTCCAGAAAAAATCAAGGGTTGACGGGAATGGATATGATTCGTTTGTGTTTAGAACGCTGCAAGAGTGCTGCCGAAGCATTGAACCTCATGCAAGACCTCCTTCAAAGCTATGGACAGGATGCCTGCGGAGGTTATCAAAATAAGTCTTTTTTCTACCATAACAGTTTTATCATTGCAGACCCCCAAGAAGCTTTTGTACTAGAAACAGCCGGAAAATCTTGGGCCTACAAACGAATTATGTACCAACACAGCATTTCCAATGGCCTAGGAATCCATACGGATTACGATGCTTTTCACTTGGAAATAGAACCCAAAGCATTCCCCTATTTTTGGAGAAAGGCCGCAAACCCATTCTCTTTCAAAGATTATTTTTCTGATATCCTGTTTACACAAGTTGGGCGGGCCAAACAACGGCAAAGTTGTAGTAGTGGCTTATTAAAAAATCATGTCAACCAAGGTGTCACTGTGGAATCTTCCATGGAAATTTTGAAAACCCATCATGTCCAAGATTCAGAATTTAACCCCAAAAAAGCCTCAACAGCTTGCCTGTGCATGCACGCAACAGGCCTCACGAATCCAAGTACGACCACTGGAAGTATGGTTGCCGAATTGAGGACAGATGGCTCTCATACGGTTTGGTTGACCGGAACTTCCATGCCATGCTTATCCATTTATATCCCATTTTTCCTCGGCACCACCACGTTGGACAATTTCCAAGCGCCAAGTGAACAAGCAGATGATTCCCTCTGGTGGCAAGCCGAACGCCTCCATCAATGGATTTGTGAAGATTATCAGGGCCGAAAAGCAGCTTGGCAAACAGCTTCGCAGGAGTTGCAAACAGAACTGTTGGAAAAAGAACATGTCCTGTTTAGCAAGGATTCAAGCCTCGCTACCTTAGAAAAATTCAGCAACCAAGCTTTGAAAGATGTCTGGGATTTGTACCAAAAATTCCTTTCGAAAATATAAACTTAATCCGCTCAAAACAAGTATATTAGATCATGGAAAAAGAGTTTGAAAAATCCTTGGTCAACGAACCTGATCTCAGTTATGAACGGCATACATATGCCGACTACCTCACTTGGGAACTCGATGAAATGGTCGAATTGATTAGAGGGAAGATATTCAAAAAAGTAGCTGCACCTAGACGCATTCATCAGCATGCGACCACTATTCTCGTATCAACTTTTTATCAACAATTAAACAAAGGTAAATGCCAGGTATATCCTGCCCCATTTGATGTTCGATTGCCCAAAAAATCCATCCGTGATGATAAAATCTACACCGTTGTACAACCAGATATTTGTGTGATTTGCGATCCAATCAAATTAGACGAAAAGGGATGTGTCGGTGCTCCAGATTTGGTAATAGAAATACTTTCTCCAGGTAACAAACAGCATGAACTCAAAAGGAAATACGAGGTATATGAAGAGGCGGGGGTAAAGGAGTATTGGCTACTTGACCCTGAAAGTCAAACACTTCTGGTGTATACGCTTGAAAACAAATCCTACAAAGCTTCTCGTTTGATGACTTCTGGAGATATTGTTTCTTCCACAGCGTTAGAAGGTTTCTCGCTTAATTTGGAAGAGTTTTTCAATCAATTATCTTGAACTCCATGGATAAAGCTAAACATCCATACAAAGAAAAAGAGGTCAGCAACCCACTTGTCAAAGAGCCCAATCTAAGCTTTGAAGGTTATTCCTATGCAGATTACCTTTCTTGGGAAATGGATGAAATGGTTGAATTGATCAAAGGGAAAATATTTAAAAAAGCGGCTGCACCCAGAAGAATTCATCAGCAGGTAGCTGGAAACCTCTTTTTTAAATTGCGCAGCTTCTTGCAAGAAAAAAAGTGTAAAGTATATTTCGCACCCTTCGATGTGCGATTGCCCAAAAAATCTATGAGTGATGATGAAATTCACACTGTAGTACAACCAGATATTTGTGTGATTTGCGATCCAAGCAAATTAGACGATAAAGGCTGTATAGGCGCACCTGACTTGGTAGTAGAAATACTTTCTCCCGGCAACAAACAGCACGAACTCAAACGGAAATACGAGGTATATGAAGAGGCGGGAGTAAAAGAGTATTGGCTACTTGACCCTGAAAGTCAAACACTTCTGGTGTATACGCTTGAAAACAAATCCTACAAAGCTTCTCGTTTGATGACTTCTGGAGATATTGTTTATTCCCAAGCGTTAGAAGGTTTCTCGCTTAATTTGGAAGAGTTTTTCAACGCACTAGACTAAATATGCTCTAACAGCCCCAAGGTTAGCATACCTGTACCAATCGCAATCCCAAAACTTAACAACGTTCCTATCAAGAGGTAGGTTGCAATAAAAAATCTCCAATGAAATGTGCTATAAGTAGTTTGAGTAATACAATCATTTGGTCAGTGCTTTGATTTTTTTACGAAAAAGTCTCTCAACAGCCAATAACTCATCTATATGAGCCCTGTTCCATCTTCCACTGACAGAGTTTTGCTTGATCCCTAATTGCTTACCGATCTCTTCTTGCGTTAAATTAGGGTGTCGAAGCACATAATGTGCTAATTCAGCGGATGATAGCGACCAAGAATCTGCAAATAATCCCAGCAATTTGAAGCACAAATTCATTTCTTCGTCAAATTCTCCCCAAGCTGTTTTTATTCCCAATTTTATATTTTCTTTTTTTAATCCATCAAATTTTTCTCCAGAATAAACAAAGGCAGGACCATTGCTTTCGGAGATGACTTCTCCCGAATAAATCTTTTCACCTATCCCGATGCCCATACGGACATCTATGGTACTGATTTTTTTTTGCTCATCCTGAGGCCTTACTTTTTTGATTAATGCCTTAATTTGCAATGCCTTTAAAAGTGCCTCTTCGGGATTTTTAACTTCTACTTGGAAGTAATCTCCCCTCGATAGATCCCATGTCTTGGATCGTTCTCCCCAAGTGCTCAGTAAGTCCTTCAATGGTACCAACCACTGTTCTTGGTTCATCAATTTTCTTGATGCTTCAATATCTCCTGTTAAAACTGCTATCATGACTCAATATATCGTCGATTTCAACGATAATCTAAAATATCATCGATTTCAACGATCATGAGTCCACGCCTTATCCGACTCAATACCCTTGCCAAATTTCCGTCACCACCTTCACCATCGCCTCGCGTATAGAAGCAGTAGGACGAATAAAATTGTTGTTCATAAACACAAAGCGGTAGTCGTTCCCCTTTTTACTTCGAATCCACCCACTCTGCAAATGGGCATACCGCAAAGTTCCTGTTTTGGCCCAAACAAATGGCTGCCCCTGTTCATCGGTCTTGTAGGCATTTTTTATGGTGCCCGAAACTCCTCCGGCAGGCATGATGACCCGCAGTCGCTCTATTCCCAATTCTTCCTCCACTAATTTCAATACCTCCATCACCGTCTGAGGAGTGAACAAATTGAATCGGGATAGCCCAGAACCATCATACCATTGAGGTGTTTGTTTCAAATCAACTAGTTGGTACTCCAAACTATACGCAATAGCATGTTTTACCTGTAATGCTGAATCAAGTCTACTCGCAATCAACAAAAGCTGCTGTTCTGCCAAAAAATTATCCGAAGGCTGCATCATATGTTTATACAAACTATCGGAGGGAATACTGTAAAAGGTACGGAAATCCGAAGGCTTCTTCCGCTCTATGAGTTGTACGGGTCGCTTCAAGGTGTCTGAAAGTAGTAATTGTGCAACAAGTAAATTACTGGGAAAAGGTACTTGTTCGGAAAAATCATTAGGAATCGTCATGGCAGGATAAACCAAGCCATCTCCCCGTTTATTGCGTACAACATCAAATGATTTGTTGGGAAGGCTTGAATCTTGCGTTAAAAATTGCTGAAGGACAGCGGGATTGGTAACCAATGACCCATCATTTCCCACACGTATGTTGGTCATATTTCCATACATCGGAAAAACAGACAAATCAGCCCGCCAATAACTTACTTCAAATTCAGGTTCCTCTTGCTTCACCAAATAAATCCTATAAGGTGTGTTCGACAAAAAATCAAATACCCTTCCATTATCCAGTTTGGGATGTAAAAAACTGGGATCCCCTGTACCCCAGATCAACAAGGAATCTCCCTGAATGCTGTAATCAAAAGCAGGTATTGAGTCCCCAAGCGTTTTCAAAGAGGCATACAAAGTCAATAGCTTGGTATTGGAGGCTGGAATAAAGTACTTATCCGCAAACTGCTGATAGATGGTTTTCCCCTTACCATCTTCGAGCATAAATCCGACAAAATGCTCTTGGAGCACCTCTTGGGATTCAATCAATTTTTGAACCTGCTTTTTTTTGATGCTTTGTGCATTCCCGAAGAAAGGGGACAAAAGCAGGAGTACGACTAATCTCAACATCATGGCTTTAAATGTCTTTGTAAAAATTCAGCAGTAGCAGCATTTACCTTCACTAGATTTTCAAATTTCATCCAATGATGGCTATCGTCGGGTATCATCAAATATTCATACGGTTTCTTTCGCTCGTCAAATCTTCGGATGATATCTGTGGTATGACTCACATTGACATTACGATCATCATCTCCATGGATGAATAGTACAGGAGAAATCCAAGTATCCAAATAAGCTAAAGGAGAGGATAACCAGGCGGTTCTTAAAGCTCGATCAAAATCTGGCGCCTTTTCAAAACCAGTAGGCAACTCTAATCTGCTAGACAATTCATGTACCCCATGAATATCCACACCTACTTTAAACAAATCTGAATCTCTCCCTAAAGCCAAAGCAGTCAAATACCCACCATATGAACCACCATAAATGCCAATCCTTTCTCCATCTACACCATCCAACGAAGCGAGGTATTCACCAGCAGCTTTTACATCCAAGTACTCCTCTGCTCCTTGCCAATAGGTTCTAGCAGGCCGATGAAATTCATACCCATAGCCAATACCTAGTCTAAAATTGACTGAAAGTACTGCAAAACCCAATTCTGCCAAATACTGATTGACAGCATAGGTATTGGAATAATAATCTCCATAATGCCAACCAAGTAGCATTTGACGTTGCGGCCCTCCATGGACAAAAACAATCCCTGGTTTTTTCTCTGCCCCATCATCTTTTACAAATAGTTGCCCGTGGACAGTCACTCCATCCAATGACTGGAAGATCACTTGTTTGGGCACCACCAAGGAAGTTGGCATTTCTTTAGGGATTCGATCTTCTGCCAAAAGCTTTAATTCCCGATTTTGTAAGCTTAAAATAGCTGGAATTAGAGGTCTGTGGACGGTAGAAGAAACCAGGCCAACCGCATCACCACTTGCCAAGGGTACAGGAATCGCCTCGATTCCCTCTCCAGGGGTCAATACCTCAAATGCTCCAGTTTCCACTTGTACACGAGCAACATGTCTCCTGTCAATATCCTCCATAGTAGGCCCAGTGTTCGCTGAAAAATACAGGAATGCTCCACCTAGACTAGAGGCAACATGTTCGACCATAAAATTTCCTTTCGTCAATTGCTTGCGATTTCCATCCAAGTCCATTGCATAGAGATGAGGCCAGCCATCTTCGTACGATAAAAAAGTAAGCGTATTATTGGCAACCCAACGCAAATTAAAACTTCCATGGGTAGTAGGAACTGAGCCTCTTAAGGTTTCTGGCGCTTTCCATAATCGAGAAGAAACCCCAGAACTTAGTTCATACGACCAAATTTCCCAAGGTGAATGGCGCTGTTCTAAAATGGCTTGTGGCTCGGGTCTTCCTCCCGGTAATCGAATAAATGCGATATACTGTCCATCCAAAGACCAACGTGGATTAGTATCACGGTAGAAAGCAGGTGCGATCCAAGTAAGTTGATTCTTTGTTATATCAAAAGTAGCTACCATAGAATGAGTACCTCTATTGACCGAAAATAAAATCGTCTGTCCATTAGGAGACCAAGAAAGATTGGAAACAGCCCCACTTGTCTCAAACAATTGAGATATATTATCACCAGTGGCATCCATTTTCCAAACCTGCCTGTTTTTAATGAATAAGATAATTTTACCATCTGGAGAGAAGCTTGGATAGTCCCCCTCCGTAAGTTTTTTTGCATGCTTATCAATAAGGTTGACTTTCCAAATTTCAACTCGGGGTATTAATGGCATTTGAGAGGGATTGATGCCTAAACCCGGGTCCCAATTTGAACCATGTTCTCCTCCTCTTACAAAAATCAATGCTTGACCATCAGGAGAAAATTGCAAACTAGTGATTTCCTGACCATCGTCTACCATAAAATCAGTCACTTGAATAGCTTCAAAAACCGGAGATTTAGCCACAAACACATTTCGTTTGCCCTGCTCATTCATCGTCCATGCCATTTGATCTTCAACTGGCGAGGCTGTGAGCTCAGATGGAAACGGAAATGAAGAAATATCCTGAATGGAAAAGCGCTGGGCTTGGACAGAAGCAAAAGTCCCCAACAGGGAAAAGAATAGTAAGATTTTTTTCATAGCGGGAGGATTTTTTTTAAAATGTAAGAAAAAAAGCTAAAAAAGAAAACCTAACAGGGTTTGAATCCTGTTAGGTTTTTCCAATTGACATCTGTATTTACATCTTAAGGTCTTACGTTGATTGTGATATTCCTTGAGCGTGTAAAATTACTTTGTGTCACTAATACAAACTGCATAGTAACCGCAGTTCCTCTAGCACTTTCGGGTACTGTCCATGTGAACGTTTCGACGTATGAGTCCTGAACATTCCATGTGCTGAAGTTCCTAGTTTCTATGTTAGTCACAGTTCCACCTTGAACTCTATTCATACGAAGCTCAGTTGCAGGCTCATGCTCCGAGTAAACCATCATGGTAAATGTAACCGTGCTTCCCACTTCCGGGGTAGTACTTGAGGCTGTTAGGGTAGCAATGGTTCCCACTGCTCCTACCACATCATATTCGGGCTCTTCGTTTTCCAAAATACATCCTGTCAACAGGAATGGAAATACCATGAAAGCCAATAGATATCTGAAATAGTTTTTCTGATTTTTCATAAGTCTAAATTATCTGTCCCAAAATACTCTATCCAAATTTGTAACACTTGGAACATTTGCAGAATTATTCACAACTTCCCTATTAGGATAGATAAATCTTCTAGGGAAATTACCTTGAGTGGTATTACTCGGAGCTACTTCCAACAAAGGGATACCAGATACCGTATTTGGTGAATTTGCAGGAATCGTTCTTCTCCAATCTACCCAAGCCTCAGGCTGAAGGAATAAATCAATATGCTTTTCTATCATGATTTTTTCCAAAGTAATGCTGGCTTCGGTCTCAGAACCATATTGTTCAATGTAAGCTGCATTGGCTGCGCCGGTAATCCTTTGTAAAGATGCTGCTACTGCTGCATTATGCGCAGCAGCTGCTCTTGCTGGCTGTCCTGCCCTCAAGGCCGCCTCAGCTTCGATAAATTTCACTTCACTGAAATTCATTAATGGCGTAGGCGCCTCTCTGGAATTTAAATAAGTTCCAGGGTTTACTGTTCCTGCTGGTCTAAATGTGGAACCATTAGGGACCCCGACATATAATCCTCCAGTAGTAGGCGTTACAAAACGCACCAAGCGAGGATCATCTATACCTGCTCCAACCCTATCTCTCAACAAATTAATAAATCGTTGACTAATACCCACATTATTTTCTCCAAAAGTTGTTTGAAAGAAAGGGAACCACGGACCCGCAAATTCTGACCCGAATGTAATGACAGGCTGATCTGCATTGGATGTGAATGTTCCAGCATCTATTGCAGCCAATGTTGCTGTGGCTGAGCCACTGGGATCAACTTTACTCAGGTGATTATGATATCTAGCTTTCATTGCTCTGGCCAACATGATCCAACGAGGCAATGAGTTTGCTCTCCAAAGGTTTTCATTATTAGCTCTGTATATCAAATCATTTGTACTTGGACTGGTTGTGCTTTGACGTTGAAGATCTGCTATTCCTTCATCCAACAAGGTTTGAACACGTTGGTAAAGACCTGCTGCATCATCAAATCTTGGTTGAGGAAATTGTGCTAAATTTAACGCTTCAGAATATGGAATATCATTCCATAAGTCCACAGAATATCCAATAATGATAGCCTCGATAATCTTAGATGTGCCTAGATAATGATAGGCTCCTAAATCCTCCGCTTGCTGCTTTACAATTCGTAAATTATTCAAGCAGTTTGAATAAAAGCGATTCCATGTTGCATCACTCATATCCGCAATAAAGGCATAATTATTCACCTGTTGTTGATCGCCCAAGATACCGGTTAAGTATTGCATCAAAATGCTCGTAAACTGAGCAGACTCCCCGTTCATCCCATACACAAAGGATGCTGTCGCAGCAGGAAAGATCACCTGAATAGACGCCTCAGTTGCTTGATTAGGATTGGTATTGATTTCATCAAAGGTCTCACAGGAATTAAAGACCAAGAGTATCAATAGAAAATATATAATTTTATTTTTCATCGTATGCTTGTTTAAGGGTTAAAAAGAGGCATTGATGGTCACACCGTAACTTCTCATATTAGGAGTAGTAAATGCATCTAAACCTACGACACTGTTAGGACCTGCAAGGTTGGTCTCTGGATCAATTCCACCATAGTTGGTAAATAACAAGAGGTTTCTTCCATACACACCCACATTCGCTCTACTCATTCCTAACTTTCTAGAAACGGATTGAGGTAAATCATATGTCAAATTAACATCTCTTAGGCGTATCCATGACCCATCCTGCACCCATCTTTCAGTTAATTCACGACCAAAGGCCAATGCAGCACCTGAGCCTTGAAAAGCAGCTTGATCTAACGTCACTGGAATAGTGTTTGGCTGTCCGTGATTATCTGCCCCAGGGTTTTCAATAATACCTCTGAATATAGCAACTCGATTTCTATCCAAGGTATGCTCAGCTACTCCTGAACCATTCCCCATCCAGAAAGCGGTAACATTTACTACATCACCACCTTTTCTTATATCCCAAAGCATGGTCAAGTTCAGGTTTTTATAGCGGAAATTATTTCTCCAACCAATCAGGTAATCCGGATTGGGGTTACCTACCTGGCGCTGAACAGGGTCCATTATCGGAAAGCCTTGTGGATTAATCAATACATCCCCATTATCATTTCTTAAGAAGGCATTTCCATAAAATACACCAAATTGTTCTCCAGGAATCAATCTGCTTTGAATACGGGCACCAAACATGTTGTTGACAATCTGCTCATCATTTGGTAAGGAAATCACAAAGTTTCTATTCCGCGTGAAATTGAAAATCATGTCCCAAGAGAAATCACCTCTATTGACGACATTTCCGGTAATAACAGCTTCAATACCTTTATTTTGAATTTCTCCAGCATTGACAATCTGCGTTGTAAACCCTGTTGATGCCGGTATAGGCACTGAGACAATTTGATCTGTACTTGTCGCATTGTAATACGTTACTTCAGCGCCAATTTTATTATTGAACAATCTGAAATCCACACCAAATTCATAAGTATTAGTAAATTCAGCTCTCAAGTTTGAATTTCCAGCAGCAGGACTCAACAATACTCCTCCTACCCCATCCAATGGAAATCTTACACCTGGAGCATATCGAGTACCCGTAGTAGCTACATTAAAGAAAGTATCAGTACGATAAGCAGGTGGAATATTTCCTGCACCTGCAATTGAACCTCTTAATTTCAGAAAGTTCAATGTATTGCTTTCAATACTCAATAGGTCTGTCATTACCACACTTAAACCTGCACTTCCATAGGTAAATGAACGGTTTGCCGCTGGTAAGGTAGATGCCCACTCATTTCTAATGGATAACTCTAAGAATACAGAATTAAGATATCCCAAACTAGCTCTTGAGAATACCGCTTGAGTCATCCTTCTAAAATCAAAACGCTCAAACCGTGGATTTTCTTGAGTATTCTGTACGGTAAATAAACTTGGAATGGCAAAATTTGTCCCATCCATCAGCAAACTGGTATTGGATGTGGAGAAGAAGTTATGACCTACCAAGAATGATGTGCTGAACTTATCATTGATATCTTTATTCGCTGAAATAATAAAATCAGAGTTGATAATTCTATCACTGATGGTATTTTCATTAATTCTTCCACCCAAAGCTCCACTGGCAGAAATGGCAGCACCACCAGAAGAGGAAGGCGCCCATATTTGCGTTCTATCTTCGTTGGTAAAGTCAAACCCTAATCGATGAGAAATCGTCAACCAAGAGCTTGGCTTATATTCTGAAAACACGAAAGAAAGATAACGATTAACATTATCGTTAAAAGGGTTATTATTTACTGTCCAAAATGGGTTATCCGGACTAAATGGTCTGCTTCCATCTACTGCACCTCTAAAGTTTCTTTGCTGCCCATTAGGTAAAACAAACCCTGCTGAATTGTCAAAAGAAGGAGGTGTCCGGTACAAGCCTTGGATAGCATCAGAGAAATTATCTCCACGACCAAATTTTGTACTTGTACTATTAGCATAGGTAATTGAAGCTCCTACCTTGAACTTTTCTCCTAACTTAGTATCAGCAGATAGTTTCACAGATGTTCTGTTAAACGTATTGTTAGGAATAATTCCTTGTTGGAACATATTTCCAACAGACAAATAGAAGTTAGAATTATCAGTACTAGACGATACTGCTACGTGGGTATCATTGGTAAAGCCACTTTGGAAAAATAACTCTTGATTATCATACACAGGTAATCGTGGACCCGCATTTGGATGATTCATATCTACGATTGTCCCTCTTGGATCCTTCGGATTTGGGGTAGATGGATCGTATCGCAAAGTAGAAATAGGTTGTCCAAAATGATTGAACGTAGTACCTCCATTAAAAATACCATTATCTCCTTGGCTGTATTTCAACTGAGCAGGGAAATAGTTCATGATTCTGTCTGTGGAGAAGTTAGTGGAAACATCCACGGTGAATCCTTTTTGTCTTGCTCCTTTTTTGGTTGTAATCAACACAACCCCTGTGGCACCTTGAATTCCGTAAAGGGCCGTCGCCGCAGGTCCTTTCAGTACCGATATACTCTCTATATCATTAGGATTGATATCAATAGCACGGTTTGCGTAATCCACGCCTCCCGATGTCCCAATAGTTGCATTAAAAGAGTTGTTGATGGGCACCCCATCTACTACAAACAAGGGTTGGTTTTGACCGGAAATTGACTGAATACCACGGATTACGATACTGGACGCAGCACCCGCAGATCCACCTTGCCTTGTCACCTGTACACCAGCAACTTTGGCATTGAGGGCATCTACGATGTTTTGCTCCCTAGATGCAATGATTTCATCGCCACGCACCTCTTGAGCTGCGAAGGCAATTTTCTTTTTCTCTTGGGTCAAACCAAAAGCTGTTACGACTACCTCAGACAGCTGCTCAGTATCGGTAGTCATATTGATGTTAATTACCGAACGTCCGTTGACTGGTACATTCTGCGACTTAAAGCCGATGAATGAAAAACTCAAAACGGAATTCGCATTAGGAACATTGATGGTGTATTCTCCATCAATATCCGTAACAGAACCTATTGAAGTGTTCTGTACCAAAATGGTTACTCCTGGAAGCGGTTGTCCGTCTTCTTGGGATACGACTTTTCCTCTCACTGTCAATTGTTGAGCATGTGCCAGCATAGGCACAGTCAAAATTAAGAAGGATAGAAGAAAGTAACTGGTAAACTTTTTCCTCATAATTGATTTTATTAGGGTTAAATGACTTTTCACTAATACCAGACAAAGGTCTAGACCGAATAGCATCTTGCTGTTTCATGTCGGTATTTGATAATAAAATATCGAAAAAAGACCTAAAACAGCACAAAGAATCAAACAAGAGTTTGATATTATTTAAAAATATGGCATAAAAACGCAAGAGCAAAACATTTTGTAAGAAAATTTTCAAAAAAAAAAGCCCCTGATTTCTCAGAGGCTTTTGTAATTATTTTGTAATGACAATTTTTTCTACCTTTTCTACCTTCTTCCCGTCTACGTAGGTAATCTCTTTCTTGATTTCTACATCTTCTTTCAGAGCATGCGAGCCATGAGGTTTTTCCGAAATATGGGGAGCGATTACCAAGGCTACGATGGATGTTAATTTGATCAAAATATTCATAGATGGACCTGAGGTATCCTTAAAAGGATCACCTACGGTATCACCAGTCACAGAAGCTTTATGAGCCTCTGAACCTTTATATTGCATCACACCATCAATCATTACACCTTTCTCAAAAGATTTCTTTGCATTGTCCCATGCACCACCGGCATTGTTTTGGAAAATACCCATCAATACCCCAGATACGGTAATACCTGCTAATAGACCACCCAAAACTTCTGCTCCAAAAGCGAAACCGACAACCATAGGTGCTATTAAGGCAATAGCTCCTGGCGCCACCATTTCTCGGATAGATGCTTGTGTAGAGATCTCCACACATTTTTCATACTCTGGCTTGTTTTTGTATTCCATAATTCCTGGAATTTCTCGGAACTGTCTACGAACCTCATTGACCATGTCCATAGCGGCCCTACCCACTGCAGCAATTGCCAATGAAGAGAAGATAAATGGGATCATCGCGCCTACAAAAAGACCCGCTAAAACATCAGCCTTATAAATATCAATGGAATCAATGCCTGCTATACCTACATAGGCCGCAAACAAAGCCAAGGCTGTTAAAGCAGCAGAAGCAATTGCAAAACCCTTTCCAGTAGCCGCTGTAGTATTACCTACTGCATCCAAGATATCCGTACGCTCACGAACTTCTTTTGGTAAACCTGACATTTCAGCAATACCACCCGCATTATCCGCAATTGGACCAAAGGCATCTATAGCCAATTGCATAGCTGTGGTTGCCATCATACCAGCAGCAGCAATTGCTACTCCATATAAACCTGCGGCAAGAAAAGAACCATAGATGCCACCCGCTAATACCAAAATCGGAAGTACCGTTGACTCCATCCCTACCGAAAGTCCACCAATAATATTGGTAGCATGACCAGTTGAAGACTGTTTGATAATGGAATTAACAGGTCTCTTACCCATAGCGGTGTAATACTCTGTTATCATACTCATTAAGGCACCGACAATCAAACCTATAACCACGGCACCGAAAACACCCATTTTCGTGAATGCTATGGAGCCTCCACGAGAAAGCACTAATTCACCTTCTGGCAACATGTACATAATCAAAGGATAGGATGCTGCAACTGTCAATAAAATAGAAATCCAGTTTCCTTTATTTAATGCAGCCTGTACCGAATCTGTATCCTTACTGATGGTTACAAACCAAGTTCCTACAATTGAAAAAATCAACCCGATACCTGCGATAACCAACGGTAATAATACTGGAGCTATACCTCCAAAATTATCATCAGATATAATCTCTCTTCCTAGAACCATAGAGGCAAGGATAGTAGCAACATAAGACCCAAACAAATCGGCACCCATACCCGCTACATCACCCACGTTATCACCTACATTATCTGCAATTGTTGCTGGATTTCTAACATCATCTTCGGGAATCCCTGCTTCTACTTTACCCACTAAGTCAGCACCTACATCAGCTGCTTTGGTATAGATACCTCCACCTACACGGGCAAATAATGCGATAGACTCTGCACCCAATGAGAATCCTGCCAAAACTTCTAAAGCTGTTTCCATAGCAGCACCATTGACATCTCCACCTGTAGAAAGCACAAACATATTGTAAAATAGGATAAACAATGCTCCCATTCCAAAAACGGCCAATCCTGCAACACCAAGCCCCATAACTGTACCTCCTGTGAAAGATACTTTCAATGCATTTTTTAAGCTTCCTTTAGCCGCCTGAGTAGTCCGAACATTCGCTTTGGTCGCGATATTCATACCCAAGTAGCCTGCAAAAGCTGATAGTACAGCACCTATCAAAAATGAAATAGCAATGACCGGCGAGGAGGTTTCGATCAATGTACCTGACCAACCTAATAACAAACCTGCGATCACAACAAAATAAGCGAGGACTTTCCATTCTGCCTTTAAGAAGGCCATGGCTCCTTTAGCAATGTGACCTGCCAATTCTGCCATATTTTCATCTCCTGCATCTTGCTTAGTTACCCAAGCTGATTTGATTGCCATGACGACAAGACCGATAATCCCCAACAAGGGGACAATGTAGATAAACATTTGTTCCATAAAGATTAATTGAGTTATTGTCAAAATTTCAATTCGACAAATATATTACTATTCATATACCAAGCAATCAAAACAGATAAAAGTCATCTATTTTTGATTTCAGAAGAAAATTCGGATTGATTTTCGGAAAGCTTTAGGCCAAATGAAGCAAACTTTTTACCTTTAATCCGTAACTATTCTTTAAAACCTATTTTACTATGATAGAATTAAGTCAGCAATTACTTTTTGAAAAAATCCGGAAGGATATGGATTTTCTCACTGAACGATTCAAAAATGTTTTGATAAATCTTGGAGAACATGAACTTGTAAAAAGCTTTGAAACCCGTTCAGGAGTGCCCGATATTCTCAGTAAACAAAGTGAGGAATCCAAGCACATTCAGACACTTAGTATATACCTTCAACTAATGAATCTAGTAGAAGAGAATGCGGCTGTCCAATTCCGAAGGAAAATAGTGGACCATAACGGCTCTTCAAGCATACGTGGCTCATGGGGAGAGACTTTTCAGCGCCTTCAGAGTGATGGGTTTTCTGAAAACGAACTATTGGATGTTTTAAAATCAACAGAAATCACTCCTGTTTTAACCGCGCACCCGACCGAGGCTAAGCGGATATCTGTATTAGAAATCCATAGAGATTTATATCTAAAACTAGTACAACTAGAAAACACCTCTTTTTCGAGTGCCGAAATTAAGGGTATCGAGCGTGAAATTGAGACGTTAATCGAACGTTGGTGGAGAACGGGGGAAGTTTACCTCGAAAAGCCAACTATTCAATCTGAGCGAAACAATGTCTTACATTACTTTACCAAGGTATTTCCCAAAGCCTTAGCCAAACATGATGAACAATTAAAAGATAGCTGGATAAATGCAGGCTTTGATAGGCAGGCAATGCAAAATCCAGAAAATTTCCCTGTTCTCAGTTTTGGAAGCTGGGTAGGTGGTGATAGAGATGGGCACCCCTATGTATCTGCCGAAATCACCGCAGAAACACTCCTACTTCACAGGAAGTCTGCTTTGGAATTAGTAGAAAAGCAAATCCGAGAATTAGCGGCTAAAATCTCGTTTTCTGGTATAAGGAATCCAATTCCTCCATTTTTTGAAAAGGAAATTAAATCCATGGAAAAATTATTGGAAGAAGAAGGAACACAAGCCGTACAAAGAAATCCATTTGAACCTTGGAGGCAGTATATCAATCTTTTATTGGTAAAACTCAAACACACCAAAGAGCAAAATTTAGAAAAAGGCTTTAGTAGTGCGCTAGAGCTCAGTGAAAAGCTGAAAATCATGCGAAAAAGTTTGATAAGCATTGGGGCTCATGGAATCATGGAAACCCTCCTTTTCCCTATTGAGCGTCAAATGCAATGTTTTGGTTTTCATCTTGCTAAGCTGGATATCAGGCAAAACTCTGCCTTCCATGATATAGCATTAGAACAATTAATCCAACATGCATATCCTGAGGAAGCACTTTATAGCGAGTGGTCGGAAGAGAAAAAGACAGAATTCTTGAATCGTGAATTACAAACCAATAGACCTTTTGGGGTAGTTGGAACAAATTATGGTGAAGAAGCCGACAAGGTCTTAAATTGCTATCGTGTTGTCAAATCCCATAGTGACACATACGGAAAAGACGGTATTGGTTCATTTATCGTGAGTATGACACGAGGATTAAATGATTTATTGACAGTTTATCTCTTTATGAGAGAGGCTGGAATTCCGTATGGTGATTTCCCAGTAGTGCCTCTATTTGAAACTATAGATGATTTACAGGCTTCTCCAGGCATCATGGAAGCTTACCTCGCTCATCCTATCCATCAAAAACAAGGCATTGAAGTTCAGGAGGTGATGTTGGGCTATTCCGATAGTAATAAAGACGGTGGTATTGTGGCCAGTAGATGGAATATTCATCAAACAGAACAAGCGCTAAGTCAAGTTGCCAAAAAACACGGGATTCGTTTCAAATATTTTCATGGAATTGGAGGAACAATCAGCAGAGGCGGAGGAAAATATCACCGTTTCCTAGAAAGTATGCCTGTGGGTAGCTTGACAGGAGAAATCAAATTGACTGTACAAGGCGAAACCATTGCCCAACAATTTGCTAATCTTTTGAATGCTGTCTACAACTTAGAAATGTTAGTTTCGGGTACTGTTCTTCAAACAGCCAAAGCAATCAAAGGAGAGCAGCTTGCCACAGAAAAAATACAGGCAGTTGAGCTACTAGCTGGGGCCGCACAAAAACATTATAAAAATCTGATTCAGCATCCGGATTTTATCAAATTCTATGCAGAAGCAACTCCAATTGATGTGTTAGAACTTAGTAAAATCGGTTCGAGACCTGCCCGTAGAACAGGCACACGTACATTGGCAGATTTACGTGCTATTCCATGGGTATTTAGCTGGACACAAAGCCGATTCAACTTGACCGGCTGGTTTGGTATGGGTACAGGCCTGCATACTTTGAGGACAGAAAAACCTGAACTCTATTCCCTATTAAAAGACAATCATGACAGTTGGCCATTCTTCCGCTATGTTTTAATACAATTGGAAACCAATGTATTGAATGCCGATGAAAAATGGATGAAAACTTACGCATCTTTGGTCAAAGATGAATCGGTCAGAAACAATGTACTGAACATCATTGAGGCAGAATATAAATTATGTTTAGATGAATTGGAGTTGGTGTTCAAGAATCCAAGAAGTATACGGAGAGCGTCCTTGCTCGATACCTTAGGAAGGCGAGCGGAGGCAGTGGAAATTCTCCATCACTATCAAATCAATAATCTCCAAACATGGAG
The DNA here is from genome assembly GCF_054166905.1 of Mongoliitalea sp. NCBI lineage: Bacteria > Pseudomonadati > Bacteroidota > Cytophagia > Cytophagales > Cyclobacteriaceae > Mongoliitalea > Mongoliitalea sp. The sequence goes on along the minus strand of NZ_JBSZCK010000040.1, from coordinate 102,995 downwards.
AGCGGCCAATCCTGATGGAGACAATCAGGAAATCATTACACGATTGCTTCAGATAACTACCGCATTGGCGAATGGATTAAAAAATACAGGTTGATCAAAAACCAAATCCGCAACACTTGCTCACAGCAGAATGGGTATGGTACTTACCAAAACCCCATTCTGCTTTTTTCAGTAGCTATTGTCAAAAAGTTAAGGGGTTTCTCCTATAAAATCTATACTAAGCGCGCTTCCCCGAAATTAAATCCAGCTTTCAAGTGAGGCCCTTGACTGAAAAGTTTTTTAAGTACCTAATTACCATTCAATTTCTTTTATCCCTTTACTACTCAAGTACGCATTGGCTTGCGAAAAATGGCTGCATCCTAAGAAACCTCTATGGGCAGATAAAGGACTAGGATGGGGAGCTTTAAGTATGCAATGTTTATCTTGATCAATAAAGGACCCTTTTTTTTGAGCGTAAGCTCCCCATAACATAAATACAACATGTTCTTTTTGTAAAGCAATTTGCTTGATGACAGCATCGGTAAACTCCTCCCAACCTTTTCCTTGATGTGAGCCAGCTTGATTTGCCCGCACAGTAAGTGTAGCATTTAAAAGCAAAACACCTTGCTGGGCCCATCTATCCAAATTACCATGAGCAGGTATGGACTTCCCTAGGTCTTTGTTGATTTCTTTGAAAATATTCAACAAACTTGGGGGAAAAGGCACTCCTTCTCTCACAGAAAATGAAAGCCCATGCGCCTGCCCGGGGCCGTGATAAGGATCTTGGCCTAAGATAACCACTTTAACTTCATCCCAAGGACAAGAATCGAATGCCTGAAAAATCTCTTTCCCCTTTGGATAGATTGTTTGCGAAAGATATTCTTGTTTCACAAAGGCGGTTAGGTCTTTGAAATAGGGTTTTTGAAACTCCTCAGCTAATTTTTTCTTCCAACTATTTTCAATTTTTACATCCATTTTTTAGAGAATTCGTATCAATTAAAGATTTATTGTATATTTTCGTCACTAGTACTGATTAAATTTCTACACATCATGGTATCTGCCACAACCGAAGGAGTAAAGGTAACTGTAGACACAACTTACCAAGCTGATTTTTCTAATCCTCAACAACACCATTATGTTTTCACTTACAAAGTAATTATAGAAAATAATAGCAGCACAACTTTGAAGTTACTGAAAAGACATTGGGAAATACACGATGCTGGAGATCATTTAAAAATTGTTCAGGGTGATGGGGTTGTTGGTAGGCAACCTATCTTAGAACCAGGACAACACCATGAATATGTATCAGGGTGCAACTTAAAGTCAGGATTGGGGAAAATGGGGGGCACATATCTTATGGAAGTTATCAAAACAGGCAAACTTATTGAAGTTCAAATACCTGAATTTCAACTGATAGCAACAATATTCGACAACTAAACTCACTTGATACTACCTTATCTCAAACATTGGTTACTCAAATTAGACCAATATTCTCTGCAATCCCCGCAAGTTTTCCAAACCTACTCCAAGCTCAAGAGCTTCATAAAAGAGGAACAACCTTATGAAGCTGAACTTGAAGCTATTCGTCAACAACTTTTACAAGATGATGAGCTGCTTTTTATCAAAGACTTTGGTGCTGGTTCAAAGAAATTGAAAAAAAACACCCGTAAAACATCTGATGTCACCAAGTACAGCACTAGTAAACGAAAATTCAATAAGCTTTATCAATTTTTTTGTCAAGAAACACCTGCACAACAAATATTAGAATTGGGTGCCTGTACGGGTCTTAATGCACATTACTTATCCAAAGTCAGTAAAGGAGTTGTGCATTCACTGGAAGGAAGCGAAGCTTTATGGAAAAAAGCTAAGGAACACCACAAAGCTGAAAACCTTCAATTTCATCTTGGAGATATCAAAACCTCGTTACCAATTATTCTCACAGATTTAAACGCTATAGATTTTGCTCTTCTTGATGCTACACACACAGAAGAAGCTACTTTACATTATTTTGAAACCCTCCTACCTTACCTACACCATCAAAGTATTGTCGTTGTAGCAGATATACATTGGTCAAGGGGCATGGAAAATGCATGGAAAACACTTAAAGAGCACCCTAAAACTAGTTTGTCTTTTGATTTTTTTGAGTGCGGCATCCTTTACTTTGACCCCAAACTACCTAAGGAAGCTTACATTTTAGATATCTAATCTATTTTGGAGACTTAATAGAAATAAAGACTTCTGAGCCCATTCTAGGCGTGATGGAATTATAACATTCTTCAATCATCACATGATTAAAATATTCTTGGAAAAGGATTTTATAATCTTCGGCCCATCCACCAAAGGGAGGCCCCTGGTTTTCAAACTCCTTATTGAACATTACCCCAACAAGCTTTCCTGTTGGTTTTAGAAGACTGTGCATTTTCTTTACATATGCTTTCCGCAATGAAGGATTTAAGGCACAAAAAAAAGTTTGCTCAAGAATCAGGTCATAACTACCCTCATGGTCGAAAAAATCTTGATGATGCATTTGGGAAATAGGGAAATTTGGGCAGTTTTGACTAAATTGCCTTAATGGTACATCCGAAAAATCTAGAATATGAACCTGCTCAAATCCCAATTCGTAGGCATATAAGGCTTCATGGGCATTTCCAGCGCCTGGAATTAAAATACTCAAGCTCTTATCAAGAATTTGGTCCAGATATTGCTTTAGTGGAGTTGAAGGAGCACCAAGATCCCAGCCTATTTGCTGATTATTGTAGCGATTTGTCCAATATTCAGAAGAAAGAAAGGTTGTCATAACTATATCTCTTAATTATTTTACACACACTATGGAACCAAGTAAACAATTCCAACAGCCTAAAAAGAACGATACAGGCAAAAATGTTTTAATCATCGTTTTGGCAATTTTGGTAATTTTAAGTGGAATCAAGCTATACTCAGACAGTAAAGACAAAAATCGTAAGTCCGAAGAAATTATTCTCCTTTCAGAAGAAAACAACGAACTCAATAAACGGCTAGACTCCATGACCTATCAATTGGATCTTCGAATTCAAGAGATAGAACGATTGGGCGGCGAGGTAAGTTCACTGCAAGAAATCAGAGAACAACTAATCCGAGAACGTGCAAGTGATCGAAAAAGGACTTCCGATGAAATTGCAGCATTGAACAGACAAATCAGCTCATACACTAAAACTCTAAATGAGAAAGATCAGGAAATCGTACGTCTTCGAGAAATCAATCAACAGCTGTATACTGAGAACGAAGGGCTAAAAACTACACAAGCCCAAATTCAGGAAGAGGTTTCCCAATTGAATATCCGTCAGCAAGAGCTTCAGGAAAAGGTGGATATCGCTGCCCAATTGAAGGCTGAAAATATCACTGTGGCTGCTGTCAATTCCCGAGGACGCGAACGGGAAGATGGCTTTAGGAACCGTCAAATTGAAAAATTAAAAGTAACTTTCAACTTTGCGGATAATAAAGTCGCTGAAGCAGGCCCGAGAGATGTATATGTACAGGTAATTGCTCCAAACAATCAACCGATCTTTGATATTGCGAAAGGTTCAGGTACTTTTAATCTAAATGGTAAAGAGGAATTTTTCACGGCTCACAGAGATATCAATTTCACCAACAATCAGCAGACCTTAAGCTTCTTTTACGAAAAAGGCAGTAATTATGCCTCCGGTATTCATGAAGTCAGAATATTCGTTGATAATTACCTTGTGGGTACCAAAACATTTGAAGTCAAATAAAACCAATCCCAACAGAAATAAAGCTGAATATTTATAGAAAACAATTCGATCTCAGTTTGTTTACTGCTTAATGAAAAGCTAATGCAAACTGAGATTTTTTATTTGTACAGCACCTTGGAAAAAACCAAATAATATTCTACTTTTGCGCTTTGTTTATTGTAAACACACAAAAAGTTTAACACATGTTCCAGAAAAATTATGAAACGGTATTCATCCTTACTCCCGTTTTGTCTGATGTTCAGATGAAGGATACCGTAGACAAGTTTGTAAACTTGTTGAAACAAGAGGGAGCAGACGTCATCAACGTTGAAAATTGGGGTTTGAAAAAAATGGCTTACCCTATCCAGAAAAAAAGCACCGGCTTCTACGTATTGGTTGAATTTAAGGCATTGCCTACGTTGATCAAGAAATTGGAAGTAGAATACAGAAGAGATGAGAAAGTAATGCGTTTCTTGACTACTGTATTGGATAAGCACGCAGTTGCTTACGCTGACAAGAGAAGAAAAGGTGAATTTAACAAAAAAGCAGAAGCTAAGGAGGAGCAAGCCTAATGACACTTAAGAACGAACCTATCAACAGAGTTGAGAACAGAAAAAAATATTGCAGATTCAAGAAGAACGGCATCAAGTATATCGATTACAAAGACCCTAACTTCTTATTGAAATTTGTAAATGAGCAAGGTAAAATCCTTCCAAGAAGATTGACTGGTAACTCTGCAAAATTCCAGAGAAAAGTTTCCAATGCAATCAAGAAGGCTAGACATTTGGCTTTATTGCCTTTCGTAACTGACGGTTTGAAATAATCCGTTATTGTTCAGTTCTATCACCAATAATATTGCACGACAATGGAAATTATTCTAAAAACAGATATAAAAGGACTAGGTTATAAAAATGACCTTGTTGAAGTAAAGCCAGGATATGGTAGAAACTACCTTATCCCTCAAGGCTATGCAGTACTTGCTACAGCATCTAACAAGAAAATCTTGGCTGAAAATATTAAGCAAGCTGCTCACAAAGCGGACAAAATCAAGAAAGATGCAGAAGAAATTGCTGCACAACTTGAAAACTTAACGTTAGAAATCAAAGCTAAAGTAGGTGATTCCGGTAAAATTTTCGGTAAAGTTACTACGCTTCAGATTTCTGATGCTTTAGCAGAAAAAGGAATTACTCTTGACAGAAAGAAAATCTCCATCAACATGGAAGTTTCTACTGCTGGAGAATTTGAGGCTGAAGCTGATCTTCACAGAGAAGTAAAAACTGCCATCAAATTTGTAGTGGTAGGAGAATAATCTCTTCACTGTATAAAATAAAAAACCGTCACTAGTGGACGGTTTTTTTTGTGCATAAAAAAACCAACTCCTTTTATTCTTATCACTAGCGAAGCCAGTTTTTATACAAAGGAGTTGGCTAAAATTGGCTGGATTATAATGCTGCTACTTTCTCTAGATCATCGATTAATTTTTTAGCAACAGCTTTTGCATTTTGTTCTCTTTTCTCTTTAAAAAGCGCAAGTGCTTGCTTACTTTTTTCGATTACACCTACCGGATTTTGATCAGCAAGAAAGCTGTTCCAGCACCAAGACAATTCAGCATGAAGTTTTTCGTCCAACTTTAGTTTTTCTAGTTTCTCTAGCGTTGAAACAATGGTTTTTTCTGAAATTTTAACTGACATAATTTTGTATGTTTGGTTTGTTTTTTTCTCAATTGTTAATAAATACGCAACAAAACAAGAGATTTAATTTTATAAATGCAAAAAAACCAGCTAATTATATAACTAACTCTTGAATACAATCGATTCCGCTAATCAAAAAGCAAAGAAAAATTAGGAACATGAGCTAGTTATTTCATCGAAAATCAACTATTTCACACCATGGTTACAAGAAAACAAAGCATAGAAGAAGAATTTGCCAATAGCATCACCCATGGGTTTGGTATCTTATTCAGCATCGTAGCAATTGCCCTGCTCGTTACATTTTCTATTTTAAAAGATTCCACGATTCATGTGGTCAGTTGCAGTATCTTTGGGGCCTCTATCCTACTCCTCTACACATTCTCTACTTTATATCATGCATTTCAGGAGGAGCGGGTCAAGGCTTGGTTACGTACATTTGATCATATCGGCATTTATTTTTTGATTGCGGGAACTTACACCCCTTTTTTATTATTGGCCGTAGGTGGAACAAAAGGCTGGATTTATTTCGGACTTATTTGGAGTCTAACACTGATAGGCACGATCTATAAAATTTTTTTTACCCATAGATTCAAACGTCTTTCGCTGGTCTTGTATTTAAGTATGGGTTGGATGGGTATTTTTCTTGTAAAACCTTTGATGGAAACCTTAGACATCACTATTTTGACCATGATTGCGGCAGGAGGAATTGCCTATACTTTAGGGACTATTTTCTATACTCGACCTCAAATGCGATTTGCCCATACGATTTGGCATGTATTTGTACTTGGTGGTACGGTGTGTCACTTTATTGCTATTTTGCGTATGCTTACCGTATAGCTATTCCATGAATAGAATAAATGATTGATTTTTTTCGACTGAAAGTAAGTGAATTATATTTTTTATATAAAAAACTTTGGGACTAGATTTGCATAAAAAAAATAGACCCCCTACATTTGTGACACCTTAAGAAAAAGGGGGTACAAAACTGACCGATGGTGTAACTGGCAACACGTCTGATTTTGGTTCAGAAGAGTCTAGGTTCGAGCCCTAGTCGGTCAACTAAGCAGCTTTCAAGCTGCTTTTTTTTATTTATGCGTTTTTGAAATTTTATTTTACAAAAACCCACCGTTCGACACCAAAATTCCATATTTTATTTCTCTTAACAATCATTTAACAATAATATTTGGTTTAGCTCTATCAAATTATTTACATTTACTTGCATTTCACCCTAAGTAAATTGTATTCAATCAAACACTTAATCAAATATTTCATGAAACACGTTTTACAACGAACAATGTTGTTCGTGCTGATGATGTTTTGTAGTATGCTAAGCATACATGCACAAACGCAAGTCATCGCAGGATGGACATTTGAGGCAGCAAATCCTGATGATCGCATATTTGCAGATCTAGGAAATGCTAACAACACAGGCGAAAATGCCCAGATCATTGAACCGGTTAACATTAACTTTACTTCTTATGTGGTAGGAACTGGAGGTAGTGGTACTTTCGCTAAAAACTCCAATACTTGGCAACCTGCTGAAGGCATTGTAAAATATTGGCAAGTACGCGTAAACACTCTGGGTTTTCAAGATCTAACGATCTCTAGCAGACAGCAAAGTTCTGGAACAGGGCCTCGCGATTTCCAAGTAGAATACAGCTTAGATGGACTTACGTGGACAGCAGTTCCGGGTAGCTCCATTACTACTGCCAATAATTTCACTTCAGGGGTTTTATCCCCAACAGCAGTACCTTCTGCGGCAAGTAACCAAGAAACTGTATTTTTCCGTTGGATTAATACATCTGTCTTTAGCGTCGGTGGCGGAACAACTGCATCAACCGGTACCAGTAGAATAGATGATATCCTTATTGAAGGGACTGCATTGACAGGTGACCCAATCAATCCCGATCCAGAAGAACCTGCCTTTTCAACGCTTGCCTCTTGGGACTTCACAGGTGAACCTGGAAACCAAGTAGCCACTGTGGGAACTGGTTCTGACAATGTAACAGCAATCAACTTTACCCGTGGCTCTGGTGTTACAGCTTCCACAGCCGCTAACTCAATCAGCGGATCTGCTTGGTCTGTTAGTGATGTAAATGATTATTTTGCTTTCGGAATTGAAGTTGGTGAAGGCTTTGAAGCTGAACTTTCACAACTGATTTTAGCTACCCGATCTTCAGGAACTGGTCCTGGTAGATTAGCCTTGCGATATAGTGTAGACAATTTTGGTAGTGATTTGGCCACTTGGTCCAATTCAGGAACCGCATTCTCTAATGAAACAATTGACCTTAGCGCTCTAGCGGCTCTTAGCGGAACTGTTGAATTCAGAATCTATCCAAATGAAGATATCAATGCCAATGGGGCTCCTGGAATTGCACCAGGTGGTACCTTACGCGTTGCAAATTTTGCAGAAGGTGGCGGTGTATTTTCTCCTGTCAGATTCTTAGGCGTAGTTACTGAGCAAGAGCAGCCTGAGCCTGTTACTTTAATAGAATATCGATTTACAGGTGAACCAGGAAATCAGCTTTCAACTCCAGGCGTATCACTAGATCCAAGAGTAGAAGGAAGAAGCATCAGCCGAGGTGCAGGATTGGGTGCCGTTACTGGAGCAAACTCGATCAACTCTAATGGTTGGAACGCTGGCGATGATCGATTCTTTACATTTGGATTTTCAGTAGCTCCGGGTCAACTGGTAGATTTAACAGAACTTCAAATTGGAACGAGTGCTTCCGGCACTGGTCCTCGCGACATGGCTCTTGTGTACAGTGGTGACAATTTCGCTAACCCACTTGCAGAATGGACGCAACCAGCCACATTCTTGAATCAAATCATCGATCTTTCTTCTATTCAAAACCTATCCGGAGATGTTGAATTTAGAATAATTACTACTTCTAGCACATCTGCTAATGGGGGAAGTATTGGCTCAGGAGGAACTTCACGAGTTACCAATTATTTTGAAGGAGGAAATACCGGAGCAACAAGGTTTGTTGGTATTGTAAAAGACGCAGCTGGAGTTATTATCCCAAGACTTGAACTGGATGTTGAAAATTTAGATTTTGGGTTGGTTACATTAAATACTACATCCCCAATTCTAAGCTATCAAATAACTGGAAGCAACTTGAGTAGCGCAGTGACAGTCGCTGCACCAGCAGGTATCCAAGTTTCCTTAGATGGCACTACCTTTTCTCAAGAAATCATCATCCCTGCTACTGATGTATTAGCTAGCAGCACCGTATTTGTACAGGTGGCAACATCTAATGCAGGGAGTGTCAATACTTCTATTACCCATACCACCGAAGGCACCTTACCGCTTTCATTAGGTGTTATCGCAACTATCTTTGATCCATTCGATATTGTCGAGGATTTCAATAGCATCTGTGTTGCTAACTTTAGCCCTATTGTAGGTGGTTGGAATCAAATCAGTGTGGAAGGTGATCAGATTTGGTCATGTTCCAACTTTGGTAGAGCGGGCACTTCTGCTACCGCATCTGCACCTTTTGGTGTGCAAATCAATGGCTTTGCCGCGGGTTCTGCGAGATTAAACGAAGACTGGTTAATCTCTCCTGCCTATGATTTAAGTGCTTTTGATATACCATTACTTGAGTTCTGGAGCAGAGTTGCATTTGGTGGTCCTCGCTTGAAATTGAAAGTGTCTACAGATTATGTGGACGGTGATCCTAACCTGGCTACATGGACTGAATTGGCAGATAGATTTGCTCAAGTGGACTCTTGGACAAGTTCTGGAGAGATCAACCTTTCTGAGTTCAGAGCTACCAATGTTCGAATTGCATTTGTATACACCTCTTCACCTGAAGCGGGTGCCGCACGTTGGACATTAGATGATTTCTCTTTGAGAAATTCTGATGTACCGCCAGCTCCATTCTTGGTCAATAGCATTGGAAATGTAGACTACTGGCACTTTGGAATTCTTCCTGTTGGAAGTTCTTCTACTGAAACTCGTAGCTTTGAATTCTCCTTGAGTGATGCAATAAGTGACTTGACAATTACTGCTAGTGAAGGTTTTGAATTCTCCAAAGACGGAGTAAACTTCTCTCCTTCCCTAACTTACAGCCCATCAGAAAGTGGCAAAACACAAGCTGTGACCGTTAGATTCAGTCCGACAAGTGCTGGAGCATTCAGCAGTCCAATTTCCTTCAATTCTGGAGATATTCAGGTTAGAAGAGGCTTCTTAACGGGCGCAACGGTTGAAAAATCTCAAACCTTAGATGTAGTTACTTGGAATATTGAGTGGTTTGGATCCACCACTAATGGACCGAACAATGTCTCACTTCAACTAGAGAATGTAAAGAAAGTAATTGAAGACTTGGATGCAGATATCTATGCCTTCCAAGAAATCGCTTCTCTAAGCAGATTCAATCAATTGGTAGACGCCCTTCCTGGCTATGGAGGAGTGGTATCTCCTGCTGCTTCGGCAGGTGGAGATTTCGCAGAAGAAGCTCAGAAGTTGACCTATCTCTTCAAGCTGGAGACGATTGATACGCTACAAACGAAAGTATTGTTAACTGGCGTTACTCCTGATCTTTTGGTGGATTATCCATCTACTCCAAATAGATTCTGGGCTTCCGGTAGACTACCATTCTTAATGGAAATCCAAACCAAGAAAAATGGTGTAAGAAAAACCATTAATATGATCAACGTACATACGAGATCCAATGGTGGCGGAGAGTCTGCTGCTAACCCTCGCTATGCGATGAGAAGATTTGATGTCAATGTATTAAAAGACACCTTGGATGCTCAGTATGCCAATGTGCCTTTGATTATCTTGGGTGACTTCAATGATGATTTGGATGAGACGGTAGCAGATCCAAATGCTCCGACTGTGGGTACAACAGAGACTTCCTTTATCAATTACATCAATGATCCGGAAAACTATAATCCAATCACTATCTCTTTGAGTAATGCTGGATTAAGAACTTTCCCAACATTTGAAAATGTGATTGATCACATGATTATCAGCAATGAGATGAATGAAAGTTGGCTAGTGAATTCAGAGCGCATTTATTTCCCTTACGATCTAATCCCTGACTATGACCGTACTACCTCTGACCACTTACCAGTGAAGGCAAGATTTGAGTTGATATGCGATTTGGAAATTCCTCAAATTTTGGGTCCTGATCAGTTATGTGCAGGAAGTGAAGAAACACTTATCTTATTTGGTGGAAATTTCCAAACAGTTATTACTTGGGAGTCATCGCAAGACGGTATCAATTGGACACCAATTGATGGAAGTCAGGGGTCTGACATCCTCCCATTAGAAGGTATATCTGGACGCACCTTCTTTAGAGTTATTGTTGGTTCGGATATTTGCTTTCCACAAACAAGTGAAATCTATGAGATTAATCTGAAATCTCTACCAACTCCTGTAATCTTCTTCGATAATGGACTTCTTCAAACAATCGAAGGCCCATACACCTACACTTGGTTCAAAAATGAAACAGTAATAGCTCGTGGGGCTTCCAATAGAGTAAGAATCAATGGAGCCGGAATCTATGAAGTGGAAATCGAAGACGCTGAGGGTTGTATTTCAAGATCTACAACGTACAGATTCCCTCAGCAATTGGCAGGAAATCGCATCACAGTATTCCCTAACCCAGCTACAAGTCAAGTTACCGTGACTATCAGAAATGCGGAAGGCTTGGCCAATATTCAATTAAAAACCAGCTTTGGAGCCATTATCAATCAGGTATTGACTAATGACGGATTTGCTCAGTTTGATTTGAGTGGCTTAGCAAAAGGTGTTTACCTGGTTGTCATTACTAACCAACGAGGCGAAACTACTGTACAGCGACTGATTGTACGATAAATCAGAAAAAAAAGAATTTAGAAGCCGTACTCATCTGGGTACGGCTTCTTTTTTTAGCTGTTTCTAGAGTTTTTTACTTTCTTTGCACTGCAACTATTTTCAGCACCATGCCGCAATTTGAGGAAATCAGACCTTACTACGATACAGAAGTTAATCAAGCAATCCGAGCAATCATCGATCACCCCATGCTGAAAGCGATGATGAATTTCACTTTCCCAGAGTTAACGGATGAACAATGGAAGTCCTTAATGCTTCGTTGTCATTCCATTCGGGATTTCCAGATTAACTTTATTTATCCAGGAGTACGAAAGGTGCTAGAAAAAAGCTCAGATGGACTTTTTACATCAGGCTTTGAAAAGTTGGAAGAAAACACTTCTTACCTATTTATCTCTAACCATCGGGATATTATTCTGGACACTTCTTTACTGAATGCCTGCTTATATGAAAAAGGGTTTTTCATGACCACCTCTGCAATTGGAGATAATTTAGTCAAAAAACCTTTTTTAAAACATCTTTCGAGGCTTACAAGGAATTTTACGATCAAACGAGGTTTACCGGCACGAGAACTTCTGGAAAGTTCCAAACTTGTATCCTCCTTTATTCGGCAATCGCTTTTGAGAGAAAACCGCTCAGTATGGATTGCACAAAGAGAAGGAAGGACAAAAGATGGAAATGACCTCACGCATAAAGGAGTCTTAAAAATGATTTCCATGGCTGCTGATGAAGGAGAACATTTTTTGGACTATTTCAAGCGACTAAATGTGGTCCCTGTCAGTATTTCATACGAATATGACCCTACCGATATCCTCAAAATGCCTGAATTACTAGCTAAAGCACGTCAAGAGCCTTATATCAAAGGAGAACATGAGGATTTCAATACGCTTTTGAATGGAATCATCGGAGCCAAAAAAAGAATTCATATCCACATTGGAGATATCCTAACTCCAGGGATAGAGAAAATATCCCAAGAAGTAAAAGGAACTGTAAAGCAATTGCAAGCCCTAGCTGATTTGATTGATGAGCAGATTATTCTAGGGTATAAATTATGGCCAAGTAATTACATAGCCCACGACTTATTGATAGGTTCACACCAATTCAACACAGAGTACTCAGAACAGGAAAGGTCCTTATTTGAAGCACGATTTCGAAAAGGTGTTGATACCAATAATCCTGTTGCTGTCGAAAACTTCCTTTGCATGTATGCAAACCCAGTGACGAATCAAAAAAGATTACAAGATGCATTGGGGATATAAATCCCTGTGCATTATTTATTGGTTTGTTACTGGAATTTTTACTTTGAAGTGGGTAAATACTCCTACTTGCGAGCTTATTTCTAAACTCCCATTCATGCTATCAATTAAGTACTTAACCAAACTTAAACCAAAACCATATCCTGACTCTCCACCTGTACCCTCAGAAGATGTAGTTCCCCCTTGCATGACTTCCTGAATTTTTTCCTCACGCATACCTACACCCGTGTCTTTGACCTGTGTGATTAACTCATAAGCATTCACAACTTGTGCTAGCTCCAATGTCACATCTACCGTTCCATTTTCTTTTGTAAATTTTAGTGCATTTGAGATGATATTCCCAATGATTTGCAAAAGCTTGGTTTTTGGAAATTTAATAGCCCTATTTTCCCCAATCAGGGAAACTGTTAAAAAGATATTTTTTTGACGAGCTTGCGCCCCAAACAAATCTTGTAGTTTTTCTTTGAGCTCTTCTAAATTAAATAAATGCGCAGATGTGATTTTAAGTGCTTGATCTTCGTCTTTCATGATTTGATCGGCCAACTCCAATAAAGATCTACCGCTCCTTTGAATGAGTGTAATAAACTCTAAAATATCCTCCAGCTTATTTTGGTTGCCTTGCATTTGGATGATTTCTGCCAACCCTACAATTCCAGCCAAAGGTCCTCGAATATCATGCGCTACTTTCTTTTTATCGTTTTTTAGGTCTTTGATGTCCTCCTGCAAACCCTGCACTGATTTTAGAATTTCCAATCTGTTGACGATTTCTTTTCCAATTAACTTCAAAAGCTCGACTTTCTCAGGAGTTATATCTTTCTCTTGAGGATCCATCACACACAAAGCGCCTAAATTGTAACCTTGAGGATTAGTTAATGGAATACCCCAATAATACCGCATATGTGGTTCCCCTTTTACATAGAATTTATCACGAAAACGTTCATCTTCAAATAAATCTTTAACTTCAAAATTTTCTAAACCTAATATTGTATAATTACATACCGCATCTTGTCTATCCATTTGAATGGTGGGCAAACCTGTGGCTGCCACGGACCACTGGGTATAGCTATCAATAATATTGACCAAAGACACCTGACTTCCTGCAACTTTGGCAGCTAGGTTAGTTAGATCTGCAAACTGCTTCTCTAGAGAAGCATAATCCAAATCATATTCGCTTAATGCTAATAGTCGTTGGAATTCATTGGGGGTGATAGGGGCATTCATAACTTGTCTGGAAAGGATCAATAAGCATTACAAATGTACAGTTTTGCTTTCAAAAATAAATGAAATAAAATCATAAATAATACTTTTCGACTAAAATTTGTGTTTTTTTACCATTGAAGATTGTTTGATACTTTAATATCCCATTGCTGAAGCAAAAACGAAGTAGTCTCCAATAAAGCCCAAGCATTTTCATCTATTAAACACCTTTTATTACCTTCGAAAAAACAATAATTCCTATTGATACAGCTCATGAAAAAATCCCTCTTGATTCCTCTTCTTTTCCTAACTTTCTTTTGTAAAGGTCAAGACAAAATACCTATCGCCAAAATTGAAACCAGATTAGGTATAATCTATTTTGAATTCCATCAAGAGACGGTGAAGCATCAAGAATCCTTTATCCAATTAGCAGAGGCAGGGTATTGGGATTCACTAACATTTAATCGGGTCATTCCTGAGTTTGTAGCTCAAGGGGGCTGTCCCGATACCGAAGAAGGGTTTACCGACCCAGAATACTTACTTGAACCTGAATTTTTTCCTCAGTTAAAGCATGTATATGGAGCTGTGGGTGCTGGAAGAGATGATAATCCTGAAAAATTATCTGCCAGATGCCAATTCTACATTATTCACCGAAAAGAAGGTGTGCATAGATTAGACGGGGATTATACGGTCTTCGGGCAGGTAATAAAAGGGATGGATATAGTAGATGCAATAGTAAAGAGTCCCAGAAATGCTCAAAACCAACCTTTGGAAGACTTTCAATTAAAAATATCAATTGATTATTGGGAAAAAGATGAATTAAAGAATTTTAAAAGTCAAAAATTGTAAACAAAAACCTATCTTTAAATTACAAACCCAATAGATCATCAACACATCGGATGAAAAAACCCAACAAACCTATTTCCGAAGATCGTCGTTTACAAACTCTTCAGCAATACAATATTTTAGATACTGCTGCTGAACAAGATTTTGATTTTTTAACTAAAATTGCCGCAGAAATTTGCGGAACCCCTATTGCCTTTATAAGCTTAATAGATGGAGAGCGACAGTGGATAAAATCTAAAGTTGGAATGGATGTATCAGAGACTCCAAGAGATTTATCGGTTTGTGCGCATACCATCCTTACACCAAAAGAGGTGTTTGAAATAGAAGATCTTTCCAAAGATGAACGATTTATCGGCAATCCACTGCTAAAAAATGATGATTTTGAGCTCCTTTATTATGTTGGTGTTCCTTTAGTTTCTCCAAATGGAGAGGCAATAGGTACTTTGTGCGCTTTAGACATTATCCAGAAAAAAATTACGGACAAACAAAAGGAAACCTTGATTGGTCTTGCAAGACAGGTCATGAACCTCCTAGAAACCCGAAAACAAAACCAAGAATTAAAAGACTATCAAGCAAGAACCGAAGCTTGGAGTACCAATACTGAAGCTGTCTCATTCACTTGCTACAAAGATGAGGTCTTTAACTGCATATTTGTATCACAGTATATTCAAGAACTAACCGGAATTCCAGCATCAGAATTTATTGAAAACCCGCAAGTAGGCCTCTTAAGTATCACACATCCGGAAGATTTAGGCGCGATTAAGCAAAAAATAGACCAACAACTAACTAAAAAAGATACTTGGGATGTTACTTATAGAATCAAGGGACAAGGAGATGTTATCAAATGGGTACTCAACAGAGGAAGAATTCGAAAGCTTAACAATCAGGATATTTTGGATGGTATCTTGGTCGACATTACAGAAAAAATACAGACAGAGCAACTATATAAAACCATTTTCGAAAGTTCTGATAGCATTGTGTGCATTCATGACTGCCAAGGGAATTTACTTCACTTCAATCCTGCGGCAGCTAGGTCTCTAAGCTTTCAAGTAGAAGATAAAATTCCAGAAAAAATTCAGGACTTTATTTTTGAAGAGGATCTCCCCTATTTATCGGTTTATTTTGATGATTTACTCGCACAACAAAAAATCAATCTCAACCTTCGGCTTAAATCAAATAAACGTACCTCAATATATTGGTCTTGTCAATCCTCCTATCTTTATGAAGAGAATGGAAAAAAACTATTCATGATCAACGCTTGGGACATTTCCGAGCAACTGAAGACTGAAAGAAAACTCCAAGAATCTGAATCCCTTTTTAAAATCATCGCTGAAACCATCTCTGATGTATTATTTATTTATGATGCTAAAAGAAATAACTATCGATTCATTAGCCCTAATACCGAACGAGTCATAGGTGTAGAGCAATCCTATTTTTTTCAAACTAACGAATTTATTAAAGACTATGTATGTGATGAATTTAAAGAGGCTTGCCAAACGTTAAAAAACAGTCTGGATAAAAGTGATGGCTACGATTTTGAATACATGGTGAGCGTAAATGGCAAGGTAAAATGGCTTCGGGAGTCCGTACACTTGGTGAAAGGATATCAATCAGACGAAAGTATATTTGCTGGAAGAGTAACAGATGTCTCTGATAGAAAAGCTGAATTCCAGCATTTAGAAAATACGAAAGTCCAACTTGAGGAAATCGGGAAATTGGCCATGGTCGGGGGGTGGAATTTTGATGTCATGAACAATCACCTACAGTGGACTAAAATCACTTATGAAATACATGATTGTCCTTTAGAATATTTGCCTAACGTTCAAGATGGAATTTATTTTTATAAGGAAGGTGAGAGTAGGGAAAAAATCACACATGCATTCCAAAACCTATTGAAAAAAGGCTCCTCATATGATCTAGAGCTTGAAATCATTTCAGCTAAAGGAGTTAATAAATGGGTAAGAACCATAGGGAAACCTATTTTTAAAAATGGAGAAGTTGTGTCAATTATTGGAGTTTTTCAGGATATAACTGCTTCAAAAACTAATGCCTTGGAATTACAAAAAACTAAAAATCAAATAGAAAGTATTTTATCAGAAGTAAATGACATCATTTGGTCTGTTAGCTACCCAGAAAATAAAATGATTTTTTCTACACCTTCTGTCGAGCAGATTACTGGTTATTCTATTGAAGAATATTATGAAAACCCTGAAATTTGGAAATCCATTATCCATCCGGATGATCGAGGTGTAATCGAGGAAATTTTTGACTCAATTGAGTATAATGCCAGTTATTCAAAAATTTATAGGATAATTGATAAGAATGGTAACTTAAAATGGGTAAAAAATATAGGTCATATTGTTTACGATGAAAAAAAACACCCTATTCGAATAGATGGTAAAATAAGCGACATCACAGCTGATATTGAAATCCATGAAACTATGAGCTCGCAGCTAGAACTACAGAGCTTATTAATGAAGATCGCTACAGAATATATAAACCTAGATGTAAAGGACAGCGACTTCAAAATTAACAGTTCCTTAGAGTTGATTGGAAAGTATGCAGAAGCTGATCGGGCTTACATTTTTGATTATGATTGGGAAAACAATATTTGCACTAATACTTTCGAATGGTGTGAATCAGGTATTACTTCTGAACTCCCTAATCTTCAAGAAGTCCCTCTGGAAATTGTACCTCGATGGGTTTCCACTCATAAAAATAAAGACTTTATGTACATCGATAACCTGGAAAACCTCCCAGATGGCGATGGTGTAAAATCAATTTTAGAGCCCCAAGGAATAAAAAGCCTAATTGCATTACCAATTTTCTTTGAAGAAAATATATATGGATTTGTTGGTTTTGATTATGTTAAAAATGTGAGAACTCTCTCTGGGAATGAAATATCATTATTGCTTCTTTTTGCTCAAATTTTGGCCAATCTCAAAAACAGAACACTTCTTGAGCAAGACTTAATTGAAGCAAAAGAACGGGCGGAGAAAACTAGCCAATACAAATCTCAATTTTTGGCAAATATGAGTCATGAAATCCGTACACCACTCAATGGTGTGATTGGTTTTACCGACTTATTACTGAAGACACCACTTAGCCATGTTCAAAAGCAATATGCTGAAAATGCCAATATATCTGGAAAATCTCTTTTAGGTATCATTAACGATATATTGGATTTCTCTAAAATTGAAGCTGGAAAACTCGACCTTGAATTTATCGAGTACGACATTAATGAGATAGCAAACTCTTCCGTAGATATTATTAAGTTCCAAGCAAGTCAAAAACTATTAGAACTGATCCTAAACATACAGCCTGATTTGCCAAGGATAATGGTTTTAGATCCAATAAGATTAAAGCAAGTAATTATCAATCTCTTAAGCAATGCTGTCAAGTTTACCGAGGAAGGTGAAGTAGAGTTGAAAGTCCAATTTGATCGAAAAACAGACCAATTAGGAATACTTTATGTCGAGGTGCGCGATACAGGTATAGGAATCTCTGAGGAACAACAACAGAAACTCTTCCAGGCATTTTCACAAGCAGACAGTTCGACAACCCGTAAGTACGGAGGATCAGGCCTTGGCTTAACGATATCAAATTTGTTGGTCAACAAGATGGGGGGAAACATAGAACTTGAAAGTTATCTTGGTAAAGGTTCTATTTTCAAATTTGAATTTGAGGTGCCTTACAAAGACTTAAATACGAATGAAAAAGTTAGTTTAGATCTTCAGAAAGTTTTGATCCTAGATGACAACATTAATAACATCACAGTTTTAGAGGAAAATTTAAAATTTTGGGGAATACCATATGTAAGTACCCAAGATCCTTATGAAGCTTTGTCAATTCTGCTTTCAGATCCTAGTATTGACCTTGGAATCATCGACTATCATATGCCGATAATGGATGGGATTGAAGTCATTATGAATATCAGAAATGAACTAAAAATAGACAAAGATTCACTAAAACTAATACTATTACATTCTTCAACAGATACAGAGCTTTTGCGAAAGTTCTACAAGAAGTTTGACATCTCATTTGGACTTTTGAAACCTGTCAAATCAGATGAATTCTATAGTTTTTTGGCAAATATCAAAAACAAGCTTATAATCCAAGAATTCCAAGAAAAACAGGAAAAAACAGAAATTATTTATGCACCTGAAAGTTCTTATAATATCTTAATTGCAGAAGATATTGACATGAACTTATTACTGATTAAAACACTGGTACTTCAACAATTGCCAAAAGCAAGAATCTTTGAATGTAAAAATGGAGATATCGCATTTAAGACATTTAAAACCCAAAAAATTGATTTGGTATTTATGGATGTTCAAATGCCAAAAATGGATGGTATTGAAGCAACAAAAGGCATAAGAGCTTATGA
The DNA here is from genome assembly GCF_054166905.1 of Mongoliitalea sp. NCBI lineage: Bacteria > Pseudomonadati > Bacteroidota > Cytophagia > Cytophagales > Cyclobacteriaceae > Mongoliitalea > Mongoliitalea sp. The sequence goes on along the minus strand of NZ_JBSZCK010000040.1, from coordinate 84,093 downwards.
GGCCAAGTTATCAAAAAAGAGAACACCTATCATTGCTTTGACAGCAGGTGCACTAAAAGAAGAACGTGAAAACTGTTTGAATGCTGGAATGGATGAGTTTTTAACCAAACCTGTTCAGTCTGATATACTGATCAAGGTAATTGAAAAATATCTCCTAAATCTTGATAAAGACAGTAGCCAAAATTACCCTATACAAACTTCTTCACCTCCCATTGAGGAGCTCAATAGCCCTTTATTTGAAAAACAAGGATTATTAGCTTTAGTCAGCCATGACATGACCCTATACAAAAACTTACTTGAAGCATCTTTGGATTTTGACAGACAGATCTCACTGCTGTTAACAGCTTTTGAATCTCATGACCGAATCCAAATCAAATCAGTTGCTCATGGAATTAAGGGTAGTGCACAGTCCATGTTCTTCACCCGTATGCATCAGTTAGTTCGGAAAATCGAAAATCAAATAGATGATTTAAGTGAGGACAAGCTAACCTTATTCATTCAAGAGGTGGAAAAAACATGGCAACAATTAAGGCCAATCATTGAGGAAGAAATCAAGAAGTACTAAGTAAAATAAGGGGAAAAAGCACTTAGAATCTCCAACTAAAAAATTTAAGTTTTGGCATTTTATTTACAATATTTACTTAATATTGATAAAAAATTACCGATTGTTTATAATCCACCCTGAAATACAAATTACTATGTCTAAAAAACATGTCTTGTTAATTGATGACCAGCCAGTCATGGGTATCTTATTAAAAAGTAAGCTTGAAAATGATTTTACTGTAGATATCAAACATAATGGAAAAGAGGCACTCGCATGGATTATGGAAGGAAATATTCCCGATGCAGTGGTTTTGGATTTAAATATGCCAGAAATGAATGGCATAGAATTCATTAAAGAGGTACGTAAATTTAATTACTTTGATAAAGTACCTTTAGTAGTACTCTCAGGGGAAGAAGGTGTAAACTCAAGAATAGAGGCTTTTCAAGTAGGAGCAGATGATTTCCTTATAAAACCATTTAATCCTGCCGAATTGACCATTCGTGTCAACAGGTTTTTTGATCGTTACAATTTCGATAAGCAATGAAAAAAAAACTGGTCTTTATCAAACCGGGATATGCGCTCAACAAAAATTCCAGATCCAACTTGGAACAAGCATTTGACTTGGAAATTGTTGAAGACATCTTTGCATTTGTAGCTCAGGCTAAAGAAAAATCAGACTTTGATGCTGTTATTTTTTTTGGAGCTTTAAAAAATCCTGAGTTCCTCAATTATGTACGCAAAGTTAGGCCCTATTCATTCAGGGATGGTTACATTTTATTGGCCATTGCTGATACAATTGATTCAGAGGACCGGAAAATCGCTATGAAAGAGGGGATTAGTGGCTTATTTCTTACCAAAGACTTAAGCAAGGAAGCTATATTTGAAACTATTCAAAAGATATTGAATGATCCTCCTCTGAGAGGTTTTCTAGATAAAGAAAATTCAAATGAAGTAGTCTTTACTAAATACAAAACACCACTTTGGAAAAGAGCATTTGACATCTTGGTGTCAGGCACGATTATTCTGCTGATCTCCCCTATCTTATTGTTAGTAGCTTTGGCCATACGCCTGGAGTCCAAAGGACCAATTTTCTACAAGTCTAAACGTGTAGGTACAGGCTGGGACATCATTGAATTCTATAAATTCAGATCAATGGTACCCGATGCCGATAAAAAATTGAAAGATTTAAGTCACTTAAATCAATACGCGAATCAAGCACCTGAGAAGACAAAGGAAGAAAAAGTGGCATTCGTACGTTGCGATACTTGCAAAAAGTATGACCAACCATGCGAAAGCTTACTCTTCAATGAGAGTGGTGAGCAGGTTTGTGAACTGACATTTAAATTAATGAAAAAAGGTGGTGAAGCAGCCTTTTTTAAATTGACAGATGATCCAAGAATCACTAAATTGGGTAAATTCCTAAGGAATTCAAGTATTGACGAACTACCTCAACTCTTCAATGTCTTGAAAGGAGATATGTCTATTGTAGGAAATCGGCCATTGCCAATCTATGAAGCAGAAAAACTGACTACTGATCAGTTTTCTAAGCGTTTTCTTGCCCCTGCTGGAATCACTGGACTGTGGCAAGTGACGAAGCGAGGAAAAGGTGGACCCATGTCCGAAGAAGAACGTATCGGACTGGATAACGAATATGCAGATAAATTTAGCCTATGGATGGACATCAAGATTCTATTGATGACCGTACCTGCCTTATTTCAGAAGGAGAATGTGTGATGAAGCAAGTAATACTTATTTTGATTTTTACATATATTGCAATTGGAGTTTCTAAAGCTCAAATTAGTGAAATCAAAACTACTGCCGTATCAAGTATGGTTGATTTTGATCTTATGCAAGACATTGCACTTCAACTTCCTACTTTGGAAGAGTTAACAAATATAGGGCTAGAGTACAGTCCGAAGATTCAAAAAAACATACATTTATCTCAAGCTGAAAAAGAAAAAATATTTTTAGAAAAACGTTTTTGGACTCAACATATTCAAGCTTTTTTTAATGTTTCAACTGGTAACCAAGGGATTCTTATAACAGGTCTTGAAGGAAGCAACTTTAATCAAATTGTAAATGGTTATCGATTTGGTTTCAACTTCAACTTCCCATTTTACGAACTGTTTTCTAGAAGTCCTAGAATCAAATTAGCTGAATATGAAACTAAAGCTGCGCAAGATGTCATCGATGAAATGAAATTATTGGTGGAAGAAGATATCTCTACCGCATATTTTAAATTGATTACGGCACAAAAGATTATGATTTCAAATACTAACTTTTTAGAGTTAGCGACCAATAGTATGCTACTATCAGAAAAGAAATTAATGGATAATCAAACCACTTTTTCAGAACACACACGAATTACTGAAATAAAAACACTTGCAGAAGAACGATATCATCGATCATATGCTGAGTTTTTATCTGCTTTTCGAAGTTTGGAAATCTTGGTTGGTATTAAACTAAGCCTTTTGAAAAATTAATCGCATGGGTCTGATCAATTTCAAGGAAATATTATGGTTATCAAAAAAGTACTGGTACTTGTTTTTGATTTTTCCTGTTACGATCGCAGCGACGATATTTTTTTTAACGAGAAATTCCCCAAAAATTTATGATTCCAGTACAGTCATATATACAGGTATTTCCTCTCGAAAAAGTGCTGATCTGACTGAGTCATTAAAAATAGACTTTTTTACTTCGAATAATTTGATGGATAACATCATTTCCCTTGTTAATTCTAGGAAATCGATCGAAGAGACAGGCCTTCGACTACTAGCCTTACATCTAAGCAAAGGAGAAAAAGATGAATCAGTTCTGTCGGAGCGAAAAAAAGCGGAATTAAAAAATCATATAAATGAACAATTATGGCAGCAAATTGCGGTTATAGATGATCCTGAAAAAACCTTTATTAATATTTTGAAAGATTTTGAAGAAAATCCTAATTCAACTTTTAGATATCTACTGAATAGCCACTATGACTATGGAATCAATGAAATTCAAAAGAAAATTCGGGTAGATAGAAAAAAGAGCTCAGATATGATCGAAATCAGCTATTATGCTGATGATCCTGCCATTTGCTACCATACCGTAAGGATTCTGGGTGAAGTCTACATGCAGCGATATAGTGAATTAAGGTATTCAGAAACGTCCTCTAGCGTTGAATACTTTGAGATGATGCTTGAGCGAGTTTTCAAGAAGTTGCAAGATTCAGAAGACCGACTGAAAGACTTTATTTCTGTAAACAAAATCATGAATTATTATGAGCAAGGAAAAAGCCTTGATTTATACAGAAAAGAATTGGAAATGGCTCAAAATGAAGCCCTCAGAATATCATTAGGAGCAGAATCCAGTTTAATCAAACTAGAAGAAAAACTTCAAAATTCGAACAATAGAAATACAGTAGTTGATAGTTTAAGCTCCTTAAGGTTAGAAGTTTCTAAGCTTAGGCTCCAACTCAACACCATTTTAGCCTCTGGTCGCACTGAGAGTGAAGAGGTTGTAGCTTTAAAATCGAGAATAAATCAGCTTAACAATCAAATCAACCTAGAAGTATCAAATCTCTATAGAAAAGATTTTCAAGTAGATGGCATACCCGCTACTAATGTACTATTAGAATGGCTTGATTTATATATCGAAAAAGAAAAGCAAGGAGTTGCCTCAGAAATCACCCTACGCTCTGTACAAACAGTAGAAGATCGGATATCTGAATTTGCCCCATTAGGAGCGGAATTAAAAAGATTGGAGCGAGAAGTGTCAGTAAATGAAAATGAATACTTGGTTATCCTAAATGGATTAAATCAAGCGAGACTTCAAAAAGAAAATCTTAAAATCTCTCAAACACAGGAAATAATTGATCCAGCTTTTTTTCCGGAAAGTCCTAGGCCTTCCAAAAATAAATTATTGGTCATAGGTGGAGCACTATTTGGAATCATCGCCTGTGTAAGTTTAATTATCATTTTTATCCTTTTTGATGATTCACTGAAAAACATCTTTAACGCACAATTGAAAACAGGGCTCAAAGTTTCTGCCTTCATGCCTGTTCAAACCAAAAAATCAGAAGATCTAGTGCAAGAAAGCTTAGAACAATTCTTAAACCAAGTCAATATACATTTCCTAAATACCAAGCATAACAAACCCTTTGTAATTTCAATCTTAAGTGAATTCAATACTTCTCAAGATGGTGAATTAGTCAAAATGATCGAGTCTTACAGTCAAAACAAAGGCTACAAATCGTTGATGATGCATGCAGGAAACGTTGATAATTATGGTCTTGCTTACAATTTAGATGATTACAAATCTAAAGACGCATCATGGAAAATATTTGATTTCAATTATTTCAATGAGCATAACTTTGATTTGATTTTTGTACTACACCCTAGTATGAAGTCTCAAAATCTTTCCTTTGATATGCTCAAGCAAAGTCACTGGATTCTCATCATGATTTCTGCGACTAGTTCTTGGAAATTATGGCATCAACGAATTGTTTCCATGATTGAAGATGGTTCTGGTATCAAACCAGAAATTTATTTAACAGACATAAGCAAAGACGAAGCAAAAGATTTCTTGAAATTTTAATGAAAAGAACTACAGCCCTAAGTCTTCAACAATTTACAAGTCCATGGTTCTTAATTCCATTTACCATTGTAGCTGGCTTGGTAATCGGTTTTTTGATCAATAAACTTCAATTACTTTTCCTTGTCTTCCTATTAGGCATGTTTCCTGTTTTTTTTCTTTTCAAAATTATTCATACCAATCCCATGAATGGGATAAAAATTGTATTGATTTTTTCATTTCTCGTGAATGGGCTTACCAGATATGTGACACAAGCGCCTTTGGGTTTAGGTGTTGATGCCTTATTGGCCTTGACACTCTTAATAAGTTTATTTTCTCCAAAATTACCCAACACCAAAAATCTCAATAACCTTATTTTTTACATTACTATTGCGTGGATGGGTTTTACCATATTACAGTTTTTCAATCCGGAGGCTCGTAGTAAAGCTGCTTGGTTTTATGCTGTGAGAGCTTATTCCATATATCAGTTATTGATGGTGGCTGTTCTACTATTTTACCTCACTAAAAAAAGTCAAGTATTCTCATTTGTAAATATCACTATTCTATGGTGTGTTTTTGCCGCATTTTGGGGGTTTAAACAGATCTTTATAGGATTAGATAATTTTGAATGGAACTGGCTTCTAAGTGGTCCAATCAAAACCCATGTGCTGTTTGGTGTATTAAGGGCTTTCTCTTTTTTGTCGGACTCGGGTCAATTTGGAGCAACCATGGGCTATGGTGCCATAGTAGCTTTATTGATCGCTTTGGGACCGCTACCCTTAAAAAAAAGAATCATATTTATAGTTGCTGGATTGATTTGTTTGTACGCAATGGCTTTAAGTGGGACAAGAGGTGCCTTGTTTGTACCGATTGGTGCTTCGGCTGCATATTTGGTTTCTACAAAGAATTTCAAAAGTATGATTCTTGGGGCTCTAGTAGTGGGTGGTATCTTTTTCTTTTTGAAATACACAACGATTGGAAATGAAAATTATCAGTTACGAAGAATGAGAAGTGCTCTAGACCCTGAAGATGCTTCGTTCCAAGTTCGACTGGAAAACCAAAAACGATTTAAGCAATACCTTGCAGTCAGACCTCTCGGAGGGGGTATTGGCACTTCTGGTTCATGGGGACAACGCTTCTCTCCCGGAACATTTTTAGCAGAAACTCCAAATGACAGTTGGTATGTTAAAGTCTGGGCTGAAACAGGAATTATCGGATTGAGCATACATGTATTGATGCTTTTTTCAATCATTATCTATGGTTACTACACTATTTTCAAGACCCGTGACCCGGTATTTAAACAATATTTAATGGCGATTCATGCGGGATATTGCGGCATCGTATTGGCGTCCTATGGAAATCCGATTCTCGGGCAATTCCCCTTAAACATTATGATCTACTTCACCTGGGTGGCTCTTTTCACGCACCAATGGAAAGATGAAGAGGGAGACACCAAGACTGTAGAAGAAGAAGTTAAAAATTAACCTAACCTATTCATTGGCACGCTTTGCTCGTTCCCAAGTTACTTGTTGCCTTCCTTTAAGCCACCTATTCAATCCCAGTAAAGCACAGTAGTTCATGACATAAAAATAATAAGGAACATAAAAACCTTTTAGCGTTACTCCTTTATCTCGAAGGATATGTCCCAACAATGCAAGAAAATAGAATGCATATTGCCCTATCAATAAAAATTCATAAAGCATATTTTCCGATTGAATGACTAAAAGATGGTTAAGGATAAAAACCACAATCAACAACATAGGTGTCAAAGTCCACCTGAGTACACGATGACTTACATACTGAAAAGTTAATGTAAAATCATGAAAAGGATTAATTGCCTTAGGAAGCCTGAAGATACTTTGCCAGCCTCCAGCAGCTATTCTAATTTTCCGCTTCATCTCCTCCCCTACGCTTGCACTGGCATATTCAGATGCTCTTGCCTCTGGGACATACTTTACTAAGTATCCCTTTTCAGCAATCTTCATGGTAAGCATAAAATCATCTAAGAGTGTATCATCCGGTAAAAACTCAAATAACTCTTTTCGATAGCCCATCAATTCCCCTGCACCTCCCACCATAGTATGGTAGTTACTATCCATTTTTTTGAGCCATGATTCATATTTCCAATAGATCCCTTCACCTTTACTACTTGCCCCGTCTTCCTCGGAAGTGATGATGTACTTCTCTCCAGTGACTGCACCTACTCGCTGATCTGCAAAAGCCTGAACCATCACCATAACAGCCTCTTGATTGAGAATGGTGTTGGCATCACAAAAAATTAGAATTTCTCCAGTTGAAATACCAACTGCACGTTTCATTGCTGCCAATTTTCCTTTTCTAGCTTCCGAATGAGTGGCTATCACTTCAGGATAAGCAGTCGGTATTTTTTCAGAGCCATCGCTCGTGCCATCTGTTACAAAAATGATTTCAAATTTTTCTTTTGGATAGTTTAATTCTAGCGTGTTAGCTATTTTTTGATGAAGAAAATCACCCTCATTAAAACAGGGAACAATTAGTGTCACTTCTGGCAACTGATTTTCCTCAAATGAAGGCACCTGAGTTTGCTCTCCTTTCAGTTTGTTTAATAGTGCAATTAAGATCCCATAACCAAGATAGGTATAGAAAATAATGAACAGAGCGCTTAGAAAGATATATTCCATGATTTTTTAGGTGTTTAAATAGGTCTCATAAGCCATATCCCAGAATAAATCCACCCTATGTGCCCATGAATTCATTTTGGTTTGTTCGTATCTCAATTGAATAAGGGTATCTGAATTATTGAGTATAGCGTGATCAATAGACTCAATAAAAGTATCATGCGATTCCGCTACCGTGACTACTTCTTTGAAGGATTGAATATCCGGTGAAAATGAAGTGGTCACCACGGATTTCCCCGCAGCAAGGTATTCATTGATTTTGAGTGGATAAATATTCCGTGTCAGTTCATTGCATTTGAAAGGAATAATAACAACATCAAAGTATTTTAGATAGGATGGTAACTGCTCTAGTTTTTTTGGACCTGTGAAATAGATGTTAGGAATAGCATCCAAATCAATGGTTGTGTGCTGCTTATCCTCTCTTGGTCCTACCAGTACAAATGATTTGTCTACATGCTTTTGAGCTAACTTCAGAAGTAATTCATAATCTATCCGCTGACAGACATTACCCGTATATCCCACCATTGGTCCCGGAATACTTTTGATATCCTGAGGCATTTCCAAATCTTTTTCCCATGCCATCTTAAACAAGTCCGTATCTCCACCATTGGCGAATAAATGAACTGTCTTTCCAGAGGCTTTAGAAAGGTCATCAGACAAAGAACGGGAGGTGGCAATAGCTAAGTCTGAAGATTGAATAGCACTTACTTCCAAGTATTGCCCATGTTTTCGTGTAAATTCATTGATGGCAGTAATGGCATCTCTAGAATGATATACTGTAAAAACCGGATTCAAAAACTCATGAGGTTGATACAGGTAAGAAGGGTTAAAGCTGTTCCAAAAAATAAACTCGCTAATTCCATCTTTTTGAAGGGTACTACCGATAGCCGAAGCAACCTTGCTATTGTTTAATCTACTTAATTGATTATACAACCAACCAGGAGAAGCCCAGTTTATCGGCAAAACCAATGGAGGTGTAATTGACTTTACACTACTATGGTCATGTTGGATTAAGACCTTTGAAATTTCTTTACCTGAAAGCAAGGCGTTTTTCCGGGACTTAACTGAGTCAAGTCCGCGCTCCCGCCAATAATCTGTCCAAGTGTACGGGTAATCTACATAGTACACGTTCGTTGATTTCCCAAACTCTTTGGCTAAAGACCAAGATGCAGAAGAAATATAACCATCCCAACGGGACATAGATATCATGACTATAGGCAACTTTTTAAACTCTTCAAATGACTTTTTCATAATATCAGGATGTGAGGTCTACAAAATCTTTTTTGCGCTCATTCCAAACCTCATCTATCCCAACTGTTTGGGAATGCTGAGTAGCTAAAAAATCATTTTTAACCTGTCTGAACCCTAGTAAAGATAAAATTTGCCTAAATGCAAAAACCGGTATCCAGGGAATAGCCTTCCATATCTGTACGGGTGCTTTAGAAAACGCCAAGCTTAATATCCAGCCTCCTATCAACAGAAAGAGACTACCGGAAGCCAATAGAAATAGTGTAGGGGACATTAGAAAACCTAAAAAAAGGCCAATAAATATCAACATGCTCATTATTACAAGCGGTGGAGTGGATATCATACAGGCGAAGTAAATCCCATTCCAGTCCCTTGCTTTTAATCTATTCCAAAACAAAGTTCCCACATCATTTAAATGGTCAAAGTAGGATTTAAGCCAGCGTGTTCGTTGGTTTTGAAGTTGCACTCCTGAACTTGTTTTTTCATCAAAAATCAAAGCTTGTGGTTGGAAACTGATTTTTGTTCCCGATTGAATCAATTGCATTTGTAAAAGCTTGTCTTCCGCTAGGACCACTTCCGAAGAATTGAAATCGAAAGATTTGAGATAAGTTTCAAAGAGAGATGTTTCCACCAACATTCCTGAACCCGCAATCGTCGCAGATGAACCTAGCTGAAATGGAACTTGACGCTGTATGTAATTGTAATAAATCTCCCCAAGAGCATCCAAACAAGCTAAAGGCGTATCTAAATTTTTTGCGGTTCGCATTCCTTGAATAGCTTTATACCCGGCATTAAAATGATCGGAAAACTTCCTCAATGCAAGACCTTGTAACAAATTATCTGCATCTAATATCAATACAGCTTCATGCGGACGAACCCAAGAAGATTTTGCCAAATTGATAGACTTGATTTTTGAATCCAATGGCTTTAGGGGAAAAAGAATAGTTAATCGTGCATCCTCTGGTAAATTTTCCAATTCTTCGCACCGATCGGCAACTAAATAAATATGATAATTCGAGTAAGATTGTTTTAAAAGTGAATCTACCAACGGTAAAGATGTTTGGATGTTTTTATACGCAGTAATAATGCACGCAATATCAACTTCATTTGATAAATAATTCTCCATCTGCGGTTTAGGAAAAATCTTACTCAACAACACACTGAAAAAACCAAATCCAGTGTAAAATAAAATAATAGAAATTATCAGGATAAAAGGAATAGTTACTATCCACATAGGAATTTGAGCGCTAGGTGATCCTGATTAATCAGGCCGTTTGGATGTTTGAATTTAACAATTTAATTCAAATAAAATAATGCAAAATGAACAAGTTCATCCGAAATATTTATAAATTAGTGTACCATAACCACCCCAGCATTTTGGAAACTTCTAAGTCTACCCCAACCCCTCTAGTTTCAATCATTTCAGTCAATTATGGCCAAACTGAGCTAACGCTTGAGATGATTGCCTCCCTTAATAAAATCACCTATCCTGCTATTGAAATTATCATTGTAGACAATGGTTCCCCTAGTAGTTGTAAAAATGAAGTTACCAAAAACTACCCTAAAACAATCGTTATTGAAAGCCCTCATAATCTAGGTTTTGCGGGTGGAAACAATTTAGGCATCAGAGAGGCTAAAGGGAAATACTTACTTTTTTTAAACAATGATACTGAAGTAGAGCCTGACTTTTTAGAGCCTCTGATTTCTCTTGCCGAAAGCAATCCATCTATTGGAGTCATTACCCCAAAACTGAAATTTTACTTTAGTGAAAATAAAAATATCATTCAATGGGCAGGTTCATCAGGATTAAGCCTTACCACAGTAAGAGGGAAATCAAGAGGGGACTTTGAAGAAGATAAGGGTCAGTATGATGAAATCATCCCTACTCAATTGATTCATGGTGCGGCTATGCTTGTACCTATGGATGTGATTTGGAAAGCCGGATTGATGCCGGATATTTATTTCCTTTATTATGAAGAGTTGGACTGGGCGGAAGCTATCAAAAAAGCTGGTTATGCTTTGTATTACAATGGTTTCAGTACAGTTTATCATAAAGAAAGTATGTCCGTTGGTAAAAACAGCCCTTTGAAAATCTATTATATGACAAGAGGAAGATTGATTTTCACGAGAAGGAACCGAAACGGACTAAAATTCTTAATGGGCTTTTTGTTTTTCTTGTTTTTAGCGATTCCAAAAAACATTTTGAAAATGGTCTCAAATAAAGAGTGGAAACAAGCTAAAGCTTTCCTTCAAGGCGTGGGTTGGCACATATCCGGTGCTGATGTAAACATTACCCCCAAGTTAAAAAAAGCTTCTAATGGTTCATTAGAAATAATTGACAGCACCTACCAATTAGTAAAAAAATTCTAATATGTTAGTAAAATTGAAAGAGAAATATCTAGAAAAAGTTGAACGCATGGAGGAGGAAGGAGAGCCTACGAGCTTTTGGTATATTCTTTCAGAAATTTTTGCTGCTTTTTTTCAATTAGTAAATGGGAAGATCTACTTTGCCAAGAGATGCAAAAAAGGAGAATTACTTATGGTTAAGGGAAAACCAATAGTTGAAAATAAAGGCTTAATTAAATTTGGAAATAATGTAAAAGTTTGGTCTTCAATTGAGACGGCAAAAATTTTTATAGGAAGGAAGGGGAAACTGTCAATTGATGATAACTCAGTAATAAATGGAGCACACTTATCGGTTAGTAAAGCAATAACCATTGGAAAAAATGTTAACATTGGACCTTACTCAGTACTGATTGATGATGATTTTCATGAAATCCCAGGATTAAAAAATCAAATCACGAAAGCCCCTATCATAGTTGAAGATGATGTTTGGATAGCTACGCGATGTACCATCATGAAAGGCGTTACCATTGGAAAAGGGGCAGTAGTAGCAGCTGGAGCAGTAGTCACAAAAGATGTTGCACCTTACACCATTGTGGGAGGAATTCCAGCAGATATTATCAAAAATATTCCTAAAATAGCTTAAAAATCAGCCATGATTATCGGAATCGAAGCCCAGCGCATTTTTCGGAAGAAAAAACACGGAATGGACATTGTAGCCATCCAACTGATCAAGTCCTTGCAGCGAATAGATACCATCAACACCTACTGCATTTTTGTCAACCCTGATGAAGATCCCAGTGCTATACAGGAAACAGAAAATTTCAAAATCATAGAATTACCCAAGAGCTCTTATCCGGTATGGGAACAAAAACACCTTAAACAAGCCGCTGTAACTTATAAATTAGATGTACTGCATTGTACCAGTAATACAGCTCCCACAAATTGCCCAGTACCTCTTGTCTTAACCTTGCACGACATCATTTACATGGAGAAAATCAATCTTTTCTCTGGTTCTTGGTATCAGCGGATAGGCAATCTTTACAGACGTTGGAATGTACCCAAAGTAGTGAAGAAAAGTCATGCCATATTTACTGTTTCCAATTTTGAAAAAAAGAAAATTGATAATTTTTTCGCTTTCAAAGATGAACGAGTGAAAGTAACCTACAATGGTGTAGCTCCACATTTTCAACCACAAAACCCTAACCTAGTAACACAAAAAATAAAAGAATTTGGCCTTCCAAATGAGTATTTGCTTTTCCTTGGTAATACTGATCCCAAAAAAAATCTTCCAGGTGTATTAAAAGCGTTGAAGATTTTAGATAGTCATGGAAACTTGAAATATGATCTAGTAATGCCAGATTTTGGAGAAGATGAGTTATCCAAAACATTAGAAAATATTCAAGCAAACCATCTGAGAAGTAGAATACATTTGACAGGGTACATTCCTAATGCAGATTTACCTTATGTCTACAGCGGAGCTAAGCTTTTTTTATATCCTTCGCTGAGAGAAAGTTTTGGACTACCTATCTTGGAAGCTATGGCCTGCGGATGTCCTGTCATCACCTCCAACACTTCTTCCATGCCCGAGGTGGCAGGCGATGCAGCTGCTATAATTGACCCCTTCAAACCGGAAGAAATTGCCTCAGCTGTTTCCAAAATTTTAGCCGATGAAGCGTATAAACAAAGCTTAATCAACAAAGGATTTGAGCGAATTCCTTTATTCAGTTTTGATCACAGTGCATCCATCATTCTCGAATCATACCAAGAAGCTGCTAAATCCAAGAACTAATGGGTAAATCAAACTATTGGATAAGTAGTGGCTTTTTCTCAATGCTCCACAGAGCCATTGATTTTTTTGTGGGTTTTTTAGGCTTTATGATTTTGGTGAGAATTTTCAACCAAAAAGATTTCGGTGTTTGGGTATTATTTATAACCATAGCCTCTATCGTTGAAATGGCCCGAAATGGCTTTATCCAAAACGGCTTGATCAAGTTTATAGTAGGTAAAACCGATGCTGACTTTGCGAAGATTCAAATGTCAGCTATTTGGTTAAATGGTATTCTCACAGGCTTATTGATGATCTTGCTAGTACTGACAGCACCTTGGATGGAGCATACTTTCCAAGCACCCGGACTCAAAGATTTGATCTATATCCATTGTCTCTTTTTACCAGTACTTATATTCCATACCCACAATCTGATCTTAATGCAGGGAACATTTAATTTTAAATCTTATTTTTTTGCTGGTGTCAGCAGGAGTGTTCCTTTTTTCTTGGTAATTCTTTTCTTTTTTTTCACCCAACAGGATATCAACTTAATCCAGTTGGCATGGTATTACAATCTAGCTTTTGTTATTGCTTTTTTGACTTCTCAATATCAAGTCAGGAAGCAATTCAAACTCATTTGGGGTTGGCATAAAGAATGGGCAAGTCAATTGTTTCACTTTGGAAAATATGTATTTGGAACCAATCTCGTTTCAATGCTGACAAGTAGTATGGATAAATTTCTTCTAGGAGCTTTACTTTCTCCAGTTCAAGTTGCTTTGGCTAATTCTGCTGGCAGAATCATCAATCTCTTAGATATTCCTATCAACTCTATTTCATCCATTTCTTTTCCAAAAGCAAGTGAAGCTCATGAAGCAGGAGAGATGAAGGAAGTAGCAAAAATTTATGAACTCACAGTCGCTAGCATGTTTAGCTTCAGCCTACTTTTTATCGCCGTCGCCGTCATTTTCGCAAAACCCATTATATGGATTGTAGCTGGTGAAGAATACCTAGATGCAGTCCCCTATTTACAATTGATTTCTTTGATTGCCATTGTAAAACCTTTGGATAGACAATCAGGTGTATTCCTTGATGCAATCGGTAAACCATTCTACAATATGATCCTTGTCTTTGGAACATTAGTTTATGGCTTGGGATTCTCATGGTTTTTTATCACCCAATTGGGGTTGATAGGTGCAGCAATCGGTGTGGTTTTAGCTACAGGGCTCACAGCTTTCATCAAAATGATTATATTAAACAGATTTCTAACCATTTCATATAAAAATATTATCAAGGAAACCTTTTTTAACTATCCCAAAAGTATTGTTTTGATAAAGAATAAGCTTCGAAAATGATACGCCTTAGGGAATAAAAAAAGTGACAAATCCTCTAAAGAATTTACCACTTTTAAAGATGATAGGATAAGCTCCTACCTCCTCCGATACAAAGCTGATGGATTTATATTATCTCCATTATTTCTAAACCAATCCTTATGTTGATTTCCCCCTGACTGTGCCCAGTCAGGAAAACGCTGATAGCCTTTGGTAAAGTCTACTCTTTCAATAGGGTGACCTATGCTTTCAGGTACAAATAAGGCCCAATTCAATCCACTAGCACTCTGGTAAAAGACTCCACTGTTAAAATTAGAACGATCATCCCTTGTCCCAAAATAACTTCTTGATGCAAGTGTCGTCGGTTTCCCATTCATCAAGTGCACCTCAATGCCTCGATCTCCTGTTCTATACAGAAATGCATTGAATGGCTCTACACCAAGATCTCTTTTGTCTAGTGCAAATCTAAAGACCAAATTCACACGAATCGTATCTTCTTTCTGATGTGCATTCCCCTCAAAAACATTAGATAAAGGAGTCATATTCACCGTAGCATCATCAAATACTATAACTACGGCAGTTTGTTGACCTGCTTCCGTGCCATTCCCATTCAATTTGATATTTCCTGTTGTCAATCGATTACCAGTTACTGACTCTACATTTGCAGGATTAGTAGGAAACTCTATTCCAAAACCATTTTTAACACCTGCACCGATCGCACGAATAACGAAAGTCATCTGCATTTCTTTGATGCGTCCTTGACCATCAGTAATTTCTCTATTATTGAAACCTAGGACAAGATCGTTCATATCATAATCACCAAAACTAGGCCACAGATCCTCAAACATAAATGTACCATACGAATCCTTGGCAGGATAAAAATTACTAAAAGCTCTTTCAGGATCATTAGGAAACTCATCAATATCATCTTTCACACCATCTCCATCTGCATCTCCGATAACCTTACTCTCTAATCGGGCATAATTACCAACTTCCACACTGGTAATTGGATTCCAAGTGGCATAGAACACCAAATCATTGAAATCATGATCACAACCAGATAAATTCCGAGGCATATCCTCCCATCCAATCAGCATTACTCTTTCTTGCTGATCATATAAAAAGACCATGTGCTCTCGCAAGGAAGGATTAGCTATACCAGTATTTAAGTTGCGATTCGAAAATAATAGTGCTCTTCCATTAGTCACAGAACCATTAGACCAACCGTCAGAAATGATGAACCATCCGATTGTCGTTCCTTTTTTGAATGCACCGTTTGGTAAATTACCTCGCAGTTTCACTTTGTCACCTGAAGAAAGGGCATTGATATGAGGAAAAATGATAATCTTTTCTTTTACTTCTGAGGCGGTTTTTGGCTCTTGCCCCTCTTCATAAAAATAATAACCCAATACGTTTCTCCATCCAGCACCATTGTGAACAAATGTCACCCACACTTCCGCTTCTTCATTTACAAACAATTGACGCGGGTATTGTTCACTCAATAGATCAGGACTGGTCTGACGAAGATCTCTGCGTTCTGGTAAGTTGGCATTGAGTCTCGTAAATATGCCTTGAGAAATCCTATCTCTCGTAGGTAACAAGTAAGAAGGTAAGCCATTAGAATTGTATGTACCAAGTGCTGTAAAACCAGCTGGTAAAGAAGCCAATCTAGCTCCTGGATTAGAGCTTGATCCACTATCCACACCTACATCAAAGGAATCTACAGAAGGGTCAATGCTAACTTGGGTTTGAGGTCTGTTGACCGAAAACTTTTTCACAGGTGGCAAACCAATAAACTCAGTATACAGAAATAAATCTTGAATATCAGAAGCTAGCGTTAATTCCACACTTCCACTTCCTTGATCATTAAGCAAAACTGTACTAATCTTCTTTCCTCCATCAAACGGATTTCCCTGATATACCTCATATTTAACACCTGCCAGCGGTGAATTATCCGAAAAAACTCCATTGACTCTAATGGTTACTCGATCACTCGTATTAAATTCAAAACCCGCAGGTGGGTTAATTGCTAAGTAACCTTCTAGATTTGGATCTATTGGAGACTCTTTTGGTTCCAAATTACAAGCAAAGGCCGTAATGAGAGTCAAGAGCAAGAGGTATGAATGGAGCCGTTTCATGAGTGTTTATTTTTTTTCAAAATTAAAGAGATCATTAGTATCCTCCTTAATTCTTCGATAAACCTACCATTATATTCGATAAAAAAACATGATTTAAATCAATCCGCGAATATTTTCTTTGCAGCATCTTTATATTTTGGACCGATTGGTAGTTTTTTACCATCGATGATCAAATGGTCCTTGTCTAGTGAAACCACAAAGTTTTTATTCACGATAAAGCTCCGATGTATCTGTAAAAAATTCATAAATGGCAGCAGTTCAATCAGCTCTTTCATCGTCATATGAATCATATAGCTTTTTAATCGAGTATGAATAAGCATATAATCTGCAGCTGCCTCTATATAGATAAGGTCATCATGAGGGACTTTTACAAATGAGCCTTTATCTTTAATCACCAAATAAGTCGTGGTATTTTGTACCTTTCCAAACGTCTGAATTTTCAAATTCACACGTCTAATGGCTTCTGATAGCTTATCGCGATCTAAAGGTTTTGTCAAAAAATGGATAGGGTTGAAATCAAATGCAGTCAATGCGTATTTTGATTTAGAGGTAACAAAGATTACCATAACTTCAACAGCCAACTTCCTTAAAAACTCCAAACCATCATCTCCCGGCATTTCAATATCTAAAAACAATAAATCAATTTTTTCTAGGCTTATAATCTCATTGGCTCGAGCAGTATTATCAACAATGCTCACAAAATGAAGATTATCATACGCTTGTAAGTATTTCCTTAAAAGTGTAGCCGAAACCAAATCGTCATCTACAATTAAATATCTGATAGCTTCGGTCAACATCTACAAATAATTTATTTATTTTAAACAAATTTAAATATTATGGATATACCAACCATTTTAGTGACGGGCGCAAATGGACAGTTAGGTCAGGAATTTCGGAAAATATCTGAACAATTCAACTATAATTTCATTTTTGCGGATAGAAAAAGTGTTGATTTTTCTAGTCTTGAATCTGTAAAGAAATATTTCTCAGAGCAGCATTTTGATATAATCATCAATTGTGCTGCGTATACTGCCGTTGATAAAGCAGAAACTGAAAAAGAAATTGCTACTACAATTAATGCGGATGCACTACTAGTGATAGCTGAGCTAGTTTCAAAAAAGGATACTTTTTTGATCCATTTTTCAACAGATTACGTGTTTGACGGAAAAGGATATCAACCCTACTCCACTAATCACCCTACTAAACCTGTCAATCATTATGGAGAAAGCAAATGTGCTGGTGAAAAAGCCATGCAGACTACCCAAGGTTTAAATGGTATGATTATCCGAACATCCTGGGTGTACAGTGAGTTTGGAAACAATTTTGTCAAAACAATGATACGCTTAGGATTGGAACGTCCGCAGCTTAATGTAATTGATGATCAAATCGGCAGCCCTACCTATGCGTATGACTTGGCAAAATTTGTAATCGGTCGGTTGTCTTCCTTCTCTTGGGAGGGCGTGCGCGTGTATCATTACAGCAACGAAGGGGTCTGCTCATGGTATGATTTTGCCCATGCAATTATGGAATTAAAAAGTATTACTTGCACCATCAACCCCATTCCAAGTAGTCAATATCCCACGGCAGCCAAGCGACCCAACTATTCTGTACTGGATAAATCTAAAATCAAAGAGGATTTTCAAGAGTCAATACCCCACTGGAGAGATTCACTGAAAGTCTGCTTATCCAAACTTTAACTAATTTCAAAACATAAATCATTTGAACAATTCAGCGAATATTTTTAACCTTTCATTAAAAAACTTGCGTCATCTATGAAAACTATCAATGTAATTCTTTCCGGAGGAGTTGGAAGCCGCTTATGGCCACTTTCAAGGAAATCACAACCGAAGCAATACCTCAACATTTTTCAAGGACAGAGTTTATTCCAAAAAACTGCTGACAGAAATGCATCCTTTTGTGATGAAATCATCATTGTGGGAAATAAAGATAATTACGAGCTTTCCAGAAAGGATTTGGATGCTGCCGGACTTTCTAACTACAAGGAAATCATTGAAGCCATGCCACGAAATACCGCTGCAGCAATAGCTTTTGCAGCATTTGCGGCTAACCCTGAAGATATTTTGCTTGTAACCCCCTCTGATCATCTTATCGAAGATGAGCACACCTATGCAGACTGCATCAATAGAGCTATTACCTTAGCCAAAGAGGGGAATATTGTCACATTTGGACTTGTACCTACCAAACCAGAAACTGGGTTTGGATATATAGAATTTGAGGGAGAAAAGGTAATGAGTTTCCGAGAAAAACCAGATTTAGACACGGCTCAGGATTTTGTAGCTTCGGGCCGATTCTTATGGAACTCAGGTATGTTTTGTTTTCAGTCTGGAGTATTCCTGCAAGAATTAAAAACATTCGAGCCAATCGTCTATCAAAAGTCTTTAGAAACTTATCAAGGTATACAAGATGGTTTTTTACCAGCAGAAGCAAGCGCACAGATCCCTTCCATTTCTGTTGATTATGCAGTAATGGAGCACTCAACCAAAATAAGAGTAGTACCTTCCTCCTTCCAGTGGTCAGATATGGGCTCTTTTGAATCAATCTATGATTACTATTTGGCACAGGGCCATCCAGTAGACTCTAATGGAAATATGGTAATCGGCACTAGTGATTTTACGGCTTTTGTAGGACTACAAAACTCTCTGTTTATTCACACATCAGATGCCAATCTCATTCTTCAGAAAGAGGCAGCTCAAGATGTGAAAAAAGTGTATGAGTACTTGGAAAAGGAAAATCCAACGCTTACCTGAAACGGTAATTAAGCTGAGGATTAAACATAAATGCTTTGAATCTTCAAACATGAAGTATCGGTAATCAAAAATATAAAAACCATGAAAAAAATCCGTGTACTAGTAGTGGGCTGTGGAAATATGGGGGCTTCTCATGCCCTGGCATACCATCATTTGGATGAATTTGATATTTGTGGTCTTGTGGCCCGAGGAAGCAGTAAAATCAA
The DNA here is from genome assembly GCF_054166905.1 of Mongoliitalea sp. Classification (NCBI taxonomy): domain Bacteria; kingdom Pseudomonadati; phylum Bacteroidota; class Cytophagia; order Cytophagales; family Cyclobacteriaceae; genus Mongoliitalea; species Mongoliitalea sp. Next base: position 64,542 of record NZ_JBSZCK010000040.1, on the reverse strand, counting down.
GCTCAACAATACACTTGGGGGGAAATACCCATTATTTGATGATTTTTATACAGCCTTGGAGGAGACACAAGCTGATGCGGTTTGCATTTCTACTTATCCTGATACTCATGAAGAATTCGCTTTAGCCGCCTTGCAGGCTGGTTGCCATCTGTTTGTAGAAAAGCCACTTGCCTCCACGGTAGCAGGAACAGAGCGGATTATTGCAGCGGCACAAAAAGCAAATAAAAAAGTAGTGGTTGGTTATATATTAAGGCATCATCCTTCTTGGGAGCGCTTTATATTGGAAGCCCAAAAACTCGGCAAGCCACTCGTCATGCGGATGAATCTTAATCAGCAAAGCCAGGGATTTATGTGGGATGTCCATAAAAATTTGATGCAATCGCTTAGCCCAATTGTAGATTGCGGGGTGCATTACATCGATGTGATGTGTCAAATGACACGCTCCAAACCAATCTCCGTTTCTGCTATTGGGGCACGACTGACGGATGAAATCCCTCAGGACAATTACAACTACGGACAATTACAGATCCGCTTTGAAGATGGTTCGGTAGGATGGTATGAAGCGGGATGGGGACCTATGGTATCAGACAATGCCTTTTTTATCAAAGATGTCTTTGGTCCAAAAGGTGCGGTTTCGATTGTGGCCAAAGCAGCTTCCTCTTCGGGAAAGTCTGATAATGTAAATGCACATACCAAAACAGAAAGTATCAAAATCCATCATGCAAGTATTAATCAAGCAAATAACTTTACAAATCCAGATGAATGGATTGATCTGAGTGATGAACCTGACCATGATGAGCTTTGTAAGCGTGAACAAATTTATTTTTATCGCTCAATTACAGAAGATATAGATCTTAGCAACCATTTATCCGATGCCCTTAATAGTTTAAGAATTGCCTTTGCTTGTGATGAGTCCGTTAGGTCAGGCAAAACAGTCCTGCTTGAGTAAAATTTAATTTTGAAATATTGTAAAGTTAGTGGTTGTGAACATTAAATTTTTTAAATTTAGAAATGTTCAAGCCAGCCATTCTTTCATGAAAAGATTTACTGATCCGATTTTACAGGCATTACCATTCCCAATTTGGGAAGAAGATTACTCAGCCATTAAGGAAAAGCTTGTAAAAGAAGATATTTGGGACCTAGAATCAAATGCGTTTAGACAAACACTCAAAGGCAATCCCAATCTTGTAGTAGATTGCATCAAGTTATTAAAAATTGTCCATATCAATCAGGCTTGCTTAGACCTCTATCAAGTTGACAGTATAGAATCTTTGAGCAACTTTTTTCTCAATAATTTTTTAGGCAATTTCCATGATTCCTTTATAGATGAATTAATTTTTTTAAATGAAGGAAAAACCAAATTTCAGCTATTTGAAGAACTCACCACCATTGAAAAATCAAAAAAAAATATCCAATTGGAATTTGTGGTGATGGATTCAGACCTCCGCCAAGTGATCGTTCAGATCACCGATATCACTAAAGAAGTCCAATCTAGAAAGCAAATTGAAACGCTGGTTAAAAGGAATGAAATGGCCCTGAAAACAACCAAAGCAGCTGTATGGGAATGGGATTTAATTACTAAAGAGATCTATTGGAGCGATGAATACTACGCATTATTCGGCATAGATCCCGGTAGAGATAAATATGGATTTGAAGAATGGGCTGAAAAAATCCATCCAGATGATCACCAAGAGGTAACAGAAACACTTGAAAAAGCCTTAAAAGATAAATCCGAGTATTGGGAAATGGAATATAGAATCCAAGTACCCTCCAAGGGATATATTATTGTAATTGACAGAGGCACTATTCTGCTTAATGAGTCAGGTGAAGTCGCAAAAATGGTTGGGGCTATTCATGATATTACGCAAGAAAAGACTATCTTAAACCAACTGATTCATCAAAATAAATTTATCGAAACGGTCCTTGAAAAAATACCCATAGGTGTAGCGGCTAACTATATAGATACTGGAAAGGTCAAATTAATCAATAAAAACTTTACACAGATATATGGATGGAGTTTGGAAGAGCTATCAGATGTTCATTCATTTTTTGAGAAAGTCTATCCAGATCCAGATTATAGAACCGACATAAAAAACCAAATTCTTTCAGATATTTCATCTGGAGACCCTGAAAGAATGAACTGGAGTGGCATAGAAATCACTACCAAAAATGGTCAAAAACGAATCGTTAGAGCCACAAATATACCGCTACCTGAAGAAAATCTAATGATTTCAACGGTTAGTGACCAGACCGACCTTCACAAAGCCATTCAAGAACTGGAACAGTTTGCTTATATAGCATCCCATGACCTACAGGAGCCTTTGAGGATGATTTCAAGCTTCCTAAGTCTACTACAGCGAAAATATGAGCGTCAATTGGATGAGAAAGCGCAATCCTACATCAACTATGCAGTGGATGGTGCTAATCGAATGAAAGACATGATCAATAATTTGTTGGAGTATTCTAGGGCTAACAGATTACCTGAAAAAATTGACCTGCTCAATTTGAAAGATGTGATCATGGAAACTCAAGGTTTATTGAAAGTACTGATTGAAGAAAATCAAGCAGAAATCATTATTGCCCAAGAAATGCCTGTGGTACACTTCCCAAAAAGTCTTTTAATACAAGTATTTCAAAATTTAATTACCAATGCGATTCAAAACAGGAAAAAAGATCAACGCTCGATCATCCAAATTCGAACAAAAACTACTAATCAAAAGACTTTAGTAGAGGTATCTGATAATGGAATAGGCATAAGTCCTGACAAACATGAAAAAATATTTCAACTTTTTCAAAGTTATGGTTCTAATGGGGACCATAAAAAACGCGGCATTGGACTAGCCATCTGTAAAAAAATCATTGAAAAATCAGGAGGTGATATTTGGGTTAAATCCGATGGAAAAAGTGGCTCAAGCTTTTTTTTCACTATAAAGAAGTAATTTTATGCACCCGAAGAAGTTAATCGAGTTCACCTATAAATCCCCTTTAATTACTGGGACGATTACTTTTTTTATTTCTATTGTATTAATACAACTACTTACCTACCGTGATTATCAAATTAAAAAAACAAATGAAAAACAGCTTGTTTTGGCAGAAGCTAGTTTACTTGAAAAAAAGATTAATACCATTCTAAATCAAGCATATGCAGCAGCATCTACCCTGCAAATCGCATATGAATTGGTAAAAGAGGATAAGCAGTCGCTTGATTTCAAATCTGCACAACTTTTAGAAATGTTCCCTTCACTAGATATCATACAAGTAGTGGAAGGAGGTAGCATTTCCTACGTTTATCCATTGGAAGGAAACGAAAAGGTAATTGGTTATAATATTTTAGATGATCCCAAAACTGCACGGGAGGCAGCATTAGCTATTGAACGAAAAAAGATGTTTTTTGCAGGTCCATTTGAACTTCGCCAAGGAGGTGAGGGAATTGTAGGAAGACTGCCTATCTTCAAAAATAATCAGTTTTGGGGCTTTAGTGTAGCAATTATCAAAATGGAAACATTTCAACGTGAAATCATTGGGAGTTCAGAAATAGAAAGTCCATATCATGTACAGTTTTCAAAAATCAAACCTGACAATCAAGGAAAAGTAAATTTCCTACCTATTCCTTCAGATTTAGAAAAGTATAACGGATTCAAGTATTCAGATACCCTCACTGAAGGAGATTGGGAATTGACAGTTCAATTAAAAAGGTCACAGGCCCTGAACCAAATTCTACTACCTTTATTTTTAAGAATATTCATTTCATCGATTTTTGGTTTAATAGCCTACTTTTTGGCACAACAACCAAAAATTTTAGAGCAAAAAGTAATCAAAGCCACCAAACGCTGGAAAAGAAGTAATAAACGATTTCAATATTCAACCAAAGCCACGTCAGACACCATTTGGGATTGGTCATTAGTAACTGGTAAAGTCTATCGCTCCGAAAATTTTGAAAAGCTATTTGGCTACCCACTGACAGTGTTTACTAATGACACCAATTTCTGGAATGACCATATTCATCCGGATGATCTTCCCAGAGTTATCAAACGATTAAATGAAGTGAAAGCCTCCCAAGAGATTTATTGGGAAGAAGAATTTCGTTTCAGAAAAAGCAACGGAGAGTATGCGGATGTGGTTGATAAAGGCATTATTATTCGTGATAGTGAGGGAAGGCCTATTAGAATTATTGGAGCAACGCAGGATATCAGTAAAACCAAAAGTTACGAGCGTAAATTAATTCAAGAAAAAGAATTTTTAAATTCCTTGTTGGACAACCTTACCGAAGGAATTCTTTCATTGAACCCATCTCATAAAATTACCTTGAGTAATAAAAAGGCCAGAGATATCCTTCAATTGAAACCATCAGTCACTAACTTTAACGAAATTTTAAAAGCTACCAGGTTTTTGACTATCCCTGAATATCATCCAGTTACCATTGATCAAAATCCACTTCAACTTATCCTCCAAGGAGCAAAGATTAAAAATCAGGAAATCGCCATTCAACAAAAAAATGAAATCCTGCATATTTTAATATCAGGAGAACAAATCAATGTTGACAACGACAAGCAAATAAGTACATTAATTGTTCTCCACGACATCACCGATATTCGTAAAAAAGATTTAGATCTCGCTAAAGTCAGTAAAGAACTACAAAACCGAGCGGAAGCATTGGAGCTATCAAACGCTGAATTGGAGCGATTTGCCTACATCACATCTCATAATCTTCAAGAGCCTTTGCGAATGGTTAGTAGCTTTTTGAAACTGATTCAAGGGAAATATGAAGGTTTACTGGATGACAAAGGAAAATCCTATATCCAATTTGCTATCGAGGGGGCTGACCGCATGAAACAGTTGATAATGGATGTGTTAGAATATAGTTTGGCAGACATAGGCGACGAAAAAACATCAATAAATTTAGAAGAACTGATCGAAGAAATAAAAATCTTAGAAAGAGCGAATATTCAAGAAACACATGCCTCCATCCATTGTGATCAATCATTAAACTTTATCGGTGTAAAAGTCCAAATCCGTCAATTACTTCAACATCTAATCAATAATTCGTTGAAATTTAAAAAAAACAATGAGAATTTACATGTAAGCATTACTGCAGAAGAATTGGAAGACAAATGGCTATTTAAAGTCAAAGATAATGGTGTAGGAATCAAGGAAGATTTGCGCAAAAAAATCTTTAACATTTTTGAAAAAGACCAACAACAAAGCAATCATAATAGTATGGGGATAGGATTAGCCATTTGCAAAAAAATCATCAGCAAACATAATGGAGAAATTTGGATAGAATCAAGAGAAAATATCGGTACTTCCGTTTATTTTACCATTGAAAAATAATATATTTAAAAGTTAGAGGCAGACTTTAGTTGGATACAAGTAAAGTTTAATCTAGATTTCTTTAAGAATACTAGTACAAATGAATAAAGAGTTAAAAATTTTGTTGGTAGAGGACAATGAGGGAGATATTGTACTAACAAAAGAAGCGTTTGGAACTACCACCATTAATCATACCATAGAAGTAGTGACAACGGGGCTGCAAGCCTTGGATTTCTTGTTTCGTAGAAATGAATTTGAAACCAAATCATTGCCTGATTTAATATTGATGGATATCAACATACCCCATTTGAATGGACATGAAGTATTAAAAAAGATTAAGCAGGACCAACTACTCAGGTATATTCCTGTAGTCATGCTTTCTACTTCCAGTTCTGAAAAAGATATCAAATTGGCTTATGAGAATTACGCCAGCTATTTTTTGACCAAACCGATTGATTTGGATGATTTCTATGAAATGGTCAATAACATTGCTCATACATGGGGGAAGCTTGTACAATTAGTAAAGAATTAGGTCTATGTTAAAAGACAGCAAGGAGTATCAGATATTAGTCATTGATGACAACAAAGGTGACCGCGTACTGATAGAGGCATACTTGGAAGACACGGTTTTATTACCAAAAATATCTGAGGCAGAGTCCTTCACACAAGCTAAAGAACTCATAGAAGCTTCTCCAAATGCTTTTGATGTAGTTTTATTAGACTTAGGCTTACCCGATTTAAGCGGGGAAGAATTAATACAGTCGATGATGGACTTGTTACCGAAAACTCCCGTTGTAGTTCTTACTGGCTATCCAGATGTAGACTTTAGTAGAAGATCGCTGAAACTGGGAGTCGCAGATTATCTATTGAAAGATGAATTAAATTCCCCGAGTCTTTATAAAAGCATCGTCTACTCCATCGAACGTAAAAAGGTAATCAACCAACTGATCAGTTCCGAAAAGAGATATCGAGACCTCTTTCAATTATCTCCCATGCCCATTTGGGTATATGAAAAACAAAGCTTGAATTTCTTAGCTGTAAATTATGCCGCAGTAGAAACGTATGGGTATAGTTCTGAGGAATTCCTCTCCATGCGAATCACTGATATTCGTCCCGAAGAAGAGATCCCTTCTTTGGTTAATGCAATTGAAGCAGATAATTCTAGTAAAGGGATAAATTTGAGTGGGATCTTTAAACATAAAAAAAAGAATGGAGAATTGATGGATGTTGAAGTCTACGCAAATGAAATCGACTTCAATGGTAAAAGTGCAAAAATCGTATTGATCAACGATATAACCTTTAAATCCCGTTATATAGAAGCAATAGAAACCCAAAACGCAAAACTTAAAGAAATAGCTTGGATCCAATCACATGTTGTACGTGCCCCTCTTTCCAGAATGATGGGTTTGGTTGGGTTGCTCGATATGGAAGAAGAATCCAATAATCTTACTTCCGATCAAAAAGAGTTGGTTCAGTTTATCAGAGAATCAGCAGATGAATTGGATAAGATTATTCGTGATATCACCATTAGAACAGAACAAATAAAAATTGATTAATCAACCCTCCCCTTATGAACTTTGACATTCTAATCATTGACGATAAAGACATCGATATGATGTTGCTCAGCAGAGTCGTCAAAAAAGCATTTAAAGATTACAATCCGCTAGAATTCATGTCAGGAATCAAGGCACTCGAAGAAATACACTCAAGCACTTCGATGAAAGATAAAGTAATCGTGCTTTTGGACATCAATATGCCTGATTTTTCTGGATGGGATTTTTTGGAAATGTTATCTAAAAACCCTCCAACTAGATCAGTCCATGTTTGCATAGTAACATCTTCGGTCAATATCTCTGATAAAAAATTAGCCGAAAAATATCCTCAAGTATTTGACTTCATTGAAAAACCAGTTTCTCTAGCTAATCTCCAAAATCTAGCAACTAACGAAGTGCTATTTTCTTAATAAAAATGTCTGTTTTGGAGACAATTGATTATGAAAGCTCCAAAACAGACCCCTAATTTTTTAAAAAATTACCCCTAAATTACCGCTATCGGAATTCCTCTGGAAATATTTAACTCCATTCAAATCTTTGATTTTTTGAAATGGTAAAGAAGCTTGTAAAGAGTCCAAAGGCTTTTGAAAATCAATCCTTTCCATACTAATACTGCTAACCACAACAGGTAGAGACTTAGTAACCAAATAAATGTGCAGGCCAAGTGTAGCAATCATCAAAAAAAAGATTACTATCAATCCAATTACAATACGTTTGATTAAAACTTTATCCATTTGGGTTGAGATACGAAGTAACTAGTCGGGTTGGGTTTTTACTTTTCATTTTTTTTGGCAATTCAATTTATATCATTAGTTTTACATAATTATGAGTTAGTTATGAGGAATTTTGGTATTTTCTTAGTTGTAAGCATGACACTTTTGTGGGGTTGCATCGGAAGTTTTTCGGAAGGGGAACGCTTATTTCGGGCAGGTAACTACCAAGAGGCAATCGATGAATTGTCAAAAGTACTTTTCATTCATGTTACGGATATCAACACCCTTCATTTGAGGGCCAGAGCTTATGAAGAACTCCAAAACTGGGAAAAAGCAGAAGAGGATTATAGAAGTATTCTCAAATTAGAGCCCAAACATGCTCAGGCATTTGCCGGATTGGGAAAAATCTATTGGGAACAAGAACACTACAGAGAAGCAGAAAACTTCTACCTGCTTGCAGCCAAAAATGATCCTGAAGACTTTGATATTCTTTTTCAATTAGGGCAAGCCCTTCTTAAAAACAAAAAATACCACAGTGCAGATGAATTCTTACAGCTAGCCAAAGAAATCAATGACAAACACCCGCTCGTTTACTTTTATCAGGGCATGGCACGGTCCCAGATTGGAGACCTTTTGGGTGCAGCAGGTTCCTTCAATATGTGTCTAAAATATGATCCCGATAATTTGATAGCACTTTACAACCGAGGATTAGTACGGATGACGATTGGATACCTCAGCTGGGCCATAGAAGATTTTGATCAGGTATTAGCCTCCAAACCTGAGCATACAGAAGCACTTGCACGACGAGGAGCCGCCAAAAAACTACTCAAAGACCCCACTGCTTGTCAAGACCTTCTGAAAGCCGCTACCAAAGGAAGTTCCTTTGCCCAGATGCAAATGGAAAACTGCTAAACTGAAACCCGCAAACGGGCTTGAATAGCTGATTGGTAATTCTCCATTGCTTTAGGATGGGTAAAAAGAAACAAATAGGGTTCAATTAGTTCCAACTCCATCAGAAGAAAAACCCCATTCCTCCACACTCCATCCACACGTGCATACAACGTATTTGCTGCAAACTGCTCAATATATGGGGCAATAATTGCCAGTTCATGGGAATCAGGCTCAAAGGGATGAATAGTTCCACCGAAAAAATGTTGTACTCGGAATTCTCCCTCACTTGCTTTTTTTAACAATGCATGCGAAAATTTCCCATTGAAAAAGATATAAGAATACTCTCCTACGACAGCGATTTCTGGCACAAAGGGTTGTAATAAATAATCCTCTCTGGTAAGCCATTGCTCAAGGGTAGGTAATAAATTAGCGAACTCTTTCTGGGAAAATTTTAAGGTGTTTTTTGATCCCCCGCTGATCGAAGGTTTAATCACAAACTGACTCTCTTTTTCCGAATTATCAACTATTTTTACCAAAGCCTCCACATTACCAGCTGATATCAGATTGGTTGGAACGACTCCCAAACCTGCTTGTTGAATTTCAAGTAAATATGATTTGTTGGCATTCCACAAAACCGTATGTAGATCATTCAACACAGGGATACCTAAGGACTGAATCAATTTACACCACTGAGCAAACTGTGGAAAGTAGTCAAAATAATCCCAAGGTGATTTTAATAAAAGCATATCATATTGCTTCCAATTGACCGATTCATCCGACCAGATTTCAAAGCAATAATCAACGGATAAACTTTCCAAAATATCACTTAGAAGTTTATCTTCATCAGGGACAGCTTCCACTGTGTAGGACCCACGATCTTGGTAAGTAATGACTGCTAATTTCATAAAGCTTGTTTTCGATGCAATATTAGGCATTTTAAGGTTTTTTAAAGCCTGATAACAATTTTCTTCGGGATAAAACATATTTTTGAAACTTGATTTTATGGAAAAAGAAAAACTAGTCATCATCCCCACATTTAATGAATCCGAAAATATAGAGGATATCATTCACGCTGTCATGGCATTAGAGGGAGAATTCCACCTTTTGATTATAGATGATAATTCCCCGGACGGTACTAGCTTACAAGTGAAAAAGCTTCAGCAAACCTATGCTCCAAGACTTCAACTGATTGTAAGGAAAGGAAAAAATGGACTCGGTACCGCCTATTTGGAAGGCTTTCATTACGCCATCATGAATGGCTATCAATATATATTTGAAATGGATGCCGACTTTAGCCATAATCCACAGGACCTAATCCGACTGTATCAGGCTTGCGCTGTAGATGGGTATGATTTAGCGATTGGTTCCAGATATATTACCGGAGTAAATGTGGTCAATTGGCCCATGGCAAGAGTATTGATGTCTTTCTTTGCGAGCAAATATGTACAATTTATCACCGGCATGCCCATTAAAGATGCCACAGCAGGATTCAAATGTTACAAAGTTCAGGTTTTAAAGTCCATACGCTTAGAAAAAATTAAGTTCGTTGGCTATGCCTTCCAAATAGAAATGAAATTCAAGACTTGGAAACTAGGCTTTAAAATCAAAGAAGTACCCATCATTTTTACTGACCGGACCAAAGGAACTTCTAAAATGAGTCCAAAAATCTTCAAAGAAGCTGTATTTGGAGTGATTCATATGAAAATTAGAAGTTGGTTTTTCAAATATAAGCCTAATCAAACCTAATAGACTTGATCGGCTGTATATTGGAAATCACTATTGCAGGGATAAAAAGCACCAAAGTAGTTACCACAAGTACTACCGCATTTAAAGCCAAAAACACTGGCCAGTTCCAGAAGATTGGTACCGTGTTCATGTAGTAATTTTCAGGATCTAAAGGGATAAGTAAAAAATAACTCTGCAAAAAACCAAAAACTAATGCAATCCCATTTCCAATAAGAAGCCCTCTTCCAATAATTCTCACACCGTTCCAAATAAAGACACGTCTAATCTGTTTGTTCCTACTTCCCAAAGCTTTCAATATTCCGATCATTTGCGTTCGTTCCATAATCAGAATGAACAAAATAGAGACCATATTAAAGGCTGCGACGAAACAAATTAGGCCTAAGAAGATATAGACATTATTGTTCAATAAGGACAGCCAATCAAATATTTCCGCATATTTCTCTCGAACATCTGTAAGCTTTAAATCAAAATCGAGAGAACGATTAATGTCATCTGCTTGCGCATCCAAATTTCGCAGTGAACTCACAAAAACTTCGAAACCTCCCACTTGATCTTCTGACCATCCATTCAGATTTCGTATGGTCTGAATATCTCCAAGGATTATTTTATCATCGAAATTCTCCAAGAGTGTCTCATAAACCCCCACAATTTCAAATCTTCTGAACCGTGGTGGATCCTGCACAAAATACATGGTGATCCGGTCTCCCAATTCAATCAATAATTTATTGGCTATCCGCTTACTGATAATAATCTCATTGCTGGCGGAAGAGTCCTGAAATTGAATAAACCTGCCTTCTACCAATGAAGACATAAAAGCAATACTATCAAAATCAGAAGTCAACCCTTTGAGTAACACCCCTTCCACTTCATCGTCTCCTTTGAGCAATCCCGGCTTATGTGCATATCCATGAAGTCGCTCAATAAACGGTAGTTGGGAATGATTTTTGTAAAAGTCTGATTGAATCGATGTAGGCACTTCCTCGAAGGCATTGCCTGACATGAATTTAGTAACCTGAAAATGTCCTGTAAATCCATATACCTTTTGAGATATCTCTTGCTGAAAGCCACCAAGAATCATAAAAGATATCATGGATATAGCCAATCCTATCGCAACAGAAGCCACCGCTATTCTGTGAATGGTTCCTGTGAATCCGCCGGCACGCTGGAAACTGATTTTTTTAGAAATGAAATACGATAGGTTCAATTAATTTAGTACTTTAGTCAAAATCTAGCGCAAATTAACTATGAACATGCTCAAAATAACAATTCTTTCCTTTTTTTTCATGCTCCACCCATTTATAGGAAACAATGAGGCTACTAAGAGTTGGAATGCGAATTCCCTTGAGGGTATCCTCACTGCCGCAGAACAACCTGAAAGTTACCTTCCCAAGCTAGCAGGGAAGAGAATTGGACTCGTTATCAACCAAACAGCTATTCTTGAATCGAAAGGAAAAATGCATTTGGTGGATTTTTTGATGATGGAAGGAATGAATGTGGTGAAGGTCTTCGTTCCCGAACATGGTTTCAGAGGAGATGCAGATGCCGGAGAAGTTATCAATTCCGAAATCGACAAAAACACGGGTTTACCCATCGTATCACTCTATGGAGATAATAAAAAACCAAAGCCAGAACAGCTTAAGGATGTAGACATCATCATCTATGACCTTCAGGATGTAGGCGTACGTTTTTACACCTATATCAGCACCATGCACTACGTAATGGAAGCCTGTGCAGAACAAAACAAACCTATGCTGATTTTTGACAGACCTAATCCTAACGGGGACTATATCGATGGACCTGTACTCAAGAAGGGTTTTGAAAGCTTTGTTGGTATGCATCCGATTCCGGTAGTTCATGGGCTTACCGTGGGAGAATTAGCTCAGATGATCAATGGCGAAGGCTGGCTTAAAAATAAGGTTAAAGCCCCTATCGAAATCATACCCGTTAAAAACTGGAGCAGAACAGACACCTACAGTCTTCCCGTGAAACCCTCTCCTAACCTACCCAACGACTTATCTATTCGCTTGTATCCTTCCTTATGCTATTTTGAAGGAACAGATGTCTCATTAGGGAGGGGTACGCAGTATCCTTTCCAGATGTATGGCTATCCTGACCCAAAATTCGGAGATTTCACCTTCACTCCTGTCAGCATTGTTGGTATGTCCAAAAATCCTCCACAACAAAATAAACTATGCTATGGGGTAGATTTAAGACAGGAATCACTAGACCACCGATTTACCTTACAATACCTGCTGCATGCATACACTGTCTCTGGCAAAAAAGAAAAGTTCTTCAATAATTTCTTTGACAAGCTAGCAGGAACCGACCAATTAAGAAAAGATATTCTCGCCGGAAAAACTGAGGAACAAATCCGCAACTCCTGGCAAGCAGATCTTGATAATTACAAGAAAATGAGGGAGAAATATTTGATTTATTGAAGATTGAGCTTTGTAAATAAAAAGCTCAATAACCGCATAATAAAAAAGTTATTGATTACTTTGCCCAGAATTCAAAACTATGAATGAGGAAACCTCCATAAAAGGAACATTACCTCCCTAATCTCCTGTAACAATCATCACCGTATATTAATCTTAGGTTGTGGACTTTTGTATGCATGTTTAGATATAAGCTACAACACAACCTATGAAGCAGAACAATAGCAGCTTTTTGAAAAAATATATTCCGATTTTGGAATGGCTGCCTAACTACAAAAAAACAGATTTACAAGGAGACCTATCCGCAGGTTTAACTGTGGGAATAATGCTCATTCCTCAGGGAATGGCATATGCCATGCTTGCTGGATTAGAACCCATACATGGACTGTATGCAGTCACCATACCTCTACTACTCTATGCAATTTTTGGAACCTCTAGACAGCTTGCCGTAGGGCCTGTAGCGATGGTATCATTATTGACAGCAGCTGGTATCGCGAGTTTGAACCCATCTTCTCCTGAACAATACCTCATGCTAGCCTTATCACTTGCCTTTTTGGTAGGTCTGATACAGTTCGGAATGGGAGCATTCAAATTGGGATTTGTGGTCAATTTCCTTTCCCACCCTGTCATTAATGGATTTACATCTGCCGCAGCTATCATCATAGGACTAAGTCAAATCAAACATTTATTCCGAATCAATCTACCAAATTCAGAGCATGTCCAAGAAATGATTGTGGCTATTTATCACAACATAGGAGACATCCACTGGATTACATTCGGAATTGGAGTTCTAGGGATCATCATCATCAAATATGGTAAAAAGATCCATCCTTCCTTTCCCGCCCCACTAGTAGCAGTAATCATCGGTATTGGATTGGTAGCTGGATTTGATTTGACCAATCAAGGTGTGAAAATCGTTGGTTCAGTTCCAAGTGGCTTGCCAAGTTTTTCAAGTCCTTCATTTGACTTGGATTCGTTGAAAACATTATTTCCAATTGCTTTGACGATTTCCTTGGTTGGCTTTGCAGAAAGCTTTGCAGTAGCAAAAACCATTCAGGCCAAGCATAAAAACTATCAACTGAATGCCAATCAAGAATTAATCGCTTTGGGAATTGCCAACTTTGGGGCAGCTTTTTTCAAAGGATATCCTGTAACGGGGGGCTTTTCAAGAACCGCCGTCAACAACCAAGCAGGAGCAAAAACCACCATGGCTTCAATTATATCTGCTGTATTGATCGTGTTAACCTTGCTTTTTTTCACAGGCCTCTTCACCAATTTACCCAGTGCAATTTTAGCAGCTGTAGTATTGGTGGCTGTGTCTGGACTGATTGATTACAAGGAACCCATCCATTTATGGAAAAAAGACAAAGCAGATTTTGCCATGTTGATGGCTACCTTCTTGATTACTCTAACCTTAGGGATAGAAACCGGAATTATTTCAGGGATGATACTTTCCTTATTGGTTGTTATATACAAAGCTACGCGACCACATATGGCAAAGCTAGCGAAGGTACCCGGAACAACCATTTACCGAAACACCAGCCGCTTTACAAATCTGAAAGAACGGGAAGATATCCTAGTTCTAAGAATCGATGGTCCTATATATTTCGCCAATGTGGAATATATTAAGTCCAAACTGGACCAATGGATACAGGAAAAAGAAGGAAAGCTTCAATTGATCGTCATGAATATGGAGAGTGTTACTCATATTGACAGTACAGGTGCGCATGAATTGCATGAATGGATAGGACAATGGAAAAAGGCAGGAATTGTAAGTGCCATGAGTAATATCAAAGGACCAATTCGAGATGTTCTGAACCGATGGAATTTGTTAGATGAAATTGGTAAAGAAAATATTTTCATTGATGACCATTCAGCCTGTGCATCCTTCGATCATGAGATAGACCAAAAATTACTGGATGAAATTAATTCATACGCCACTCAAACCACCATCAAATAATGTGTACGACTAATCTTGACAAATTCTTCGACTACAACAAAGCTTGGGCTTCTCATATTCTGGAAGAAAACCCCAACTATTTCACTGATATCAAAGAGGGACAAAAACCAATAGCGCTACTATTGGGGTGTTCCGATAGTCGAGTGTCTCCTTCTACAGTATTGGGAAATAATTTGGGTGAATTTTTCATCCATAGAAACATTGCTAATGTGGTCTCACACACTGATCTCAATTTCCTATCTGTCATGCAGTATGCAGTTGAAAGTTTGGGAGTAAAGGATATTATTGTGTATGGTCATTATGGGTGCGGAGGCATTAAAGCGGCCTTTGAAAATAAAACTAACGGGCTTATCGACAACTGGCTTGCCAATATCAAAGATGTGATTAGGCACCATAAAGCCGAGTTAGATCAAATGGAAGATTATGACCAAAAAATCAATTTGCTAGTAGAAATGAACGTGCTAGAGCAAATTGAAAATATCAAACAAACATCCGTTTATAAAAAAGCTATAGATAGAGGTGAGGGCCTACGCTTACATGCTTGGGTATTTGATTTTTCAACAGGGCTTGTGCATGACATCAAGAAAAAATATAAGCTTGAACCTGCAAATATGTAAAGCAAAAAAGACCGCCTTTTTAAAATGGCGGTCTTTTTTGCTTTTAATGATTAAAATTAATCTTTCATAATCAACTCCTCAAAATCATCCCGAATGTAAATTACGTTTCTACCTAGTTCGATCCATTTCTTTTTTTCCAACTGCTTTAATAACCTAGAGATCACCTCCCTCGAAGTACCTAACTCATTTGCTATTTCTTGGTGTGTAATCGTCAACTCGTTAGTTTTATGCTGCTTCATTTTGGTCACAATATAACGCATCAATCGCTCATCCATACGCTTAAACGCAACAGCATCCAATGCTACCAACATTTCTTGAAATCTAGCTTGGTAGGTCGTGGCAACAAAATCTTTCCATTGCTTGTATTGATCGGTCCACTCTTCGTGCTTTTGAAGTGGTATGCCCAGAATAACAGTTTTATCTTCTGCGACTGCCTTAATTTCTGAAGGCTTGGAGGCCGAGCAACAAGTTAATGAAAGTGCACAGGTCTCTCCTGGTTCTAAGTAATAAAGAAAAAGCTCTTTTCCATCCTCATCCATGCGCATGATTTTGATTGCCCCTTCTAAAACTACAGGCACCATTTTTATGAATTGCCCAGGCTCTGTGATAATCTTGCCCGCTGCAAACTCATGGATATTCCCAAAGTCCAACATGGCCTTCAGTAGATTAGGATCCGTAATATTGGGTAATTTATGCTTTAACTCTTCGACTTCCATAAATAAATTTTTTCGAAAATAAATCGGTATTCGGGCTTAAGATAGTGATAAAGGTTACAAAAAAAAAGGCAGGAAAAACTTTCCTGCCTTTTTCACACCACTAAACCTATGTTTATCACTAAGCGCTCAAATTCATTGAGTGTACTCGCAAATTGATACCTCAAAAATACTGGCTGAGTCACTTTTGGGGTAGAATAAAAATCATGATTTGATATGATTTTGATCAGGAATTTTAAAGGAAAATTAACGGAAATTCGGATATCCAAAACAAAAAACCCGAAAGCCATGAAGCGACTCATTGTTCCTATTGACTTTTCCACCTACTCGGATAATGCTTTTTTGACAGCAATCAAAATAGCTCAAAAGTCCAATGCTACGATCACTTGTATCAATGTGGTGAGTACTGAACTGGATTGGAAAAACCTATCGCCCGAAAGAAAAATAAAATATCCACACATCATAGACCTAGAGTCAGAAGCCAAAGATAAATTAAAGGCTTTTGTATTTGACCATCAATTGCATGGGGTACCGGTAGAACCGGTTATTGAAGTGGGCGTACCACATGAAGAAATCGTCCTAGTTGCTCAAAAACACCAAGCAGACTTAATTGTCATCGGAGCCTATGGCATGGGGCATACCAAGGATAAATTCATCGGTTCAAACCTTCAAAAAGTATTACGAAATGCCGCTTGTCCGGTATTGGCTGTCAAAAAAGTCATGAATGGAAATGATCTCCGAAAAATGGCTTTTGCCTCCACCTTTGAGGAAGACAGTAAACCTGCATTTATGAAGATGAAACCCTTTTTCAAGGACTTTCAGGCTTCTATTCACTTCCTGTATGTCAATACACCACAAGATTTCATCACTTCCAAGGAAGCGATGAGCAAAATGGACAAATTTGCGAAGGGCTTAGAAGATCTCACTATCCACAAACAGATTTATTGTCACAATGAAGCTGAAAAGGGAATTCAGGAATTTGCAGAAGAAAACAAAATCGGATATGTGGGATTAGCTTCCAACAACAGAAAGTCAAAGACTTCCTATATCATTGGAACAACTGAAACAGTCCTATTTAAATCAGATGTCCCAGTGCTTAGTGTAAAATTGTAAGCTAATGGATATATAAACAAAAAAACCGCTGTTACAAGCGGTTTTTTTTATGTTTTTCAATGGCTATTTCAGAACAGCGCTGCTATACGCTGACAAAATCAACTTACCTTCATCAATTTTTGCAGTACCCAAAGAATAAAGAAAATGATCATATTCATCTGGCAGATTGAAGGAAATTTCTGTATCCCCAATATTATGTACAACAAATAACGATTGATTTTTATAATCTCGGAAATAAGCCATCACTTGTTTTTCAATCTCTCCTTCATACAAATTCAAGTCCCCTAAAGCCAAAGCACGATTAGTATTCCGTAGCTTGATAACCTCTTTATAATGGTTAAAATAAGATGTAGACATGGACTTCTGAATCGCTAATGGGGTTACCGTTTCGTCTGTGCTATACTCTGGCTCTATCCAACGTGTTCTTCCTTTATCATTATTTTTCAGATCCCAAAGAAAAGGCTCACGGATATGTTCGTCAGGCTTTTTGCCTAACATCCCTATTTCCTCTCCATAGTACAAGTACGGAGCCCCTGGCATAGTCATCAAAATGGCTATCGCCTGTTTTAATTTTTTGGGATTTTCATCCAAAGAGTTTAATAAGCGCTCTTGGTCATGGTTAGAGGAGAATGTAGCATCAATAAAATCCTTGGTAATACCTTGGTAGAAGTCTAATACTTCTTTCTGTTTTTTGGCAAGCAACATACCATCGCCTTTGCGATAGGATTCGATTAAGGTATAATGGAAGTCGAAATTAAATAATGCAGGAAGTCCAGGAAGGTAAGGTGCAACGATTTCTTTGCGATCATACACCTCTCCTACTAAGTAAATATCAGGCTTTATCGCAGTCATTTTTTCACGAAATTCCTTCCAGAAAGCATGATTATCCTCCGGTCTGTCGTCTGGAAAAATATGCTTGGCTGCATCTAATCGGAAGCCATCCACACCAACTTCTTCTAACCAAAATCTTCCGATTTCATAAATCTCTTCACGTACCTTGGGATTATCAAAATTCAAATCCGGCATACCACCCCAGAAAAACCCATAATAATAATCTTCTCCAAAACCAGGGTCATGCCATTGACGGATATTATCACTATCCAAGGTGATGGTTTTTTTATTGATAAAGTCCGCTATGGTATCTTTTTGAGCCCATACATAATAGTCTCTGTAAGGGTTATCTCTGTCTTTTTTGGACTCAATAAACCATGGGTGTTCTGTACTTGTGTGATTAATAATCATATCAATCACAATTTTAATATCCCGCTTATGGGCTTCTTTGATGAGATTTTTAAAATCTTCCAGAGTCCCATAGTCAGGATGAATTTCTTTATAATCGGTCACATCATATTTATGATAGGTAGGCGATGGCATGATTGGCATAAACCAAATAGCATTCGCACCTAACTCTTTCACATGATCCAATTTTTTAATGACGCCATTAATGTCTCCTATCCCATCCCCGTCAGAATCGTAAAATGACTGAATAAAAATTTCATACGTTACGCCCGCATGGGGCCAATGATTTTCAACCTCTCCTGAACCAACGCCTCCACATGATGACAACATTCCCACGATAATGGAAAAAGCAATACCCTTTAAATACTTCATAATCCTTAAGAAACAGAAAAAGCCACTTTTCGTGACTTTTTCTGAGGTTTTAAAGTCTAATAATTAGTTTCTATTGATGGCATTCAACATATCGAATGCAAGTTCTAAGCGCTTAATAAAGGTCTCTTCACCTTTTCTTAACCACACGCGTGGATCGTAATACTTTTTATTTGGACTATCAGCACCTTCAGGATTCCCTAGCTGAGTTTG
Source organism: Mongoliitalea sp. (assembly GCF_054166905.1). Taxonomy (NCBI): domain Bacteria; kingdom Pseudomonadati; phylum Bacteroidota; class Cytophagia; order Cytophagales; family Cyclobacteriaceae; genus Mongoliitalea; species Mongoliitalea sp. The sequence continues at coordinate 45,670 of NZ_JBSZCK010000040.1, read as the reverse complement.
CAGATATCCTTCATTTGACTGGTAATAGTTCTTAATTCCTTCCCAGAAAGCCCACTGCTGATCCGTATCAATGTTCATTTTGATAGAGCCATAACTATTGGCCTCTCTGATTTCTTCCAAAGAAGAACCGGAACCTCCATGGAATACAAAGTACACTGGCTTAGGGCCTAATCCATGCTTTTTACTAATATAGTCTTGGGAATTTTTCAAAATCTCAGGTTTCAAACTGACGTTTCCTGGCTTATATACCCCGTGAACATTCCCGAAAGATGCTGCCACAGTAAATAAATCAGAAACCTCTCTCAATTGCTCAAATGCATAGCAAACTTCTTCAGGCTGCGTGTATAGTTTACTGCTATCAACGTCTGAATTATCTACGCCATCTTCTTCACCACCGGTGATACCCAATTCTATTTCAATAGCCATTCCTAGTTTTGAAAATTCCTTAAAATATTCAACGGAAATTTCCAGGTTTTCATGAACAGGCTCTTCGGAAAGATCCAACATATGACTAGAAAACAAAGGCTTTTTGAAGGCATCATAATACGCTTTTCCTTCTGCTAGAAGACCATCAATCCAAGGGAGTAATTTTTTGGCAGCATGGTCTGTATGTAAGATTACAGGTACACCATACGCTTCTGCCATTCTATGCACATGCATTGCTCCAGAGATACCTCCTGCAATCGCTCCTTTTTGTCCTTCATTGCCAAGACCTTTGCCAGCAAAAAACTGAGCCCCTCCATTCGAAAATTGAATAATTACTGGAGAGTTCACTTTTTTAGCAGTTTCCAATACTGCATTCACCGTACTGGTGTTGATTACATTTACAGCAGGCATTGCAAACTCAGATTCTTTGGCATAGGCCAACAAATCTTTTAGCTCTTCACCGTACTTTACACCGGGTTTAAATTTCATGGTTTTTGTTGTTGATTACTGTTTCAAAAATCGTTTCCTGATAACCGTACGATTATCATTGATCTCAAATATATAAAGACCCGATTTAAAATCCTTTAAATCCATTTGTAAAATATTATCTCCACCTGAAAAAACCTGTTCGGTTAACACAGCTCCCGTGACATCAATAACACGGTATTGGAAAGATTCCATACCATCCGGAATGAGAATATTTACTCGATCCTGAGCGGGTACAGGGTATATTTTAAGTTGAGATGAGTCAATTTCAGGATTAATAGATAATATCGGATCCTCCATTAAAATTCCTTTCTCAGGTGTTGGTAAAGGCTGATTAGTGAATAAAAGGAACTCATTTGCTCGCAATCTAAATGCTCTGGAATTACCAGTAACAGTAACCTCTTCTCCTGTGAAATAATTATAGTAGGTACCTGGTCCAGGGAAGCTTAAATTAGCACTGTTCAAATCTGTAAGTCCAAAATTACCATGAAGGATCACCTGAAAATCTCCATCCACCAATCGAATGGACTTGAGAGGCTGTGCCAAATTTAAGATTGCATTATCTGGATTATTGAAAGCATTATGTTCATTCTTCAGTTTGATCATTGCCTGATACAATTTAAATAGGCGCTGACGTTCTGGATTATCCAAATACTCCCATCGTGTTGGTTTGATACCCAAGCGATCATTATTAAGCTCTAAATCATATCCAAATTCTTCAAACTGCCAGAGCATTTTTGGGCCTGGAATGGTAAAGAAGAAAGCCGCCATCAATTGATTTCTGTTGACTGCATTGGTCAAATTCCTAATATTCAATGGTGTTGTCGCTCCAAATGTAAGTGATTCCCACATCGTTCGCTCCTCATCATGGCTTTCCATGTAAGTAACCAAGTTATTTTTGGCCCATCCCCTTGTCTGAAAATAGCCCCAATCAAAGTTTCTATTTCCTCCTTTGGCTATTTCACGGAAATTAAAGTTTTCATTCCCCCAAAACATCATCCCATAGTCTGCTAACTCCCTTTCTTCTGAATTATCTGCAAAATGCTCCAAAATCACGTAAGCATCAGGATGTGAACGTTTAATATTGTCGTAGATGTTTTTCCAAATGGCAATTCTAGACTCATCCCGCTGACTCCAAAAACCAACATCATCCCCGGAGTTTACCTGCGTAAATCCTTTACTCAGGTCAAATCTATAGCCATCAAACTTGTATTCTGTCAACCAATAATTATTGACTGAGTCTACAAATGCTTTGGTGTAGGGACTCTCGTGATTGAAGTCATACCCTACGTTAAATGGGTGCTTAGCTACTCTATTCAACCAAGGATTATCCTCGGTAGGAGCGCCAAAATCACCATCATTGTACAAGCGTACAAAAGGATTTTGACCAAAAGCATGGTTTAAAACCATATCCAATATCACCACCATATCTCGCTTATGGGCCTCATCAATCAGTTCTTTTAAATGATTTCTTGGACCATAAAACTTATCGACTGCAAAGAAAAATGACGGGTTGTATCCCCATGAGATATTTCCCTCAAACTCTTTGATAGGCATTAATTCAATCGCATTGATTCCCAAATCTTTCAGGTAGTCCAATCGCTCTATAACAGCTTTGAATGTCCTACGCTCATCAAAATCCCTTACAAGCAGTTCGTAAACAACCAATTCTTCCGGCTTAGGCTTTTTATAATCGGTATATTTCCACTCATAAGGTTCTTGGGCTGTCTGAAGGAAGGTTGCCTGAAACTGTGTTTTACCAACCGGATAAGGTTTAAGACCGGGGTATCTATTTTGTTGGATGATTTCTGTATCCAAGAATGGATCGGATATTTTATCCGCATAAGGATCTCCAATCCGTATTTCACCATCTACCAAATATTGAAATATATATTCCTCCTGTGGAGTCAAATCCTCAATCTTCAACCAAAAAAGTTCTCCATCAGGAGTGAGATTCATTTGATAATCGGCTAAGACTTCCCAATCATTGAAGTCTCCTATGACAAAAACGTTTTTCTTTTTAGGTGCTTCCAACACCAATATTACTTCTGTATCCGAGATATAATTAATACCCCTTCTAACCCCTTCTGGCAAGGGCATTCTTGGGCTTGGACCTACTACGTTGATTCGTGCTGTAGCTTCAGCAGTATCACCCCCACTTTTGGCAATAGCTTTTAATTCAAATTCTCCAGCTTCAACGGCTGTGAAGGTATACTCTAAATTGGAGACTTCTTCCCCGAAGGCAACTCTTGCTCCATTGAGCTGGATTTCCAAATCAGAGACTTCATTCGCAACTATCCGCACCAATTGTTGCTCTCCAATTTCCAATAAAGTCGTAGAGCTACTCGGTTGCTGAAAAGTGACTTCAAATCCTTGGCTTAAATTGACAAAAAAGTCTTGGTTGGTAGCGGTTTTTCCTTCTAAATTCCCACTGGCATTTCTGAAAACCATTCCCAATCTGAAAATGGTTTGATTGGGGTTGATGTCAAAAAAATCGTTTGGCGTCAATTCCCATTCCCAAATGTTTTCATCCACTTTGGTCATGCGGGCATCAGGATTGGAAGTCCCCCACTGAAAAGGAACTATCGCCCAAGTGGTCGAGGTAGGTCCAGCTACTACCGCACCTATGTGGATATACACGGGTTCAACGCCCCTAAGGCCTGTTGTTCCTTGTGTGGCATCGTAAATTATTTTTACTTTCTGATTAGCCCGTGGAAACTCAGGGATTGTTGTAACCTGAGCAAAAGTGAGGGCGCAATAGCATACACTTAAAAATAAACTTAAGAGAACTCTTTTCATACAAATGTAATTACTAACTGTGGCAGCGTGGGAATAGAATAAAAAAGGCTACCTGATAAGAGTAGCCTTTTTTATCAAGGTTAATTTTTATTGCTCGATCAAGATATATCTACCATCCAAGGTATTGAACCAGATTAAGTAGTTACCAGCTTCAGGGATTGGAATGTTTGGGCCATCCTGTACGGCTTTTCCAGAGATCGCCGTATTGGCACCCCAGTTAACTGCCCAATCATTATCCGCTCTAAATTTCATTTCTCCTTCTGTAAGTGTGGCAGTGATTTTCCATATATGACGGTCAAACGTAAAACCAGTCATCGCCGTAGAAGCATCCCATCCGTTTGCAGTCGCAGACCCAATAATGCCCACAGTGCCAAAGGTTCTATCTGTAGGGCCATCAAATGGAACTAAACTAAATGTTCCATCAGATAAATCAACCGTAAATGTGTAGAAACCAGCAGAAGGAACAGAAATCACTTCTGGCTCGTTGTCACCATCATTCACTCTGATAGTAGTGCCATCATCAGTACCCCATTGAGGTCTCCACTCACCTTGTACTTCAAGCAATTTGAATGCACCCTGAGCAAAGAAACCAGAATAAACATACAAATCAGGATTTTCAGGATCCCTGAATAAAGCAGGATTTTGATTGTTATTATTCCATCCTGGCTTGGTAGCGTCTCCCACTAGAAATAAATTCCTTAAAATCTCAGCTGCTGCATATGTTGAAACTGTAATAACAGAGGTTGGACCAACTAGCGGTGATAGAGACCTTGAAGTAGAAGCTCTAACTCTGAACTCTAAAGCACCTGATTCACCTGCCAAGATACCTTTGGCAATAGCTCTTCTATTCAAAACATCACCACGCACCTCAATAGTAGTCGTCTCAGAAGAAGCTACATCTAATGGGCTGGAGAAATTTGCTCCTTGTCTATCTACTTGAAGCGTATATAATACATCGGTAGGCACTCCAAAGTCTGCTGGAGAAACAGTAAACGAAATCATAGCAGCAGAATCAGCCTCTTCAATCACAATGGTAGATGGAGCTGACAAAATGCTGGAACCTGACTGAGGAATGATGGGTGGGTTGTCAATATCACCACAAGACCAAAATAAGGGCAGTAGCAAGGCTACCAAGGATAGTTTAGTAAGTACTCTCATAAATTAGTAGTTTTGGTATTCATTTGGATTTATTTTTATTGGTTATTTACAATTTTTTCTTCATTTTGGCTAAAACCAAATAAATAGAAATTACATTTCTCTATTTCGAATGGATTCAAGCACATGAAATATTAGCAAAAACTTAACGTTATACCAAATAAAAGGGAATCTAATTTCAGAATTAGTTTATGCAAACGTCACCGCAAACGTTTTCCATGACTAAAAAATGTTTTCACAAATGGGGTTTTAACGCAAAACCAAACCTATCGGGAACTTTTTTTTGATTTTCGAAAAAGTGAGTTTCCGCAAATAATTTTTATATTTAGGAACTTAGAAAAGTATAATTTTTATGAAATTAGGTCAAGCTACTATAAAGGATATTGCTAAAGAGCTCAATGTGAGTTTATCTACTGTATCCCGCGCACTCAAAAATTACCCCGGAATCAGCGAGGAAACAAAAAGACGCGTAAAAGAGACAGCAGAAAGATTGAATTACCGACCTAATGCGGTAGCTTTAAGTCTCCGGCAAAGTAAATCTTTTACCATAGGAGTCATCATACCCGAAGTTGTTCATTTCTTTTTTTCCACAGTTATTAGTGGAATTGAGGAAATCGCTTATGCTAATGGTTATAATGTAATCCTATGTCAGACGAATGAAAAATACGAACGCGAGAAAAGCATCCTAGATACCATGCTGGCTAATCAAGTTGATGGTCTACTTGTTTCTTTTTCAAAAGAAACGGAGGATTTCTCCCATTTTACCAAACTAATTGAACTTGAATTACCAATAGTATTTTTTGACAGAATCCCTACAATAGAGAACTCGGTTCATGTGACAGTGAATGATTTCCAAGGAGCATACGATGCTGTCTCGCATTTACTCCAACAAGGATATAGAAAAATAGCACATATCTCTGGCCCTGAAAATCTCACAATCACCAAGCAAAGAAAAGAAGGTTACCTAAAGGCAATCAAAGACTTTGATCCAACCATCTCTTACTTTAAAATTCTGGAGTGCCCAAGTGGAAATGAAAAAGAGAGTTTTGAATTAGTTAAAAACCTATTCACAAATGAAGAGGAAAAACCTGATGCTATCTTCGCACATCATGATCTGGCTGCTGCAGGAGCATTAATGGCACTGAAGTCATTGAATATAAAAATACCAGAAGAAGTCGGCTTGGTTGGATATTCCAATTGGCAATTTTCATCCATGATTGATCCGCCATTGAGTACAGTATCACAGCCTGGAGAATCCATAGGTGAGACTGCAACAAAACTATTGTTGGATTTGATCAACAAAAATGGAAACCCTGAATCCCTTTCCAAAAGTGTTATACTTGATACAGAATTAATCATCCGAAAATCTTCCAGCAAATAAAATCTTCTATGAAAATTAAACTTTTTGTGCAAACGTTTGAATATTCGAAAATTTAAAAAACAGCCACTTTTGAACAAACTATGAGTAGTAAAATTCAATCTCCCTTCATTGCGGACACTTTTTTACTTCACTTTTACTACTTAATTTTAATTGATTCCTTCAACTCAATCATAACCAAAAACCAATGAAGTCAGCCTCTCAGCGCTCAATAAGCAAGCAAAATTTAGCTGTTGGTAATGTTAATTTTTGGAAAAAAACAGATCGTGGCATCAGCGGAGAAACTGAACATGCTTTTTTCCAATTGACCGTTTATGCGGACCATACCATCAGAGTCCAAATAAGTAGAGAAAATAGTTTTTCCGGCAATCCATACAGTGTCATTTCTCAACCTGAAAATTCTGATTTCACTATTACCGAAAATGAAGGCAACATTACTTTGCAAACCTCATTCATCCAATGTGAAGTGAATTTACAACCCTTTCATCTTACCTTTCTAGATAAAACTGGTAACATCCTCAATCAAGATGACCCTGCATTTGCTGTTTCGTGGTTAGGTACAGAGGTGACGAATTATAAAAAAGTTCAGGCGGATGAGAAATTCATAGGACTAGGAGAAAAGACAGGAGGGCTTAATCGGGCTGGAAGCGCTTACACCAATTGGAACACCGACTATTTCGGTTACGGTGTAGGAGACGACCCGCTTTACATGAGCATTCCTTTCTACATTGGCATTCATCAAGAAAAAGCTTACGGTATTTTCTTTGATAATACACATAAAACCATTTTTAACTTTGGGGCCTCGAATAACCGCTTTATTTACTATTCTGCAGATGATGGGGATATGGACTACTACTTTTTCCATCATGAAACAGTTGCTGATATCATTCAAGCTTATTGTCAATTAACAGGAACAATGGAACTCCCTCCTCTTTGGTCTTTGGGCTTTCAGCAATGTAGATATTCTTACTATCCTGACTCGGAAGTATTAACTTTAGCAAAGACCTTTCGGGATAAAAATATGCCAGCAGATGTGATTTACTTGGATATTCATCATATGGATAAATACAAGGTGTTTACATTTGATCCAGAAAAATTTGCCGATCCCAAGCAAATGATTGCCCAGCTAAAAAGTTGGGGGTTTCGGGTGGTAGTCATCATGGACCCTGGCATCAAAACTGAAGAAGGTTACACACCATATACCGATGGCTTAGCAAAAGATTTGTTTGTCAAGTACCCCGATGGAACCATCTACGAGGGGCAAGTATGGCCCGGTTGGTGTGCTTTCCCTGACTTCACCAAAGGAGAAACCAGAACTTGGTGGGCCGAGCAAATGGAGTTTTATAGAAATGCCGGTGTGGATGGATATTGGACCGATATGAACGAACCGGCATCCTGGGGACAGTTTACTCCTAATTTGATTGAATTCTCTTACGAAGGGGAAGAAGTATCTCATAGAAAAGCAAGAAATATCTATGGCTTCCAAATGGCCCGAAGTGCCAAAGAAGGGGCTGAATTTCAAAATCCAGAAGAACGAGCCTTTGTACTAACAAGAGCTGGCTTCTCCGGTATCCAACGCTATGCAGCAGCTTGGACTGGTGACAACGTTGCGAGTGATGAGCACATGTTGGCTGGAATTCGCCTGGTAAATAGCCTTGGTCTGAGCGGGGTTTCATTTGCCGGATATGATGTGGGAGGATTCGCTGGAGAAGCTTCCAAAGCTTTGTTTGCCCGTTGGATGAGTGTGGCTGCCTTTGCACCTTTTTACCGGGCACACAGCATGATCAATTCCAATGATGCAGAACCTTGGGCCTTTGGAGAAGAAGTGGAAGAAATTTCCAGAAATTACATGAAGCTAAGGTACCGCCTACTACCGACCATTTACAGTAGCTTCAAGAAAAGCTCAGATACAGGACTTCCTATTTCCCGAAGCTTGGCGATAGACTATTCCTTTGATACTAAAATCTATGAATCAGCTTTTCAAAACCAATACCTTTTCTGCGATCAACTATTAATCGCACCAGTAGAAAGCTTCAAAGAAATCACTAAGGTTTACCTGCCAAAAGGAGAATGGTATTACCTGTTTGATGACCAAAAACATACAGGAAACCAAGTAATTTATCAGGACTGCCCACTTAATTACCTACCTGTCTATGTCAAAGGTTCTGCAATTTTGGCCCTACAATCTGATGTAAGCCATACCGCTGACGCTACTGATGGCATCTTACAACTACATGTATATCAAGGACAAGAGTCTAATACATACATACATTATGAAGATGACGGGATATCCAAAGCTTATCTTGATGGCACTTACCATAGTAGACAGATCACTTGGAATCCTCAGGAAGGGACTTTGCTAATCGACACAGCAGAAGGTACTTACCCAAGCAAATTTGAGAAAATAGCCATCTACATACATGGAAGAGAAATAACTAAGGCTCATATTCACGAACAAAGAATAGAACTGGGTAAAGAAACAGTCTCTTTCCTTGGGAAATTAACCGAGTTTGATCCATTACCCGAGTATTTACATCCCTACTACGAAATCAAAGATGTTCCTTGCATAGAAGTAAGCAATACTAGGGACGCAATTTTGATACATTTACCATAACCCACCAACCATCATCCTTTATGGAACAATCTGAAAATAAACCAAAGCTTAGTTTCTGGCAAATCTGGAATATGAGCTTTGGATTTTTGGGAATTCAATTTGGATTCGCTTTACAAGGAGGATTTATGTCCCGAATTTTCCAAACACTAGGTGCTGATAAAGATACCATTCCAATTTTATGGATTGCTGCACCTTTGACAGGCTTGATTGTACAACCGATCGTGGGTTATTTATCTGACCGAACATGGCATCCACGCTTTGGAAGAAGACGGCCATTTTTCCTGATTGGTGCCATTATGAGTACCATTGCACTTTTCTTTGCCCCCTACTCCAGTGCTTTGTGGATGGCAGCAGGCGCTTTATGGATATTAGATGCCTCTATCAACATCAGCATGGAGCCCTTCCGGGCTTTGGTAGCTGATAAACTCCCAGACTCTCAACGCTCCTATGGTTTTGTGGTACAAACATTAATCATCGGGGTAGGAACATGGGTAGCAAGTAACCTTCCATGGATGATGACTCAACTAGGAGTCTCCAACACTGCTGCACCAGGAGTCATCCCTGATTCTGTAAAATATGCATTTGCTATAGGGGCCCTTATCCTTTTCACCTCTATTTCTTACACCATTTTCACTACGGATGAATATCCTCCAGAGGATTTGGAAAAATTCAAGCGTGAAAAAGAAGCAAGCAAAGGATTCTTCAACGGTGTTAGTGAAATTTTCAATAACATTGCAGGAATGCCTTCAGTGATGCTCAAACTTGGGGTGGTTCAGTTCTTTTCATGGTTTGCATTTTTCACCATGTGGTCTTTTGCCACACCTGCTATCACCGAACACGTTTTCAAAGCAACGGATACGAGCTCAATAGAATATAATAATGCAGCAGATGCAGTAGGAAATTATTTGGGAACATACGGCTTGGTTTCCATGATTTTTGCTTTGACCTTGGCATTTATCACAAGCAAAGTAAAAATCAATCGAAAACTCCTCCACATGTTTTCCCTGTTTGCCGGTGGCATCGGTTTTATCAGTATTTATTTGGTCCAAGAACCTTGGATGCTTCATATTTCATTTTCCTTGGTAGGTCTCGCTTGGGCAAGTATTCTATCTATGCCTTATGCCATGCTCTCAAGTTCAGTAGATCCGAAGAAAATGGGCGTTTTCATGGGCATTTTCAATATGTTCATAGTCATCCCTCAAATCGTAGCAGCTGTCGGCGGTATCAATTTTATGTACAAGCTACTATTCGGAGAAGAAGTGATTTTCACGATGGTTTTGGCGGGAACTTCCCTAATTTTGGCAAGTTTGGCTAATCTACTGATTACCGACCGAAATGTAACCCACGACGGTTAATCTTAGAAAATACATGAAGCAAATCAGAATTACTGGAGTTCCCGAACATTTTAATATCCTTTGGAAAAAATTAGTCCAAACGCAGCCATTTTTGGAGCAGGGATATGAATTGCTATGGCTCGATGAACCGAAGGGGTCGGGAGCTATGAATTTAGCGCTTCGTGAAAATCAAACAGATATTGCAATTGTATTAACAGAAAGCTTTGTGCGGGACAAGATAGATGGGAATCCCGCTTTGATTACCGACTGGTACGTTTCGTCTCCCTTAACCTGGGGGATACACGTACCAGTAAATTCTGCGTATGCTAAAATCAGCGACTATAAAAATCCTCCAATTGCCATTTCTCGATATGGATCGGGTTCTCACTTGATGGCTTATTTATTGGCTAAGCGTGAGCAATGGGATTTGAATAAATTGAAGTTTGAGGTACTTCACGACTTAAAAGGTGCAATTGCAAATGCTCAACATGGAGGCCAACATATTTTTTTATGGGAAAAATTCACTACCAACCCTTATGTAGAGCAAGGTATTTTCAAAAGGATCGGAGAAATTCCTACTCCATGGCCCTGTTTTGTAACGGTTGCTAATGAAGATTTCTTAAATGAACACCAATACCTCATGCATCAGATTCAACAAGCTATTAAAAATTCAGCTCAAGAGTTGAAAAAAGATGCGCTAACTATTTCCGAAATCAGCAAGGCATACAACTTGTCGGTGGCGGATGTGGAATCATGGATTCAGCAGACTTCTTGGGCTGTCAACAACGAAATACAAAGTTCTGAATTAGCAAATGTCATGGAAGTACTTCGATCACTGGGTCTAATATCTCATGAACTCCCCGTTTCTTCGCTTGTATCCACTAAACTATCTACCTTATTGCCATAATTTCCCGCAGCAAAAAGTAAGCTTACTTTTGTACCTTTCCCCAATTCACTTTCAACCTGAAGCTTGCCATCTATTTTGGAGATAAACTCGTTGATAAGGGAATAGCCTAAGCCAGTTCCGGACTCTTTATCTGTACCTTCATTGGATCCAACCAAGCTCTGATAGGTAGACATAAGTTCCTTGACTTTTCTTGAACTCATTCCTTGCCCACTGTCTTTGATCGTAATGCAGGCAATGGAATCATTCAAAGAGGACTTAATCGTTACTACGGAATATCTATTGGAAAACTTGATAGCATTACTTAGTACATTCCGAAGAATAAGTGTCAAAATATTTTTATCTGTTTCAATTGTCAACGATTTATCCACGTCAATCTCGATCAATACATTCTTCTCTTCGGCCAAAAAGCGTAACAAGTTGAAAGCTGCCTCCACACATTCAATCATTGGCACAGGTATTTTTTGAATATTGAAACCTTCCATTTGAGATATAGACCAAAAAAGTACATTATCTAAGTTTATATAGAGATCGTCCACATTGCGTAAAATATTTTTATGAATTTCTTCAAACTCTGATTTTGACAAATCCTTATCTACAATCAATTGCAATACGCCCTTCAATTGAGCTACTGGCGCTTTAAGATCATGCCCAATGATGGAAAGTAATTTATTTTTAGTAGTATTTGCCAGCTCCAACTCCTTTGAATTTAGCTCCAAATCAACTTTTTGCTTCTTTACCAAATCTGTTTCCAATAAAAGTTGTTGATAAAGCATGTTTTTACTTCGGTTTAAAAAAGTCATCCAAAGCATCAAAGTAATCAAAATGAATCCTGCTACCACACCTAGAAAAGTAAATCGTTGATAAAGTTGTAGCTTGATATTTTTCACCTCAGATTCTGCCTTCAATGCAGTTAATTCAGCATCTGCTCGATCCACTTCAAACATTCCTTGGATAAGTTTTAATTTATCCTTGTCACTTGCTTCCTCTCGAACTTTGTTCAATGTCACATATTTTTCCAAATTGACAAATGCTGCTGGTACATTCGAAAGCTGATCGTACACAAGGTACAGGTTGTAATACGTTTGAATCAATTCATCTTGAAACCCACCTTCCTCTGCAATGACTCTTCCTTTTTCAAGTAATTCCACAGCTTTGGAATAATTTCCCAATAAAAAATACGCTTTCCCCAAGCGATGAAAAACGGAAGATTCGAATGAGTGTAACCGTTGATGACTGGCTTCAGTTAAGGCACTTTCATACACATCAATTGCCTCCTGAATTTCATTTTTTGCGAGCTTGACATCTCCAATGACACGCATGGTAAAGCTTGTAAAATAAATAGAACCTGATGCTTTATTCTGCGCGAGCGCTTCATTCGCATATACAAGTGCAGAGTCCAATTCATTCAATTTTGAATAATTCAAAGCTATATTGTTAAGGCTCCGAATGACAGTATATGTATCATCAACTGATAGTGCAAGTTCGTATGCTTCTTTAAAATAGCTAATGGCTTGTATGTAATTGGTCTGTTGATAATACAAGGCACCCAGGTTATTGAGCACCATAGCCAAATCCGAGCGGTTTTTGGTGGCCAAACCAATTAAGTAGGCATCTTTTGAATAACGAAATGCCAGATTCCAGTTACCTTTTCTGTAGTGAATCCATCCCATGTTTCCCTTAGCCGTGCCCAAGGCAGTACTATCATTTAATTCAATAGCTAAAGACTCAGCAGAAAGCGCATATCCCAAGGCTTTATCTAATTCACGCTCTCGCAACAAAAACGTGAGTTGATTCAACGCCTGCAATTTTTCGGATTTATTTGTTGCCTCTAATACAAAAGAAGCCAAAGAATCTATTTCCTGATTTTGCTGAGCAGCAATAGGCCTGTAAATCAGCGCTATACCAATAATTACTGTCCAAAAAAAAAGTTTCATGCTGTGTAATTTGGCGAGGTATAAAAGTACTAAGGAAAAAGTTAAATCCTACAAATTCTGCCGATTTTTTAATTTCGTAAACCCATCTAAACCAATATAAAGTTGTTCAAAAGAGTCAATCAGTAAAAGAAACGAAAGATTTTGTATAGCACCCCTTAAGATGCTTGCAAGCGCCTACCACAAACCGTTCAAACTTATGGTAGGTGCTAATTTTTGCCTTCTTATGAAAACCTTATAGAAATTAGAGCTTATTCCAATCCCAATCTGTATTGATTTGGTTGATCGCATAATGTGCAGTTAAATCGTATTGGCAAGGTACGATAGACACATAATTATTGGCAATAGCCCATTCGTCGTTATCTTCTCCCTTGTCGAAATTCACAAAATTTCCTGCCATCCAAAAATACTTTCTTCCATTTGGATCAAATCGCTCTTGGAATTCCTCTTCCCACTTGGCATGCGCCTGTCTACAGACCTTCACACCTTTGATCGCCTCATTTCTTTTGGGAGGAAAGTTCACATTCAACGCTATTCCTTTGGCTAATCCATTGGTTAGTACTTGTTCTGCGATTTTGTAAACATACTCCTCTACATGTGAAAAGTCTGCTTTGGAAGAAAAATCACATAAACTAAATCCTATAGAAGGCAAACCTTCCAATGCTCCTTCAATGGCTGCTGACATAGTCCCAGAGTACAATACTGAGATAGAAGTATTGCTTCCATGATTGATTCCAGACACTACTAAATCAGGCTTTTTATCCTTCAATACATAATGTTTGGCCAATTTCACACAATCTGCTGGTGTACCACTACACTTGTAAGCTTCTATACCATCAAAAATATCTTCTTCATACAAACGCAAGGTTTCGCCTATGGTAATGGCATGTCCCATACCTGACTGAGGACTGTCTGGTGCAACCACCACCACATCTCCCAATTTTTTCATTACGTTTACAAGCACCCGTATACCCTTGGACGTTATACCGTCATCGTTTGAAACCAAAATTAATGGTCTTGAATTCATAAAATTATCGTATCTGATTATAATAAGCGGTGATTCGTAAAAGATCGCCTCGTTTATCGTGTGACAATCTATTTTTTCTCATAAACAATTCTACCTCATCCGAGCGATCTCCAAGCACCTCTAACAATTCTCTTTTCTTTTGAGAATACCTGATAATCTTGCCGTCTTTAATAAAATAATAATTGAAGGCTAACTTATAAGCTCCACCCATCTGTGGTCCCCACATAGGATTCATGGGCATACCTCCCCACATCCCCATACCTCTACTATCCGCCACCACATATTCTCTACACAATAGCACGATGTTTTCTCCTTCTGTTAAAATCTCAAAAAACACTGGTGTATCGTAATCTCCATTCAAAGGAAAGGGCAGTGTGTAAAAGGTACGAATACCACCATATTGCTCATCAAATATTTCAAACTGGGAAACATTGGAAGCTCCAAATGTATCAATGCTGTTGGTTTGTAACTGAACCAAGTTATTTTCCAAATCGTATTTCACTTGTCCTTGATATACCTGTCCATTGACAGTTACGATCTGCCCCTTATGCCAAACCTGAGATGGAAAAACACCTGATTGAGCATTGCTTTGAATATATACAAGTAAGAAGATCAAAGAAAGTACGTATCTCATAATTCACATTGATTAATACTTAGATAACGAACCCAAAACAAATAAGTTGATTTCCGCCAAGAAAAGAGGAATCGATTTACTTTTTAAGGATGCTATGCCCCATCTTATCTCGCTTGGTTTCCAGATATTTTGAATTGTGTTGATTAGGTTCAATCTCAATGGGTATTTGTTCTACTATTTCCAAGTTATAACCGATCAAGCCAACACGCTTAGTAGGATTATTGGTAATCAATCGGATTTTACTGATACCCAAATCCCGCAAAATCTGTGCCCCTACTCCATAATCACGCTTATCCATTGGGAATCCCAGTGCTAGATTGGCCTGTACAGTATCCATTCCCTGCTCCTGCAACTTATAGGCTTTCAGTTTATTCAAGAGTCCAATACCTCTGCCCTCTTGATTCATATAAAGCACCACACCCTTTCCTTCTTTATCAACCATCTCCAAGGCTTTGTGTAGCTGGGGACCACAATCACATCGACAAGAGCCAAAAATATCTCCTGTCACACAGGAAGAATGTACCCGTACCATCACTGATTCGTCTTTATCCCAAGTCCCTTTGATCAATGCCAAGTGCAGATCATCTGTATTGGTTTGTCGAAAGGCAATCAGATCAAAATCCCCATAGGCTGTAGGCATATCAACACCTATTTCACGCTTAATCAAAGATTCATTTTTTAAGCGATAGGAAATCAAATCTTTGATGGATACCAATTTCAGATTAAATTTTTGAGCAACTTTAACCAAATCAGGCAGTCTTGCCATGGTCCCATCTTCATTCATGATTTCGACCAATACCCCTGCGGCTGAGAACCCTGCCAATCGGGCTAAGTCAATAGCCGCTTCCGTGTGACCCGCTCTTCTCAAGACTCCTCCCCTTTTCGCCTTTAACGGAAATATATGTCCAGGCTTACCCAATTCATCAGGGTGAATGCTATCATCAACGAGTGCTCGAATAGTTTTAGCTCTATCACTTGCTGAAATTCCAGTAGTACAACCATGTCCAATCAAATCGACAGATACAGTAAAAGGTGTTTCATAAGCTGCTGTATTGGTTCCTACCATTAACTGTAGGCCAAGTTGGTCACATCTATCTTCAATAAGTGGCGCACAGATCAAACCTCTCCCGTGTGTTGCCATAAAATTGATGATTTCTGGAGTTACCGTTTCAGCAGCGCAAACAAAGTCGCCTTCATTCTCTCTATCCTCATCATCTACTACAATGATTACTTCACCATCTTTGATTGCTTGGATCGCATCTTCTATGCTGTCTAATTTGAATTCTTGAGACATATTTTTTTTTGTATATCTGGGTTAAGTCCCGTAAAATTACTAGGATTTATGAGCAAAACCGCCAAAAACCAATTAAAGTTTTGTTCAGAAGGAGATAACAATCCCCAGTTGCTTATCGATGGCAACCTGATAGTTCTTCAACTCCATGTAAACACGGACTTTTTCAGAGACCAAATCATCACTTTCCTTATTCATTTCAGCTTTTTTGATCTGATCTCTAGCTTCTTCCAACAACTTTTTGATGACTTTTTTCTTTAAATGCAAAATATTATCATAAACAGTCTTGGCTAGATCATCCGCTTCATGCGTAGTAAAAATCTGAAACCTCGATTCCCATAAAGTTGACAACTCGTACTTTGGGGTTATCAAATTAATAACTTCTCGTTTGATTTCACTGTCTTCTACAGAAAGGAAATAAGCAGGTTGGGGAAGTAGGCCTTGTTTAAGAGCATCCTTAAAAATAGCCAAAATCTTATTGAAAACAGGTGTTTCAAAAGTTAAGTCTTCGGTCTCCTGCAACAAATACTCGCATACACTCAACTCCTCCGAAACCATTTCAAAACCATAATTGACCAACAATCGAAGCATTTCTCGCTCTTGCAATTGGATCAACTGAAAATTACTTGTCTCCTCTTTGGTGACTGGAAGCAATGTCTCTATGGGAAGACTAGGTTCTTCTTCCGCTCTTTTTTCTTTGAAAAACTGATCTTTTTGTGACTTAAGAAGAATTTTATTCAACTCCGTCATCAAAATATCCTCATCCATCTCCAACAAACTGGAGGATTTCTTAATAAATACGGATCGGATGATAGGATCAGGAATTTTGGAAAGACTTTGCACTACCTGCTTGACCAGTTCTGCATATTTGATGGGGTCTTTTGCCGCTTCTTCCGCATGCAAGCCTATTTGAAATGAAATAAAGTCAACTGCCTTTTCCTTCAGATATTGCTGAAAAGCCGAACTACCAACTTTTCTAGCATAGGAGTCAGGATCTTCTCCTTCTGGAAAAACAACAGCCTTGACATTCAATCCGCCTTCCAAAATCAAATCAATCCCACGAAGGGAGGCTTTGATACCCGCAGCATCTCCATCATACAAAACAGTGATATTATCTGTGAAGCGTTTGATCAATTTGATTTGATTCTCTGTCAGAGAAGTCCCCGAAGAAGCCACCACATTCTCAATACCTGCCAAATGCAAACTGATAACATCTGTATATCCTTCTACCAAATAACAATTATCCTGCTCACGAATGGATTTTTTAGCCTGATAAATACCATACAGGATATCACTTTTGTGATAAACTTCTGTTTCCGGGGAGTTAATATATTTAGGCTGCTTTTTATCATTGGTAAGAATTCGTGCCCCAAAACCAATAGGCTTGCCTCCAAGGTTGTGGATGGTAAATGTGACCCTACCTCTAAATCTATCATAAAATCGGCTAGTATCTCCTTCCTTCTGAAGAATTAGGCCAGCCTTCATCAGGAGCTCCCTAGAATGTCCTGCTGTCTCAGCCGCAATCAACATCTTATCCCATGCATCCAATGCATAGCCTAAATCAAATTTTTCTATGATTGAAGCATTGAATCCTCTTTCTTTAAAATAGGAAAGGCCAATTGATTTACCTTCTTCGGTTTGTAAGTTTCTGACAAAAAACTCTTTGGCAAAATTGAGTACGATGTATAAGCTTTCGCGCTCATTGTGGGCCACGATAGCCTCAGGACTCATCTGCCTGTCTTCTTCGATTTCTATTCCATATTTCTGAGCAAGTTGCTTGATGGCCTCGTTAAATCCAATGCCTTCGACATCCATCACAAACTGTATAGGATCTCCAGCCTTGCCACAGCCAAAACACTTGTATATTTGTTTGGCAGGTGAAACAGAGAAAGATGGGGATTTTTCATTATGAAAAGGACAGCAGGCCCACAGATTCTGCCCTTTCTTTTTGAGAGGCACATAATCCCCTACCACCTCTTCTATATCGGCGCGTTCTCTTACTTTTTCTGTGGTTTGCTTGCTAATAGCCATAGTCGGGATAAAAAACCAAAGATAAGAAGACTATCTTTATTTAAAAGCCCTCCATCGATTGTGAAACTATTTGCCTTTCTCGGAAGTTTGGATTAAAGATTAAAATCCTTTTTGAAAGGTTTTTATTTAGGTTAATTATAAACTAATTTGCACGGAAAATTTACTATCAATTATGGCAATCAGTCAAGAGCAAGTACTCCAATCCCTATCAAAAGTAGATGATCCAGATTTGAAAAAAGATTTGGTCACCTTGGGAATGATTCAGGGATTAGAAATCGTAGGCAACACCATTAAGTTCAAAGTAGTGTTGACCACGCCTGCCTGCCCTCTTAAAGAAGTTATCAAAAATAATTGCATCGAAACACTTACCGCAGATTTGGGTGAGGATATCGAATTGGATATAGAAATGACTTCCAATGTAACTACGGCTAGAAATAATGCACCCGTTTTACCTGAAGTCAAAAACATCATAGCAATCGCCTCAGGTAAGGGTGGAGTTGGAAAATCTACTACATCTGCCAACCTAGCGGTAGCCTTAGCCAATGCAGGTGCCAAAGTAGGTTTGATCGATGCCGACATATCAGGCCCTTCTATTCCAACCATGTTCAATGTAGAAGCAGAGCAGCCTATGGTGAAACAAGTTGATGGAAAGAATACCATTATACCTGTAGAGCAATACGGAGTAAAACTAATGAGTATAGGTTTCCTGACACCAGCTGATGCAGCAGTTGTTTGGAGAGGACCAATGGCAAGCTCCGCACTTAGACAGTTTATTCAAGATGTGGAATGGGGTGAATTAGATTATTTGTTAATTGATCTTCCTCCAGGGACATCAGATATTCACCTAACCATGGTACAAACAGTGCCTGTAACAGGTGCAGTAATTGTCACCACTCCTCAAAAAGTTGCTTTGGCCGACGCTACGAAGGGACTTAGTATGTTTAAGCAACCTCAAATTAATGTTCCCGTTTTAGGTGTTGTAGAAAATATGGCTTATTTTACACCCGAAGAACTCCCTGATAATAAATACTACTTGTTTGGAAAAGACGGTGGGAAGAAGCTAGCAGAGAAATTTCAAGTACCTTTCTTAGGAGAAGTACCTATTGTTCAAAGTATCCGAGAAAGTGGAGATAGCGGATACCCTGCTGTTTTGAAGAAAGGAGTAACTCAAGATGCATTTTCTGCGCTTGCAGAGTCTATAGCCAGACAGGTTGCCATCAGAAATGCTGAAAAATCAAAAACTGAAGTAGTACAGATAAATTAATATCAAATGAATACATCATTGTTGGAAAGAGTTGAAATAGCATTGGATACAATAAGACCCTATTTGGAAGCTGATGGTGGCAATGTGAAAGTTGTAGATGTGACAGAAGAAATGACCTTACGACTGGAACTTACAGGTACCTGTAGCTCCTGCCCTATGTCAGCTATGACATTGAAGGCTGGAGTAGAAGAAGCCGTCAAAAAAGCAGTACCTGAAATACTTAAAGTAGAAGCTGTTAAAGTAGAAGTAGCCTAATTAGTCCCCGAATGTCCCAACGCCAGTTTACCTATTTCCGATTAAAAGAATTATTTTTTCTTTTAATTTTTATTGCTTCCAGCAATTTAGCGTATTCACAAGCCTTTTTTGGTAAAGCGCTGCAACATGTACACGATGAAAAGTGCGGCCATCGATTTATGGAAGCCCTCTTGGAAGAGAAATTAGGAGTATATGGCAGTAAAGAATATTTTGAGACTTGGCTAGAAGAAAAAAAAGTAGAAAGGGACGGCAAGTTGCAGTCCCTTCGTACTCAAAATGAAATCAAAACCATACCTGTGGTTGTCCATATCATCCACAATGGAACTGCCGAGGGGGTGGGCGCAAACATTCCACTAGGGCAAATTGAATCTCAATTAAGAACACTTAACGAGGATTTTAGAAGACTTAACCCTGATAGAACACAGACACCTGGGGATTTTCAATCAGTAGCTGCAGATACAGGAATTGAATTTGTCTTAGCAAAACAGGATCCAAATGGTTTGCCTACCACCGGTATTGTAAGGGTTCAAGGTTCTCAGTCTGTTTATTCTCCTAGTGACGCCGCTCTGATAAGTCAGACTTCTTCCTGGCCTCCGGAAGAGTATTTTAATATTTGGGTGGTTCAATTGACATCACCAGTCATTGGTTTCGCTGTTTTCCCGGTTTCTGACCTTCCAGGATTAAATTTCCCTCCTGGTATCCGCGAACTAGATGGTATCACAGTCGATTTTCGCTATTTCGGTACAGGTTTTAATGCAGTCTCTACTTCTAGAGGCAGAACAGCCACTCACGAAGTTGGTCACTTCCTTGGTTTACGACATATTTGGGGTGATGGAGACTGTTCAGTCGATGACTTTGTTGCAGATACTCCCCTTCAAGATGGTCCCAACAACATTTGTAGAACCATCAACCCGAGAATTACTTGTGATTCCCGTGACATGGTGGAAAATTACATGGATTATACCACAGACGCCTGTATGAACCTCTTCACCCTTGGACAATCCGAGCGAATGAATATCGTATTGGAAAACAGTCCAAGAAGAGCTAGCTTAGTAAATAACAGAGCTACACAAGAACCTCAATTACTATCAAACGATTTAAGCTTAAGAGCGATTCTTGAACCTCAGGATTTTATTTGTGACCCTGTGGTGATACCAAGTTTAGTAGTGCTAAATACTGGAAATAATGTAATCAACAGTGCTTCTGTTGAAATTCGTCTCAACAATCAAATCATTGAATCAAGGACTTTCGGTTTAAATCTGGCAACAGGGGAATTTGATACATTACGATTCAATTCATTGGAATTGGCCGGCGTAGGTAATCAGTTTACAGCAACTATTTTGACAGTGAATGGAGCCGAAGATCCAAATCCATCCAATAACACCCTCACTTCTACTCCTGTATTGCAGGGACAAATTTCTTTACCTTATAATTTGGACCTTCAAGATGTTGGGAACAGTTGGATCATCCGAAATCCGGATGACAGCTTTACCTGGGAGGTAGTCAACAATCAATTTATTGATGGTAGTGTAAGACCATTGATTCGAATACGAAACTACGAGTATGATGCTAATGGTCAATTGGACTTCCTGATATCTCCACAAATCAATTTATCGGAATTCCCGAATGCCCAATTGGTATTCAGAATGGCCCATGCACCTTTTGCCGCACAAGGATTCTCTGATGCCTTATATGTAGCAATATCAACAGATTGCGGAAACACCTTCTCTATAATAGACGCACCTTATGCCAAAAACGTACAATTCCTCCAGACGGTCAATCCGATCTTGGATGAATTTGAAGCAAATTCAGATGCTCAATTCAGAACAGAAATAGTAAACTTGGCTCCTTTTGCTGACTTGGGAAGTGTACGAATTGCCTTTATCAATCAAAATGGCTTCGGAAATAATATCTTCCTGAAAGACATTCAAATCTTAACCGAGGAAACCTTCCGCTATCGAGTGGATATGCCAAGGTTGATAGCACCTTCGCCGATTACCAACAATAATTATGAAAATGAGCAGATTGAGATAACCAATTCAGGAAACTTACCTGTAACTGGATTTATTCTGAGAAGAAGATATGGAAATGCACCCCAAAATTCCTTCCTGTTTAGAGGTCAGATAGCACCGGGGGCTTCTGCTATATTGAACCTACCAAAGACTACTTTGAATGGCACTCAAAATTTCCTATTCTCCCTAGAGAATCCAAGTTTTGATCAAAATCCAGGAAATTCCTCAAGTCTATCAAGATTTGTCGTTATTGATACTGAAACCCAACGAACCCCTTGGAGACAAAATTTTGATAATATTGTTACGCTGAGTCCATGGGTGACGATTAATCCAGAAAACAATAATCCTGCCTGGACACTAACACCTGTTCAGAATGCCCCAAATTCCAATGTTGTACGTGCACAGGCTACTGCTCCCGGTAATTCTTTCTGGCTAGGAACTCCAATTTTCGAATTAAACAGGAGTCCACAAGGAGGATTCTTCTTCGATAGGGCGGCTGGACCGATGCCATCCACAGCTGTGCTTCGGGTATTGGGTAGTGATACAGGTGGGGGTACTTATAGAGAAGTATTGACCTTAAGGGGAAATGAGATTAGCACGGTTACATCGGGTGAACCAAATCCTAATAACCCTAACGATTTTAGACGAACATTTGTCAACTTAACTGAATTTGCCGGTAGAGGTAAAACTACCACTAGGGTGGCTATTGTATTGGAGGGAATTAATCCAGAAGATGGTCCTGTATTCCTAAACAATGCTGAGTTATTTATTTCAGCTAACCCTGAACCTGTAGATCCAGGGGTTGGAAATGTGAGATTGTATCCAAACCCTGCAAGAAATCAATTCAATTTAGCCTTCAATCTAAGGAATTTTGAAACGGTTAACATCAAAATGATTTCCCCAACAGGAGCTCTAGTTCACGATGTGGATTATCCAAATACCTTGAACCAGACATACAGCTTTACAACTCAAATGCTATCCAAAGGTCTGTTTATCATACAAATCAGCAGCCCTACCATTACAGAAACGAAAAAACTATACATCCATTAAGGAAAGTAAGAACGCTTTTCAAGGCTGGCACATTTCCGAAGACCAGCCTTTTCCTTATTTTTGGCCTCTGATTTGTGATAAATTGTATAGATTTGTCTAAGTCTCTGTACTTTCACTGGCACGCAAACGTTACTAATTCAAAATATACTTCCATGAGTAAACTGAAGGACTCAACAAAGAAAATCCTTATTCACTTTTCAATCATATTAGGATTAACGATCGTTCTTGCCTTTGTTTTTCTGCAGATCTTTCTTCCCAGCTATACCAATCATGGAGAGACTGTCACCGTACCAAACTTGGAGGGCTATGACTACCAGGAAGCTGGTAAATTTCTTGCAGACCGTGATCTCAGCTATGAAATCAACATTGATAGTGGCTTTAATGCCGAAGTGAGGCCATTCACCGTTTTGCAGCAAAACCCAAGACCTGGAAACCAAGTCAAAAAAGGAAGAAAAATTTATCTTACGCTGAACTCAAGAAATGCTCCTTTGATCAGGATGCCCAATTTGGTCAACACACCACTTAAAAATGCTCAGGAAATATTAGCAAATGCAGGCTTGATTCGTGGGGAGATTGTATATGTACCAGACATAGG
Source organism: Mongoliitalea sp. (assembly GCF_054166905.1). Classification (NCBI taxonomy): domain Bacteria; kingdom Pseudomonadati; phylum Bacteroidota; class Cytophagia; order Cytophagales; family Cyclobacteriaceae; genus Mongoliitalea; species Mongoliitalea sp. The sequence goes on along the minus strand of NZ_JBSZCK010000040.1, from coordinate 22,481 downwards.
ACAAAATGTAGTATTGGAACAAAAATTCCGAGGTAGAAATATTTCTGAGGGCTTTGAAATCCCCAAAGGCTCCCAAATTGATCTCGTGGTAGGTGACGGTTTAGGTAATCAGATCTTGGAAGTTCCTAGCATCGTTGGTATGGATGAAACCGATGCGGAATTTTTAATTATCGGTTCTGGATTAAGATTTGGGAAAATAAACTATATTGAAACGGATACAGTCCTTTCCGGAACAATCATTCGTCAGATGCCTCCCGCAGGTTCTGAAGTGCGAACTGGAGAGCCTATAGATGTATGGATTTCGGAATCCAAAAGATTTTCTAACTTTTAACTATGCCCACGAGGAAACATATAGTGATTTTATTGCTTTTGCTAAGCTTTAGCTTGACTGCCTTGGCTCAGTTTCAGCAATTACCCACTCCCCTTCCTCCACCAAGCAAAAACAAACAGAGTAACCTAAGACTAAACCAAGAAGCACTATCTTTACCTTTTTGGGATGATTTTTCTTTGGGTTTTATCGATAGTACGAAGTGGATCAATGAAGGGGCTACTGCAAGTTTCACCGTAGGAAATGCTGCTCCAACAATCGGAGTACTTTTGTTAGATGGAATTGATGAAAGAGGTGCTCCTTACTCCAATAATCCTTTGGAACAGGGCTTTGCCGACAGAATCACTTCTCAAGTAATTGATTTATCCTCCATTGCAGAAGCCCAAGTAAATACTGTTTTTCTAAGCTTTTACTGGCAACCGGGAGGCAAGGCTGAGATGCCGGATTTCAACGATGAGCTAAGCCTTGAATTCTTAAACGAACTTGGGGAATGGATAGACGTATGGAGTCAACGTGGTGACTTAGAACCCAACCGAAATTTTTTCCTTCAAGAGGTTATTCCGGTAACTCCTGAATTCCAACATCAAACCTTTCAATTTAGATTTAGTAGCAGAGGCAGAATCTCAGGTCCTTTTGATTCTTGGCTAATTGATTATGTATATCTCAATCAATTTAGAAACCCAAATGATATCGCTAGAAGAGACCGTGCACTTACAGAGACCAGTAGAAGACCATTAGAGAAATACTCTGCGATCCCCTTCTTCGAGTATCAAAGAAGAGGCGATGAACTTTGGAATAGAACATCCAACGAGTTTAATAACCTCAATAACTTATTCTCACCAATGGAATTCACCATTGCGCTAAAGGATCAGACAACGGGAGAAATTTTGCAGGGAATCAATACCAACACCCCTATCAATCCTGTTCCTTTAGCCTTTGAGCGCAGAAGATTCCAAAGTAATGAAATCGGGACACCACCGAGATTAACCACAGAGACTGACATTGAATTACTGACCTATCTGAGTACAGGAGATGAATTTCTCTTCCAAATTGTCAATGGGGACACGATTCGCTATCAAACTATTGATCTCCGGGTCAATGATACTACGCGTACAATCATACCTATCCGTGATTTCTTTGCCTACGATGATGGAAATGTAGATTATTCCGCCGGTATCAATCAACGATCAGGAATGTTGGCCAACCGATTTGAAGTTACCTCACCCAGTTATGTCAAAGGTATCAGCATCAACTTCACCAATTTTGCTCAGGTAGGAAGAGTATTGGATTTGATGGTTTGGAACAATTTGAACCAGGCACCTGTATATGTTCAGGAATTTTTCTTACCACCCTCAGACGGCATCAATGAATTCACCTATTTTGAGTTGGAGGAAAACGTATTGGTTGACGATGTGTTTTTTGTTGGTTTTACCCAATTCACCAATGAATTTATTCATGTAGGACTGGATAAATCATTTGATAACGGTCGCGAAATTTTCTTCAATGTCAGCGGTTCTTGGCAGCAAAATACCATCGTAGAAGGTTCTCTGATGATACGGGCACATTTGAGTGAATCTCCTGTTTTTGAAGAACAAAGCGAGGCTGAGACAAGTACACAAGTGTATCCAAACCCGGTAACTTCAAGATTATTTATTGAAGGAAAAGCCGATACTGTTCAGGTATTTGATCCATATGGTCGCTTGATAAATCTTCCTCAAACAGTAGATGGGGATAGGAAAATCCTTAACTTTGAAGGCATGATGAAAGGTATTTATTTGTTGAATATCTTCCAAAATGGTACCGTAGAAACCAAACGAATTTTAGTACAATAAGATGCAAGATATTACAGTAGAAGAACTCAGAGATAAGCTAAATGCAGGTGAAGATTTCCTGTTTATTGATGTAAGGGAAGAATGGGAATATGAAGAAGATAACTTAGGAGCAAAAAATATTCCTTTGGGAGAACTTCCTTTTGCTTTAGACGAGTTTGAAGCATTCAAAGACAAAGAAATCGTATTGCAATGCAGATCAGGCGCAAGAAGTGGTAATGCTAAAAACTTTATGGCCAGCAAGGGCTTTACAAAAGTCCGAAACCTTCTAGGAGGAATTATGGCCTATAGAGAAATGGAAGAGGAAGAAGGCTAATCCTCATTAATGGGAAAGCGGACTAAGCTTTCCCATTCTCGGGTTTAATGGAATCATCATTCCAATATCAGGACAGGTTATTGGAACAATTAAACCCAAAAAAACATGAAAAACGCAGTAATTACCGGCGGTAGTAGCGGTATTGGTTTGGGCATAGCTAAGTATTTTGCCCGACATGGTTATAATCTTTTAATCAATGGTCTTGAAAAAAATGGACAGGAAATAGCTTCTTCCATTGCCGAGACTTATGGGGTCACCTGTATTTTTAGCCCTGCCAACTTATTGAATCCAGAGGAGATCTACCAAATGATTACTCTTGCCGAAGAGCAATTAGGTTCTATTCAAGTATTGATAAATAATGCAGGTATCCAATTTGTCTCTCCTGTGGAAGAATTCCCCGATGCCAAATGGGAAGCTATTCTAGGTGTCAACCTTTCCTCTGTATTCTACGCATCCAAAGCTGCCTGGAAAGGAATGAAAACACAAGGTTTTGGACGGATAATCAATATTACTTCTGCACATGGTTTAAGAGCGAGTGAATTCAAGTCAGCATATGTTGCTGCCAAGCATGGGGTAACAGGGCTGACCAAGGTTTTGGCATTAGAAGGTGCTCCCTATGGTATTACCTGCAATGCGATTTGCCCGGGATATGTGCGTACACCATTGGTAGAAGGTCAAATTGCCGACCAAGCCAAAGCCCACAACATGAGCGAAGAAGAAATCATCGAAAAAGTAATGCTTAAAAAGCAAGCCATCAAATCATTCATAGCCATTGAAGATTTGGCAGCGTTGGCACTTTTTCTGGCTTCTGAAAACTCCAGCACTATGACGGGCGTTAGTCTTCCAATGGAAGGTGGTTGGACATCCCAATAAATCATACGCATGGAGATTATTGCAATTATTAGTTCATTGGTTTTATTGATGGTATTGGCATACCGAGGATATCCAGTGATCTTAATTGCTCCACTATTAGCCATATTTGCTGTACTTCTGAGTGGAGAACAAGGAGCGCTTGCTTTTTACTCAGAGGTATTTATGAAAGGACTGGGTAATTTTATCATCAAGTACTTTCCGATTTTCTTATTGGGAGCCATTTTTGGTAAATTGATGGATGTCTCTGGTGCTGCCCGCTCAATTTCCCATCAAATCATTTTAACCTTAGGAAAAAACAAAGCAGTACTTGCAGTAGTGGCATCATGTGCACTCTTAACCTATGGAGGGGTTAGCATTTTTATTGTGGCCTTTGGAATTTTCCCCATGGCGCAGGCATTGTTTAGAGAAGCCAATATTCCCAAGCGATTGATTCCAGGAACTATTGCTTTGGGGGCCTTCACCTTCTCTATGACTGCACTTCCTGGAACTGTACAAATTCACAATATCATCCCTATCCCCTACTTTCAAACCGATGCCTTTGCCGCCCCACTTTTTGGTTTGACAGGAAGTTTCATTATCGCAAGTTTGGGTATTGCATGGCTACAGCACCGAGTCAAAAAAGCTATCCAAGCTGGCCAAGGCTATGGATTTGAAGAAGATGAAATGGCTAAAAAAACAGACTCCTACCCCACTTTTTGGAAATCCATAGCACCGATTCTTCTCCTTATTAGTCTCAACTTCCTTTTTTCACAAGTTATCATTCCATCTTGGGACGATACCTTTTTAGAAAATCCAGCCTTTGGCAATGTAAGTTTAGAAAATGTTAAGGGAATCTGGTCCATCATTCTAGCCATGATTCTTGCAATCGGTAGCCTTATCGCTTTACACTTCAAGCAACTTACCACCTTAAAACAAACACTCCAAGAAGGTATTCAAAGCAGTCTTATGCCTATTTTCAACACTGCTACAGAAGTCGGTTATGGAAGTACGATAGCAGCATTGGCAGGTTTTGTTATTATTAAAGATTATGTTTTAAATTCTTTTCAAGAAATCCCCTTGCTAAGTGCAGCCTTGGCTATCAACATTTTAGCTGGAATCACAGGATCCGCTTCGGGTGGTTTGGCTATTGCTTTGGAAACGTTGGGAAGCACCTATTATGAATTGATGATTCGGGAAGGAATTAGCTTGGAACTGATGCACCGCGTAGCATCTATGGCGAGCAGTGGCCTAGACAGCCTTCCGCATAATGGAGCAGTTATTACGCTATTGATGATTTGTGGAATGACTCACAGAAAGAGCTACTTGGATATAGCCGTGACAACTTTACTTATTCCTGTGAGTACTTTATTTGTAATGATTTTGGCTGTTTCTTTTATTTAAGCTTTCCTAATAAAAATTCATTCGCCATCTTTTCCGTAGGATGATACTCGATCTTCATGTCGTGATGTTTATCGATCAGTTTTTTGGCAATACTCTTACTTGAAATCGTCCGAAAAGTAATGGGGGAAGGTATAATGGCCATGCGTATATTTTCACCCAAACTTTCAAACAAGACTGGAAACCACGTTTTGTACAACCATTTCTGTTGGGCATCTGTGAGGGGCTGTATTTCTCGCTGATCTACGAGTATGCGTTTAATCTGATGATCAGCCATATATTTCAAACCGAAATTCAATGCCTCTTGATACGTTTCCATGGGAATTTTACCTTTCCATACAAATCGTACACTTTCCCGATCTACATCGTGAAAAATTTTCACCAAAGCCTGTTCATAAATGATTTGCATATCCTGTCCGTAAGTATTGCTAAAAATATATACCTCAGGGCACAAATAAAACATTCTCATCAAATAAATAAACCCTTCACTCAAGAAGCGAAGGGTTTAATGGAATCATTAGGACAGGTTATTATCGTTACTTCTTATTGAAGTTAAATTTCACTTCCAAGGAATATAGTCTTCCGATGATCGGTGAACCAACAAACTCTCGCTGCTCTGCATTGAATAAGTTGGAAATACCACCACCCACGGTAATCATTTCACTGAAGGCATAGCCAGCAGAAATATCCACTGTTGTAAATCCTCCCAAAGGACCATAATTGTATAAGAATGGAGCTACCCTAGTATTTGCACCAGCTGCAGTAGCTATTTGGTTACCTGATCTGAAATCATATTCTGGTAACCAACGCACATTCAATGAAGCATTTACTTTGTTATTGACCAAGTTCAAAGCAGATAAATTGAAATTAGCCCTATGCGCAGGCGCATTCAACACTTGTAGTGCTTCTCTGGAGGCAGGAGGCAATAAGGATATATTCGCATCATCGTCAAATTTCCCTTCATCTGTAATGTTTGATCCAAAGTATGAATATTTCGCCCCAAAGCTGAAGTTTTTGTTGATCAGATAGTTAAACCCTAAATCAGCTCCCCAGTTGGTCACTTCACCAAAATTCAAGTAGGTAAGATTGATACCACTTAAGTTTGCAGGTACAGGCTGACCACCTCTTTCCACGATGCGCTCACCACCTAAGAATAAGTTCACTGCCGGGCTGATGAAATTTCTTGTGTTTCCATACCATAAAGTACCATCAAAATAGAAATTCTTGGCAGGAGTACCCTTGTAACCAAATTCCCAAGTTGTATTTTCTTCAGGTTGTAAAGGATCAATGGTTCTTCTAGCTCCTGTAGCAAAATTTTCCAATGTTAAGCCTTGTCCTGAACCAATGATGGCTCCATTAACGCCTGCAATTGGGAATAAAAACTCCAAGAACTGAATGGATGGAGCTGCATACGCGCGACCATAAGTCAATCGAAAACTACCATCACCAACCGCTTGGGTTAAAGCCAATCGTGGACTTACCTGTAAATCATAGTAGTCATGTTTATCCACTCGCACAGCACCTACAAACTTCAAGGTATTGGTCAATTCATAATCTGCTTGTGCCACAGCACCGTATTGGGAAATGATAATATCTCCATCAATATCAAATAAATATGTACCCAAGCTATTGGCTACATCCCGCTGATAACTACCTGCCAAGACATAGCTGAATTTTCCTACACTATTATTGTACTGCACCTCAGCATTTAAGCGAGAAGATTCATCTTTGAAGCCTGGGAAACCTAGTCCCCCTTCCGACACGGGAAGAAGTGATCGTCTTTTTGCTTCCTCAGGACTATTTCCCTGCGCAAGTAAAGTGGCATAATTGACTGTTCTACCATTAATTTGGAAGGTATTACCAGCATTATTCCATGTATTGGTCAACTGTGCAAAAATCCTTGGAGAAACATAGCGAGCCTGTAAATAACTGAAAGTCCATCCATCTATTTGATTTCTTCCCAAATTAGTCACTCCAATATTAGATCCTTGACCAATCCCGTAATCCAAAATAATGTCATGACCTGCTTTAGGTGTATAGTAAACAGCAGCACCACCACGAATAGCTTTAAAATTGAAGTCAGGATCTAATTCAGGAATTGCCAAAGCACCAACATACACTGTATCGATAAATTCAAAATCACGGCCCTCAGTATATTCAAAGTTAACTTTGTAAGCAAATTTGTCAGAAACTTGATCCGCATGCCTAACACGACCGGAAAATACCCCCTGATTTCCAACACCCAAGGCAACAGTTGTTCCTTGAGACGTTCTTGGATCTTTTGTGATAGTATTGACAACTCCTGCATGAGCATTTGGTCCATACAATGCGGATACAGGTCCAAGGATTACCTCAACCCGCTCAATATCTTCTTTGATGATGGTATTGTAGAAACCTGCCGGCAAACCAGTCCCTCCTGGCAACATGCCATTTCTACCATCATTCAATTGAAGCATACGCACATTGAAAGCTGAGTTAAAACCTCTGGCATTGATTCCAATCCCGATCACACCTGAGCGAACCACTTCAATACCTTGGATTTTAAAAAGCATTTCACCTACGTTGAAAGAAGGTAGACGGTCTAGGTCTTTGGAAGAAATTACTCCTATGGATGCAGGAGCATCAGTTAATCGTTCAGGTTTTCTTGTAGCCGAAACCACCACTTCCCGCCCCATAATAGCAGTACTTCCCATGGAGATCGTTCCAAGGTCCATATCTGAATTGAGAGTGATTTTTCTTGTAATCGTCTCGTAACCTAAAAATGAAAATCTCAGGGTATAAGCACCCTCATTCACTGATGGAATTGCAATCTTTCCATCCAAATCCGAAGCTGCTCCAAGCCCCGTACCTTCTAAAATAGCATTGACACCGATCAAGGGTTCTTTGGTGTCCGCATCCACTACTTTTGCAGTGATGTTGAATTTTTGGGCGAAAGCCAACTGAACACTCAGTAGCAAGATGCCCATCATCAGGGTAAATCTTTTATTCATGGATAAATTGGGTTTAATTGTTTTTGGCGTTCGTAAACTTACATAAAAAACAATAACAACAAAATATTATATATGCAATTTGATTTTTTACAAAATAATGATTCAAAATAATGCAATTTTGAGTCATTTTTTTTAAGATGAAAAAAGCCTCATATCCCATTGACATTCAAAAACATAGATGGCTTCAATAACCAAATAAAAATACCCTATCTTAGAATCTCAATATTTCACGCCCTTTTTTGATGCCTAAAAAAAAATTAAAAAAAATTCGGAGCCATTCAAACAGCTCCGAACATCTTACTGAAACACCAAATTAAAATTGGTTTTTACTTAATTTACAAATTCCCGAATGAAGCGATTGACCTCTTTCGCTTGTTCAAACATGAGCATGTGACCTGCGTCTGGTATCAAATTTACCTTTGCATGGGGCATCAACTTCTCAACAGAGGCCGCCACAGCCTGCGTAGTCAAGTGTGGATTTAATAATTTATTTGGAATGAGATCATCATTGTTTCCAAATAAGACTAATACAGGAGATTGCAAACTTTCAAGCAAGTCGGCTAAAGGCTGTCGTACCATTCCTCGAATACCATTGACCACCATGCTTGCATAGCGCGGAAACTCTGGATCATTTTTTATTACGATTCTATCTTCGATCATAAACTGCGCTTCGTCGGTATATGAATAGAAATTTCTTTTCAGATTGGCTTCTATTTCTTGATCTGAGGTTGCTGCAATAGCTTCAGGAGTTATCATTTCGAAGAAAGCTTTTTGCTGGTCGGTAAAGGTCTCGATACCCGCAGGAGCTACTAAAATCAAAGATTTAACAAGTTCTGGATAAGCAAGACCTACATGCATAGCAATCTGTCCTCCCATGGAATGTCCTACCAAATGGACCTTTGAAAGTCCAAGATTTTGTACTAATTCCTGAATCACCCTTGCTTGATCTTTCAGCAAATACGTCTCTTCTGGTTTACTTGATTTTCCATAACCCAATAAATCTACTGCTATACAACGGTAATACTTACTCAATTCCTCCACATTCTTTTTCCAGGCAGGTCCATAGCTTCCTAATCCATGAATAAATATAAGTACCTCTCCTTCCCCTTCATCCATAAAGGCTATTTTCTGTCCATTGGACAAATTGACTTTCTTAACTGGATAAGGGTATTCGACTCCTTCAAAAATACCCTGGCCATTTGCGGAAAACGACCAAACACTTATCAGAATTACGAATAATAGATTTTTCATAGGGTTTTCAGTTGAACCGTTGTATTTTTTTTATTCCATAAAATCAGCAAATTCCCAACAATAATAGAAGCTACAATGGCGAATGCAGCTGCAATCCCTGGATTTTTGACAGGGCCTTGCATGTAGGATGTTAGGGGAATATAATATACAGAAAAATGAACAAGCACAGCTGTTAAAGATGCCCCAAATGCAGCCATTACAGGCGTTCCTTTTCTAAATGTTCCATACAATACGGGAAAGAAAGCTGCCGAAAAATATGCGTATACACCATTTTGAGCAAATATCCCTACTGATAAATTCGGATTGATCAATTGATCTTTGGTGAGGAAAAAACTGACCACCGCAAGCCCAATAATCACCAGTTTATTGACAAAAATGCCATTTTTTTCTAAATTCAATGATTTACCTACTAAAGGATCCAAAATATCAGAAGTAATCGTAATGGATAGTGACTGAATCAAGCCCTCCAAAGTGCTCAAGCCTGCCGAAATCAAACCAAGGATCAAAATCAATCCCATATACACAGGAAAATGATTGACCACATACCAAGTCACTACGTTGTCTACAGGAATGGTTTTATCCCCATCCACCAATTCAGGATTCAAAATCCGTACATATAAGCCAACCAAAACTACCGAGAAAAAAAGAATTTCAGTCAACACTGCCACCCATAAGAACTTATTCACATGTGCTTCACTTTTGAGTAAGAGGGACTTGGTGATGATATGGGGTTGGCAGACGATGGCAATTCCCACTATGATTTGACAGATCACGATTTCAAAAAAATCTCGAAACAATGGGCTTTGCTCATTTTTCCAACCAGCCAGCAGAGGGTCTATTGCTTTCAATTTTTCTAAAAAACCATATACGCCCGCTGAAAAATGATCGAATCCCGAACCCAACAAAATAATTGCAACTGTCACCATCAAAATCGCCTGTACCATGTTGGTATAAACCATAGAATTGGCTCCTCCAAACATCATATATCCAAAAATGAAGGTAATAAGCATTAAGCTCATCCAAATCTCATCCACGCCCAAGGAAGCTGAGAGAACTTTGGTCAAGCCCACACAAATCAACACTATGAATGTGATGAGTAATAGTGACAGAAAAGCGAAAAACACAGAGTATTTTTTACTGCCATACATATTTCCTATCCATTGGGCCATGGTCAGTGCTTTCACTGTCTGACCTGCTTTTCGGAATCCTTTTGTCAATACAATCAAAGAACCCAAAGCAGCCAATGGCAAAACTACGGCCATGGAAATAACACCTGCTACACCATAGTACGCTACAAAGCCTGGATTAATAATAAAGGTGGCCGCCGAGGTCATGCTCGCAGCAAGACTTAACCCAACGGCAGTTGGAGAAAACAAAAAGCTTCCCAGTGCATAATCGTTGATCGATTTGGTTTTTTTGGCACCTCTGAATACAAAAAATAAAATCACAGCCATGTAGGTCAGTACCAAGGCCAAAACAGCTGTGCTTAAAGAATTTGTTACGTCCATAAATTCACGGTTTTATTGGGTTTAATCTAATATATTCCGCCAAAAACAATTAGCCCAACTATCCGCGAAGAAATTTATATTTCACAAACTTAAACATTTTTCTTTTATTTAGGGCTTTATCAACCAAAAGGCCTTTTATGAAAAACTATCATTCCCTACCCTCAGGGCATCGTATGTATTACGAAATCCGAGGGAATACCGATAGTAAACATCCTCCTTTTGTGTTTTTGAATGGACTTTCCCAATCTACCCAAGCTTGGTTAGGCGTCATTCAGAAAGACTTTGGGGAAGAGTTTACATGCATACTTGTTGACCTTATTTTCCAAGGTCAGAGTGACAGTGCAGACGAGTTTAAAACATTTGAAGAACATGCAGCGGACTTACATGATCTCCTTTCCAAGCTCCCCTACAGCAACTACCACTTAGCTGGTATCTCCTATGGTGGAGCGGTAGCCCAACGATATATAGTGGAATACCCGGAAAAAGTAGCACAGGCCTACCTGATTTCTACCTTTTCCAGTAAAAACGAATATTTCAATGCGATCGGTCTTGGTTGGAAAAAAGCTCTGTTATGTGGTGACTATGAATTGATGTTTGACGTGATGCTCCCTTTTGTTTTGGGAAAAAGTTTCTTCAAAAATCCAATTGTCCCCTTGAAGACTCTCAAAATGTCTAAAAAAGACATGAGTCCAGCCACAGAAGACTTGTTGAAACTGATGGAGGCAACAGAGAAATCAAAAAATTACCTCTCAAATCTGAGCAGCTGTCAGGTTCCGTGCATCATTATTCATGGAGAAGAAGACCTCCTTTGCACCCCAGACATGGGAAAAGAGATGGCTTCTTATCTTCCAAAAAACGAATTCATTGTATTACCTGGCGTAGGACATACTCTAAATTTAGAAGCAATAGACCCACTAAAAAATATTTTGGCATCCAGAGCCAAAGCTATAGCAAAAACTGTGGAAGCATAATTTCCAAGGAATCATTCAGGACAGGTTATTGATTCAAAAAAAAACTACCCCCATGGGAGGTAGTTACCATTAACAAATAGATATCACTTAATTTTTTTAATTATCGTTCATCTGAGGCTGCGGATTCCACACCGGCGCCAACTCCCGCTCTTCTAAGCGCACCAACAATCCCTTTTCAAAGGTTGCCAACACAAAAAAACGATCGTCACGCTGCACGCGGTATGTTTTAAAATCTCCATCAATTCCACTCAAGACAGCTTCTTTATTTTGTCTTAAAAATTTTCGTTCAGTCATACCTTGCTGAAATTCAGGCCTTACTCCCACACATGCATTCAAAAGCAAAGCAACCATGATAATCATTCCATACTTTTTCATCATACTCTTGTTGTTTTTTGATAGAAAAGCGCAAAAACATTGCCAAAAAAGTTCCTCTCTGATTGCTAGCAACTTATAAAATGAGCACAAGTTTTTTGCACAGAACATTTGTCAAGAAATAATTTTAGCCTACTTTTGTGACCTAGCGGCACGACCAGCTCCTGCTGAATCCCCCAGGTCCGGAAGGAAGCAAGGGTAGGCGGTTGTAGCGGTGCGATGCCGCTTCTTTTTTTTACTTCCCTCTGTAATTCAATTGTTTGCGAAGCATATCTTGCTCCTTAGAGAAGTCAAAATCTCTACTATACCGCTCCAGTTTCTTTTGTAAATTATCCAAAAACTTAAGGTGTGCAGGACTATCCGGGTTGAATGGCTTATGCATCAAATCTCTTTTGATTCCTTCAAATTCTGTTATCAAATCAAATGATCTGGAATCTACCCAAGTCTGCTTAAATCGCTCCCAGATGTACCCTTCGGCCATTTCATTGGGATGAATCATGTCTTCTTTATAAAAGCGATAATCCCTCAGTTCATCCATCATGATCTCATAACTTGGAAAGTAATGAACAAAATCATAGGTCTCTTCCAAGTCATTTGCTGCCATTCGTAGGACTGATTTACTCAATTGATTTTGAGGAATCCCATCTTTGATGTGACGTACCGGACTAACGGTCAAAATAACTTGAATCGTAGGATTGACTTCTACCAAAAGATTAAAAAATCCTGCAAAAGCTTTTTGAATTTCATCCGGATGCAATAATCTTTTTTCAAAAAGATGCCCAGGCTGTTTATGACAATTGGCAACTACTTCTTTTTCATCTCCAAACTCATAGACCCAAGCAGTACCCAAGGTAATCAGGACATGGGAAGCCCGTTCCAGTACTTGTTGGGTATGTTGTTGCTTTTTTAAAATTAACCGCTCTAAGGAATCCTGACTGTAGGCCACCACATCCGAGTGCATCCCATAATGCAGGTATAATCCATCTCTCACCAACACCAACTTTTTGTCCAATGGCATCTCCAATAGAGAGTCCTCCATCACCCTGGCAATTGAAATGGGATTGAAAATAGTTCCGAAAGGATTATTCAAGACCGGGAATTTTCTTTCAGTCAATTTATCTCCAATAACAGTAGAAAAACAGGAGCCGATGGCATAAATACCCGACTGATGGTTGATTTTTACCTGCGCTTCAGGTATGGAAAATGAAGTTGTCAATTGCATGCCTAAAAATAGAAAGAAAGCCCCAATCCTAAAAACATATTCATCATTGGGATTGCAAATCCCACCTTATCTGGTTCACGAAATTGCAAATTTCGCGAAGCGTTGAAAAAACTAAACCCCTCCACTTGGAGGGGTTGTATGAATTTATCATGCATTTTTCTCAATCCAATGGTAGGCGTTTTTGAAGGCCTCTATCCATGGCGTGACCTCGTCTTCTGCATGATCAGCAGGATAGTATGGCCAATTCCAAGGCTTAATAGACCGCTCAATATGCGGCATGATGGCAAGGTGTCTACCATCAGCAGAAGCGATACCTGCGACGGCAAAATCAGAGCCATTTGGATTGCCTGGATAAGCTTCATAACTGTAAGTCATACCAATATGGTAAGCATCTTTTCCTTCCGGAAGATAGAATTTACCTTCCCCATGGGCAATCCAAACACCCAATCGCTGACCTGCCAATGATTGCAACATCACGGTATTATTTTCAGGGATACTCACATTCACAAAGCCAGATTCAAACTTGTGGCTTTCATTGTGCAACATTTTTGGCTTTTGAGTATGTTCTTTGGCTATCAAACCTAATTCTACCATCAACTGACATCCATTACATACCCCTAAACTGAGCGTATCTTTTCTCGCATAAAAGTTATCCAAGGCTGCTTTGGCCTTTTCATTGTACAAAAATGCTCCAGCCCAACCCTTGGCAGAACCCAAAACATCGGAATTAGAAAATCCACCCACGAAGACAATCATTTGCACATCTTCCAGGTTTTCTCTACCTGCAATCAGATCTGTCATATGAACATCTTTCACATCAAAACCCGCTAACCATAAAGAGTAGGCCATCTCCCGATCTCCATTCACCCCTTTTTCACGGATTATCGCAGCTCGTTTTCCGGAAGTCACTCTTCTATAAGGGTTCAGGCGATAAGCATCAAAAGTACCTCCCCAGGTATCTGAAAACGTATATGAAAGCGGTTGTTGCTTATAGTTTTCTTTTCTAGCCAAAGCTAATCGTTCACCACTTTGATGCTTGTCCAAGAGGTAGGATGACTTAAACCAAGTATCTCTCATTTCTTCTACAGAAAGCTCTAAAGACATATCGGTAAAAATTACTTTACCCGTAGTCGTAACCTCGGCAAGCGAAACATAAGCAATCCCATAATTATCCAAAAGCGCACGAACCTTTTCAACTTCCTGCACCTGAATGAGTACACCAGGATTTTCAGCAAATAATGCTTTGATAAGATCTTTATCCGTCAATCGGTCAGTTTTTACATGAAGGCCTACCGTGGTGGAAGGGAAACACATTTCCAACAATGCTGTAATTAAACCTCCAGAGGAAATATCATGTCCTGAAAGAATGGCTTGGTCTTCAATCAATTTTTGGATCACCATAAAGGCCTGTGCAAAATACGCTACATCTTTCACATCAGGAGTTTCATTCCCTACCGTATTCAGCACTTGAGCAAAGCTAGAACCACCTAGTTTGGCTGAATCTTTAGAGAAATCTATATAAAAGACTTTGGATCCTTCGACAGGTTTTAAATCCGGTGAAATTGTTTTTGTTGGTGCTGAACATTCGGCAACGGTTGAAATGATCACAGTTCCAGGAGAATATACCGTCTTACCATCAGGATATTTTTGTGTCATTGACAACGAGTCTTTCCCTGTGGGAACATTTACTCCTAATGCAATCGAAAACTCAGAAATTGCCTCAACTGCTCTATACAAACGATCATTTTCACCGGCATTCTTTGCTGGCCACATCCAGTTAGCAGACAAGGAAATCCCTTGCAAGCCCTGCTCTATCGGTGCCCAAACTAGGTTGGTCATGGCCTCGGCTATTGCTAATCTTGAACCAGCTTCAGGATTTGCCAAGGCAGCTACTGGAGCATGGCCTATAGATGTTGCTATTCCTTTTTCACCTGTAAAGTCCAAAGCCATTACTGCCACATTGTTCAAAGGTAATTGAATCTCCCCTACTGTCTGCTGTTTGACTACACGGCCTGTTACAGATCTATCAATCTTATTAGTTAACCAATCTTTACATGCTACCGCCTCTAATTGAAGCACTTCTTTGATATATGTTTTTAATTGCTCTGTTGAATAATCAGGCTCAGCAAAATGTTGTTCTTGTTTAGTATCCTCCAAGATTGTTTTTGGTGAGCTTCCAAACATATACGCCAGATTCCAATCGATTGGCTTTTCACCTGTTTGGGAATTTTCAAATTTGAAATGCATATCCCCCGTAGTCTCACCCACGACGTAAAACGGTGCACGTTCGCGATCGGCTATTTTTTGTAAGGTGGCAACATCTTTAGGATGTACGACTAATCCCATTCGCTCTTGGGACTCATTCCCTACGATTTCTTTCGCAGACAAGGTAGGATCTCCCACTGGGAGTTTATCTACATAGATAGTGCCTCCTGTACTTTCCACCAATTCAGAAAGACAGTTTAAGTGCCCCCCTGCTCCATGATCGTGAATAGAGATAATCGGGTTTTCCGAGCTTTCTGCCATCGCCCGAATCACATTTGAGACTCTTTTTTGCATCTCTGGATTGGAGCGCTGTATAGCATTGAGCTCAATAGCATTGCTAAATTCACCTGTATTGACAGAAGACACAGCGCCACCTCCCATGCCGATGCGGTAATTATCACCGCCCATGACGACAATCTGATCACCTTTGGATGGTTCTGACTTTTTTGCGTATGCTTTATTGGTAAAGCCGATTCCTCCGGCCAACATAATCACTTTATCGAAACCGTGATTTTTCCCTTGCTCCTCATGCTCAAATGTCAATAAAGAACCACAAATCAGAGGCTGACCAAATTTATTTCCAAAATCTGAAGCTCCATTGGATGCTTTGATCAAAATATCCAAAGGGGTTTGGTATAACCATTTCCTTTCAGCCAAATTCTTTTCCCAAGAACGACCTTCCTCCGAACGGGCATAGGAAGTCATATATACGGCAGTACCTGCCAAAGGAATCGAAGCTGTACCTCCAGCCATCCGATCCCTGATTTCACCTCCCGAACCTGTTGCAGCACCGTTAAATGGCTCTACGGTTGTTGGGAAATTGTGAGTCTCTGCTTTTAGGGAAATCACTGAATCAATGGCATTAATGTCAAAAAAATCTGCTTCATCCTGTCTCTTAGGGGCAAACTGCTGCACCTTTGGACCTTCTACAAAAGCCACATTGTCTTTGTAGGCAGAAACAATTCTATTGGGGTGTTTCTTAGATGTTTCTTTGATCAATTGAAAAAGTGTATGCGGTTTTTCTTCGCCATCAATAATGAAATTACCATTGAAAATTTTGTGTCTGCAGTGCTCTGAATTAACCTGACTGAATCCAAAAACTTCCGAATCCGTCAACTTCCTCCCCAATTTATCGCTTACGTCATTCAAATATTCAATCTCCTCCTCACTCAAAGCCAAGCCTTCCTGTTTGCTATATTCGGCAATATTTTCAATAGGTTTTATCGGTTCGGGACTCATGTGAATATCAAAAATCTCTTGATCCAATCCTTGATATACCCGTTGAAGCATGGGGTCGATTTTTAGGTCAGCTGCCATTGGTGTAAACTCCTCCATTCGCTTGATTCCTATGATACCCATGTTGAGGGTGATTTCTACTGCATTGGTTGACCAAGGAGTCACCATTTCTTTTCTTGGACCAACAAATTCACCTGCAATAGATGCTTGTTCACTCAAGTTTGCGTTGCCAAGAAGCCAGGATAATTTCTCTAAATCTGCTGCTGCAATTGGAGATGCCGACTCTACGGCGTAAACTAGTTTGTTTGGGGATTGAAAGAAGAAAATCATTCGATTATGAGGAGCTGTTTTTTGGAAAGGCAAAGGTAAACATTTGAGCTAAAAGAATAAACAATTGTTTTTGGAGAAAAAAGTAACAATTTCACCTTCAACAAAAGGTTTAAAATCTTACCCAATCCAATTGATAGTGAGGAGTATTGATCAAGTTAAGAATTTGACTGACAAATAATTGTTTGCCAAATTTCCTTTTTCTACAAAGTTTGCCTAAATTTGCGGTCTTGAATTAAAGAGTAGTGATGAAATTCTTAAGGAATTACAATATTGACATAGTGAAATTAAGAGAAGGAGATCATGCCTTTTCTTTTGATGTCTATGGAGATTTCTTTGAGTTTTTCGAAGCAACAGAATGGGTTAAAGATGCTCGAATCAATACTTCTGCCAAGTTAAAAAAGACCTCAGCAGTGATTGAGGTTGATTTTCACATACAAGGCACCGTAAGGCTGGTTTGTGACAGAAGCTTGGAAGAGTTTGATTACCCACTTGAGTTAGATGAAAAAGTCATCTACAAATATGGAGTAGCAGAACAGGAGTTGAGTGAAGATTTATTTATCATCACCAAGGACACTCCAAGTATCAATGTTGCTCAATTACTGTATGAGTATATTTTAATTGCAATTCCCGCAAAAAAAATTCATCCGGATTATGAAGATGAGATGGATGATGAAGATTTTGAAGGAGATGGTGTTTATGTATACATAGACGGAGAAGATTCCTTTGAAGATGAATCTCCTGAAGAACCTAAGGAAGAAAAAGAAGTTGACCCTAGATGGGCAATATTAAATAAGTTAAAAGCAAAAGATTAATCTAAACATAGTATAGCGATGGCACATCCTAAACGAAAAATTTCGAAAACAAGAAGAGACAAAAGGAGAACACACTATAAGTTGACAGCTCCTGGATTGGCGCAATGCCCTACCACAGGTGAAATGCACCTTCCTCACAGAGCTTTCTGGCTTGACGGTAAGTTATATTACAAGGGTCAAGTGATTATGGAAAAAGAAGTTCTAGCTTAATTTACGTATAAGGCCTTATACCAAAATCCATTGCCCTACAGGCAGTGGATTTTCTTTTTTGGGGCAAAAAATAACTGAAAAAAGGGCTAATTGACTGACCTATCATCACCTACTGCGTTCTTCCAACAAAAAACTTTGGTGAAAATGCAGTTTTTAGATAATTTTGAAAGCTTGTCCAATAAATAAGTGTGTCAAATACAACTAATCAACACAGACAAATAAAGCAAAATCGAGGTAAGTAATCAGACCTACAAAAACAATATCAAATGAAGAAAACCAGAGCAGTGATTACTGGCGTCCACGGATGGGTACCGGAATATGTTCTAACTAACAGAGAGTTAGAAACCATGGTAGACACCAATGACGAATGGATTGTTACCCGAACAGGCATCAAAGAAAGACGTATCCTTAAAGGAGAAAATCAGGGAACATCAGTAATCGGAATCAATGCTATCAAGGGATTATTAAAAAAAACCAATACCGATCCAGAAGATATTGACCTAATCATTTGTGCAACAGTTACACCGGACATGCCTTTCCCAGCCACGGCTAACATTATCGCAGATGGTGTGGGTGCAAAAAACAGTTTTAGTTTTGATATTTCAGCAGCTTGTTCTGGCTTTTTATATGCATTGACCATGGGTTCTCAATTCATTGAAACTGGCATGCACAAGAAAGTGATCGTGGTAGGTGCAGACAAAATGTCCTCCATTATTGATTATCAGGATCGTGCAACCTGTATTATTTTTGGCGATGGTGGTGGGGCAGTACTTCTTGAACCTACAGAAGAGGAGGTAGGAGTAATGGATTCCATGCTACGCGCTGATGGTTCAGGCGCACCTTACCTGCATATGAAAGCCGGTGGAAGTAGAAAGCCTGCTACCGTAGAGTCTGTAAATGCCCGTGAGCATTTTGCATTCCAAGAAGGCTCTACCGTTTTCAAATTTGCGGTAACTAATATGGCTGATGTGAGTGCGAAAATCATGGAAAAAAACAATCTCAAATCAGAGGATATTGCTTGGTTGGTTCCTCACCAAGCCAATAAAAGAATTATTGATGCTACAGCTAATAGAATGGGGGTAGGTCCAGAGAAAGTAATGTTGAACATTGAACGTTATGGAAATACTACTGCCGGAACATTACCTTTGTGTTTGTGGGATTATGAACCACAACTTAAGAAAGGAGACAATATTATTCTAGCAGCATTCGGAGGAGGATTCACTTGGGGATCTATTTATCTGAAATGGGGCTATGATGGATCAAAATAAGAAATAAATTAAACCTGAAATATAATGGCAAGTACAGCAGATTTCAAAAATGGATTATGTCTTGAAATGAACAATGACATTTACTCCATTGTAGAATTTCAGCACGTCAAACCCGGTAAAGGTGCTGCGTTTGTAAGAACAAAACTTAAAAGTCTCACCACAGGGAAGGTCTTGGATAAAACCTATAATGCCGGTGAAAAAGTAACCACAGCACGCGTAGAAAAAAGGCCGCATCAGTTCATTTTCGTGGATGACTATGGGTATAACTTCATGGACACTGAGACATTTGAACAAATACCTATTGCGGAAAAACTAATTGAAAGACCTAACTTGCTGAAAGAAGGTCAGATGGTGGACATTCTTGTTCATGCAGAAACAGAAACGCCTCTTTCAGTGGAGTTGCCTCCATTTGTAGAGTTGATGATCACGTATACAGAACCAGGTATCAAAGGAGATACTGCAACCAATGCATTAAAGCCTGCCACTATGGAAACAGGTGCTACTGTAATGGTTCCTCTGTTTGTAGAGCAAGATACAATGATCAAAGTAGATACACGTGACGGCTCGTACTCTGAACGTGTAAAATAAATTCTCGGCCTTTACTGAAAGAATTCTTTCGGTAAAGGCTTTTTTATGGTTATCAAACTTAAACCCTCAAAATTGAATCACATGAAAGCAAAAGAAATTCAAGAGCTTATTGACTTCATATCAAATTCTGGATTAGCAGAAGTGAAAATTGAAACAGAAGAATTCAAACTTTCTATAAAAAAGTATTCTGAAGCACCTACTGTAAAATTTGAAGCAGCTCCTGCTCCTGTGGCAGTTCCTTCCCCAGCTCCTGCCGCCGTAGCTCCTGCTCCAAGCCCTGCGGCTCCTACTGCTCCTAAAGAAGACACAAGTAAGCTGATTGAGATCAAATCTCCAATGATCGGAACATTCTACAGAACCCCAAATCCAGATGCAGATGCATTTGTCAATGTTGGAGATACTGTTAAACCTGGTCAAACTGTTTGCATCATCGAAGCGATGAAATTATTTAATGAAATTGAGTCTGAGGTGTCAGGTAGAATTGTAAAAGTATTGGTTGAAAATGCTCAACCAGTAGAATATGATCAGCCTTTATTCTTAGTAGACCCAGCTGGATAAGCTGACATGTTTCATCAAAATCAATCGTTGTGTTTAAAAAAATATTAATAGCCAACAGAGGTGAGATTGCTTTACGAGTAATCAGAACCTGCAAGGAAATGGGGATTAAAACTGTTGCCGTGTATTCCACTGCTGACAAAGATAGTCTTCATGTTCGCTTTGCTGATGAAGCTGTATGCATCGGACCTCCTCCAAGTAGAGACTCTTATTTAAATATCCCTAGAATCATCGCAGCTGCCGAAATTACCAATGCAGATGCTATCCATCCAGGATATGGCTTCCTTTCTGAGAATGCAGAATTCTCCAGAATCTGTGAAGAGTATGGTATCAAATTTATCGGTGCCAGTCCAGAGATGATCAACAAAATGGGTGATAAAGCTACCGCTAAAGCTACCATGAAAGCTGCTGGCGTACCTACAATCCCTGGATCTGAAGGTCTATTGGATTCCATGGAGCAAGGATTAAAACTTGCTGAAGAAATGGGATATCCTGTGATCTTAAAAGCAACTGCAGGTGGTGGTGGTAGAGGTATGCGCATTGTCAAAGAATCATCCGAGTTCAAAAAAGCTTGGGATGATGCAAGACAGGAATCTGCTGCTGCATTTGGCAATGATGGTTTATATCTTGAAAAGTTTGTAGAAGAGCCAAGGCATATTGAAATCCAAATCGTGGGTGATAGCTCTGGTCGTGCATGCCATTTATCTGAAAGGGATTGCTCCATCCAAAGAAGACACCAAAAACTGGTAGAAGAAACTCCCTCACCTTTCATCACAGATGAGTTAAGAGAGGCTATGGGTAAGGCTGCCATTAAAGGTGCTGAGGCAATCGCTTATGAAGGCGCAGGAACAATTGAGTTTTTGGTGGACAAACACCGAAACTTCTACTTCATGGAAATGAATACCCGTATCCAAGTAGAGCACCCGATTACAGAAGAAGTAACTGATTTTGACTTGATCAAAGAACAAATCAAAGTTGCAGCGGGAGAAAAGATTTCAGGTAAAAACTATTACCCGAAACTCTTTTCCATGGAATGCAGAATCAATGCAGAGGACCCTGCTAATGGATTCCGTCCAAGCCCAGGTAAGATACAAAATTTACATCTACCCGGTGGTAAGGGTGTTCGTATCGATAGTCATGTATATGCAGGATATGTCATTCCACCTAATTATGATTCTATGATTGCAAAGCTTATTGTAAGTGGTCAGTCAAGAGAAGAAGTAATGCTTCGGATGAGAAGAGCCTTGGAAGAATTTGTTATTGATGGTATCAAAACAACCATCCCTTTCCATATTGCACTGTTAAATGATGAACAGTTCAAAAAAGGGGACTTCACTACCAAATTCCTTGAAACTTTTGACTTCTCAGTCATCAAATAAAAAAAAGACCTCCGAAATTGGAGGTCTTTTTTTTGGTTTTTTTAAATCAATAGAATCGTTTCACCCATTCCTAGTTCTGGAGGATTAGATCGCACAAGCGCTCCTCTCTGCTCTAAATAAACTATGGACGTTCTGCTGTACTGCATTTTGAACAATGACTTCACAGCATCAGCTTCTTCACAATTTTCTAAAAACAAAAAGTCAGGAATACGTGTCAAATTGTTTAATTGATCAGGGATGTCATCATTTAACACAAAGATTCCTAGACATTCAAACTCTAGCGAGTTTAGTGAATTCAAGATTCTATGAATTGATTTACTTGTGTTGGCTAGTACACAATAACCTTTCGCATTTTGTTTGGGTAACAACATATAGTTTGAGAAACAATTTAAGATAAAGGAGCACCCTAATCCCCCTTTATCTTAAATTCATAGTGACAACTTATTTTAAAACTTCTATTTCACTCCGCCCAATCTGAGCTCTGTTCTTCTGTTCAATTGATGCATGGCTTCTGTGCACGGTACGGTTCCGCAATCATTGATTGGCTGGGTTTTGCCGAACCATTCGTACTGCATTCTGGCAGCTTCCACTCCCCTGTTGACCAGGTAATCCATCACCACTGCCGCCCTGCGCTCGCTCAGGCCTTTGTTGTACTCCTCACTGCCACGTTGATCCGTATGACCCGCAATGAACAGCTGCAGATTGGACATGCGCTTCAACATGATCGCTGTACGCTCCAGTTCCTTCTTGTGCACCGATCTCAGCGTACTCTTATCAAAGTCAAAGTAGATCGTCGGCAAG